>CAZWPO010000003.1:0-162601 GCA_964635975.1 uncultured Syntrophomonas sp.
TATATATAGGAGTCTTTTTATGGATTAGGCAAGAGATAAAGCGGTAAGGCCGCTTATACTGAGCTAAATTAATCCTATCTATTGGCGAAGCCGTACTGTGCAAAAAAAGCCGAATAAGATCCTGGTGATGCAGATAATTTGCGGGAATTTGGTATAATTACGGGAAATTAGGATTGACAGGCTTTACTGCTAGCATATAAAATTAACAGGTCCGGTCTTGCCAGACCTGGAACGATAAGGGGAAAATGCCTGATCCTCTTTATCAGACTGGTTTTTATCGACTTCAAATTCTTTTAGACTATTGGGAAGGAGTTGGAAGGATGAAGAAACACCTGGAGACCATAGTAAAACCAACACTCAAAAGAGAGCCTGAGCAGATGAACTGCCGGGAATGTGCCACATCATGCCAGTCAGCCTGTAAAACTTCCTGTACGGTAGGAAATCAGGTTTGCTGTAAAGAAGAAAACTAGAGAGTCAGGGGTAAGGCCCCCTTTTTTTGTGGGTTTAAGAAGAGGAGATAAATGATCTGCCCAAGTGACTATAACTTTGCCGCTCACGTTCATACATACCGATGGAATGATATGATTATTTGCCTGGACGTAAACAGCGGGGCGGTCCACCTTCTTGATGAGGTCGGGATGCGCCTTTTGGAGCTTATTGCCTATCATCATGGTGATGAGGAAGCCGCAAGGCTACATTGTTTACAGGAGTTTCCCACCATAGAAGTAGACGATGCTCTGCAAGATGTTGTTGAAGCTGTTCGCCAGGGCGCTCTTTTTACTGTACCTGAACCTGTAAATCTTGATTATGAAAATTTTCCGGTAAAAGCACTGTGCCTGAATGTTGCCCACCAATGTAATATGAAATGTCGCTATTGTTTTGCCGCCCAGGGTGATTTTGGCGGGGGCGAGAAGTTGATGACAGTAGATGTGGGCAGGCAGGCGATCGATTTTCTTCTGGAACAAAGCGGCAGCGTAGGACGACTGGAAGTGGATTTTTTTGGGGGAGAACCATTACTCAATTTCCGACTGGTAAAGGATCTAGTAGATTATGGGCATAGCCAGGCTGTTGTTTTTGGCAAGCAGATCCATTTTACACTCACCACAAACGCTTCGCTTCTAAACCAGGAGATCAATGATTTTATTCTCGAAAACGGACTATCTGTTGTTCTGAGCCTGGATGGCAGGCGGGAGACCAATGATTCAAACCGGATCATGAAAAACGGCAGCGGAAGCTACGACCTGATTTTACCCAAAATTAAAGCCCTGGTTAGCCGGGGGCCGGCCAGTTATTATGTTAGAGGTACGTTTACCCGGGGTACGATTGACTTTGCAGAAGATTTCCGCCACCTGGCTGAAATGGATTTTGAATCAATCTCACTGGAGCCGGCGGTCGGAGCTGACAAAGATTTCGCTATCAAGGAAGCCGATCTGCCAGCGGTTCTGAATGAATATGAAAAGCTGACCGAATTAGTATGGCAGTATTCACAGAGAGAAAAACCGGTCAATTTTTTTCATTTTAACCTGAACCTGCAAAAAGGTCCCTGCTTGGCCAAGCGCTTTACCGGCTGCGGAGCCGGGGTTGAATACCTGGCCGTTACCCCGGAGGGGGACCTGTATCCATGCCATCAGCTTATTGGTCTTGAACAGTTTATCATGGGAAATGTTGCCGATGGAAAAGTCAGTTCCCCGGTAAAAGAGCTTCTTGGCAGGAGCCACCTGGGAAGTAAGGAAGATTGTCAGAGTTGTTGGGCGCGCTACTTCTGTGGGGGGGGCTGCCATGCCAACAATTTCCTTGCGGAAGGGACGCTTCAGCGACCTCATTCGACAACCTGTATTATGCATAGAAAGCGCATAGAAGCCGGAATATACCTGGATGTAAGAAAAAGGCTTTCCAAAAACAAGACGAAAAAGCAGGAAATTCTTTAGTATAAGTAGAAATATCAAATGTTGAAAATTTATGATGGAGAGTATAATTTATGCTGGATTATTTACAAGACAACAAGCGGTTGTGGCCCGCCGGTATCGCTCTAGTTCTTGTCATAGCCATTTCGCTCATTTGGTGCCTAGGTTTCAGGACGCCCGCCTACAGTGTTTATATTGATGGTAACAAAGCCTTCCTTGTAAAAGACAAAAGCCAAATAGATCTAGCCCTTGAGAATCTAAAAATCGATCAGGAAAACAAAATGCAGCGCCAGTTAAACATGGCCAATGATATCGATTTCAAATTTGTTTTTGCTAAACGCGGTGATCTGGTAGCGGCCCAGGATGTTGAAACATCCCTGAGAATAGCTATGAACATGAAAATAATGGCTGCGGCCATAGTGGTAAAAGGCCAGAGTGTAGCGTGGCTTGAGAATCAAGAGGCGGCCCAGAATGTACTGGAAACCCTCAAGGCGGCTGGGAGCAAAGTCGAGCAGGGAGAGACTCTGGTTGATGTAAAATTTGGAGAAGAAGTACAAATCAATGATGAAGAGGTATTGGCTGACCAGCTGATGACTGAGAAGCAGGCCTATGATCTATTGACTACCGGGACCAAGTGCCCTGAAAAATATGTTGTCCAAGAAGGCGACTCGCTTTGGGCGATTGCACGCCGCAACGATATGTACGTTAAGGACATAACCCAGGTCAATCAGCTAGACGGTGACCGTCTTAAACCGGGAATGGAACTGGTGCTGGTCAAGTCCAAGCCCTACGTGACGGTATTAGCACAGGTGCAAGGGGAAAGAGATGAATCCATACCCTATGATGTCAAAGTCGTTGTTGATCCCGGCGCCAGCAGCAGCGTGCGAGTAACCCAGGACGGGCAGCCAGGCGAAAGGCATATTGTCTACGTTGCTACCAAAGTCAACGGAGTCGTAGATAAAAAAGAAGTTAAAGAAGAAAAAATAATCAAGGCTATGATATCCAAGGTCCTTGTTAAGGGCAGCCAGGTTCAGGTTGCTTCCCGTGGCGGAGGAGCGGTATCATCGACCGGTGATCTCGATTGGCCTTTATCCGGTTCTATTTCACAGTATTTTAGTGGAAGCCATAGCGGCCTGGATATTTGTGCTCCGGTGGGAAGCACTATCCGTGCAGCCGATTCAGGTTATGTGACCTTTACGGGAAGCCAGGGCGGTTATGGTAACTTTGTAATTATTGACCACGGTAACGGAGTAGTTACCAGATATGCGCACTGCTCAACGTTCAAAGTTTCAGTAGGCCAAAATGTTGCCAAGGGTGAAGCGATTGCCGCCGTTGGAATGACTGGTCGCACTACCGGACCGCACCTGCATTTTGAAGTGCTATCAGGTGGGTCTTTCTCTAATCCTTTGAAATACCTCAAATAGCTTCAATCAACCCTGGCCGCCTGGTCAGGGTTTTTATTTTTTAGCATGAAAGGAGACCAGTTTGTGTATGATGTAGTAATAATTGGCAGCGGGCCGGCTGGTCTAACGGCTGCTTTATACACCGGAAGGGCCCGACTCAAGACCCTGATACTGGAGTCGGGGGTGCTCGGCGGCAATGCCGCTATAACCGATCTTATTGAAAACTATCCTGGATTTCCTTTTGGAGTGGACGGCAGTGAACTGATGCAGGATTTTTGGCGCCAGGCGGAACGCTTTGGAGCCGAGCTGAGGTGGGAGGAAGTTCGGGGTCTGGAAATAGACGGTGAAAGCTTCGTGGTAAAGACCAACCAGCAGGCTTACACTTGCAGGTCAATCATCATCGCTTCGGGAGCGCGACGGAGGCAGTTGCAGATACCTGGAGAACAGGAGTATATGGGCCGTGGAGTTTCCTATTGTGCTACCTGTGACGGATCTTTCTTTCAGGGAGTGCCTGTGGCGGTAGTGGGCGGCGGTGACAGTGCCGTAAAAGAAGCACTATATCTGTCTGATATAGCTTCCAAGGTCTATCTAATCCATCGCCGAGATGAGTTCCGGGCCAATCTTTCTTCCATGGAGCGCCTGCATGAAAACCATAATATTGAGCTAAAGACGGATTCGATTGTCCGTAATATTGATGGGCAGGAGCTGATGAATCGCCTGCTGATTGAAAACATTAAGACCGGTTTGCAGGAAGAACTCTTTGTGGAGGGACTATTTGTTAGCATCGGATTGGTTGCCGCCAGCAGCTTCTTCGGAGATTTATTGGAAACCCGGGAGGGGTACATTATCACCGATGAGAATATGCAGACATCCATTCCGGGAGTATTTGCGGCTGGGGACATACGCTGGAAGACGGCCCGTCAGGTGGCCACGGCTGTGGGCGATGGAGCTCTGGCAGGAATCGCTGTAACTGAGTATTTGAAGGAATAGAACCACTATTTACTTTCCCATTCCGTGGACCCGGCATTGTATAATGGGCCACAGAGGGGAGAGAGTGGTTATGCTGGGGATAAAGAATGATGCTCCGTTAAAGAGCGGTATGTTAATGATCATGATAATACTGCTGCTGGGCTGGATCATCTATAGGAACAACAACCTAGTGATGCGGACCCTGGTGCAGACCGAAACCCGGTGGCGAACGGCTTCCTTTTCGGAACAGCAGAGTGAGCATTATGTCATTAAATATACCGACGTTGATGCTGAGCATATTCCTATGATAAGTCAGGCAGCTGAAAAGGCGTATAGTTCAGTAAGCGGCGTGTTTAATCGCCAGACGGATT
This sequence comes from uncultured Syntrophomonas sp., assembly GCA_964635975.1. Taxonomy (GTDB): domain Bacteria; phylum Bacillota; class Syntrophomonadia; order Syntrophomonadales; family Syntrophomonadaceae; genus UBA5314. The sequence continues at coordinate 4,648 of CAZWPO010000003.1, forward strand.
CAAAAATAACCCTGGTCGTATATCCCGATGAGACCAGTCTGGCCAAGAGTTTTGGCTGGGACAAGGATGAGAGAGCCATGGGCGTTTACTGGGGAGGCACTATTAGAATTCTTTCCCCCCAGGCGTATCTTGATGGAGATGACATGGATGACAAATTCTACCAGGAAGGGCCCATGGTCCATGAGTTTGCCCATCTTATGGTTGACGAGATGAGCCATGGCAATTATAATCGCTGGTGGACAGAAGGAATCGCGCAATATGTGGAGAAAAAAGTTACTGGGTTTGAATTTCCCAGTGCCTCCGGGGCGGCTTATTATGATTTAGCGACTCTCGAAAAGCGATTTGACAACCTTGATCAGCGAGTAGCTTATTGGGAATCATTAAAAACCGTAGAGATAATTGCCGATAATTATGGTGAAGATAAAATTTATTTGATATTGGATTATTTAGGCCAGGGCGACAGTATGAAACAGGCGCTGGAGAAAGCATTAAATACTTCATACGATTCTTTTCAACAGCAGCTATATCTTGAGCTGCAGGGATAAATAGGCGAGAGGTGTAAATAGTGAAGGACACTCTAACTATCGAAGGGGGACATCCTCTAAAAGGGCGAGTCAGGATCAGCGGAGCCAAAAATGCTGGTTTGGTGCTGATGGTTGCTGCTATAATGGGTAACGGAGAAACCATTCTGGACAATCTCCCCCGAATTCGAGATGTTGAGGTAATGATTGAATTACTGCGGGATCTGGGCGTCAATACCAGATGGAACGATGATTGCAGTCTCTCAATTTGCCCGCCCTCAGGGCCTATTAAAATTCAGACTTCTTATGAAATGTCCAAACAACTGCGCGCATCAAACCTGTTTTTAGGCGGCATTTTAGGCCGCGAGGGCGAAGCCGTTGTGTCTATGCCCGGCGGGTGTGATATCGGTTCTCGTCCCATGGACTTGCATATCAAGGGGCTTCAGGCGATGGGCATGCAAGTAGATATAGAGCACGGTTACATTTTTGCCCGCACCAGAAAAGCTCGTGGGGCTCGGGTATATCTTGATTTCCCCAGCGTTGGCGCTACTGAAAATTTAATGATGATGGCGGCTCGCATTCCGGGCACGACACTGATCGAGAACGCAGCCAAGGAGCCGGAAATCGTTGATCTGGCGAACTTTCTGAATTCAATGGGTGCAAGAATCCGTGGCGGCGGAACTGACCTCATAAAGATTGAAGGGGTTAATGAACTGCGCGCCGGGCGCTATGCCATAATTCCTGACAGAATAGAAGCGGGAACCTTTATGGCGGCAGCCGTAATATCCCAGGGTGATGTAACCGTTGAGAACATCATCCCTACGCACCTGTATCCTATCATCGCCAAGCTTCAGGAAACCGGTGCCGTTGTCGATGAACTCGATGAAGGTATTCGGGTGAGAGCCGGGGATTGCATATTGCCGGCGGATATCAAAACCCTTCCTTATCCTGGCTTCCCAACCGACATGCAGTCGCAGATGATGGCTCTCTTATCCATGGCCAGAGGCTCCAGTGTGATTGTAGAGAATGTATTTGAAAACCGTTTCCAGATAGTAGATGAATTGAAACGGATGGGAGCTCATATCAAGGTGGAAGGACACACGGCAGTGGTCCAGGGAGTTAAAACATTGTATGGCGCTCGGGTCAAAGCTACTGACCTACGGGCCGGAGCTGCACTGGTATTGGCCGGGCTGGCAGCTCAGGGGGTTACAGAAATAGAACGGGCTCAACATATATTCCGCGGTTATGAGAATATTGAGGAGAAGCTGCGCCAACTCGGAGCCCGGGTGGAATAACCGAGAGCACAGGGGTAGTATTTAAAGAAGATCTCTCTGTCAAGCAGGGAGATTTTTTGTGCTTTTTTGCTGGTGAGTACCGCCTATTTTTTTATGGGGATATCTGCTGAGGTACCAGTCTGGACGCTCAGGCCAAATCTTCACAAATGGGAGAGCAGCAGATAGTGTAGCCCGGTTGCTTGATTTATAATTAGTAGCAGTAGCAAATACGATATGTGGTGTGCGCTGATGGAAAACATCTCTCATAGAAAGGGGCCGGGTCGCTCTGCTGTATAGAATAATAAGTGTGGGAAAGCTGCGGGAGCCCTTTTATGTGGCCGGTACCCGGGAATATTTTAAACGATTGTCTGCTTACACGAGAATTGAGCTGGTGGAAGGTTTGGAGCAAAAAATAAGTCCGCGGGCTAGTCAAAAAGATATAGAAAAAGCACTGGAAAAGGAATCCCTCCGAATTTTGGACGTTTTAGGCAGGGACGAGTATGTAATTATTCTCGACCCCGCGGGGAAGAATCCGGATTCAGAAGAACTGGCCCGGTTGCTTGATAGCTGGAACCTGTCTGTATTCAAGCGTGTGAATTTTATTATCGGCTCTGCTTTTGGTTTAGCTCCCGCTATTCGTGAACGGGCCGACTTTTCCCTCTCCCTTTCCCGATTGACACTTCCCCATCAGATGGCGGTATTGTTCTTGAGTGAGCAGATTTATCGCTCTTTCAAAATATTGAAAGGTGAACCCTACCATCACTAAATGAACTGACAGTGATGCCACAGCTTTGGACTGTGCAGGCACCATGAAATACTGTCGCGCAGGGCCAGGAACAAACCGTTGCAACGCAAGAGCTTCAGGCGGCGATGGAACCCAGGCGCAACTGGCAGCGAAGTTGGTCCGGGTGGCATAGGCGCGGTGAGGTTGCCAACACCGAATCCTCTCAGAAATGATCGGTAAAAACCGGTCTATTACTCATCAATCCCTTAAAGGCTGGGATGTGAATCCTGAATAAGTCTATACTAACACTAGAGAGTACAAGTGCGTATATCGGATTGCTGAACGATGCCTGAAACAAACCAATGCAAGGGGGATGAAAATGTACAACGATAAAAACGGAGTAAAAATAGAAAGAGCAGTTTTTGCGGGTGGATGTTTCTGGTGTATGGTGGGGCCTTTTGAACAGCTAGAGGGCGTGCACAGCATCGTCTCCGGGTACACAGGCGGGCATATTAAAGATCCTACTTATGAGGAAGTGTGCAGCGGGGGAACCGGTCACGTTGAAGCTGTACAAATTAGCTACGATCCCCAACGGGTATCATATGAAAAACTTTTGGAAATATTTTGGCAGCAAATTGACCCGACTGACAGCGGTGGGCAGTTTTTTGATCGGGGAAGCTCCTATGTAAGCGCCATATTCTTTGAAGGAGAAGCTCAAAAGCAGGCAGCTATAAAATCGAAAAAAGCTTTGGAAGCCAGCGGAATTTTTCGAGATCCGATCGTTACTAGGATACTACCGGCAGGACCGTTCTACCCGGCTGAAGAGATGCATCAAGATTATCACAAAAATAATCCAGTTCACTATCAGATTTATCGCGAAGCTTCTGGAAGAGATGCATTCATACGCCGTCACTGGAAAGGCAGTAAATTTCCAGGTGAACAGCTAAAGAAGCTTACGCCGCTGCAGTACCAGGTAACCCGGGAAAATGCGACCGAGCCGCCATTTAGGAATGAGTACTGGGACAATGAGCGGGAAGGTCTTTATGTGGATATTGTCTCGGGCGAACCGCTTTTTACTTCTCGTGAGAAATACGATTCAGGGTGTGGATGGCCCAGTTTTTATAAATCTATTAAAGCCGAGAACCTGATCGAAAAGAGTGATCACAGCCACGGTATTACACGCACTGAAGTTCGCAGCAAGGCCGCTGATTCACACCTGGGGCATGTTTTCCCGGATGGACCCAAACCAACTGGGAAAAGATATTGTATCAACTCGGCTGCACTGCGATTCATACCGGTAAAGGACCTGGAAAAGGAAGGATACGGACAATATCTTGAGCACTTTATGAAAAAATGATACGGTGTACCAGTAGCTCTGATCAGAACAGATAGTATAATAATTTAGCCCGGGGCGAAATATCCGCCCCATCCTTTTATCATGGTATAATTGAAAAAATTATTAGACGGTATAAAAAGGAACGGACGCAAGATGAGAAAGATCATTGCTAATCCGCAAATATTGCTTGTAATTGTGGGCCTGATGGCGCTAATTCTAGGTATTTTGAGTGGGGACGTACACCGCGTAATGGTTAAGGGTGCCACCGTTTGCCTGGAATGTATCGGCTTAGGTTGAGCACGGGGGTCTTATGGAGTTTAGAAGGCTTATTCAGTGGATCTCCGCGCTTATACATAATTCATATTTATATGGTTTTACCAGTTTGAAGATCTATCAAGGCCCGCTAAAGGGAATCTGTGTGCCGATATTAAACTGCTATTCTTGTCCCGGCGCAGTTGGATCTTGTCCGGTTGGATCTATGCAGGCTTCACTTGCATCCTGGGGCCAGCGTATCTCCCTGTATGTATTGGGGATGGTCACCATTGTGGGAGCTCTGGCGGGAAGGTGGGTGTGCGGGTGGTTGTGCCCTTTCGGGATGTTCCAGGAGCTCCTGGCCGGAATCGGCTCAAAAGACCGCCAGCGGAGGATGCCGCGGGGTCTTAGCCTGGTCAAGTATCCGATATTGCTGGCGACAGTGCTTTTGCCAGTAATATGGATAGGTTCTGACGGATTGGGCAGTGCCTACTACTGCCGATTCATATGTCCAGCCGGGACTCTTGAAAGCGGGATACCGCTGGGAATCGGCCGTTCTGAACTGCGTGCCCTGCTGGGCATCACTTTTTTATGGAAGCTGCTAGTTCTGGCCGGTATAATAGCTGCTGCCATGGTCTTCTTCAGGCCTTTTTGCCGGACGCTATGCCCGCTGGGCGCCTTCTACGGATTGTTTAACCCTATAAGCGTTTGGCGCCTGCAGAGAGAAGAAGGCTGCACCTCCTGTGGCATGTGTCGCTCCATATGCCCGATGGATATCGATGTGGTCGATAATCTCAACAGCTCTGAATGCATTCGCTGTCTACGATGTACCAATGCCTGTCCTGGTTCCCTGCTCCACTTTTCTGCGCAGGTCCGGATAGCGCCAGTCGAAATGCAGGCCGATGATAATATTAAATGAGCAAATATTACGAAAAATATTGAAAATGGTGATTATAATCAAATAGAATTAATTAGTTAACGGCTGAAATATTGCTGAAGAATACTGGGGGCGGGTTATGAGTAAGAAATATGCATATATACTGGTGCTAATACTAGTAGTCTTGATTGCCGCAGGATGTTTCCCTGCCGGACAGGATTCCGGCAATCAAATAATAACAAAGCCTGCAGCCGCGACCGCTTTTGTCCTAAAGGATATGCAGGATAAAGATGTGAATTTTCCAGCCGACTTTTCCGGCCAGAAGGTGGCTCTAGTCTTTTTTTCAAACACCTGACCGTCCTGCGTCAAGGAGGTGCTGCAGTTGCAGCCTTTGCTTGCTGAGTGGGAGAAGTCTTACGGCTTTAAACTGGTGATTATAAGCCCTGACAGCAGAAGCGAAATGCAAAAATTTATCGAGAAGAATCATATAACTGCTACCACGCTTTTGGACCCGCATAGGAAGGTAATAAAACAGTATGGTGTCCAGAGCATACCGGCCGATTTTTTGATTGGCAGGAACGGGCAGCTTGAGGAGTCATTCGTTGGTTGGGGTTCACAGAGCGTGGTTAAAATGGAAAAATGGTTGAAGAGCTAAATATTTACTGAATATCAATAGTTAGCCGGAGTTCTTATGATTGGGAAACAATTTTATAATTTGTGGCAAGAACTGCTAAACTAATTAACAGAGCACTATGGTACAAGGAGGAAAACGGTCATGGGCAAGGAAAATTCCGAACTAGAGAAGGATGGAGCAGGAGAAGAAAGAGCAAAATTGGTCAATTTCATACAGAATATTATTGATGAAGATAAAATTCAGGGCAAAAACGCAGGGAAAGTACATACCCGCTTTCCACCGGAGCCAAACGGTTATTTGCATATAGGGCATGCCAAGTCGATTTGTTTAAATTTTGGCCTGGCAGCTACTAACCACGGTTTGTGCAATTTGCGTTTTGATGATACAAATCCCAGTAAAGAAGAAGTGGAGTTTGTTGATTCAATACAAGATGATGTTAAATGGCTCGGCTTCAGCTGGGATGATCGTTTATTTTACGCGTCAGATTATTTCGAGGATCTTTACCAGTATGCCGAAGAACTGATAAAAGCCGACAGGGCCTTTGTGTGTGATCTGAGTGCACAGCAGATGAGGGAATTTAGGGGGACTCTTACCGAAGCGGGGATAGAGAGTCCCAATCGTAATCGTCCGATTGAAGAAAGCCTGGACCTGTTCAGAAGGATGAGAGCCGGTGAGTTTGAAGATGGAGCCATGGTTCTGAGGGCCAAGATCGATATGGCTTCACCTAATCTAAATATGAGGGATCCGGTGTTATACAGAATTCTACGATCGACCCATCATCGCACCGGCGATAAGTGGTGCATATATCCTATGTATGATTATGCCCATCCCCTGTCTGATGCTTTCGAAAACATCACTCACTCAGTATGCACCCTTGAATTTGCCGATCACCGTCCCCTGTATGACTGGTGCCTGGATGCGCTTCCGGTGAGCAAATATCCGCGTGCAGTGGAGAGTCGTCCCACGCAAATAGAATTTGCCAGGCTGAATCTTTCTTACACGGTCATGAGCAAGAGAAAACTTCGCAAATTGGTGGAAGAAGGATATGTTTGGGGTTGGGATGACCCGCGTATGCCAACCATTTCCGGGCTTCGCCGGCGGGGTTATACACCGGCTGCGATCCGCGATTTCTGTGAGCGCATCGGAGTAGCCAAACGCAATAGCATGGTAGACTATGCCCTGCTGGAGCATTGCATCCGCGAAGATTTAAATGCTAGTGCCGCCCGGATTATGGCGGTTTTACGCCCACTCAAGATCATTATCGACAATTACCCCCAAGGACAGGTCGAGTGGTTGGAGACAGAAAACAATCCTGAAAATCCGGCTATGGGGACTAGAAAAATCCCATTTTCCAAGGAGATCTATATAGAACAGGAAGATTTTATGGAAGATCCGCCCAGAAAGTTTTTCAGGCTGCGACCGGGTGGGGAGATACGCCTGAAGAGCGCCTACATAATCCACTGTGACCAGGTCATCAAAGATGCACATGGGCGGGTCACCGAACTGCATTGCTCATATGATCCCGAATCGAAAAGCGGAGGTGCAACAGCCGGACGAAAAGTAAAAGGAACGTCACACTGGGTGTCAGCATCTCATGCAGTTGAAGCAACAGTCAGGTTGTATGATCAGCTGTTCCTCTCAGAGGTGCCGGACAGCGAGGAAGGTGACGATTTTGCCAGCCAGCTAAATCCGAATTCGGTGGAGATCCTGGAAAACAGTATGCTGGAACCGGCTGTGCTTGAGGCTGAGCCGGGCAGCCGACACCAATTTTTGAGGCAGGGATATTTCTATATGGATCCTGTAGACAGCGTGAAAGGGAAGGCAGTTTTTAACCGAATAGTATCACTGCGTGACAGCTGGGCCAAGGCTCAAAAAACCAATTAACATTAATGATAGGCCGGCCGGGCGGTCGCCTGATGAGTAATTAAGGGATCTGGCCAGATATCGGCCGGTCCCTTTTGTCATTTAACGTAACATACTTCTGAAGAATCGCTAGTCTACAATGTCAGCGATGAAAAAGATAGTTTCTGGCTGCAGGGAGTCTATGGAATATCTGGCACAAGCTGTGGATCACCTAAGATCCACACCAGGGAGATATCTTGAATTTCCAGATACATTTATAGAAAGCTTTAGATTGTAGCACGGTAATTGACAATAACTATAGACAATCTTTAAAAAATGTTTTACTTTTTACCTAGTATATTTAACGCGGAAGCAGGTGTATTGATGGAAAATTATTTAAAGGTGTACCGGGCTCTGCACAAATTGACACAGGCCGATTTAGCTGAAAAGCTGGAGGTCAGCCGGGCCAATATAAGTGCTATTGAGCAGGGGCATTACGACCCGTCACTGCGACTGGCATTCAAATTATCCAGGTTTTTCGAGGTCAGTATTGAAGATCTTTTTGTTTATAAGGAAGCCGGGCAGCTTAAGAACCCTTCAATTAAGTAGCTAGCAACAGGAAAAGTAATTTCATTATCAGAAACCGGGGGATAGGTCAATGAGTGGATTATCTATCGTAGATATCTTGCTGGTTCTCAATTTAATATTCGTATTAACCGTGGTTATCTTTGAGCGGCGCCATCCTACATCTACCCTTACCTGGGTGCTGGCCTTGCTCTTCATTCCGGTAGCCGGCTTTATATTTTATTTATTTATAGGTCAGGATCTGCGCAAGAAGCGCTTGTTTTATTTAAAAGAAGAGGAAGAACGAATCCTCACCAACAACCTGATGCTTCAGGACGAGTCTATACACCGCAGAGCGCTTATTTTCAACAATCCACAAGCTGAAGAATACATGGATTTGATACATTTGCACTTAAATAGTGATCAAGCTCTGTTCACTCAGGACAACTCGGTTGAAATTTTTAATCGGGGAGATGATCTATTCCGCTTCCTTTTCGAAAAGCTCAAAAGCGCCCATAGCTCAATCCATGCGCAGTTCTATATTATACGTAACGATTCGTTAGGCCGGGAATTTCTCAAAATTCTCTGCGAGAAAGCCAGAGAAGGGGTCAATGTCAAGCTATTGTATGATGGAATGGGATGTATACGGCTTCCCCGCAAGTTTTTTGATCCTCTGAAGGAGGCAGGGGGGGAGGCTGAAGTATTTTATCGGCCTTTCTTGCCTTATATAAATCTGCGCATCAATTATCGTAATCATCGCAAGATCTGTGTAATTGACGGGCAGGAGGGATTTGTGGGAGGATTTAACATCGGGGATGAGTATCTGGGCATAACCAAGAGATTCGGATTTTGGCGCGATACCCATCTCTACATTCGCGGCAGCGCGGTAGATGCGCTTCAGTTAAGGTTTCTTTTGGATTGGAGATACGCATCAGGGCAGGATTATTCCATTGAAAAGGAATTTTTTATCAGTGGCAGGGGAAAGGGTCATACCGGTATTCAGGTAGTTGCCAGCGGCCCCGACTCCAAGTGGACTTCCATTAAGCACGGTTACTTGAGGTTAATCAATAAAGCTAAAAATAATGTATTTATACAGACACCTTATTTTATTCCGGATGAAACCATCCTGGAAGCTCTGAAGATGGCATGTCTGTCAGGTATAGATGTTAGACTGATGGTTCCAGGGAAAAAAGACCACCCCTTCGTGCACTGGGCATCTCTTTCTTATATTGGTGAGCTACTGGAAGCGGGCGCAAGAGTATATATGTATGAGAACGGTTTCCTGCACAATAAAGTTCTGGTAAGCGACGGTTTTGCAGCAACAGTAGGCACAGCTAATATGGATATTAGGAGTTTTAGACTGAATTTCGAGGTAAATGCGTTTATTTATGATACTGAAATAGGGGCTAACCTTGAACAGACTTTTTATGAAGATTTACAATACTGTCAGCAATATACCATGGATGAATACACGCAAAGAAAAAGGATGGTCAGAATAAAGGAAGCGTTTTCACGATTGCTGTCGCCTTTGCTCTAAGGGAATCTATTAACAAGACGTTAAAGAGACAGCCGGAAGTGAGATATATTCTCAGGAAGATTCTCTATTTTTGTGGGGAACTATTCGCAGGGACTGTATTTTTATATCTGGATTTAAGCTTAGGGTCGTAATGGAGTGCATAGTCCGGGGAGCATTCTCCTGATCAGACATTTTGCCGGACAAAAGGTCGACGGAAGTATCACACCGGTCAGAATGATCACTGATTTGGTTCTGAAGGTCAAAATCTGTATTCCCAAAAAGGATTGGATTCTGTAAACGGCTTGAATCAGAAGAGGTTAAAGCAAACTGGAGCGAATCCAGCGTCTGTGAAATCTCTTCCATAAAGTTCTCCAGGCGCACCCGCAAATCGCTCAGTTCTTCCATCTTTCTCCGGATATCTTCATATACCCGGGCCTCCATCTGGCGAACTCTTTCCCGAGCCTGGTTTTCAACTCTCCTGGCCTGCGTCTGTGCGTTTAAAAGAACATCAGCGATTATATGTTCTTTTTCTTCAAATGCGTTCAGTCTCTCCTGCAATTCCATGACCCGGTTTTCGTATTTCTTACACTCCCGCCTTAAAATAGTAAGTTCCAACTCACTTTGCAGGGAGTCGACTTTTTGCTGCAGCTCGTCCTGCAAAGTCTCCATGTGTTTATGCTTACTGCCTAGCAAGCTACCAGTAGAGCGGTTCTTCAACAGGATACCCCTCCTTGATAATCACGTAGACCGTCCTTGGAATTCCGACTTTCGACCATCCATGACCGGTCGGAGGGATTGGTACTTAAACTATGGATCCACTTGAAAATCAGGGAAGTCTTGCCTAAAAATTGTTAATACCTAAGAATTATTATAAACAAACCATTAATTGGTGGGTAGCACTTTCTGCAAAAAGGCCCAAAAATCCTATATTACGCCAACAATCGACAATTATGGTGCGGGATTCTGGGAGGAAGAAATGAAAGCCGCCAGTATAATTTTACTAAGTTGAAACGCCGCATCCTGAAAGGTAAATCCGTTGTCGATAATGAAATCAGGATTTAGAATCGCCTGTATAGATGCGAGGATGGCGGTTAATGCTATGCGGGGATCTATGTCATTAAATGGTACCAGGTTATGCAGCGACGACAGGGAAGAAAATATATGACGGATACGGTCCTGCCTGAAAAGGTCGATCCTTTCCCACAAATGGGGATAGAACCGGCGCAACTCATCCATAGAGCGGGGATTGAGGGTAAAACTACCCTGGGCTATGAGGTTAGCAAAAGCCAGGTTAACCAGCCTGGCAGGATCTTTTTCCTGTTCGAGCAAACGATCAACCGACTCGGCCATAGACCGCATGAAATAATCCAGGCAAGCTTCGATTACCGCGTCTTTCCCAGGGAAATAGCGGTAAAGCGTGCGCTTGCTCACTCCGGCCCGCTGCGCCAATTGGTTCATGGAGAAGCCGCGATAGCCGTATTCCATAATCAAAATCTGACATGCGTTTAATATTCTATCTACTGGCTTCATCAACAGCCCCCCGTCTAGCTAACAGTCTTTCGAAATCTCAATGTACTGAAGGTCACAAAGACCAGGGAGAAGGTCAGCAGAACAGCTACCTGTCCAGTCAGATATTGAAACCCGATGCCTTTTAAAACAATTCCGCGTATTATATCCAAATAGTAGGTTAAAGGGATCACACAGCTGATGTAATAAATAATTTTCGGCATACCGTCCCTTGGGAAGAGAAATCCCGACAGCATTATACTGGGTAGCATTATCATAAAAGCCAATTGAAAAGCCTGCATCTGGTTGCGAGCGATGTTGGATACCATTAAGCCCATGCCCAGAGAGGCGGTAATGAAGAACAGGGTCAGCACATAAAGTTCCAACAGGCTCCCCCGGATGGGGACGTCAAAGACCAGTACACCCACCAGTAGAGCAACTGTAATCTGCGCGTAGCCCAGCACAATGTAAGGAATGATTTTGCCCATCATTAGTTCGATAGGTTTGATCGGGGTCACGATGAGCTGCTCCAGGGTTCCCCGTTCTCGCTCACGGACGATGGCGGCTGCTGTTATAATAACCATGGTCATGGTGACGATGATACCCAGTATGGCGGGAACCATATAGTAAGCAGTTATTCCGTCGGGATTATACCATGGCCTGACCCGGATGTCATAAGGCGCACCGCTGATATTCAACTGGTCCATTATTATTTCCTGGGATTTGAGAAGCCCGATGGCATTTGCGGTGGCCACAGCCTGGTTGGCAACCATATTGTCGCTGGCATCAACCATGACCTGGACCTGACTGGGCTCCCGGCTCATCACTCCCCTGGCGAAGTCAGGGGGTATGATTATTCCCACTTTGGCCTGTCCACTGTCGATATAGCTCGTGACATCGTCGTAACTGCGGGCGGCATAATTGATATCGAAGTAGCCTGACGAGCTGAACGCACTGAGAAGATCCCGGCTCTGTTCAGAGAGGGATTGATCGAAGACAATGGTGGAAATGTGCTTAACCTCGGTCTGAATGGCATAACCGAATAAGAGCAACTGTATTAGAGGGATGATTAACACCAGGCCCAGTGTCATGCGATCCCGGCGCATTTGAATGAATTCTTTTCTCAATACTGCCAGCATTCTGCTCATAAACTATCGCCTGCCTTCTCTTCCCTTTTTGACAGGGAAATAAATACGTCTTCCAGATTGGGGGCAATTTGCCTGGGTTTGACCCCCAAAAGATTGAAAATCCGATCCTGGTCATCACTATCGTTTACTAAAATATGTAGTAAACGGCCATGGAGATTAACATCTTGAACAAAAGGCCAGGTTTTAATTTCTTTCATCACTTCTAAAGGCTGGTCAAGCAGGACTTCCAGCAATATGCCTTTTATGACCGTCTGTTTTAGAACGTCAGGGTGATCCATGGCCATTACTTTCCCTTGATTAAAGAAGACGATCTGGTCGCATCGCTCGGCTTCATCCATGAAATGGGTGCTCACTATGATGGAGGTTCCCTGACTGGTCAGATCCTGGATCAGGTTGAAGAACTCGCGGCGCATAATGGGACTGACACCGCTGGTTGGCTCATCAAGAAACAACAGCGGCGGATTGGCTATGATTGCACATCCCAGAGCCAGCCTTTGCTTAAAGCCTAAACTCAAAACGCTAACCAGGTCATTTTCTCTCCCCTTCAACCAGGTTATAGTCAGGATTTCGTCCATGCGCTTTCGGCGCTGCTGCGAGGGGATGCTGTATAAACCGGCATAAAAGGCCAAATTTTCTAATACTGTCATGTCTTCATAGAGGCTGAATTTCTGTGACATGTAGCCAATTTGGTGTTTGATCTCCTCGGTATCTGTCGCCAGGTTATAGCCGAGCACCTCGCCGCTTCCAAAAGAGGGTTCCAGAATCCCGCACAGCATTCGTATAGTGGTCGACTTGCCTGCGCCATTTGGCCCTAAAAAGCCGCATACCTGGCCGGGCGGAATAGAAAGGTTTATCCTATCAACGGCCGTGAAGGAGCCAAACTTTTTGCTTAGATTCTCGGTTCTAACCACCAAATCCATTTTCCAAACCTCTTAGCTTCACCAGGCCGACAAACACATCTTCCATTGAGGGCGCTGCCGTATCGATTGATAGGATTTCCTCGCCATGTGCAGCCAGGTGAGCACTGATGGAGACGAAACTCCTTTGCGCGTCTTCCACAAATAAGTGGTATTTATAACCAAAAAAAGATGAATCTATTACTCCCTCAACACCCTCGAAAAAGCGAGGTTGTTTTAGGTTGGTCTTCAACTCCAAAATGGTGTATGGGAAAGCCTGTTTCAATTCATCGGGGTTGTCTGCCGCCAACAGGGTGCCTTCATGGATAATCCCGACCCGGTGGCAGAGTTCGGCTTCATCCATATACGGGGTTGACATAAGGATAGTCATCCCCTGCTGGTTTAAGTGATATAGTATAGTCCAGAACTCTTTTCTTGATTGGGGATCCACCCCGTAGGTCGGCTCATCTAATATGAGTATACTCGGCCTGGTAATCAAGGAGCTGGTCAAAGCGAGTTTTTGCTTCATTCCTCCCGAGAGTTGCTCGGCCAGGCGCTTCTTGAAGGGCAAAAGACCGGTTAAAGATAAGATCTCATCAGCCCGCTCAATAATGGTTGCTTTCGGTACGTTGTACATAGAACCGAAAAAAATTATGTTTTCCATCACGGAGAGTTCTGGATAGAGGCTGAATCGCTGAGGCATATAACCTAATTCCTTGCGGGGCAGATCCCAGGGAGTCTTGTCCATCAATAGCACTTCACCCTGATCAGGAGACAGAATACCACAAAGCATACGAAAAAGGGTGCTCTTACCGGCGCCGTCGGGGCCAACCAGACCAAAAATCTCCTGTTTGCTGATTTGCAGGCTTATTTGCTTCACCGCTCTAGTTGATTTAAAAGACTTACTTAAGCCGGTACAGCGGATCATTGATTTCCACCCATGTCGAATACTACGTCAGCAGGCATACCAGGTTTCAAGATACCATCAATATTTTCTACGGCTATCTTCACCGCAAACACAACATTGGTGCGCTCTTTCTTGGTTTGTATAGATTTGGGAGTATACTCACCCTTTGAAGCAATTTCAATAACCTCACCAGAAAAAACCTGGCTACTTCCACTCACGGTCACTTGCACCTTCTGCTGGAGGCTTATCAACGGGAGGTCGTCAGTAGGAATATAGACCTTTATCCACAGGTCTGTCAGATTAGTTACACTCAGCAGTGAAGCACCGGCGGAAATAAATTCACCCGCTTCGTAGTTTTTGGAACTTACCGTACCGTCAATCGGGGAGACTATTTTGAGGTCATCAAGAACTGCTTCGCTGGCTTTTAGCACTGCTTTGCTCCGGTCTACTTCGGCGGATGCAGCCGATATTTCTTCGGATCTGCTGCCTGCGGTAAGCAGGTTCAACCTGGCCTGGGCGATAGCCAGGGTTTCCTCCAGAACTCTATTATTGGTCTCAGCCTGCTCAAGCTGCTGGGGTGAGAGTGCCCCATTGTTGCATAAAGTCCGTGTTCGCTCCAGTTCTCGAGACGACTGGTCCAGGTTGGCCTGAGCCAGATTCACACTGGCTTGTGCAGACTTTATTTCTTCATCTCGTGATCCGGACAGCAGTTGCTTGAGTTTAGCTTCTGCCGCTAGTACGCTCATGGCGTCCCTTTCTTTTTGGGCCAGCAGGTCATTCCTTGCCAGGGTGGCGGCTACCTGGCCGGCAACAACCTTATCCCCCTCCCGTAACATCAGATTGCTGATCGTTCCGCTGTTCTTAGCTTTCAAGTCAACACTTGTAGCCTCAATAGTGCCAGATGCTTCCAATTGAGTAGTGGGGCCAGCGTAGTAGTGCTGGTATCCGTAATATCCGGCGCCCAGTAGAGCACATAAAAGTAGAATCATTAAAAAGGGTTTTACTCTTTCCATTACCAAATCCCACCTCATGTAAACCATTGCTACCAAATGAGTTTACCTAGTATATCAATAATAGCATATTATATTGCATAACCGACTAATAAAAAACAAGATTCTGAACAAATGTATTTTACAGGGCTAACGTTTGCAGCAGCAAGCTGGTGATTGATATGCTGAGTTCTTATATAATGTCTAATAGAACCTGACTTTAATCTGTGCTATTCTTCAATCATAACGGGCAGAAGGGCGGGATTACATGCCAAACAAAATGGCAGGCAGCACCGAGCAGCTTTTCCATGGGAAACGATTACTGGTATTTGCGCCTCATCCGGATGACGATATACTTGGCTGCGGGGGGAGCATAGCCAAATACTCGGCTGAATGCGCAAGTATTTGCATAGTCTATCTCAGCTCCGGAGAAGCGGGGGGAATCCAGAACGAGGATTTAAAAAGCATCCGCGCCGAAGAAGCCCGAAAAGCAGCAGCAGTGCTGGGGATTGATGATCTTGTATTTATGAATCTTCCTGATGGGCGAATAGAAGTTCAAGCGGAGGCCCTGGACCGCGTGGTTGCCCTGCTCCGTCAAAAGCGACCCTACGTGCTGTATCTTCCGCACGCTGCTGATTTGCATCGGGATCATCTTAAAACTAATGAACTGGTCATGGAGGCCTGCCGAAGATCTGCTGGACCATGGCATCCACAATGTGGAAAGGAGCCCTGGGAGGTTGCCTGGATATTAGCTTACGAAATATGGTCGCCGCTTGCTAAAATCAATTATGTTGAGGATATTACCCAGCAGATGCCCAAAAAAATAAAAGCCCTCAGGCAGCATAAATCGCAGCTAAGCGATATTGCTTATGATGAAGCGATAAAAGGATTGAATCGTTATCGGGGCGTCACTACTGGGCGGGGAGAATACTGCGAATGCTTCGAATTGATCAAAGCGCAGCTATGATTGAGCCGGGAAAGGTTATCCTACTAGCACCTTTTCTTCATCAGCAAAGAGGCAACGCCATCACCGCCATGCGCCTGTTTCAAGGCTTAAGTCGAAGAGGATTCGAGATTGAGATTATTTCCCTGGAAGAAAAAAAGGCCCTTGATCAGGTCAGAAGCATGCTTATTTCTGGGAACGTCAAACTCATTCATGGATTAAACGCACTGCATATGAGTGCAGTATTAGCCGAGCTTGATGAATACAAGGACTGGCAATTGCTGCTGACTATGACGGGCACCGATGTTAATTATGGATTTAAAGATATGAAGCATCGTGCCCGCATGCTCACGACAATGGAGAGAGCCGCACGCATTGTGGTTTTCAATTCCCGCTTTGTGGAGATTATCAAGCAGGAGTGGCCTGCTGGAAGGGACCAACTGCGTGTTATTCCGCAGGGAATCAGACTTGAAATGGCCGCGCCGATCACCCGGCAGCAAATAGGAATATCTGACCAAGACATCGTGTTTGTTTTACCAAGCGGACTGAGGCGGGTCAAAAACCTGGAAATGGCAATAGAAGGATTGGACATGGCCAGGGAGCAATTTCCGGATATTAGGCTGCTCATAGTGGGTTCAGTGTTGGAGCAGGATTATGCCGAACACTTGCTGTCCCTGATCAGAGACATGCCTTGGGTAAGCTATCTTGGCGAAATTAAACATCAGCTGATGTCTGCCGTATATAGTATTAGCGATATAGTTATCAATAGTTCACTATCAGAAGGACAGCCCCAGGCAGCATTGGAGGCCATGAGCATCGGCAAGCCGGCCCTGCTGAGCGCCGTATTCGGCAACCTGGGAATGATTGAACACGGCCAGCAGGGGTACTATTTTCACAATAGCAGGGAACTGAGCCGCCTGGTGGTTAGCTTGAGTGGCGATAATAGGCTGAGAAAGAGTTTGGGTGAGGCAGCCCTTCGGCACATTAAAGAACATTTTTCACCGGAAGCAGAATTGGATGCCTATGAAGTGCTCTACAGAGAATTGTTGATCCAGTAAAATCAGTATAATAAGATGAGCCGGGACGTTTTTGTCCGTGCTTGGCGTGATGAGTTATAATGAGATAGTAATCAGGCATACATAAGGAGCAGCATGATAAATATTCACGTTTTGGCCAGTGGAAGTACAGGCAATGCAGTCTTGTTCCACCTGGGAGATAAGCTCTTGCTAATTGATGCTGGAATTAGCGCCCGCCGCATTGAGCGCAGCATGGCTGACCTGGGCTATAAAGCCGGGAACCTGGATGCTATTCTGGTAACCCATGAACATAAGGACCACATCACGGGTTTGGAGGTGTTGGCCCGCCGACATACTATTCCGGTATATACCCGGCCCAAGACCTGGCGGGCTTTAAGCTGTAAGGATAAGATACCGGGGAGCTGCATCAGGGAGATTGACTCGTTTTTTTCGATAGGTGCGGTCGACATAGAGGCTTTTTCGCTGTCCCATGATGCGGTTGATCCGGTCGGGTACTGCCTGCACTATAAGGGGAAAAAGATGGTTCTGGCTACTGATCTCGGAACTATCACCGAAGGAGTGGAACAGGCTTTGGCTATGTCGGATGCATTGGTGCTGGAAAGCAATCATGACCCGGATATGCTGGCTCATGGGCCCTATCCCCACTTCTTGAAGCAGAGAATTAAAAGCCATTACGGACATTTGTCCAACCAGCAAGCTGCGCTTCTATTGAGCAGGATCCCCAGACCAGCTATGCTACATGTACTGTTGGCTCATCTCAGCAAGCAGAATAACACACCGCTTTTAGCCCGCGAGACGATTGGGAATATATTGAACAGCAAGGGATGCCCGGTGGGGGAGGAAATCCTTCTTTATTCGACCCATCCGCACATGACCAGCAGCGTTAAGGTAGTATAATCGTTATCCGTGCAAACGCGCTGAATGGTATGCTGCTGCCCTCAATCCTGGGAGGCGCATAATCCCATAAAAATAATTATCCCCCTATTAGCAGTCCATGCATATGGGGGATTTTATTTAGACAAGTCGTCGGGGATGGGACCAATTTTCAGGGATCAAGTACTAGTGGCCTCCCTTTCTATAAGGCAGGGGGATGTATTCTACATTCGGTATCTGCCGTGATGGCTGGGGGTATAATGCCATGAGTTCAAACACTTCCAGTGGTACGGTACAATCGATCGGCAGCCCCAGTTCACTGAGGGTGGAGCAAACCAGCGCATAGTCGTGAGTCCAATGCCCTTCGCTTAACAGGCGCGCCAGTTCCCTGGCTTTTTCCTCTTCCAGGCGGGGTGTAAGAATTTCCATGGTGGTATGAAATACCTGAAGGGTAGCCTTTTCAGCTATATCAGCCAGGATGTAGGTTTCATCTTTGATATCAGCAGGGGACTTTTCTTTCAGCACCCGGATGATTGAACTGGCAGGATACTGGCCTATCTGAGGATCTATAGGCCCCAGGATAGCATTTTCATCCAGCAATATTTCGTCAGCTGCCAAAGCGATCAGAGTTCCTCCGGACATGGCATACTGGGGGATGATGGCCGTAACCCGGGCGGGATGTTTTTTTAGGGCCCGGGCGATTTGCTCAGCGGCCAGTACTAATCCGCCGGGAGTGTGCAAAATAATATCTATAGGCATATCATCCGGAGTCATTCGAATTGCCCTGAGGACCTGCTCCGAGTCCTCCATATCGATGAAACGCCTAAAAAGCACACCTAAAAAACTGAGCGATTCCTGGCGGTGAATGAGAGTAATCACCCGGCTATTCCGGCTTCGCTCAATCTGTTTGATCATAGAAAGGCGCCCTCCCATGATCTGCCTCTGCCGCAGGAAAGGGACCAGGGCCATCACTAAAAATATGATCCAGATGAATGAACCGATGTCAAAATTCAAAAGCAGCACCTCTAAAGCTTCTGTAAAGTCGGCAACTCGGCTCCTTTGGTGTCGATAGTAATAGAAGCTATGACCTGATCCTCCCTGGGCTTATCCCGATAATCCCGAGGAGAGCTGACAATCTGGTCAGCGAGCTCAATGCCTTCAATGACCTTCCCAAATGCAGCATATTCGCCATCAAGATAAGGAGCGGGAGCAACCATTATGAAGAATTGGGATCCGGCCGAGTCAGGGAATGAAGTGCGGGCCATAGAAACAACACCACGATCGTGATGAAGGTCATTTTTGAATCCATTGCTTGAGAATTCGCCTTTGATGCTGTATCCCGGGCCACCGGTGCCTTCGCCATGGGGACAGCCCCCCTGAATCATGAAGCCGGGAATCACGCGGTGAAAAAGTATGCCCGAGTAAAAACCTTTCTGAACCAGCTCAACAAAGTTCGCCACTGTCTGGGGGGCGGTCTCGGGATAGAGTTCTATAAGTATTTTTCCTCCGTTTTCCATTTCGATAGTTGCCAGCGGATTATTACTCACAATACATCCTCCTTTTTAAACCTAGGGATATTATACCAGAAACGGCGGGTGTTTTATGTATTTATCACATCTTTATCTTTTAAGCAGGCCAGGTCTATTGATGATATTATTAAGACATCAATTATATGAGGAAGGAAGAAAATAGATGAAGCATAAAAACACTGTTTTTATTGGAATTGTGTTAAGTTCTTTTTTAACCACCCTGGTACTCTACCAGTGGATAAATTACCTGGTGACCAGCTTTCTAATTTTTGTCTCTGTGCTGACAGCCGCTTTTTATGTAGCATTGAGCCAGGCCCGGGCCGAAAAACTGAGTGAAAAAGACATGCTGATAAACGCTGTTCAGCGTTTAGATGTTCAGAAGCAGGAGAATTACTTGATTGACCAGCTGATATACTGGGCGGGATTATTGGTTAAGAGCGAGACGGTCTTCTATTATATCCCTGGTGATCAGAAGCTGATAGGAGAGGTGGAAGAATCTGAAGACTGGATAGAACCATGCAGGGAGTTGATAGAGCAGGACCAGATTACCATCTGGCCGGGGTCAACGGCTCTTCAGGGTATTCCCGCTGGAGTGAAAAATTTGCTGGCGGTCCCCGTAAATACTGATTCTGAGCCCGAAGGCCGCCACGGATTGTTGGTTCTATACAATCGCCTGGCACCCGGAACATACTCTTCTCAGGATGCGGCCCTGCTGCGAGTGCTGGCTCTTCATTGCGAATCTGTGTTGCACAGGTTTTCTGCTCAAATTGAAAAAGAGCGCTTTTACAAAGATACTATCACTTATCTTATTCAGGGCAGCGAAGATGCGGATTTTAAAGGTCATGCCAGGCGTGTTCGTACCGTGGCTGTGATGCTGGGCAGCAAGTTGGGTCTTACAGAAACAGAATTGAGGGATCTGGATCTTGCTGCACTGCTACATGACTGCGGCAAAATGAACCAGGGGCCTTCACAATATGCCGAAGAAGGCCAGCCAAGCAGTGCGGGGGCTGATGAACATCCCCAGCGGGGAGCTGAATTTTTTCCCGAGGAGGAGCGGTATACACAAATCAAACAGGGAATTCTCTACCATCATGAACGTTATAACGGCAGCGGATTTCCTGAAGGGCTCCATCATACCGAAATCCCCTTAATGGCTAGTGCTATAGCGGTAGCGGATATCTTCGACGCACTAACCAAGCTTGGGGAGGAGGAACAGCGCTTGAGGGTTCAGGAAGCCTTCAATGTGATGAAAAAGGAAACCGGCACCTTGTTTGACCCCCTGGTTATCGTGGCGCTGGAAGAGATAATCCCTGAACTGCTGGAAACAGAACCACTAAAATAATAAAATATGGAAAATACCGTTAAAGATTTTTCCTCCCTTTTCCGATATTAACCGGGAATAGTTATCATTCCCGGATTAATGGAGGAAAAGCAGCATGATAAAAAAACGCCGTTATATGGCTCTAATAATACTAATATCCTTTCTTGCGACCATGAATCCCGCCTGGCTGAATCCTGCCAGTGCCGCTGTTCCAGTAGTAAACAATGTTTATATTGAGAGAACCGATAACTCTGTCCTGGAGACGGTCGGCGGAGTTATCGAACTTGACGGAACCGACCTGGCTGATGTTTCGGTCAGGGTTCTGACCAGTGGGGGCGGCGGATCAAAAAAGCTGGGGACTGATATAGGCGAGCGTACCAGCAATGATGCCGATTTTGTAAAGTTTGAGCTGAGTGGTACAGAGATGAGGTCCATAAACTGGACTGGAGGGCTAATTGTAAGCGGCTTTGCCACTATTCCGGTAGATGAAAGTGACATGCCAGCAATTACGGGAGTATCACCTGGTGTAGTATACACGGGCAGCGTTGATCCGGTTACGATTACTGGCAGCAATTTGGATAATGACACACTAACCTTTGGCAACGGTGATGTCAACGGTACGGTGGGAAGGAACGCCGACGAAATAACCATAAGTGACATTACCGGCGACCTGGGGCTCCATGATGTCATTTTTACACGCGTCAATCCTCCGGCAGCCTGCGGAAGCGTTGTTACTTTCGCCAAACTGTATCAGAATCAGTTCCGAGTCGTGCAGGAGCTGAATATTGATGATTTAGAAATGTACCCAAACACCGGTGTGGCCGGAGAAACCACTGTCTATTTTCAAGCTCCGGGTCTTGCCGATTACTCGGTCTTCTTCCTGCGCGATACGACCGATCCCTTTTATTCCACTAATATGGGCACCGATTATGAACATATCTCCAACCCATTGCCTGATAATAGTCTGATTAAAGTCACAGTACCCAGCCTGCCTGCCGGCACCTATCATGTACTGCTGACCAATTACATGACCGACCCGCCATCCGGTGAGGATCTGCGCAGTCTGATTACCCAGGAGCTGCTGGTTGATGAGTTTATTGTAGTATCTGCTGCCAATGCCGCACAGATCAGCGCCGTGGCTCCGGCTTCGGGACCCACCCTGACCAATAATGCAGTCAATGTTATCGGCTATAATTTTGAAGAAATAAACATCGACCACCTGGCAGGGGTTTCCGATCTGATTGATGTCGGAGATTTGAGCTTATCTGAATCGGACACAGTCCTTACCATTAGTTACGGAGCCGGGACATATACGCCTGGAGAAATCCCCAAAGCCGTAACCGTGACCAGGGAGATAAAAGCTATTATCGCATCTCTCGCTACTTTTCAGGATTTGGATGAGCAGGAGTTTGTAAACGGCAACTATGATACCGTAAAAATTACCACTGAACAGATTTCAGATGCGGCTATTGCCTCCGATCCCATCCAGGATGTCGTGCTGGAGATAAAGACTATATTAACGGTATCGCCGACTGAATCATATGTATTTACTCAACGGGCCGCCAAGGCAAATGGCTTCACCTTTATAAAAAGTTATACCGAACCTACTATCAGTGATGTAACCCCGGACAAGATTCAAGTGATCAAAGACGGCACTTATGAGACCAAGGAAGAGATGTATATCGGCATATCCGGCGGCAACTTCATGGTCACCAATTATACAGACCCCGGAGGAAATAACATCATCCATTACCCGGTCGTGGACATGGGAGGATATCTATATTTCCGCCGCGACGGCAACAACAGCAGCTATGTTTATGATCGGGATGATGTATTAATCGACGGGGCGACTATGGAAGTCTTCAGCGGGGACGAGGAGGTAAACGGATCGTCAGGCAATGATACCGGAGATCGCATCCTCATAAAGATCCCGGCCGGGCTAAAGTTAACAGATGCGACCGGGGTGGAGATATCAAGCGCGGCCCTGATAAATATCCTCACCTATGTGGCTGTGACCAACCCCCGCAAAGACTCCAGTGATTATGGCTATCCGGTCGGGGAACACGGCAATAACTTGTTTACATATGTTGAGGTGGCGGATACTTTTACACCAGAAATCACCTGTATCAATCCGTCCATAGTATCGACTGACGGCTATAACGGAGTGGTTATTGAAGGAAACAAATTTGAGCCCAATGTAAAACTCTACCTGGAAGATGAACTGATAAGCTGCACACGGGACGCCACCGGGAAAAAGATAACTTTCAACGCTCCGGCATGGGAAGCGGGAAGGACCCGCCTGCTGGTCATGAATCCGGACGGGGGCCAGGACAGCATCGGTTTGACTTACGTGCTCAGCCAGTCAAGCCCCGATATTAGAAGCCTCTCTCCCCCGGCCGGAACCATCGGGACTTTGGTTACTATTAATGGAAGCCAGTTTTTGAGTCCGGACCCGACAGCGGTGCCCGTCGACCTGGGGATATACCGCTTGATTGGAACCCGGGTGCTGTTCGGAGATATCGATATCAATGATTACTACATCGACCCTCTTACCGGGGATATAGGGCTGCAGGAGTATGAAGCAGCCGATGAAATCCTTTCCATTTCAGGCAGTTCGGCAGTGCTGGCCGACTATTATTACAGCGTTTTATTGAAAGAAAGCGCCGATGAGTATTATATTGTTAAGTATTCCAATGATGGAGACGTTATACTAACTAACGGTAGCGAAGAATATACTGTCTACGTTGATGGAGGCCTTCTCAAGGCTTCATCGGGTAGCGGGGGGGCCTGGGATGTTGCGGTGACAAACAGCACGGTAACCATAACCCGGGGCATAGACAGTCACGATTTGGATTTAGTTACACCCTATGAATATGATCTGGGTACCAAGGAAATCGAAGGCAACCGGGTGAAAGTTGCCGACAATGGTACTCGCATTTATGCAATCGTGCCTGACTTGATAGCCTCCGGAGTGTATGATGTAAGCGTCGTAAATCCTGACACTAATTCAGATACATTGACAGACGCCTTCACCTTTTATCGCCAGCCCCAGAGGCTGCCGGTAGTGACCGGTATAGATCCCGACACCGGTTCAGTTTCAGGCGGCTATTTCATCCGCATCACCGGCGAAAACTTTGAAGACAACGGTACCATTAAAACCCGGGTTTTTATTAACGCAATAGAGGTAGCAAAAGCTGATGTTATAGTGGGCCTGGACGGAACCACCCTGGACGTTAAAGTCCCCGCCTATCCGGGCGACCTCAAAGAGGATTGGGGGACCGACCATAAAGCGGTGCCGGTGGCACTCCTAAATCCCAGCGACGGTGGCGCTATAGGCATTGAGGACGCGTTTACTTATATATTGACCAGCAGTTCGCCGGTGATCGACAGCCTCTCCAAAACCGAAGGCACGGCAGCCGGCGGGCAGTACATCGAGATCATCGGGCGGGACTTCCGCTTCTACGAGCCTTTTGATGATCAGGACGGTGACTTCGAATATGATGCAGGGGAAGACTACACCAATCTTAATGGAAACGCTCAGTGGGATGATTTTTCAGAAGCCGGCAGCGTAGAGGATTTACCGGACCCGGACGTTGACACTGATGTTCTGCCCACGGTTTATTTTGGAACCCAGAAAGCCACTTTAAAGAATTTCGGAAACGGCTACCTGGGAGTGATTACTCCGGTGGCGACGGCCGGAACCGTTGATGTATATGTAGTCAATAATGATTACGGCATTTCCAATAAAATAAAATTCACCTATAAATCTTCCACTCCTAAAATCACCAGCGTTATTCCCTCGGTAGGCAAAAAGCAGGGCCAGGAGATAGTCGAAATTTTGGGCAGCGGATTCGTGGAGAGCAGTATCGACGTATACCATGCCGCCGATACCATTACCAATCAGGATATGACTCTGGTGCGATTCGGGGATATATCCAACCTGGGTGATGAAGACGCCGGGATAATTATCGACGGAGAGATATCTGAGATGGAATTAGCCGGCAATATGATAGTGGATTACAGCGCCGATCTTGAAACCATCTATTTTTCTGTAACCCAGGCGGGTACAGAATATGAAATGGAATTTTCCGGATACGACGGTAATACGGCTTATTTCGATCTGCAGGTTTTGGAGGATAGTGAGGGGAATGCATACCCCGGCTATGAACTGGTCAAGGCCTATGTGCAGGACCGCAGGCTGATTATAGAAAGGGGTTATTCACCATCGGTTGATACAGAGAGCGGGGGGCAGCTGATAGTAAGCACTCCCTCATACTACACGGTGGGTACTGTGCCCTTGAGAGTGATTAATCCCGATGGCGGTACCGCCACCAGCCAGTTCGAATATAAAAATCCGGCCACCCATCCCTATATTCATAATATTACCCGGGATGGAGAGGATCCGATTGCTGAAGACACCCAGAGGGTTCTGCCCGTGAATTACAAAGGCAACCGCACTATAGCAGTATTCGGGGGTGAGTTTCTCTATAACGCCACCATCCAGGTGGGCGATGTGCTGACCATTGAAGCTGACGACATTACGGCCACCCTGAATACTGATCCCCAGAAGCTGAGCTTTGTAATGCCAGAAGTACCTGAATCTGCCGTTGGTGATCTGCTGAAAGTTGTGGTCACCAATGAAGACGGCGGGGTGGCATCTTCGGAGACTCCGGATGAAGGAGATCCCATATATATTCTAATCACCAAGGGTGAGAGCGAGCCGGCCGTGGATTCTGTGACTCCTGCCGTGGGGCCTGCTTCAGGTGGGACCAGCGTCACTATTACCGGCAAAGATTTTCGGGAAACTATGGATGGCTATGAAGATGAAGTAAAAGTATACTTCGGAGCCACTATGGCCAGCGATGTTAATGTGATAGACTACTATACGATAACTGCCACCACTACCGCCAGCGATCCCGGGGAGGTCGAGGTAAAAGTGCAGAACCCGGATGGGGAAGTATCATCGCCGACCGGCACTTTCACTTTCATAAGCACCCCGACCATTAGCGAGGTAACCGTGCTCACTGCTGACAATCAAGACAGCGATTCGGAGGCCATCTCCATTGAGGGAGGACAGACCGTTCGCATCAGCGGTACGGGTTTCATGGCCAACTGCAGAGTGGTTTTTGCCCCTGAAATTGCCCTGACCGCCAGCACCGATGGCAGCTTGATCTATCTGCTGTCGTCCACAGCCGGAGAACTTGACACTTATGAATTGCTGAGCGGAAGTGAAGGCAGTGAAGTGACGGTGACAAATTCTACGACGCTTACCGTCAAGACCCCCAACGGCAAACTAGATACTGCTGGATTGATGGTGATAAACCCCGACAATGGAGCGAGTCCCATATTTACAGGGTTGAGTTATGCCCTGCCCCAGTTGGATGCGCCCGGTGGGGTAACAGCCTATATTGTTCACGACGATCACTACGATACCGATCGTTTCATCAAAGTCCAGTGGAATCCTATTACCGGAGCCAGCGCTTACGAAATTTATGTGGTTCGTGGCAATGATGAAGAATTTTTAGCTTCCAGCATCTATACTTCTCTGATTTACAGTGACCTTGAACCCAATACATCCTATAAATTCATTGTTAAAGCGGTGGGAGACTTCGGATCTTCACCACCATCTGAGGAGAGCGAAAGGGTCCGCACCGGTGATGAGGTGGGCGCTCCTGACCTAGATGGAAGTTTAGGGGAGGAAACGCGGATCGAAGCTATGGGCGGCATTGTATCTGTCAATATCGGCCGAGACAACGGTAAGGATGTGTCAATTGACCTCACATCTGCAAGCTACACCGGTGCACGTGAAGTCCAGGTCACTATCCCCGCCCGGGTAATATATGGATCGGTTAATTACGATGTTAAAATTATGGGCCCTGACTACCAGCTGATTTTTAATCCCGAGGTATTCAGAAGCTCCAGCCTGGATGCAAACCGCAGCGATGACGATGCCGGGATTAAATTCCGCATCTACCCTTATACGGGCAACTCCGGAATCCAGGGGGGAGATAATCTGTCCACGGTCTATCGGCTGGAAGCCACCAGCTTTGTCGGGCAGAATAGCACTCAACTGGAAAACCTGTACAGCAATATGCTTTTCAATCTGGTGTATGACAACGCCAAGGCTAGATTGAGACGCTTCACCAATACCAGTCTTTATTATGGTGACTTAAAGACCGGAAGCTGGTCGCCGGTTTCATATGGAACTAACAGCGCCGGTCAGGCGATTGTCAAACGTTTGGGCTTATACAGCGTTATCGGAAGCAGGAGGTAGATCATGCAAAAGAGAATTATATCCCTGGCCTTAATTATGCTATTTTTATGCCCGGGGCTGGTATGGGGAGCCGAGGACAATCCTCTGTCCCAGGGTTTCATCGAAGGGTATCTGCAGAAAATCAACCACCCTGATCCGGCAGTAGAAGGAGACACTGGAAGCATCGCCATAGAGACCTATGGCGGAGCCATTTATACTCTGGCCTTGAACCAGGACTGTACGTTCAGCATAGATAACCTGCCAGTAAAGATAGGGGATTTGCGGCGCGGAATGGAAGTCTACGGAAGGCTAGACGGGGAGGAGATTCTAACCCTGGAAGCCTACTCAACCGTCAAGCTCGGATATATCCAGCCGGGCAGCCGGGTAGTGGTAGGCACTATAACCGGCATCGAGATCGAGCAGCTTACGGTGCGCAGGGACGACGGCAGCGTGGAAACCTATTTCGCAAGTATTGCCATACCAATTACTAAACAGGGGCAGACGGTCAATCTCGACCAGTTGTATATTGGAGATCGGGTTAAGCTTTATTTTGATGAAATGACCGGAACCAATATTGTCCGTATGGAGGTTCAAGGCACCTCAATCCTGGTCAAAGACGTATACAAAGGAAACATGAATTTGATCGATGAAGCCGGCCAGCATTTCACTTTGAGTGATGTTCAAGTGCTTAGAAACAGCCTCTGGGAAAGTTATCAGCCCAGCTGGCGTATCAATTATGCTACCGATTTGCCCGTTTACTGCGCAGGGCAAAAGATAGCCATACATAATCTGAAATATTATAGAGGGCGCAGCGTCTATATAGTTACCAAGCAAGTCCTGGGGAGGGAGTGCATCGACCGCATGGTTATCAAGAGCCAGTATGAAGCGGCTTATGCGGCGCAGGTCAAGGAGGTCAACTGGTTTTCTGATGCTTGTGAGCTCGATAATAATAAAAACATTTCCTTTAACAACGGAAGCATCATCATAAAGGACGGCAGACTTCAGGATAAATTCGCCATAACCGAGGGAACGGATGCGTACTTTATCACCGACAGTATGGGGACGCAGCGATTAGCCAGCCTGGTATTGATCTATAACTCCGGGGTCAATAACTCGAATGCTGGACAGACCTGTATTTATGCCGGCCAGCTTTCGGATATATTCGAGGATTCATTCTGGATCGAGGACCCCTACAAGCTGGATAATAATGCCTGGGATGACGAAAGTGACATGGAATTCTACCTGGACAACGACACCGGGATATACGATATGGATAATATGAGAACTTTGACCATCAGCGAATTTGCCGGTGGAGATTACAGCGTTGATGAGGATAGTGATCGCGCTGAGGATAACGACCTGGAAAACTGGTACGCATACGTGATAGCCATGGGCGACCGCGCCGCTTGCGTTGGAGTCTACCAGGAAGAAGAAGAGTTGGAAGGCCAGCGGGTTACTTCCGGAATCATCGGCACGATAGAGAACAGCAATGCCGTCGGGTGGACTGCCAGCTTGCGTGACTGCAGCGACTGGAGTGAGCACAAAGAAAAATGGATGGTTAAAAACGCCAACTTGAGCATCGGAGTCAACAATGCGCTTATCATGAGAAACGGCAAGATTATAAGTCCCCGTGAATTGAAGGTGGGAGAGCGCTTGTACCTGGTCCGCGATGATTATTATGCTAAAGTGATTGTGGTTAAATAAGGATAGGAGGTCCAAATGAAACTAAGAAACGCTGTCAGCGTGATCATATCGCAAATTGTACTGGTCTTGTTCGGGTTGAGCTTTTCTGTCAGCGCTGTTCCTCCTGATATTGCCGGCGGGGTGGCGGATGAATATAAATACCGGGAATTGGTATTTTTATCCGGAGAGCCGTTAATGTTTGTAGGGACAATAAAGATAAGTGAAAAAGACAAGGGAGATATCAAGACCGTGACCTACAATTTCGATCTCCTCCCTGAAGATTCGAGTATCAAAGGAAAAATGAGCCGCAAGGTAACCTATGAAACCACCTATGACCGCCAGGTGGATGTGGGTCAAACCTTGTCTCAGACCGAGGTGACAAACTACAAAGAAACCGTCACCATCGGCGGTGACAAGTACGACCTGGAGGATATGCAGTTCTCGAAATCTGATGTGGTAGACAACCGTCCGGCATCTGATTTCTATGACGGATCTTTTCAGGCGCGAAAACTATTTACCATCAATAAAGATGAGGGAGAAGTTATAGTCGATATCAGCGGTGGCAACGTCGGCTACAAAAATTTTTGGGGAAGTACTGAGACCCAACTGCTTGATTATAACTATACTGCCCAACGGACCATAGAGAATGAGGATGAGGATGAGGATGACGAGGATCTGGATACCATCAACTGGCAGGGTTCCGTTCGCATCAGTGTATCTGATAGTGCCCGGAAATCCCTGCAATATTCGAGCAGTCAGGCTACACTAGCCAGTTTTACCGGAGCTTACACGAGGGTTACAAATCAAGACATGTCTTCCAGATACGAATACGACATGCCGCTGGTGTCTGATGGAATTCCTGATGATTACTCAAGGAATCAGGATTCGGTTTCGCTGAGTATGGAGAAACTTCCCAAGGTGGAAAGACTTATAATACCTAAGTTCAGGGATGTAGGAGGACACTGGGCTGAAAATGATATAAAACAGCTCTATTCATTGGATGTGTTTGAGGGCAGTAAGCAGTTTTTCGCGCCTGACGTGCCCATGTCTCGGGTTGACTTTGTTCGCGCACTCGTAAAAGCCTGCGATATTCGTACCAGCGAGGCCACAAGCAGCAAGACCAGAAGTCCAATCAGGAAAAAGACTCCAACCGAAGTCTCGCCATTCAGAGACCTTCCCGCCACTGATCCTGATTATCAATACATAAAGACGGCAATCGAGAAAAGCTTGGTCAGCGGCATTGATGATGATCTATTCGGCCCGGATGAGGATCTAACCCGTGCCCAGGCCATTACCATGGTTATCAGCGCACTGGGGTATGAAGACCGGGCTCCTACGCCTGGATACATCACTTCTTTCAGCGATGATGATGATATACCTGATTGGAGCAGAGATAGCATTTACGTTGCGCGGGAGATAGGACTTATAAGTGGAGATACCTCAAATATGGCCAAACCCGAAAAGGTTATGACCCGGGCAGAAGCATCCAGTATGCTGGTTCGTTTTCTCAATTTTATGCAAATTGATTTACAGAAGGATTATAGAGATAATATAATTCTTTTTAGTTGACCTGGCGCTGTTAGCGGCCTGTAGCACCTAAAATGAATTCCCCACCGGCTAAATTTCCGCAGGGCTTTGTTGTCGTCAATCGCAATACGTTCAGTATTACTCATTCCGCCGCCTCTCCCAGCGAAAATTTTTCTCGGCGGATAAATTAAACTCTTAGATGGTATAAGCTGCTAGTGACAGTTCAGTCGAAGTAAAGGTCAGGGTGGATTGATTGAAAAGGTTAAATTTTTATTGGTGTACCTTTTTAATTGGATTTGTATGTGCAGGTTTTGTTCTATACGGACATCGTATAATAAACAGTGCCATGGAACCGCCTTCTTCGAACCAGGCCTCAGCATCATCAGTTTTCCCCTCACCGGATCAAACTGCTTATCTGATGCGGCTCTATCTGGATCCTGCTACCCGCACTATCTATGGAGAGACCATATTAACTACCAGTAATACCTCAGAACAGGCTTTAAGCGAATTATGGTTCACTGTTTATCCCAATGCTTTTGGGCAGCCAAGCGATACCCCGGCTCCGCCTGAAGCCTACTACTCTGGGTTTAATCCAGGCTGGCTCGAGCTTGAAAAGGTTGAAATAAACGGACATAAGGCGGATTATGCACGTCAGGGAGTATCGCTCCAGGTCTGGCTCCCCCATGATTTTATGCCGGGATCCAAACTGGAAGTAACTATGAAATGGAAAACCAGAGTGCCGCGCGTCGCCTACCGGTTTGGAACCCGGGACGGCGTCTATATGTTGGGAAACTTTTACCCGGTGCTCAATGTTTACGATTATTATGGCTGGCATAATTCCTACAATTCGGTTTTTGGAGATCCCTTCTGTTTCCATTCGGCCGACTATCTTGTCGAGCTGAATATTCCAGAGTACTACAGCATGGTCAGCAGCGGGCAGAGCAGCGCCCCGATCATAGAGGATAACGGTCGGCAGACTTTTGTTATCCGCGCTCAAAATGCACGTGACTTTTCGCTCGCCCTCATGTATGATTACAGCGAGTTGCAGAAGACTATTAACAAGACTAGTTTGAGATGCTACGCCCCCAAGGGGAATGAAGACACATGCAACGCCGTACTTGAACAAAGCGGACTAATGATGAATTATTATAATTGTACATTAGGCACTTATCCTTATTCTGAATTTAAAGTAGTATTCGTGCCCATGAAAGGATTTCATGGCATGGAATACTCGGGAATGATATTTCTCAGCCAGGATTTTCTGGATGGAAGCTGGCCGAGCCAAAAGAGTGAGTTTGTGCTTGCGCATGAGATAGCTCATCAATGGTGGTATGGGATGGTGGGCAACGATCAGGTAAAAGAACCCTGGTTGGACGAAGGCCTGGCCAATTGGTGTGCGTATAAATATCTTAACGAGGTCCGGAATATCTCTTTGCCGGCACAGACGGCCAGAGAGGGTGTGAACCTGGGCCGGGAGCTTTGCGAAATGTATTCCCGCCAGGATTACTATATGACTGCTTATACTGGCGGGGAGGCATTTTGGTTTGGTCTGGAGAAGGAATTAGGGGAGAATGAGGTGAAAGATGTACTGCGGCGGTATTTGGCTGAGTATCGCTATAAAATAGCTTCATCACATGATCTACTAAAAATTATCCGACAAGAAGCCCACAAAGATATGGAAAAGTATTTTTACCAGTGGTTTCAGGTAGATCCGTAATATATTCATATTCCAACATTACCCGCCTCATAGGCCATGGTTTTTGGCGGGTCGTAGGATGCTCTGTGATGTCCAGGACACTGGTTGAATTTTAAGTATAGCCCGGGTAGACTGATAAAGTAATGTCCGGACTGAATTGTGGTGTTAAGGCTAACGATTCTACTGATAAGGCCGATAATGGATAGTATTTTTAAGTTTTTCCTGGCGCCAGGAAGAATCTTGATGGAAAATATACTCAATAAGGAGGATTCTATGAATCCAATTGAATCAATAAAAGACCGCTTAAATGAGCTGATCGTACAGGCACTGCTAGATGCGCGTGCAAATGAGCAGCTGGTTTTTGAAAACCTGCCCAATTTTGTTATTGAAGTTCCCAGGGAAAAGGGACATGGCGATTTTGCGTGCAATGCAGCCATGCTGTTGGCTCGCCAGGCGCGTATGGCCCCTCGA
The DNA here is from genome assembly GCA_964635975.1 of uncultured Syntrophomonas sp. Taxonomy (GTDB): domain Bacteria; phylum Bacillota; class Syntrophomonadia; order Syntrophomonadales; family Syntrophomonadaceae; genus UBA5314. The sequence continues at coordinate 36,967 of CAZWPO010000003.1, forward strand.
AAGATAGCGGAAATTATCGTCGCTCATTTTGACCAGGTAAAAATGGACTTTGTAAACAAGGTGGAAGTTGCCGGAGCCGGCTTTATCAATTTTACATTGATGAACGATTGGCTTTACCAGGTGCCGGAGATGGTGGTTAAGCTCGGCGATGACTACGGGCGTAACAACAAAAAAGAACGCCGTGTCCAAGTTGAGTTCGTCAGTGCCAATCCTACCGGAAATTTGCATATGGGTAATGCTCGGGGGGGAGCGCTGGGGGACTCCCTGGCTAATATTCTAGACCGCGCCGGGTATGATGTTGAACGCGAATTTTACATAAATGATGCCGGAAATCAAGTGGAGGTTTTTGCTGAATCACTGGAAGCTCGGTATCTACAGTTAAAAGGATTTCATGTGAACTTCCCGGAGGACGGTTATGCCGGTCAGGATGTCATTGAAACCGTTCGTAATATTATTAACGTATATGGGGATCGTCTGATAAACATGGAGTCGGCAGAACGTCGCAAGATGATGCTGGAATTCGCTCTTAAGGAAAAAATCGAGTACATTCAAAGAACCCTGAAAAACTTTGGCATCGATTACGATGTTTGGTTCAGCGAACAGACCCTGCATGAATCAGGGCGAGTTGACCAAGTAATTCATCAACTTAGCGATCAGGGATATGTATACGATAAAGATGACGCGTTATGGTTCAAATCTACTCTGTTTGGTGATGAAAAAGATGAAGTTTTAATGAGGGCCAACAAAATTCCGACCTATTTTGCTGCAGATATTGCCTATCATCAGAATAAATTCGAAAGAGGGTTTGATTGGGTCATCAATATATGGGGTGCGGATCACCATGGCCATGTTGCGCGGATGAAGGGTGCTATACAGGCATTGGGCTATGAACCCGACCGCCTGGAGATTCTCCTGATGCAGTTGGTGCGTCTTTACAGGAGGGGAACCCTGGTTAGAATGTCAAAAAGGACCGGCACTACGATATCTCTTGATGAGCTCATAGCCGAGGTGGGCAAGGATGCGGCCAGATTCACTTTTGTAATGCGCAGCCCAGACAGCCATCTTGATTTTGACCTTGAATTAGCCAAGCAGAAGAGCCTTGAAAATCCAGTATATTATGTGCAGTATGCTCATGCCAGAATCTGCAGCGTTTTTCGTCAGGCAGGCGCATATCAATGGGAGATGCCTCCGGTCCAACAGGTGGAGGTGCGGTTGTTGAGAGAAGAGGAAGAAATCGACTTGCTGCGTAAGATTGCCGACTTCCCAGAAGAAATAGCCATTGCCGCTCGAACGGTTGCGCCGCATCGTATAGCTCGTTATGTGCTGGATCTAGCAGGGCTGTTTCACAGTTATTACAACCACCATCGCGTATTAAATGACGACCGGGCACTACAGGATGCCCGTTTGTTGCTGCTCTATATAACCAGGACCACTATCAAAAACGCGCTTTCCGTTCTGGGAGTGAGTGCGCCTGAACAAATGTAGGAGGGATTATTCATGGAGAAAAAGAGCGAAATTGATTGGGCAATAGAGATACTGGCAGAAAGACAACAGCCCGTCTATTGCCTGGAGCTGGTTGAGGAGATTGCTGACCGTATGGATAAAAAGAAAGATCCGGAAAACCTGACTTCAATGTATACGCGGCTTAATCTTGATAACCGCTTGATTTATCAGGGAGAAGGGTATTGGTACTACGACACCAATCGGCCGCTTAAATCAAAAGCATAAAGCTGAATATTTTGACCTTCACTAACAAGGACGGTCTTTGGACAAAAGGAAATTGTGAATGAGAGGGATCGCGCGTGCGGATTGAATGGCGGGGCCATGCCTGCTTTTTTATTGATTGTGCGGGGAAAACAATAGTAATGGATCCATTTGATGACTCATATGGCTACGCCCCCTTAAATGGTAAAGCTGACCTGGTAACCGTCAGCCATGATCACAATGATCACAATGCAGCACATCTGATTTCCGGATCGCCAATAATGATAAAAAATTCCGGGGAAACACATTTCGGGGATATTACCATCAAGGGAATTAGCACCTACCATGATAAAAAGGAAGGTAAGCTGCGTGGATCGAACCTGGTCTATAAAATAAGTGCAGAAGGCATTAATTTAGTGCATCTTGGCGATCTTGGCCATGTGCTCAGCCAGGAACAAATTCATGCTATAGGGCAGGTAGACGTCCTGCTTATACCGGTGGGGGGCACTTATACTATCGACGCCCAGGAGGCATGGGCGGTTTACCAGCAGATCCAACCTTCGGTGGCCATCCCTATGCATTATAAAACTCCGGCCTGTACTTTGCCGATTGCTCCAGTAGAGGCTTTTATCAGCAAATTTGACCGGGTTGTTAAAAGGCCCTTTTTGGAAATAAAAAAGGAAGATATAGGAGGTGATAGACGGATAATTATTTTGGACTATACTGATTAATTGCTTTTGCCGACGTAATTTTGATAAAAAGGATGGAGAGACCGGCTACTACCAGTTGACCATTTCTAAATAAAGAGAGTAAAATTCTAAAAGGTTTAAAATATTATTTTCGGCATTCTTCGCCAATGTCAAGGTTTCATTTCTGTTTATTTGAGCCAAGGGAAAGAGGGGGCTTCGAGTGTCAAAGTACATATTCATCACCGGCGGAGTGGTTTCGTCACTTGGTAAGGGGATCACGGCGGCGTCCTTGGGACGATTGCTGAAGAGCCGGGGGCTAAAGGTAGCCCTGCAGAAGTTTGATCCCTACATCAATGTTGATCCGGGAACCATGAGTCCTTATCAACACGGAGAAGTATACGTTACCGAAGATGGTGCGGAAACGGATTTAGATGTAGGACATTATGAGAGATTTGTGGATGTAAATTTAAGCCGCTACGCCAATTGTACCACCGGGAGGATCTACCAGGCGGTTCTCGACAAAGAAAGGCGCGGTGACTATTTAGGCCAAACCGTACAGGTAATACCGCACATCACCAATGAAATTAAAGATCGAGTCGTCCTTATAGAGAAAGAAGCTCACCCTGATGTTGTAATCAGTGAAATCGGAGGCACAGTCGGAGATATCGAATCACTTCCCTTCCTGGAAGCCATACGCCAGTTGAAATTTGAACTGGGTCGCGATAGGGTTCTCTATATTCACGTCACACTTGTTCCCCATATTAAGGCCGCCGGAGAGTTAAAGACCAAACCCACCCAGCACAGCGTAAAAGAACTTCGAAGCATAGGAATCCAACCGGATATCCTGGTATGCCGAACTGAAAAAGACCTTTCTGAAGATTTAAAAGCCAAGATGGCACTGTTTTGTGATGTAGAGCGAGAAGCAGTAATCCAGCTTAAGGATGCCCAGTCCATCTATGAAGTACCCTTGATGTTGGCCAGGGAGAAGCTGGACCAGGAAGTGATCAAACGCCTGGGATTGAAGTGTCCTGATGCGGACCTGGCTGAGTGGGAAGAAATGGTTCGTAAAGTGAATACCCTGGATAAAAAAGTGACGGTAGGTCTGGTAGGGAAATATGTGGAACTGCAGGATGCGTACCTTAGTATTGTTGAATCGCTCAAACACGCCGGTTTTCAATACAATTCTGAAATAGAGATAAAGTGGATCTATGCAGAAGATATAGAAAAATTGGGCCCAGAAGTGCTGTTGAAAGATGTTGACGCCATTTTGGTCCCGGGAGGATTCGGCGAAAGGGGTATTGAAGGCAAGATCGCAACCTGCCGCTATGCTCGTGAGAACAAAGTCCCATTTTTGGGGATTTGCCTGGGTATGCAGTGTGCGGTAATCGAATTTGCCCGCAATATATGCTTATTTAAAGGAGCTAATAGCAGCGAATTTGATCCTGACAGCCCGGCACAGGTGGTCCACTTAATGCCTGACCAGGCGGGGATTGAAAACAAAGGGGGCACCATGCGTTTGGGAGTATACCCCTGTCATCTGCAGCCAGGCAGCAAGGCGCATGAATATTATTCTTGCACAGAGATTGGGGAAAGACACCGGCACAGATATGAGATCAATAACGAGTATCGTCAAACCATGGAAGCAAATGGGCTGGTAATCAGCGGTTTATCACCTGATGGAAGACTGGTTGAAATTATTGAATTACACGATCACCCCTGGTTTGTTGCCTGCCAATTTCATCCCGAGTTCAAGTCCCGACCGAACCGGCCGCATCCTCTTTTTATGGGCTTAATAAATAACGCGCTGACCTTCAGCCGCATGAGGCAGTCCGAGCGCTAAGGTCATTTTAAAACCATGCTTATAAAGCCTCGGCTATGGAGTATTCCATGCCGGGGCATATGAGCTTGAAGAAAAGGAAAAACTGGTTATTATTATCTGAACGATTAATATAATGCAAAGATCAATTGTACTAGAACTATAAGCTAAAGGAGATACTGATGTTTGTCACCCGTATTATCGATATTAAGGAAAAAGACCGTTATAACAGTTTTGTGGCCGGGCATCCCAAAGGACATTTCCTGCAGTTGTGGGAATGGGGGCAGGTGAAGAAAGGCATGGGATGGGAATCTCTGCCCTTAGTTTTAGAGGAAAATGGGGAGATCAAGGCCGCTATGCTTATCCTAAAAAGACGACTGCCGCTTCCTTTAGTAAAGAAATGCATATTTTACTCGCCCAGGGGACCAGTTGTCGATATTGATAACCTTGAAATGTGCAGATTGCTATTTGAGGGGGCGCATCGGGTTGCCCGCGACCAGGGGGCTATTTTTCTTAAAATTGATCCCGACGTGCCGAAGGGTCAGATAGGCTTTGCCGAGATACTAAATAGACTTGGCCTGCGTAAAAACGAAACCGGACTGGATTTTGAAGGAGTGCAGCCCAATTTCGTTTTTCGCCTGGATATCAGACATGATGAAGAATCGCTACTGGCGAACATGCATTCGAAGTGGCGCTACAATATACGCCTGGCCGCGAAAAAAGGGGTTGTGATCAGGCAGGCTAAAGACTATGATGACTTGAAAGTTTTTTATCAGGTGCTGCTTGAAACGGCGACCCGGGACCACTTCCTGGTACGAGGATTTGAATACTTCGAATGGATATGGGATTTCCTGGTTGAAGGCGGATATGCGCAGATATTCCTGGCTGAATTCGAGGGAAAAATAATTGCCGGAACGCTAGCCTTAGTTCTGGGGGAAAAAGCCTGGTACTTATATGGCGCTTCCAGCAACGATTATCGAAATGTTATGCCCAATTATCTTATCCAGTGGGAAATGATTCGCTGGGCCAGGGAGAACGGTTGTACGTTGTACGATTTCCGGGGGGTATCCGGCGATCTAAACGAGGACAATCCATTGTACGGCCTTTATAGATTCAAGAAAGGATTCAACGGAGACCTGGTTGAATTTATAGGCGAATGGGACATGGTCTATTCACGGTTATATGATTTTCTCTGGACAAAAGGGCTGCCTTTGTACTTGAAGATGAGCAGACGAAAAGCAAGCCAGCATCGGGGAGACGGGGCCAATGAAGAAGGGCTTGGATAAGTGGATAGAGGTAGATATCGAGGCTGTAAAGCACAATCTATCTCAGGTCAGAGCAAATTTAGATGAGCGGGTTCGCTTGATAGCGGTTTTGAAGGCGGACGCCTACGGCCATGGAGCCCGCGATACTGCACGACTGCTTTACCAACAGGGGGTCGAATTCTTTGCGGTAACCTTTCTGTATGAGGCTTTGCAACTGCGAAGTGCGGGAATAAGATCAAATATACTTCTATTTGCTCCGCTGGTAACTGAGGAACAAATCATTGAAGCTGTAGATAACCACCTCACCATTACGATTGCTTCACTCAATGATATGGAATTGCTGCTGAGTTCAGTTGAATTAAGCCGAAAGCTTGTAAGCGTTCACATAAAAATAGAGTCTGGATTGGGCAGGTTTGGATTCAATGAAGAGGAAGCTCTTCAGGTATGCCGGGAATTAAATCAGATCAGCAACATATATTTAGAAGGGATCTATACCCATATGGCCGATGCGGCTGGACATACATCATACACCGACCTGCAGTTCCAGCGCTTTGTAAAAGTAATCGAGACACTGGAGAGAGAGGGCTTCCATATCCCGGTCAGGCATTGTGCCAACAGCGCGGTTTTCTTAAAACATCCCCATATGCACATGGATGCGGTACGAATCGGAACTCTATTGTCAGGCCAGCACCCGGTCGGAGATTTTTCAAAAATGCTGGATCTGAAGGACCCTTACAAGTTCAAGAGCCGGATAATATCGTTACGCAGCATGGAAAAAGGCAGCTACCTCGGTTATTACCGAACCTATCGCCTGAAGAAGAATGCGCAGATAGGTATTATTCCAGTTGGATTCAATGATGGTCTGGGGCTGGAGGTAGCCAATCCTCCGTCTGGATTCTTAGATCTTTTAAAGGTGATGGCTCGCCAAGTGCTAGTATATTTTAATTGGCCTCGATTCACTCTGAAAGTTTGCATCAGGGGGCGTGAATACCCATTAAGGGGAAAGGTTTTTATGCAAATGGCTCTAGTGGAGATTCCGCCAGATGTTGTTGTACATGTGGGTGATGAAGTAGAACTGCCCGTGAGGAAGACACTGGCTGCCAAAAACATTGCTCGCATTTATGTCAAAGATGGAATTGCCGGTAAAGTTGCTCACCCCGAGTCTACCACATATATAGTTGAGGAGGGCTAATAATGGGAAAAAAAGTCGTGGTGGTTACCATGATAATTTTTTTGCTGACTATGACATTTTTATCAATTCGCACGGTGTTCATCCCAGGCAGCCGCCCCGGTAGCCAGACGGTGGGGGCGGATTCACTGGGGGTGATTAGAATAGATGGTGTTATCACAGGGGATTCCTCGACTAGTTGGACGGGTGCTATGTCAAATGCCGAGGATATTATGGCTGCAATTCGGGAGGCGGGCCAGCGTGACGATATAAAAGCGGTGGTCCTGAGGATAAACAGCCCGGGAGGTACATCAGGGGCTTCGCAAGAAATAGGGACTGAATTGGATAAACTAAGAGCTAAAGGAAAGCCGGTGGTCACTTCAATGGGAGATGCATGCGCATCAGGCGGCTATTGGATAGCCTGCAGCAGTGATTACATAATGGCGAATCCGACAACTTTGACTGGTAGTATCGGAGTAATTATGGAGCTGACTAATCTAGAAGGCCTCTATGGTAAACTGGGCATTCGTCAGGAGGCGATAAAAAGCGGGGCGCATAAAGATATCGGATCCCCCAGCCGAGAAATTACTGAAGAAGAAAGAACGCTGCTGGAAGGGCTGGTAAAGGATTCCTACCAGCAATTTTTAGATCAGGTCATGAAAGGCCGCAAGGATAAAATCGACCGCGAAAGACTCTTAGGCATCGCTGACGGCCGGGTCTTTACGGGTAAGCAGGCGCAGGAATACGGACTGGTTGATGGACTAGGCAATTATTATGACGCCATTGCTGTGGCTCAGCAAATGAGTGGTCTGGATGCTACCAGCAAGGTTGAAGAGTTAAATGGTGAAGATATCTGGGAAGCTTTTTTGCGCGGCAGCAGTTTATCCAGTTTACTCGAGTTTCGTTCCTGGCCGGTCCTTAGATATTAAGTCTCTTGGGAGAGGATAACATGACAGTTACAGAAACGATTTACGGCGTGTTCTTTGAGCCGGTTGAAACCTTAAGAGAAATAAGCCAGCAGAAACCTGTTTTTAGGGGGCTTCTCCTTTTCGCACTGGCAACTGGGCTCACGGCAATATTCAACCAGTCCATTGCCGCAAGTGGAGAAATTCCGACCTTAAATGGGAAAGCCGGTATATTATTGGCTTTATTGGTAACGATACTATCATTTGGCAGTCTGCTCGTAATGGCAGGTGTTTATGCGCTGTTAAGTGAACTGATATATAAAAAAACCAATCCCTTGAGTCTATTAGGCTGCATGAGCTATGCCTCCCTGCCGGGGGTCCTCGGGACATCAATATGTTTCGCATTTGTTCTTCTAGGTTTAGAGGGTGTAGGGATAGGGTTTTCGCTTTTGGGTTCGCTATGGGTGACCGTGCTCTGGGTATTATCGTTGAGAGAGGCTTTAGAGATCGATACCAGCCAGTCGATTCTCTTATTCTTCCTGCCCCCGCTTGCCCTGGTAGTTCTGATAGTAATATCGTTTATCGGCATTATAATTGCATTCGCCTGATTTTAGCTATTTCGATGGGGGAAGAAGGATTCTAATATTTGGGTGTAGAACTAAATGGAAAAGTTAGGAAGACAAGGCGGAGGCGAGCATACATGTGGCGTATTCTAATTGTGGATGATCAAAAGGGAGTCAGGCGTCTATTGGAGGAGCTTTTTAAGCGAGATGGATGGGAAGTTCACGTTGCCTCGGATGGAAGAGAAGCCATAGATAAATGTGACGAACTATCGCCCGACGTTATTCTTATGGATATGAAAATGCCCAATATGAATGGCTTGGATGCTTCCCAGGAAATCTTGCGTAAGCACAGCCATCTGCCTATACTTATGATGACGGCGTATGGTGAGATGGATGTTATCAAAAAAGCTATGGATGCCGGAGTAAGGCGCTGTATAACCAAGCCTTTTGACATCATGGACCTGCGGAATATGGTCAATGAAATGATGGAAAAGGTGTCATAAAAAATAACAGCAAGAGGTGATATGAATGCCATTAGTCCCAGTCGCCGGGCTCCTGGCGAAAGCCGAGCAGGGCAAGTATGCAGTAGGTGCATTTAACGCCAATAACATGGAAATCGTACAGGCGATTCTTAAAGCCGCCGAAATAGAGAAAGCCCCGGTTATCATGCAGGCGAGCCAGGGAGCTATATCCTATGCGGGTTTGGCTTTTATTATCGGAATAGTTAAAATTGCTGCCGAAACCAGTGTAGTTCCGGTAGCACTCCACCTTGACCATGGTACCGATTTTGACCAGGTGGTTGACTGCATCAACGGCGGCTTTACTTCAGTCATGTATGACGGGTCAAAGCTGCCCCTGGAAGAAAACATTGCTTTGACACTGAAAGTACTGGAGTTGGCTAGGCCTCTAGGCATATCAGTAGAAGCTGAACTTGGTAAAATCGGGGGTACAGAAGATCATGTGCATGTGAGTAAAGAAGACGAAATGTACACGGACCCTGAAGAAGCGAGGTATTTTGTGGAGAAGACAGGAGTGGACAGCCTGGCTATAGCTATCGGCACAGCCCACGGGCAGTATAAAGGCGAGCCAAAATTAGATTTTGAGCGACTTAAGAAGATTCGATCACTGGTAAATGTGCCCATAGTCCTGCATGGTTCATCCGGCGTCCCGGACGAAGCCGTTAGGACCGCTATTTCTTTAGGGGTCAGAAAGGTCAATATCGATACTAATATTCGAGAAGCTTTTGTCGGAGAAATGCGACGTGTGATAGCTGAAAAGCCGCATGAGATTGACCCTCGCAAGATATTAGGGCCAGCCCGAGACGCTACAGTCGAGATTATCCGAGAAAAGATCAGGATTTTTGGGAGCTCGGGGCAGGCTTAGAAATTGTTGTAGAGTGGCAAGAAGATTGGAAGGGGATGTGATTATTGAGGATCTTCATCGATACTGCCAACATCGACGAGATAAGAGAGATCAACGATATGGGGTTTTTAGCCGGGGTCACTACCAATCCCAGTCTGGTAGCCCGGGAAAAGCGTGATTACAAGCAGGTAGTCAAAGAAATATGCGAAATAGTGGATGGGCCCATCAGCGCTGAGGTAATTGCCCTGGATTATGATAGTATGGTGGCTGAAGCTAAAGCATTAGCGGCTATCCACCCCAATGTGGTAATAAAGATACCTCTTACTGAAGCTGGTCTCAAAGCCATCAAAACCCTTAAAAATATGGGAATAGCCTGTAACGCGACCCTCGTTTTTTCTGCTGCTCAAGCACTCCTGGCAGCCCGCGCAGGTGCTGCCTATGTAAGCCCCTTTATAGGAAGGCTTGATGATATTGCCAATGACGGGCTGGTAATTTTACACGACATTTTATCAATATTTGATCAATTTGCTCTTGAAACAGAAGTAATAGCTGCCAGCATCAGACATCCGATGCATGTGATCGAATCTGCCAAAATTGGGGCGCATATTGCAACCGTACCATATGCGATTATCAAGCAGATGGTCAAGCACCCGCTTACTGATGCAGGTATCGAAAAGTTTTTGCAGGATTGGAAACAGGCTTTTTAGAATTGGAGGGTATTAACTTGGAGAGGGAACTGGCTCTGGAGTTCGCAAGAGTTACTGAGGCTGCGGCTCTGGCAGCCGCACGCTGGGTTGGCAAAGGAGACAAGGAAGCCGCCGACGATGCTGCCGTGACTGCCATGAGGGTGATGTTTGACACGGTATCCGTAGATGGAATAGTAGTAATCGGTGAAGGGGAAATGGATGAAGCGCCGATGCTTTACATAGGCGAAAGGGTAGGAATCGGAGTGCCTCCCCTGGTGGACATCGCAGTGGACCCGCTGGAAGGGACTAATATCGTGGCCAAGGGATTAACCGGTGCTATTGCTGTTTTAGCAGCAGCTCCGCGCGGATCGCTCTTGCACGCGCCGGATATATATATGGACAAAATAGCCGTTGGCCCTGAATGCAAGGGAAGAGTGCATCTAGAAGCGCCGGTCAGGGAAAACGTTCGCGAAGTCGCAAAGGCGCTTGATAAGCTGGTTAGTGAAGTTACTGTTGTTGTTTTAGACCGCCCACGGCACCAGGCAATTATTGATGAATTAAGATCGGCAGGAGCACGCATTAAGCTGATTACCGATGGGGATATCTCCCCGGGAGTAGCTGCTGCGTATGATGATTCAGGAGTCGATATGCTAATGGGAATTGGCGGAGCTCCGGAAGGTGTAATCACTGCTGCAGCGCTTAAATGCATGGGTGGGGATTTTCAAGCCCGGCTATGCCCCGAAGATGAATATGAAAGCCAACGCTGCCGGGATATGGGTATCAGTAACATAAAAAAGGTGTTCACTCTGGACGAATTAGTTCGCTCTGATGATTGTATTTTCGCGGCAACTGGCATTACTGATTCATTTTTATTAAAAGGTGTTCGATATTATAAACGTAGGGGTATAACCCAAACGCTGATTATGAGAGCTTCATCTGGAACCATTCGTCATATTGAAGCGCATCATCACCTGGACAAGAAGCCTCTGTTCAAAGACAAACGGATTAAGGTGATATTGGAGTAAAAAAGGTTAATTATTTTATGAATTAGGGTATAATAATATCAACCCAAAAGACTATTTCAATCTGTTTTCCTTCCAGGAGCCTTTCACAGGCGGCTTCCTAAATGGCAAACGGTGTTGCTCATCGGATTTCTCTTCAAGAATATTATTAATTTGCGCAGAAATCCCATTATGAATAATGACTGAAGGTGCTCGGATCGACGGGTCAGCTGTCTTTATGATGGCCGGCTGAAATGACCAGCGTATTATCGAAGGGAGGAAGAATTCTGAATATCTCAATCTCCGAACTGGAGAACCGCACCATACTGGAGCTTTATCAGATAGCCAGGGATGTCGGTCTCAGCGGATATTCTAAGCTCAGAAAGAAAGAACTGATTTTCGAAATCACCAAGGCTCTGACCCATGCGGACGAGCTGCTGCAGGCTGCTGGGGTTTTGGAAATAATGCCAGATGGCTATGGATTTTTGAGGCCTTTTGGCTATTTGCCAAGTCAGGATGACATCTATGTGTCTCCTTCCCAGATCCGCAAGTTTGAGTTAAAGACCGGTGACAGGGTCGGAGGGCAAGTCAGGTCGCCGAAAGATAATGAACGGTTTTTTGCACTTCTGAAGGTGGAGAGCGTAAACGGGTTCCCGCCCGAAGAGTCAGTAAAAAGGATTCACTTCGATGCTTTGACGCCACTGTATCCCACGGAAAGGATCACACTGGAGACTGACTCCCAAGAACTGCCCACCCGCATTATCGATCTAATCGCACCTATCGGCAAGGGGCAAAGAGGCCTGATAGTGGCGCCGCCTAAAGCGGGCAAAACCATTCTTCTGCAAAAAATTGCCCAGGGCATCAGTAAGAATCATCCGGAAATCGAATTAATAATCCTGCTGGTTGATGAAAGACCTGAAGAAGTGACAGATATGCAACGATCCACAAAAGCTGAAGTGGTTGCGTCAACCTTTGATGAACCGCCGGAGAATCATGTAAAGGTAAGCGATATGGTCCTGGAGCGGGCGAAAAGGCTGGTTGAACATAAGAAGGACGTAGTCATTCTTATGGACAGCGTTACCCGGATGGCCAGAGCGCACAACCTGGTGGTGCCTCCCAGCGGACGCACCCTGTCGGGAGGTATTGATCCTGCTTCTCTGGATAAACCCAAACGCTTTTTTGGAGCTGCTCGAAACATAGAAGAGGGCGGAAGCCTGACCATAATAGCAACTGCACTGGTTGAAACCGGTTCGCGCATGGATGAAGTAATTTTTGAGGAGTTTAAAGGACGAGGCAACATGGAGTTGGTTTTGGACCGCCGTTTAGCTGAGCGCCGTATCTTCCCGGCCATCGACGTTAAACGCTCGGGTACCAGAAAAGAGGAACTGCTGCTCAGCCAGGAAGAAATGGAACTGGTATGGAATTTGCGCAACATGTTCAGTGACAACAATCCGGCGGAAACCATGCACATTATGAAAGACACCATGAAAAAAACCAAGTCCAACAAAGACTTATTGAGAGCTGCGCCGTTAGTTTTCGGTAAATCGGAATACGCCCGCAGCGCTTACTAAGCTACTTGAGCATATGCTTTTTATGAAAAGGGCCTGCAACAGGCCCTTCAGGGTGTCAAAGAAGTTGACACCCTGGCAGAGCGAGCAAAAAAGTCGAAGATCAAGGAACAAACAAAGCCCGTGATTGAGGCGTATATGGAATACGTTGATTGAGCGGGCGTTGTGCAGTAACACAGATATTCGGCTTTTTTGACGGTCTGAAGGGCCTGCAACAGGCCCTTTTTTATTTGTTTCCCCCGCCAAGCAACGCCTCTTCTGCAAACGCCCAAGGCACAATTATGTATAAATAAGGTTAATAGTGTCAAATATATTGGGCAGCAGGCATTCAATATAGTTTGAACCGTAATTGTGGGTGACTGCAGAAACGAGGTGAAAAATCTTGAGTAGGAAGTGGATAATCTCACTGGTATTGATTCTGTTACTCGAGATGGCTCCAGCAGATTTGGCAACAGCAGCACTGGATGAGGGTAATTTTATACCCTGCTATAGCCTGCTGCAGAGTGTGATCAATGCTGAACCGTCGTACCATTATGTGGAGGATGGAGACACCCTGTGGGATATCTGCCGAAAGCACAATGTAGACCTGGAAAATGTTATGTCGTTGAACAATATTGATGAAGAGACCCTTTTGACAGTAGGGCAGAAAATACAGTTGCCCGGATTAGAAGGTGGGAGGCATATTGTAAAGAAGGGAGAAACTCTTTGGGATATTGCCGGCTCATACAGAATAAGCCTTGATGAGTTGTGCCGGGTCAACCAGGGGGTGAATCCGGAAAATCTGAAAATAGGAACCAGTCTGGTGCTGCCAAAGGGAGCAACGAGTGTCAGGTCTCAGCAAGTAACGGCATCCCGCGGCAGTCTTGAGAAATTACTCTTTAGCTGGCCGGTGGTCGGTGCAATAACCTCCGGATTCGGCTGGCGTAGTTCCGGATTTCATCACGGCATAGACATTGCTGCCGCTTATGGTGATACAGTACGAGCTGCAGCTGCCGGGATGGTATCTTTTACAGGCTCAAAAAGCGTGTACGGCAGAACAGTTACTATCAAACATGCGGATGGAAGCGAATCTTGGTATGCTCACCTGAGCAAAATATTCGTATCCAGAGGCCAGCAGGTAAACCGTGGGGAGTCTATCGGTGAGATAGGAACGAGCGGCAATTCCACAGGTCCGCATGTGCATTTCGAAGTGCGAAAGGGAAATAAGGCCATTGATCCCAGCAGCATACTAAGATAAATTTTTTAGCCAGGAGTAAACTATGCAGAGGCTGTCCAAAAAAGGGGCGGCCTCTTTTATACTTTTGCTGGACTGGTGCATAAGGTAGAATGTTAATTGGTGATGTTAAAGGATGTTTAAACTTCTATATGCTAATCAGGATGGTGATGCATGCGACCACCCTGAGTATTCTATGCTGGGGCGAAGCGGCAATCAATGGGTAGAGCCGGCGGCCCAGGAGATGATCAGACTCCCCAGGGGCAGCACTCTGGTCAGCATGCCGGGGCGCCTGGCAGTGGGTATGGATGCTCATGACGTTCCGCGCGCGGTCGAAACCGATCCTTATCACAGAGGGATTAGATCTTATGCCCTGGCAGCTTTGCTGCCCCAGGGTTTTACTCGGACACTGCTTCCCGCCACTGTTGCGCAGGGGGGAACTGATGAACTGCCGCTTTTTGGCTACACGGCTGTTGCTGTAAGAGGTGAACAGACCTATGCTGCTGCGGTTCAGACTGATGAACATCGATTGTGGCATCCCCGCTTTTATAATACCGAAGGCCTGCCGGGACGCATAAACCGGACCCTGAGACGTTTCCCTGAAAACCGCTTATACCGGCAGCTGGCGCGCTGCGCTCTCCAATATAGCTGCTTTACGGCTCAGAATATTTTTTATCAACGCTGGGAAGGGGGCATTCCCAGCATGCCCAGCTGCAACGCAGGTTGCCTGGGATGCATATCTGAAAAACACGGATATGCCCAGGCGCCCCAGAATCGCTTGGATTTTATCCCCAGCCGTGAAGAACTTGAACAGGTGGTCCTTGAACATCTTGTGAAAGCTCCTGAGGCTATAGCAAGTTTTGGCCAAGGTTGTGAAGGGGAGCCTTCACTGAATGCACCCCTTTTAGCCAGGGTCATTGAGGATGTGCGCAGCCAAACTGACCGGGGCACGATAAATATTAACAGCAATGCGGGCTTCACAAAGGGCATTCGCAAGCTGTGTCAGGCGGGTCTGCAAGCATTAAGGGTCACGATTTTTTCCTGCCTGGAAGATGACTATGAACATTATCATCGGCCGGTCGGTTATGGTCTCAAAGATGTGGCCGCTTCGATACGGACGGCCAAAGATGCGGGAGTGTATGTTTCTTTAAACCTTTTGACCTTTCCCGGTTTTACTGACCGGCAGAGCCAGGTGGAGGAACTGCTCAAGTTTGTGCATTTTACAGGTGTGGATATGATTCAGTTCCGCAATCTTAATATCGATCCCGACCGTCTAATGGCGGAGTTCCCTTCAAAAGAGGCGGGAATCGGCATAGTCGATCTTTTATATCGCTTGCAGAGTGAAGCACCCGGGCTGCGCCTCGGTTCATATACCCACCCGCATCCTCAGGCCAAGATGTAACACTATCAATCAGTATGGCTAGGCACAAGCAGAAACAAGAGGAGTAAATGATGGATAACAAGAAAGGGCCCTATCAGGTAAAAGAACTCAAGGGCATGCAACCCGGCCGGCAGGTATGGGGAAAGTATCTGTTGTTGGAAAAGGTGGACCGCCGCACTCGGGATGGCAAAGCGGTAAGCAATCTGAGGCTGGGAGATGTTTCAGGAGAAATCGATGCCGTAGTTTGGGACTCATGTAATATAAATGGCATCATAGAGACCGGCAAGGTCATTGGAATTCTTGGTGACACCAGTGTTTATGCCAACCGCCTGCAGATAACTGCTCGGCGCATTAAAGAGCTGGAAGACGATCCTTCAAGCTATCAAAAGTCGGTAGAAGGGCTGGAGGGGTTGCAGCAAACATTCGAACAGCATATAGATTCTTTTGAGGATCCGTACATAAAACAGCTCCTGCAGAGGGTGTTCTCAGGTGTGACGCTGGAGCGGTTTTTTAGAGCCCCGGCGGCGAGAAAAATTCACCATCAGTACGCAGGCGGGCTTTTGGAACATACCCTGGCGGTTGCCGGACTGTGCCTGGAGGCGGCCAAACATTATCCCGATATAAACCGGGACCTTATTTTAGCAGGTGCACTGCTCCATGATTTGGGTAAAATCGAGGAACTTTCTATAAAAGTCAGTTCAGAATACACGGTGGCCGGCCGGCTGCTAGGGCATATATATCTGGGCAGCGAGATGGTATCTGAGAACATGGCGGCGATGCGTTTGGAGGGTATTCAGTTTCCGGCTGAACTGGAGGTGATGATCAAGCACATGATATTGAGCCATCATGGTCTGCTCGAGTTCGGTTCCCCTGTTAAACCGCATTTTCCTGAAGCGCTTTTACTTCATATGATGGATAATCTGGATGCTAAAATGCATGTATTCTGGAACCGAATCAAAGATGATGAGGCCGGGCCTGAAATATTTACTCCCTATGACACTATGTTTGATCAGCATTATTATAAACACCGTTATCAGTATCTTCCCGAAGATGAACTGAGACAAGAAGGTCTGAAGGAATTATTTGAGGAGGAAGAACAATAGCGGCTTGGTGCATTATCTTTCAATATTTATTCGTACTTACCTTGTCAAGTGCCCGCTTTATTGTTATAATCTTATCTGCAGCTTAAAAAAGCGCTAGTTTTTTAGGATAGAAAAACAGCCCTAAGTGAGGTGAATTTAATGAAGGAAAAAATACATCCCCAGTACTTTAAAGCGCTGGCCCGTTGCGCTTGTGGCAATGAATTCGAGATAGGGTCAACCAAGGAAACACTTCGGGTCGAAATTTGCGCCAAATGCCATCCGTTCTATACTGGTAATAAGAGCAGAATAGTGGATACGACCGGGAGAGTTGACCGGTTTAAGAAAAAGTACGGTTTACAGTAAATACGGAGCAGGGCATTGTCTCTGCTTTTTTTATTTATAGCGTTTTTGGTCTTGTGAGGAGAATAAATGGCAAAACAAGTTACTTATGGCGGAATGGCTGTAATTGAAGGGGTCATGATGAGGGGGGCTAGGAGTACAGCCCTGGCGGTTCGTAAATCCGATGGAAGCATTGAGCTGGAAACCGAAGCTTTGCATGATTTAGCTGGCCGCTACCCGTTCTTGAAATGGCCCTTTATCAGAGGAACCTATGTGCTGATTGATTCTATGGTTGTGGGCATAAAGGCATTGAACAAATCGGCCAATATGTCATTGGCAGAGGAAGAAGAAGAGCTCGGTACAGGTGAGATAATCATAACGATGCTGGTTGCTTTTGCCCTGGCCATAGTTCTATTCGTAGCGCTTCCGACTGCTCTGGTGCACTTCACACAGAGATACCTGGGCGGTATAGTGATGCAAAGTTTAATAGAAGGAGTCATTCGCTTAGCTTTCTTTTTGCTGTACGTGTATGCCATTTCAAGGATTAACGAAATAGGCCGGGTCTTTATGTATCATGGCGCAGAGCATAAATCTATATCTACATATGAGGCGGGAGAAGAACTGGTAGTAGAGAATGCACGCAAATACAGCACGCTGCACCCCCGCTGCGGGACCAGTTTCCTGCTTATCGTGATGGTGATATCTATTCTGGTTTTTGCTCTCCTGGGAGAGGGCAGCCTCTTTTACCGTATATGGACGCGTATTGCTGTCTTACCCATTGTAGCAGGCCTCGGATATGAGTATATTAAAATAAGCGCAAAATACCAAACCCAGGCTTGGGCAAGAATGTTGATCGCCCCCGGACTCTGGCTGCAAAAGCTCACTACCCGGGAACCGGACGATGAGCAACTGGAAGTGGCCATAACCGCGTTAAAAGCGGTGCTTGAATACGAGCAGAGCGTACCGGCAAATGCCTGACAACAACTTTAGCTGTTGATAGGGTATGGATTTTCGAGTGACGTTGGGAGCTTGGGTTATCGTACGAGGGTGAGAAAACGAAAGGGGCACGCTAATGCGGATGCCTCTGAGCTTCAATGCCAGCAGATAATAACAATTGGCGACGGAGTTGGCGCAAGTGAAGCCATACCTCTGTCAAGTGTTAAAGTTGAATTAATTGATAGTGTTCGGAGGAGTAATAAATTGCTGGACAAACTAGCCCACCTAGAACAAAAATATGATGAACTTACTGACCTCATGACCAGGGCAGAGGTTTTGTCAGATCAGACCCGTTTTCAAAAAATAGCCAAAGCCCATTCAGACCTGGAAGAAGTGGTGGGAAAATACCGCCGTTATAAGACTGTTTTAGAGCAGCTAGAGGACAGTCGCGGCATGCTGCAGGAAGAAGATGATCCAGAAATGAAGGAAATGCTCCAGGAAGAGGTCACATCCCTTCAGGAGGAGAAGAACGGCCTGGACCAGGAACTGCAGCTACTGCTATTGCCTAAAGATCCAAATGATGAGAAGAGCGTCATCATGGAAATTCGGGCTGGAACGGGGGGAGAAGAGGCGGCTTTGTTTGCTTCTGATCTTTTTAGAATGTACAGCCGCTACGCCGAGCGGCAGGGATGGAAAGTGGATGTTATGGATGTACATTATACGGATATAGGCGGAATGAAAGAAATTATTTTCGAGCTTGATGGCCAGGGAGCTTTCAGTAAGCTGAAATTCGAGTCCGGCGTCCACCGGGTGCAGCGCATACCTTCCACCGAGTCAGGCGGGCGCATTCATACGTCGGCTGCTACGGTTGCAGTATTGCCCGAAGCTGAAGAGGTTGAAGTAGATGTAGATCCCCTGGATTTAAAAATTGATGTTTACTGCTCTAGCGGTCCAGGAGGCCAGTCAGTTAACACTACCCAATCAGCTGTAAGGATAACCCATTTACCTACCGGAATGGTGGTTACCTGCCAGGACGAAAAGTCGCAGCATAAAAATAAAGCCAAGGCCATGCGGGTCCTCTGTGCCCGCTTAAAAGAAGTATTAGAGGCAGAACAAAACGCAGAAATGGCAGGAACACGCAAGAGCCAGGTAGGGAGCGGGGATAGAAGCGAGCGTATAAGGACCTACAACTTCCCTCAGGGGAGGGTAAGCGACCACCGGATAAATTTGACCCTTCATAAACTGGATTATATTTTAGATGGAGATCTTCATGAAATAATCAACGCGCTGGTTACCAATGATCAGGCGGAACGCTTAAGACAGGTGGATTAAAAAGTGCAAACCCAGTGGACCATTAAAAGCCTGTTGGAATGGACTACAGAATATTTTCGTAACAAGGATATCTCTCAAGCTCGATTAGAAGCTGAAGTGCTGCTGGCCCGTGTCCTGCAAAAGGACCGGGTTTATTTATATGTCCACTATTTGCAGCCGGTGGGCCGAGAAGAAAGAGATCTCTTTAGGAGCTATATCCAAAGAAGGAGTGCCGGAGAACCGATAGCTTATATTATTGGGAGCAAGGAGTTTATGTCTCTGGAATTTCTAGTTAATCATGATGTGTTGATTCCCCGCCCGGAAACTGAATTACTGGTGGAAAACGCTCTGCAGCTTCTTAAAAGCTACCCGCGGCCAAGAATATGCGAAGTGGGGACCGGTTCGGGCGCGATAGCTGTTAGTATTTCTCATTACTGCCCGGCAGCATTGGTACTAGCCGGGGATATTTACCCGGCAGCACTCCAGGTAGCTCAGGAGAATGCTGCTCGCCTGAACGTAAATATTGATTTCCGGGAAGGCAACTTGCTTGAACCTTTTAATCAAGAAGAGCCCTTTGATATGATAGTAGCCAACCTGCCTTATATTACTGAAGAAGAATACGATGTCTTACCTCACAGTGTAAAGACATTTGAACCATCTATAGCCCTAAAGGGTCCTGGTGATGGACTCGAATTATACCGGCAGCTATACAGCCAGATGCTTCCTATGCTCGATACAAACGGGTATATTCTATTTGAGATTGGCGAAAAGCAGGGGGCTGCTGCCAGGGAGATATTCGAAGAGCTTGAGGAGCTTGAAATCATAAAAGATCTGGCCGGAAAGGAACGCTTGGTTAAAGCGCGAAAGGGGAGCTGAAGATGGAGACCGTCTACTTATCAGTCGATCCATTCAATCCCGAAGCAGAACCGATTGCGGCCGCGGCTGGCTTTATAGAACGAGGAGAACTGGTAGCATTTCCTACCGAAACCGTTTATGGAGTGGGAGCCCTGGCCTATTCTACTGACGCGGTCAGGAAAATATTCGTCGCCAAGGCCAGGCCGGAGTCCAATCCTCTGCAAGTCCATATCAGCAGTTTCAGCCAGCTGTCTGAGGTTGTGAGGCATGTGCCTGCTGATGCCGAAAAACTGATAAACAGATTTTGGCCGGGACCTTTATCGATAATCTTGTCGGCGGGCAGTCGTATTCCCAGAGAAGTATGCGGCGGAACGGACACTGTCGGACTGCGTATGCCGTCTCATCCTGTAGCTCTTGCATTAATCGGGTTAACCGGGCCAATAGCCGCTACCAGCGCTAACGTATCCGGTCGCCCCAGCCCTTTGAGCGCTGATGATGTCAGGGCTGATCTAGACGGCAAAATCCGCGCGGTTCTGGATGCTGGGAGGACCGGCTCGGGACTTGAGAGCACGGTCTTAAACCTGTGTGTAAAGCCCTACCGGGTGCTGCGCAGGGGCGGAGTAAGCGTGGAGGAAATCGAAGCAGTGCTGGGCGAAAAAATTGAGGCTGCCTCACAGGCAGATACCCAGAGCGACCATTACAAGGTAAAGACCAGGGTTATGGTTGCCGGCAGCGAAGAAGAATTAAATACCCTCTTGCATAAAATAGGATCTTCTGGTGGGACAGTAGGTATAGTATATAATAATCTTATGCCGGAAGTAATTGTAGATGGAGATATTAGGGCTGCGGTGAAAGTATTTCATATCGTCTTGGAAGAAACAGGTTTTGAGCTTTATCCACTTCTAAGACAGGCGGAAAACCAAAAGCTGTCTGCATTGATTTTTGCACCGCTTCCTGAGAACACCAAAGGTGTCACCGCTTCAACAGTGGATCGCATTCTCGCTGCAGCTCATAGGGGCTCGGGTGATTAAGGAGATTCACTCCATCTAATCCTGATATGACATTCACAACTTGACAGCTACATCTGGTTTCGGTACTTTTAGGATGCCGGGCTGTATGAGAAAGCACCTGATGCGTTGATATTAGCTTCGGAACCAGCCGGTTTTTGCGCTTCCTTGATTTAGGCTGCGTCTTCGTAATCATATGAAGGAGATTAGCGGTGAAAATTCTCTTTATCTGTTCGGGTAATACCTGCCGGAGTCCGATGGCCCAAGCGCTGCTTTTGCGTGAACTTAATAAAAAGAATATCAAGATGGGTATTTCTGTATCATCGGCTGGTACGATGGCTTATCCAGGCGCACCTGCTTCTGATGAAGCTATTAATGTGATGATAGAATACGATATTGATCTCTCCAATCATCACGCCCGGAAGCTGGATGCCGAAATCATAAAGCAGGCGGATCTAGTTTTGACTATGGCGGCTGCCCAGGCTGCTGCTTTACGGAAATCATATCCGCACAAGCAGGGATCTATTTTTCAAGCGTCCCAATTTGCGGGATTGGGAGATAAAGATGTGGAAGACCCTTTCGGAAGTTCGATTAGCACATACCGGCGGACAGCCGAACAGATAAACGAATTGGTTGAAATAATAGCCGATAGGCTGGCTCATTCTTGAGTTGGTCCAGTATAGGCATTGGAGGAGACATGATGAAACTGGCACTCGGCAGTGACCATGCAGGATTTGTTTTGAAAGGAGAATTGATAAAGCATTTACAGGCGCAAGGACATGAAATAATCGACTGTGGTACTTTTTCTGCTGAATCGGTTGACTACCCTGACATAGCGGAAGTGGTTGCTAACCGGGTTGTACAGGAAAACATAATGGGTATTTTAGTATGCGGAACCGGTATTGGCGTTTCGATTGCTGCCAATAAAATTCCGGGCATCAGAGCGGCTGCCTGCCAGGATATATATGTCGCCAGATTGGCTAGAGAACATAATGACGCCAACATAATAAGTGTTGGATCGAGGATTTCAGCTCCTGAACTGGCTATAGAAATTGTCGACACTTTTATTAAAACTGATTTTCAAGCAGGGAGACATGCTGCTCGAATCGAAAAGATAAGCCAAATAGAAAAAAAATGTCGTGAGAGGGGTTAATGTAGTGGACTATATTGAAAAATATGTGAGGCCCGTAGATCCTGAGATAGCTGAAGCCATTCTCAATGAAGAAAAAAGGCAGCATGACAAACTTGAGCTGATAGCTTCGGAGAATTTTGTTTCTCGTGCGGTTATGGCAGCCCAGGGTTGTGTTATGACTAATAAATATGCCGAAGGCTACCCGGGCAAACGATATTATGGTGGATGCGATTTTGTAGACATAGCCGAGGATATAGCCCGGGAGAGAGCCAAAGAATTATTTGGCTGCGAACATGTAAACGTCCAACCCCACTCAGGAGCTCAGGCTAACACGGCTGTCTACTATGCCGCTCTGCAGCCCGGCGACACCGTCCTGGGGATGAACCTGAACCATGGCGGACATCTTACCCACGGAAGTAAAGCTAATATATCGGGGCGCTATTTTAATTTTATGGAATATGGCGTCAGTGCTGAAACAGAGACCATTGACTACAACCATCTAGAAGACCTCGCCAAAGAAATAAAACCCCGAATGATTGTTGCCGGGGCCAGCGCTTATCCAAGAACCATTGATTTTAAACGTTTTAGAAGCATAGCCGACCAGGTCGGCGCATATCTTATGGTGGACATGGCTCATATCGCGGGCCTGGTGGCAGCCGATCTCCATCCCAGCCCGATACCCCATGCGCATTTTGTGACCACCACCACTCATAAAACCCTGCGTGGACCACGGGGGGGCATGATAATGTGCGGAGAAGAATGGGCACGTAAGATAGACAGTGCAGTTTTTCCGGGCATACAAGGCGGGCCATTGATGCATGTTATTGCCTCGAAAGCCGTGTGTTTCAAAGAGGCCCTTTCTGCTGAATTCAAACAGTACCAGCAGCAGATTGTTGACAATGCATCTGCCCTGGCCAGCTCCCTGGTCGAAAATGGACTGCGCCTGGTTTCCGGCGGAACCGACAACCATCTAATGCTGGTGGACGTGCGCACCAAGGGCCTGACCGGGCGGGAGGCGCAAGACATATTGGAGCTGATCAACATTACCGTTAACAAGAATACCATACCCTTTGATCCGGAAAAACCAATGGTCACCAGTGGCATTCGTCTGGGGACGCCTGCCGTAACCAGCCGCGGCTTAAAAGTGGAGGATATGCAGCAGATGGCCAAAGCTATCGCCATCGCGTTGGACAATCCCGCCAGCGAATCCCGACTGGCAGAAGCCCGGGCTATGGTTAAGCTTTTATGCGATAGATATCCTCTCTACGGCGAGTAGGGTAGTCATCGATGAAAAAGGCGGCGCGCCCTAATTGGGATGAATATTTTCTGCAACTCGCAGACCTGGTAGCTACTCGTTCCACATGCATGAGAAGACATGTGGGGGCAGTATTGGTACGTCAGGAACGAATTATATCAACGGGTTACAACGGAGCTCCCAGATCCTTAAAGCACTGCTTTGACACAGGCTGCTTGAGGCAGGAGAGAAATATTCCTTCCGGCCATCGCTACGAACTATGCCGGGGAGTTCATGCCGAGCAGAATGCCATTATCAATGCCGCCTTTTATGGGATATCGACGCAGGATTCAGTGATCTACTGTACCAATCAACCCTGTATCATATGCGCCAGAATGATTATCAATGCCGGTATTGTAAAAGTGGTGCACCGTGGTAATTTTGACGATGATCTGGCGATTGAGCTTCTTAATGAAGCTGGAGTGGCTCTACTGGAAATAAAAAATGTGGAGAAATGATTATGGATACCAAGACCCTCTCGCTGCCGCGTTTAAATCGTTTAAATCCAACTCTAGAATCCACGGCTTTAAAGCTCATGGAAGAAGCTGGTGAACTGGCCCAGGTTATTGGTAAATATCGGGGCTTGAGCGGTGAACACATTACCTTTGACCATGAAACGGTCGTGAAGCAGATTGCCTGCGAACTGCTGGATGTAGCTCAAACAGCCGTAACCATGATGTTCGTTATGGAAGAGCAGCATGGCATTGACTTGAGCTTGATGGTGCAGGAACATCTGGATAAACTCGAACGCAAGGGTTACTTGCATACTGGTACCAGGTGAAATGAGAATCGAAGGACGAACAATGGCATTATTTGTAAATAATATTTTATCAATTCTTGAAGGAATTTGAATGGCTTTCTAGAAAGTAATATTCTTATCGCCCTGAATATAAAAACAAATAAAACCGCACCGCAGTTGGCCTTTAAAACCGCATCCAACAAGTGGTAATAAGGGGAAATGGACAAAAGAGTGCCAAAAAAATTGCGTGTTTTAAAAAAGGATTTTGGTTGTTTGTGACGAATATGACATGAGGGATTAGGTTCGGACCAAGTTAAAGGTGGGAGGTAATGGCGGAAAAAAAGCCTAAGAACTGGGTAAGGGCACTTAGCGATGCCTTGAATATGGGGACCACGATCGCCGCATGCATAGCACTAGGATATTTCGGCGGCAAGTGGCTGGACGGCAGGTTCGCAACAGCACCCTGGTTGTCCATAGCAGGATTCATGTTAGGTGTTGCTACGAGTATTAAAGTAATGTGGGACCGGATTAACAGTAAAAAATAACCCATTTTGTACGGCTAGAACGTATATTCTTTCCTTACAGAAATAACAGGGACAAAATCCCGGTTATCCATATTGGTCTGTGCTCCTAAGGAGGAGCAAGCTTTTCCCTTTGAGAAAACAACGTGGTTAAAATACATTAGGGAAGGGGGGATAAAGTAAATGATCTTCGGAATGTGGGATAGCACCCTATTTCATATTGGCCCGATCGCAGTAGACCACCTTGTCGTGACCGAATGGTGTATTATTGCCCTGATCGGTATTATCGCTATGATGGCCACCAGAAATATGCAAGTTGTACCGCGCGGTCTGCAGAATGCTTTTGAAGCAGTTATCGTAGGAACTTATGACTTCTTCACTCAGTTGATGGAAGAAGAACATGTAGCGAAAAAGTGGGCGCCGCTGCTCACGTCGTTTTTCCTGTTCATTCTGATTAGTAACTACAGCGGCCTCATTCCTGGAGCAGCTCACATCGCGGGTTTTCAACCGCCTACCAGTAACTGGAACGTTACCATGACCCTGGCTTTAGTAACATTCTTCTCAATTCATATCGCCGGATTCTCAGAACACGGCGCAGGTTATCTAGGACACTTCATTAGCCCGAGCGTTTTAATGCTGCCACTAAATCTGGTAGAAGAGCTGGCACACCCGCTGTCCCTCACCGTCCGTCTTTTCGGAAACATATTCGGTGAAGAAATGGTTATAGCCTATCTCATGTTTATGGCGCCCTTCGTCGTCCCATCAATCATTATGGGATTGAGCTTACTGTTAGGTGCCATCCAGGCAGTCGTGTTTACTATCCTGTCGGCCAGCTATATTGCTGCCGCGGCAGGTCATGGCCACTAAAAATCTATTTTAAGAAATTTTAGGCTCAAAAATATGATTTGAGCGGGAAAGGAGGGAAAAGGATGAGCGCAGCATTAGGTGCTGGTCTGGCTGTATCTATCGCCGGTATAGGTGGTGGTATAGGAATGGGAGTTGCCGGAGGTAAGGCTTTTGAAGCTATCGCACGGCAGCCCGAAGTCGGAGGGGATGTAAGAACCCTTCTGTTCATTACCCTGGCTTTTATTGAAACCTTGACCATTTATGGTCTGCTGATTGCATTCATGCTGGTCGGCAAAGTGCAATAATTCAAAACAAGGGCTAAGATTTTTGCGGGCGATAGGGCGTAAAGTGATATTGTCCTATCGCCCTCAAGTTTTAGCGTAAAGATTGGAGGTAGCACATCCGTGATAAATAAGAGGAGACTCGGTCTCGGCGTTTTCATTCTAACCATGATAATGGTATTTGGATTTGCAACCTTCTGCATGGCATCAGGTGGAGGCAATTTGCCCGTTGAACAACCTGCAGGCAAAACCCCTGCATTTGGTAATCTGTATGTCATTGGCTGGTCGTTGGTAAACTTCTTGATCCTCTTATCACTGGTCTATAAGTTTGGTTATGGACCTATCAACGCCATGCTGGAACAGCGCACCACCACCATTGAAAGCTCACTGAAGCATGCGGAAGAAGTTAAAGCCGAAGTCGAACAGATGAGAAAAGAGACCCAGGCTAACCTGGCTGAATCACGCAAGGAAGCCCAGGAGATTGTAGCCCGGGCCACAAAAGCAGCTGACGATGCCAAGAACGAAATCGTCAACAAAGCTAAGGAAGACGCCACCAATATCAAGAACAAGGCAACGGCTGAGATTCAGGCTGCAACCGAAGCGGCTAAAGCCGAACTGAAAGACACCGCCGCCAGTTTAGCTATTTTGGCTGCAGAAAAAGTTCTGGGCCGGGCAATTACTGGAGACGACCACAAGAACATGGTAAAACAATTTGTTAACGAGGCGGGCGATTTACTATGCTAAACAAGAGCGTCGCTAGGCGCTATGCCGAAGCAATTTTTAGCCTAGCCAAAGACTCCGGCAAGATCGATGAGTTCCAGCAGGAGTTGGAGAAGGTTGTAGCTACTATAGATGAAATACCCGATTTAAAAGTCTATTTAGCCCACCTTCTGGTTCCTGGCAAGGAGAAAAAGGATTTACTCAATAAGATCTTTGCGGGTCAGGTATCCCAGTTTACTCTCAACTTTTTATTAATGATTGTTGACAAGAGGCGCGAAGGATATCTGGGCGTTATCGTTGATGAATACAAAGTTATGGCAGACGAGTCGAAGAACATCACCAAAGCAGCTTTAATATCTGCCCAGGAAATTCCCGATGATGAAGTTCAGGCTCTGGCCGGAAAACTGTCTGCATCTACCGGCAAGGTCGTGCAGCTCCAGCAGGTTGTAGATGAGTCGTTGATCGGAGGCGTAAAACTACGCATAGGCGACCGAATAATTGACGCAACTGTGGCCAAGAGACTGGAAATGCTCAAAGAACAATTGAAGAAAATTAAGATTAGTTAAGCGATAGGGGTGAGCACATAAATGAGTATAAGACCGGAAGAGATTAGCGCTATTCTTAAGGCACAAATTGAGCGCTACCAGTCCGAGGTCGAGGTCAGCAATGTGGGCTCTGTAATATACGTCGGTGACGGTATCGCTCGTGTTTATGGCTTACAGGGCGCAATGGCTGGCGAACTTTTGGAATTCACGGGCGGAACCGTAGGAATGGTTCTGAACCTGGAAGAAGACAACGTCGGTGCCGTTCTTTTAGGACAGTATTCTCACATTAAAGAAGGCGACATTGTTAAAGCTACCGGAAGAATTATGGAAGTTCCGGTTGGCGAAGCACTGTTGGGCCGCGTAGTTAACGCTCTGGGACAACCACTGGATGGAAAGGGACCTATCAATACTTCTACCTCCCGTCCAATTGAAAAGGTTGCTCCTGGTGTTGTAACCCGCGAGTCAGTTGATACGCCCATGCAGACTGGTATCAAGGCTATAGATTCAATGGTTCCCATCGGCCGCGGACAACGCGAACTGATCATCGGCGACCGTGGTACCGGAAAGTCAGCCATCTGTGTTGATACAATAATAAATCAGAGACAGAAAAAAGACCTGATTTGCATATATGTTGGCATAGGTCAGAAACAAGCTACCATAGCTGGAGTTCAGGCTCGCCTGGAAGAAGCCGGCGCGATGGATTATACGATTATCGTAGCTGCAACCGCATCCGAGCCCGCACCATTGCTCTATATGGCTCCTTACGCTGGTGTTGCAATGGCTGAGGAATTTATGTCCCAGGGCAAAGATGTTCTGATTTGCTATGATGACCTATCCAAACACGCGGTAGCTTACCGCGAAATGTCCCTGCTTCTCCGCCGGCCTCCCGGACGTGAAGCTTATCCTGGAGACGTTTTCTATCTCCACTCCCGCTTGCTGGAGAGAGCATGCAAGCTGAATAGTAATTATGGTGGAGGATCCATCACCGCTCTGCCGATTATCGAAACCCAGGCTGGTGACGTATCCGCTTATATACCGACCAACGTTATATCCATCACGGATGGTCAGATATACCTGGAAACCGACCTTTTCTATGCTGGTCAGAGACCCGCTGTTAACGCCGGTCTGTCGGTTAGCCGAGTCGGAGGTTCCGCCCAGACCAAGGCTATGAAAGGCGTTGCTGGACAGCTTCGTCTCGACCTGGCCCAGTATCGTGAGCTGGCCGCGTTTGCCCAGTTCGGATCTGACCTGGATAAAGCCACCCTGGCCCGTCTGACCAGAGGTGAGCGCGTAACCGCGCTGCTGGTGCAGCCGCAGTATCAGCCCATGCCGATGGAAGAACAAGTCGTTTCACTGTATGCAGGTGTTAATGGCTACATGGATGATATCCCCAAAGACAAAGTCGGGGAATTTGAGACAGATTTCTTGAAGTTTATGCGCAGTGCCAATGCTGATGTATTAGCTGCCATTAGAGACACCGGCAAGATGGACGATGCTTCTACCCAGAAACTGGTGAAGGCAATCAATGACTTCAAGTCCACTTTTGCAGTTTAGGTGGTGAAATAAATGGCAGGAGCAGGTGTAAGAGATTACAAACGCAGGATACGCAGCGTTAAGAACACGCAGCAGATCACCAAGGCCATGAAAATGGTGGCTGCCGCCAAGCTGCGCCGCGCCCAGGAAAAGGCCGAATCTTCGAGGCCTTATAATGAAACCCTGCGTGGTACTGTGGCCCGTCTGGCCTCGGTGGCGTTCGATGTACGCCACCCCCTGCTGGAAGTGCGCGAAGAAGTGCGCAAAGTTGGATACATTGTAGTTACCGCCGACCGCGGTTTGTGTGGTGCTTACAATACCAATATTATCCGGGCTGCAAACGGCGCGATGGGAGAAGATGAACGCAAGCTGGAAAATGGTATTATCGCAGTAGGTAGGAAAAGCAGAGACTTTTACCGCAAACGCGGTTCAATTGATGCTGAATTCGTAGCCCTTGGTGATAATATCAGCTATGCAGATGCCAGGGAAGTTGCCCAGTATGTGATTAATGCCTATGAGAACGAGGAATTGGATGAAGTGTATTTGGTTTATGCCAAGTTCATCAATGTCCTGAGACAGGTTCCGACCGTGGTTAAGCTTTTACCCTTGGAAACACCCAAGGATGAGGCGAATGAAGAGAAATTCGTAGATTATATCTACGAGCCCAGCGCGGAGGATATCCTGGTCTCCTTGTTGCCGAGGTATGTGGGTAGCCAGATCTACAATGCTATGCTGGAAGGTAAGGCCAGTGAACATGGTGCTCGAATGACCGCCATGGGCAACGCCACCTCCAATGCAGGCGAGATGATCGATAACTTAACACTGGCAATGAATAAATTAAGACAGGCGGCTATAACGGACGAAATCCTCGACATCGTCGGTGGCGCCGAAGCCTTAAAGAAGTAAGCTAAGATTTGTAATATCCAATTCTTTCAATAAAGGAGGAAAGTTGGAATGGCGAACGTGACGTTTGGAGAGGTAACTCAGGTTATAGGCGCTGTTGTGGACATTCGCTTTAAACCAGGAGAGTTGCCGGACCTGATGAACGCTGTTACCATCAAAAGCGCTGACCAGGATGCAAGTTATACTGGTGTAGGCGATATAGATGTTACTCTGGAAGCCATGCAGTTGCTGGGCAATGACGTAGTCCGCTGCGTGGCCTTGAGCCCGACTGACGGAATATCCAGGGGGATGAAGTCCACCAACACCGGTGCGGCTATTAAAATACCCGTTGGAGAAGGAGACCTGGGACGTATTCTTAACGTTTTGGGACAACCAATTGATGATGGACCACCAGTTGAAGCAGCTGACTTCTGGGAAATACACCGGCAGGCTCCCCCGCTGGTTGACCAGTTGCCGGCTACTCAGATTCTTGAGACCGGTATCAAAGTCGCTGACTTGATTTGCCCATATGCTAAAGGTGGTAAGGTTGGACTGTTCGGCGGCGCCGGCGTCGGCAAAACCGTTATTATCCAGGAACTTATCCGTAATATAGCTTACGAGCATGGTGGATATTCAGTGTTCACCGGCGTAGGTGAGCGCAGCCGTGAAGGGAACGATCTCTGGGCTGAAATGACCGAGTCCGGCGTTATAAGCAAATGCGCCCTTATATTCGGCCAGATGAATGAGCCCCCCGGAGCCCGCCTCCGCGTAGGTCTTACCGGTCTTACCGTTGCGGAATATTTCCGTGATGTAGGAGGACAGGACGTTCTGATATTCATCGACAACATCTTTAGATTTGCTCAGGCAGGCAATGAAGTGTCCGCGCTTCTAGGCCGCATGCCTTCCGCCGTTGGTTACCAGCCTACGCTGGCTACCGACATCGGGCTACTGCAGGAGCGCATAACCTCAACTAGAAAGGGTTCAATCACATCTGCCCAGGCCGTATATGTGCCAGCCGATGACTTGACTGACCCGGCTCCTGCTACAACCTTTGCTCACTTGGATGCGACGACAACTCTGTCTCGTGCTATTTCAGAGCTTGGAATTTATCCAGCCGTTGATCCGCTGGATTCCACATCCCGTATTTTGGACCCCGTTATAGTAGGCGAAAAGCACTACAGCACGGCCCGCGGTGTTCAGACCATTCTGCAGAGATATAAAGAACTGCAAGACATCATCGCCATACTTGGTATGGATGAACTGAGTGACGAAGACAAATTGATCGTGGCCCGGGCCAGAAAGATTCAGCGTTTCCTGTCTCAGCCCTTCCACGTGGCCGAGCAGTTTACGGGTCAGCCGGGCATATATGTTCCGGTTAGTGAAACCGTTGAATCCTTTGTCCAGGTGCTGGCTGGAAAACACGACAATCTCACTGAGGATGCCTTCTACATGGTTGGAAATATTGATGGTGCCATCGCTAAGTTCAAGAGACTGGAGGCGTAGCCCATGGCAGACAACACCTTCATGCTAGAAATAGTGACTCCGGAACAGATTCTCTTTAAGGATGAGATTGAGTTCCTGGTTGTTCCCGGTACGGAAGGTGAATTAGGAATTATGAGAAACCATGCTCCCCTGGTTGCATCCCTTAAAATAGGGGTTCTCCGCTACAAAGACGCTGGTGGCAGTACTAGGAGAATGGCCATGAGCGGTGGATTTTTAGAAGTAGTGGACAACGTGGCCAGATTGCTGGCAGAAACCGCTGAGCGGGGCGAGGATATAGATGTCCTTCGCGCCAAAGCGGCTCAGGATAGAGCAGAACGGCGCTTAGCGCAACGTACCGAGGATATCAACATGGCACGAGCCCAAATGGCGTTACAAAGAGCAATAGCCAGAATCAGGGCTGCCGAAGGCAGATAAGTGGAAATGCAGATCAAAGCCGGAAGGTTACGACCTTCCGGCTTTGTACTAGAAACCATGATGTTATGGTACAATTAGAGGAAAGAGGAGATGTAGAGGTAAAAGAGCATGAATCCGCTTCTTAAAACTTTAATAATAGTTACGCTCATATACTACCTGGTAAAAGGACTCATTTACCTCATGCTGTGGCAAACTACGAAAAAACTAGAAGAAAGAGGCCTGGAGGCAAAAAGAAAAGCCAAAGAAAAGAAAATGAAATCAAAAGAGTTGGAAGAAGAACTCTGGCAGGATACCCATAGTGAAGAATAAGATATTTATGGGTAAGGGAATGGAGGGATAGAATGCCCAAAGCCTTCCTGGTGCTGGTAATTATGGTCGTGCTGGTTTCCTTGTTTTTTGGGCTGGTAATCTGGCGTCAAACCGTTAGGTTTGAGAAAAAAGCAGCAGATCTAAAGGAGAAAAAAGAGCAGTACCTGCAAGAGCTGGAAGAAGAAGCCCGCCAGGCTGAATAAAGGGAAGTACCAGCAAAAATAGAGTTACTTTTGGAGGTTTTAGACCTGGGACAACTTGATAGAATCGTATTGTAAAAAAACCTGATTTGTGATCAGGTTTTTTTATTTTATTTAAATTAAGGAGACTAGATTCTGAAATATCAGTCAAAACTCACTTTACCAAACACAGGGAGAATAAGCTCGTGAGAAAAGTTATCTGTTATATTATTGCTTTTATAGTATTTACATACCTTGGCGGCCAAGGAATGGATATGGCTGCCGCTCGTCAGATCCAAAATGCGCCTCCATATTGCCTATCTTTTGCATCTATCGGTGCAATTTTTCTCGAATCACGAATGGATTCATGGGCCAAAATAAACGCAACCCTCAGCGATGAAAACATCGAATTACTGTTTAAGCAGATAACTGATGAACTTGGCCTTCCAGCGAAAGTTGACTGGGTGATTGAGCAAGATTCGGCAATGAGGAAGTACAAATGCCAGTACGGGCATGAAGATTATGAAATAAGCATAATACAAAAAGCCAGCAATGAGACACTGGTATTTGTTTCAATCATCTCAAGAGATCCGTCAATAAACATACTGAAATACCAACATTATTTAGGAAAATTAACAAACTACGCCTGGAAGTATAATTATACTTATTGCGGAGAAATTGCATCAATATTTACGGAAGATTCCATGGAAATAATGACAGATACAATGCTAAAGAATCTGAATGCCGATGCTTATGAGCATTTCCATGAGGGAGATTCAATGAGCGTCTGGGCCAATAGCGATAGAATGTCCGGTAGAATACCAGGTAACAGCCTGCAAATAGCATTACGAAAACAAGTAAGTTATGGCAAGACTAAAGTGTGGATAGGTTTTCCGAAATTGATAAATGGTTACTAATATAGTTTACTCGGGCAAGGGGGTGATACTATTGGAAATGCGAATTAAAGGCAGACAGGTTCTTAAAGGGGAGGTAGAAGTTAGTTCCTCAAAGAACGCTATATTGCCGATCCTGGCGGCTGCCCTGCTAGCGCCAGGTGATATAAATATTCATAATGTTCCATCCATCAAAGATGTAGCAGTTATTATAGAATTGATGAAGAGTCTGGGCATGCAGGTGGAAAGAAAAGGCGCCAGTATAGCTATAAAGGAATTAAGACGCAGTGGGCAGCCTCCATATGAACTGGTCCGTCAAATCAGGGCTTCATTTTTAGTTATGGGTCCTCTTCTGGCTACACGTGGGATGGTAAGGATAGCTCTCCCTGGAGGATGTGCGATCGGAACCCGACCAATAGACTTGCATTTAAAAGGGCTGGAAGCGCTAGGAGCCAGGATACATCTTTCCTGTGGCGATGTCGTGGCCAAGGCCAATAAGCTACTCGGAAATCATGTTTATTTGGATTTTCCAAGCGTTGGGGCGACCGAAAACATTCTTATGGCAGCAGCGCTGGCCGAAGGAGTCACTTATATAGAAAACGCAGCATTAGAACCAGAGGTTGTCGATCTGGCCGGGTTTATCAACAGCATGGGCGGTGATATTACTGGTGCAGGTACCAATGTCATTCGCATTAGGGGTGTAAAAGAACTGGGCACAAGTCAATATACTCCAATACCTGATCGGATCGAAGCCGGGACTTACATGGTAGCCAGCGCCGCTACCGGGGGAGATGTATTGATCAACAATGTTATACCCGAACACGTAAAAGCCATAACTGCAAAATTGATAGAAAGTGGGGCTACAGTAGAAGAGAAAGATAAACAAATTCGCGTTACTCGAAAAGGAGATATACTTCCGGTCTATGTAAAAACTTTGCCTTATCCTGGCTTCCCAACCGACATGCAAGCACAATTCATGGTTTATTTAAGTCTGGCTCGAGGCAGTAGTGTAATAAGTGAATCTGTTTTCGAGAACCGCTTCATGCATGTTCAGGAGTTGCTGAGAATGGGAGCATCTATAAAAATTGAGGGACGGACAGCTGTGATCAGGGGAAATAAAGAATTAACAGGGGCTAATGTTCGAGCAACGGATCTTAGAGCTGGAGCAGCACTGATTATTGCTGGGCTAATGGCAAAAGGTCAGACCATAATCAGTGATAGTGAACATATTGACCGGGGCTATGAAAGTATTATGGAGAAAATGAATACTTTGGGGGCGGAGATAATCAGAATATAACAAGGCATTAAAAGTTACTAAACGCTCAGATCTTAATAATAAAAAGCAGAATCTGTATCCACAAACTGCTTCACATTTTTTAAAGCCAATCAGGAATGAAATAGCCGAATCTATTCATATGTATTGATATGAGAAACCTTACGCGAAGAATAAAGGAAAAAAAGACTT
Source organism: uncultured Syntrophomonas sp. (assembly GCA_964635975.1). Classification (GTDB taxonomy): domain Bacteria; phylum Bacillota; class Syntrophomonadia; order Syntrophomonadales; family Syntrophomonadaceae; genus UBA5314. The sequence continues at coordinate 71,074 of CAZWPO010000003.1, forward strand.
ATCTGGGCCTGATAGGCCTTTTTCTCTTACTAAGCTATATCTTGACCAGGCCTGAAGAAAGTATCGTACAGGTAAAAATAAAACTCTATCTGCATAATGAAAATCGCATTGTAGAATTGGACCTGGAAGATTATATAACAGGTACTCTGGCGGCTGAAATGCCAGCTTATTTTGAGTTAGAAGCCTTAAAAGCACAAGCAGTGGCAATTAGAACCTATACGGTTCGAAAACTGCTATCAGAAACAAAATATCCGCTGAATGCAGATATGAGCGATGATATCAATAGTTGCCAGGCTTTTATAAGTCGCGAGAATTTCAAGCAGCGAAATCCAAAACAAGGTGAAGAACTATGGAGCAAACTCTCCCAGGCTGTAGGAGATACCAGGGGGGAGCTATTGGTCTATGAGGAGGAGCCGATCGATGCACTATATTTTTCCACCTGCGGAGGTAGAACTGCCAGCGCGAGTGAGTCCTTGGGGAGAGACATACCTTATCTTAGGTCGGTTAATTGCGAATATTGTAAGGAATCAAAACATTTTGAAGAGGTTCTGGTATTTAGTCATAAAGACTTGAGCCAGGCTCTAGGATTAAATCTTAAAAAAAACCAGGTGCAAATAACCGCTACGAATCCAAGCGGTAGAGTCAAGGAGATCAAAGTCAACCAGCAAGTAATGTCGGGGGAATGTTTCCGGAAGGCTTTAAACCTACCTTCAAGCTGGATTAAAGTAAAAAACAATGCGAATGAGATAATAATCAACAGCCGTGGCTATGGACATGGAATTGGACTGTGCCAGTATGGAGCAAATGGCATGGCGCAAGAAGGTAAAAGTTATCGTCAAATATTGCATAAATACTACCAGGGAGTGGATTTTATCAAATTAGACTACTAAAAAAGCCAATGCGGCTGGGGTTCTAGGAAAAGCCGGTTCTGACTTTTGTTCCTCTGAATATATTTTTGGTATAAGGCCGTTGGAGGAGGAAGGTCATGCAGAACTATATTAGAAAACGGGCAGTAAAGGTGGCCCAGCACATATTGCAAACCTCTAACACTGTCCGCCAGACAGCTGAAATATTTGGGATCAGCAAGAGCACAGTCCATAAAGACGTGGCGGAAAGATTACCCAGGATAAATCGTGACATGGCGGAACAGGTTAAATCTGTTCTGGAAAAGAATAAGGCGGAAAGACATATCCGTGGAGGCGAGGCCACCAGGCAGAAATATGCTTCACATCAAACCAAAATAGTATAAGATAAACTCCCGAATCTCATAGAAAATTATAGAAAGAAACTGTAAAATAGGTTTATATTGTAGAAAAACCTTAGGGAGGGCCGTCTCTTGATGTGGGGAACGGAAGACATTGGCATAGATTTGGGAACCGCCACCGTATTAGTTTTCAGAAAAGGCAGAGGCATAGTACTCCATGAACCCTCGGTGGTGGCTATGGACAAAAATACTGACAAAGTGATAGCGGTTGGAGAAGAAGCCCGGCAGATGCTGGGAAGGACCCCAGGGCACATCGTAGCGGTCAGGCCTCTAAAAGAAGGTGTCATAGCCGATTACGACATGACGGAAAGAATGCTTACTTATTTCATAAAAAAGGTAATCGGCAGAAAATTCTTTTTTAAGCCCAGAGTGGTAGTGTGCATTCCGACAGGAGCAACTGATGTTGAAGAACGTGCGGTCCGGCAGGCTACATTGGCCTCAGGTGCCAGACAGGCTTTTATCATAGAAGAACCTTTAGCTGCAGCATTGGGAGCAGGGATAAACATTTCTGAAGCAACTGGAAATATGGTAGTTGATATCGGGGGAGGAACCTCAGACATCGCCGTACTATCACTCGGAGGCATCGTATGTAACAGTTCGCTTCGGGTGGGTGGGGACAAGTTCGATGAAGCGATCATCCGTTATGTTCGCAGAGAATATAACTTGATGATTGGAGACCGCACTGCTGAATCCCTGAAAATGAATATCGGAACCGCCTATGTAACCGAAAAAATCAGAAATCGGTCCATGGAGATAAAAGGCAGGGATCTGGTTACGGGACTGCCTAAAACAGTTAAGATAAGCTCGGAAGAGAGCTGGGAAGCGCTTCAGGAACCGGTAGATGCCGTAATTGAAGGTGTAAAAAAAGTCCTTGAAATTACACCGCCGGAATTAGCAGCAGATATAGTAAATAACGGTATAGTCATGACCGGCGGGGGATCGTTGTTAGAAGGATTGGACATCCTTCTCTCCAAGCAAACCAATCTTCCTGTTCATCTCGCGGATGATGCAGTTAGCTGTGTAGCTAAAGGTACGGGCAAGACGCTTAATGAATTAAAAGTAATCAGCAGGTCAAGAAATAGAGTCAAAGGGGGACCTCGGAGAGTCCTCTAAGCTCAAAAAAGCATAACACAATTACGGCGCTCTCTCTGTCTGGAGAGAGCTTCTATTTGAACGTGGCCTGCCAATAACAACATGAGGCCATCTAACGCGATTAATTGCCCATTTTTTGGTTAATTGTGGTTCAATAAGTAAAAAAGCATGGTGTGGAGATTCACTGGCTCTGGTTGGGGATTATCAGACTAAAGTTTTGCCAGCGCTTTTTCGATAACTAACCTGATAGAGGATTGGAGGCGTGAGTCTTGATAAAAGGTATTTACACAGCGGCATCAGGAATGATGCTGGGAATGTCCAGGCAGGATACTCTGGCTAATAACCTGGCTAATGTTAATACCGGAGGCTATAAAAAAGATATTCTGGTGGCTTCCTCTTTCCCTGGTATGTTGATAAGCCGGATAGAAAACCAGAATGGAGAAGGGACCGCAACCAGGATTCCGATTGGAACACTCAACAGCGGAGCCTGCATCGGTCAAATCTTTACAGACCTCTCCCAGGGAAACCTTAAACGGACGGAAAACTCTCTGGACCTGGCCCTGGGCTCAGCAGCCTATTTTGCCCTTGAGACTCCGGATGGGGAAAGGTACACTCGTAATGGAGAATTTAAACTCGGCGGGGATGGATTGTTGACCGACAATGCTGGCAATCCGCTGTTGGATATCAATGATGAATATATATATATCGAAGATCAGTTCGAAGCTGACAAAATGGGAAATATCACCGTAAATGGCGAATACTTTACTACTTTAAAGATAGTCAGCTTTGAGGAACCAGAATCGCTGAGAAAAACCGGCAATAATCTGTTGGAGTCAACCGCCGACTATTACCTGGAGGAGAATCCCGATCTCAAGCAAGGGTATGTCGAGACATCAAATGTCAGTGCGGTCAGGGAAATGGTTGAGCTCATTAAAGCAACTCGTTCTTATGAATCCCTGCAGAAGGTAATTCAAGCTGAGGATGAAACCCTTCAAACAGCTATTGAAAAGGTTGGTAGTGTCAATTAATGAAACAAAGTAGATCCCGCCATGTAGCGGGATTTTTTTATTTTAAAGTCATATCAGGCAGGAAAAGATGAGATAAAGAGCCAATAAGAGTTTAAGTTGAATGCAATAATGGAGATAGAACGTTTATGAGTTTTGCAGCTGGTAAAGCTGAAATATTGGGCTGTAAAATAGATATTGTTGATAATGTTCAAGCCCTGCAGATAATTGAAGAAATTATTGACGCTAAAACACCCGCCCAGGTTATAACTCTTAATGCCGAAATAGCTTATCAGACACGGCATGACAAGGATTTGAAGGAAATAATAAATTCAGCACGTCTGGTTACTCCGGATGGAATAGGTATTGTATGGGGCGGGCGTCAACTGGGTTATGATTTCCCGGAAAGAGTTACCGGAATAGATTTGCTATCAGGCATATGCACTATGGCGCTCCGGAAGCAGTGGCCGATATTTTTACTGGGAGCCGCACCTGGAGTTGCCGAAGGTGCAGCATATGAACTCATCCGGCGTTTCCCAGGACTAGATGTTTGTGGTACTCAACACGGCTATTTCAAGCCTGAAGAAGAAGCACAAGTTGTAGGAAAAATCAAGCAAGCCCGGCCTGATATCTTGTTTGTTGCCCTGGGGGCACCCCGGCAGGAATATTGGATAAACCGTTATAAAGAAGAGATGAATGTACCGCTTTGTATGGGGGTTGGTGGCAGCTTTGATGTTATAGCCGGGATTAAAAAGCGGGCACCGGCCATCTTCATTAAACTAAACCTGGAGTGGTTTTACCGGCTGGTCGGTGAGCCATCGCGCTGGAAAAGGCAGTTGGCTTTGCCTCGCTATGTATTAGCCATATTGAAAGCTAGCGTCAGCAGGCGCCATTAATAAAATCAGCATCGAATCTAGGGGAGACAAGGAGAGGTTCAAGTGGAAGAAGAAAGAATCTTTGCTCTGGATATCGGCACCAGGAAGATATTGGGTTTGGTCATGCAAAAGTTTTCATCCAGCTACCGGGTTCTGGCAAGTGAGATGATAGAGCATCGCACTCGGGCCATGTATGATGGACAGATCCATGATGTCGAGGCGGTTGCGGAAACCATTAGGCAGGTTAAAGAATCCCTGGAGGATAAACTGCAAATAAGACTTGAAGCAGCTGCTGTGGCAGCTGCAGGCAGAGCATTAAAAACAGCCCGGGGTAAGGTCCACAAGCATCGCAACAATATGAACGAAGTGAGCCGTCTTGAGGTTAGGGCCTTGGAAATAGAAGCGGTGCAGCAGGCCCAGTACGAATTGGCCCAGATCGAAGTGGGAACCTCAGAAAACAACAATTACATATGTGCTGGATATAGCGTCGTAGCTCAGAAACTCGAAGGACAGGAATTGGCCAGCCTAGTGGGGCAGGTGGGCAGTGAAATGGAAGTAGAGGTTATAGCTACTTTTTTACCCAGGGTGGTCATAGACAGCCTTTTATCAGCATTAAGGAAAATTGACCTGGGGATATTCAGCCTAACCCTGGAGCCAATAGCCGCTTTATCAGTTGCCATACCGCCGGAGATGAGGCTTTTAAATCTGGTGCTGGTGGATATAGGCGCAGGAACTTCCGATATAGCAATTGTTAGGGACAACACCATATATGCCTATGCAATGGTTCCTTTTGGAGGGGATGAGCTGACCGAGCATATTGCCACCAGGTACTTGTTGGATTTTAACACTGCCGAACAGGTGAAGAGAATGCTCTCAGACCATGATGAAGTAAAGCTAGTTGATATTTTAGGAAATACATCGCTTATACCTTCAAGCGAGGTTTTAGAATCTTTGAAGACCATTGTAGAAGAATTAGCGGAGAGTATTGCCGAACAGGTGGTAAAATTAAATCAAAAAAGTCCTGATGCTGTAATATGTATTGGGGGAGGGAGCTTGACCCCGTATCTCACTGATTCTATCGCTGAAAAGCTTGATTTGCCACATAACCGGGCTGGCATTCGGACTCCGGATCGCTTTTATCATATTGAGGTTCCAAGTGATTACTTGAAAGGGCCTCAGGGAGTTACGCCTCTAGGTATTGCCTATAATTCGTTCACATCGTCTCCCGTACCATTTATTAAGGTATGGGTAAATGAGCGGGAAGTAGTCTTGTGGAATATCGGAGATTTAAATGTGGGCACTGCCCTGCTCAGTTCAGGAGTAGCCCTTAATAATATATTCGGAAAGCCAGGCTTCGGTAAAACCATCACCGTAAACGGCCAGCTGCGTCAATTTAAAGGTGAGATAGGCGGGGCGCCTCATATTACTATGGGTGGAAAAGAAGCTACTCTGGAGACATTGATCCAGGATGGAGATAAAATAGAATTTAGACGCGGCAAAGACGGGAAAAACGCTTCAGTTAAACTCAAGGATATTCTTACATACGCCTCCGGGACAGTGAGGGTAAATGGCGAAAAAGTCGAGATCAGCGCTGATGTTCTGGTGAACGGCAAACCTTTTCATCCTGATGAGGAAATACCGGATCGGGCACGGGTCGATTTCCAGCGCTTCAACAGTATTGCCAGCATCCTCATTAGAGCCGGGGTTCCGGTGCATCTGGTTAGTGAAAAAAATTATCGATATCAATTAAATGGCGAAGAAAAACTACTACACTGGATGCCGGTGAAAGTCAAAGTCAATGGCGAGGAAGGCACGCTTGACCAGCTGGTAGAAGACAATGCCGAGGTGGATTATTCCATTCAAATGTTAAGACCGCGACTCAGGGACGTAGTGGGAGACAGTGAAGCATGGGATCTGTATGTTATAGTCAATGGGCAAAGAATATGCCTAAAAGGTAAAGGCGCGACCATTTTCTTGAACGAAAAAGTAGTTGATCTTGATAATGAACTTGAGGACCAGGCAAAGATCACTATTAATAAAAGCCAGAATTTTGCGATATTAAGCGATATATTTCAGGTTGTAGAAGTCAAGAAGAACAATCGGGGCCGGCTGGTTATGAAAGTTGACGGCCAGTTGGCCGGGTATACGACGCCGATATTTGACAATAGTCAAATAGATTTCTACTGGCAAGAATAACTCCAGACCGCCGGCAAACAAGGGGACGGTTCTGTTGTTTGATTACGATCGAGTTTCAGATCAAACAACAGAACCGTCCCCTTGTTTGCTTGTTTATGCTCGCTTCTTTACGTCCCGGTCGCGGTTTTAAAAGCGTCCGATTCACAATGAATCCCCCTTATTATTTAAAAACATAATAATGGTGAGAATAGTATTGATCAGGAATTAAAATAATTCAATTTTAAGACTAAAATTACTGGAACTGAGATTGACCTTTTGGTAGAATAATAAGACAATAAATTAAGGTCAAATAAAGTCAAAGAGTGGTAGATATGAAAAAAAGCCTGGCAGATAAGATTGAACAGTATATTAAGGCCTTGATTGACAGCAGCGGAGAGGGGCAGATAGAGATACAGCGTTCCGAGCTGGCTGAGACTTTTTCCTGTGTACCGTCTCAGGTAACATATGTGATCGGTACTCGATTCACCTTGGAAGACGGGTACATTTCAGAAAGCAGAAGAGGCGGCAAGGGTTATGTCCGAATTACAAAATCCAGAATGATACTGGATCGGGGTTTCCCAACTGAGCGCCAGCATCTATTAGAGTTTATGGGTTACATGTTAGATACAGGGTTAATCGATGAAAAAGAATATCGTTTTGCTCTGTTTCTGATTGATTGTGCCTGCGATTCCATGATGCCTGAGCAGCAGTCTGAGCTGCGGAGCGTGATGATGGCCGCGCTCAAAAAATATATATCCTCAAATGATTAAGGAGGTGTGCGGTATGTATTGCGATGAATGCAAACAAAAACCGGCATCGGTCCACCTGACACAGATGTTTCACGGACAGAAAACCGAGGCCCATTTATGTGAAAGCTGTGCTGCCAAAAAGGGCGCTTTTATGTTCGACCTGGGAAATAATTTCAGCATTCCTCATCTGCTGGGTAGTATTTTGGGCAATCCCTATGACACACAGGAGGTCCTGGCCCAGAAGCAGGTGCTGACCTGCCCCCAATGCGGGATGAATTTTTTAAATATCAAGCAAACTGGAAAACTGGGCTGTTCGGAATGTTACACAACCTTTGAACAGGAGCTGGAACCAACTTTACGGAGGATAAACGGGAACAGCCAGCATGTTGGGAAAATGCCTTCCCGGGGTGGTCGTCAGCTGCTGCTGAGAAAGCAAATCGAAGACCTGAAAAGCGATCTGCAGCAGGCTGTGTCAAATGAACAATACGAGGAAGCCGTAAAAATAAGGGACACGATAAAAGAGATAGAAAAGAAGATGGATTAGGGAGGGCTTGGCATGAATCTAGATGATCTGCTCAGCGAGAGCATGGTTTATTGGATGAGAGCGGATGAAGGGCCCGATTCAGATATTGTTATTAGCAGCAGGGTGCGTCTGGCTCGCAATTTGATCAATATCCCGTTTCCCCATCTTTTAAACATGGATACTGGCATGAAGAGCCTGAGGGAGATTGAATCCGCCTGGTTTATAAGTCATGAAGACGACCCGGGAGAGATGGAGCTGGTTACTTTTGATCGATTATCGGCATTAGACCGCCAGATTTTAATGGAAAAGCACTTGATCAGCCCCCAGCATGCGGAATCAAACCTGGCATATAAAGGGGTTCTGATTAACAGAAATGGCTCCATTTGTGCAATGATCAATGAAGAAGACCACCTGCGCATGCAGTGTTTTCTGCCCGGATTGCAGGTCAGAGAATGTTATCGCCAGGTGCAGGAACTGGATGATGCAATGGAAAGCCAGTTAGATTATGCTTTCGATTCGCGACGCGGCTATTTGACTTCGTGTCCTACTAATGTCGGGACAGGGATGAGGGCTTCGCTTATGCTTCATATACCGGCTATAGTTATGAGCGGACAGATCAATTCCGTTTTTCACACCCTGGGACAACTGGGTATGACGGTGCGCGGTTTGTATGGAGAAGGAACCGAAGTAGTAGGTAATTTATTTCAGCTTTCTAATCAGATAACCCTGGGTCAGAGCGAGGATGATATTAACCAGAATATCTCATCTATAAGCGCCCGTATTATTGAACAGGAACGGCTGACCCGAGACAAACTCAAAGGGGAGATGCCTTATCAACTGGAGGATACGATAGGGCGGGCTTACGGTATCTTAACCAATGCCCGCTTAATGACATCAAACGAAGCCCTGGTGCTTCTCTCCAGCGTAAGACTTGGGGTGGATATGGGTCTTGTTAAGGATATCAAATTAAGGGCTTTAAATGAACTGATTGTCGCTATTCGTCCTGCTCATCTGCAGAAAAAAGTTGGTCAGGAGATGGACCCCGTACATCGAGATATTGTTAGAGCCCAGGTAATCAAAGAACGGTTTGCTGATTTTTATGCGTAGAGCATCTTGAAGGGAGGTCTAATACATGTTTAGAAGGTTTACTCAAAGAGCTAGAAATGCGGTTCTCCATGCTCAGGAAGAAGCTAGGCAGCTTAACCATCCCGCTATCGGCACCGAGCATATTCTGCTGGGCCTTCTGCGTGAAGGAGAGGGAGTTGGCGCCAGGGCGCTGCTCAACATGGGCATAGACTTAAACAATGTCCGGCAGGAAGTGACCCGGGTGATGGGGCAAAATACTGAAGGATCAGAAAAACCAGCTGGAGACCTGCCCATTACCCCTAGAGCGAAAAAGGTATTCAATCTAGCATTTGATGAAGCTCGCATGCAGGGAGTCAATTATGTTGGTACCGAGCATCTTTTGCTTGCGGTTCTCCGTGAAGAGGAGGGGACTGCAGGTCAGGTTCTGGTTTCGATGGGTGTCAAATTAGATGAAGTCAGGGAGCAGGTAATGAATCTGTTGGGTGGAGACACTCAGCCCAGTTATAATGGATCGAACGGTTATCAGGAGACTCAGCCTAATGCTGCCGCGCCTCCACAGGCCAAGAGAAAAAACAAGAGCAAGACACCTACCCTGGATAGTTTTAGCCGCGATTTGACATCTGATGCAGGAGAAGGGCGACTTGACCCGGTTATTGGACGTGAAAAGGAGATTGAACGAGTCATCCAGGTCTTATCACGCCGTACTAAGAATAATCCGGTATTAATTGGAGATCCCGGCGTGGGAAAGACTGCTATCGTTGAAGGGTTGGCCCAGCGAATCGTCGAAAACCAGGTGCCTGAAATACTGAGCAACAAGCGGGTCATCGCCCTGGACCTATCCTCCATGATTGCTGGAACTAAATACCGGGGTGAATTTGAAGAGCGTCTAACAAAAATAGTTAACGAGATTCGTTCCGCCGGTGATGTGATTATCTTTATTGACGAGCTGCATACCATTGTCGGAGCTGGTGCTGCCGAGGGAGCTATAGATGCGGCCAATATACTGAAGCCGTCTCTTGCCAGAGGTGAGTTTCAATGCGTGGGGGCTACTACTCTAAACGAATATCGCAAGCATATTGAGAAGGATGCTGCGCTGGAAAGGCGGTTTCAACCTATACTGGTTGACGAACCGACTATTGAAGAGAGTATTGAAATATTAAAGGGACTTAGAGACCGATATGAAGCCCATCATGGCGTAAAAATTAGCGACGAAGCCATTGAAAACGCGGTACGTTTGTCGGCTCGCTATATCTCGGACCGTTATCTGCCCGATAAAGCTATCGATTTGATCGATGAAGCATCTTCAAGGGTTAGGCTGGCCAACTACGTGGTGCCGGAACAATTGAAGGCTAAAGAGCAAAAGTTTAAGGAAGTAAGCAAGGAAAAAGAAGAGGCCATCAATGCTCAGGAATACGAAAAAGCAGCTCAGCTTCGTGATGAAGAGCAGCACCTTAAAGATGAGATTGAAAGCGATCGCAAAGAGTGGGTCAATCAGAGAAACCTTAAAGTTGGCTCGGTGACCGAGGAGGAGATAGCCAATATCGTATCCAGCTGGACCGGGATTCCGATAATAAAGCTGACCAAAGAAGAGAGCGAGCGCCTGGTAAATCTCGAAGAGTTGCTCCACCAGCGTGTGATTGGACAGGAAGAAGCTGTGGGTGCAGTGGCAACTGCTATAAAACGGGGTCGGGCGGGGCTGAAAAATCCCAAGCGGCCGGTTGGGTCGTTTATATTCCTGGGGCCTACCGGGGTTGGTAAAACCGAGCTGGCGCGCGCTCTGGCCGAGGCAATGTTTGGCAGTGAAGACTCCATAATCAGATTGGACATGTCAGAGTACATGGAAAAGCACGCAGTCTCCAGGATGATCGGGTCTCCTCCGGGTTACGTCGGATATGACGAGGGTGGACAATTGACTGAAAAAGTTAGGAGAAAGCCTTATTCGGTTATCTTGCTGGATGAAATCGAGAAAGCTCACCCGGATGTATTCAACATTCTACTACAGGTTCTGGAGGATGGACGATTGACTGATGGCCAGGGACGGACGGTTGACTTTCGCAATACGGTTATCATAATGACCTCCAATGTCGGAGCCGAATCCATTAAAAACAGCCGGAAGGTAGGCTTTAATAGCCGTGTAGATGCGGCTGCCTCTTATGAAGATATGAAGGAAAGGGTTCTTGAACATCTTAAACACACCTTCCGCCCCGAGTTTATCAATCGTGTTGATGAGATGATTGTATTCCAGAGCCTTAGTGATGAAGAACTGCGGCAGGTGGTTGACCTTCTACTCAAAGAACTTCAGAAACGCATCAAAGAAAATGGCTATGAAATTGAAGTCAGTGAAGAGGCCAGGGATCTAATACTGAAGAAGGGCTATGATCCAAAATTCGGAGCACGTCCCTTAAAGAGATCCATTCAGAAAATGATAGAAGACAGCATTGCGGAAGAGATCCTGAAGAAGAATATCAATGTGGGTGACTGCATCATGGTTGATTCTACCGATGAAGTGATAGTAGTAAAGAAAACTACCACAGTCTAGGCGGACATGGATATAATTAAATCTCTAAAAGACCTGACATATTATCCTGGCAACGGGGAGCCCTGCAATTGGGATTGAGTTTTTAGCGAGGGGACGCACCTTATCTTGCGGTAGGGAGCGTTCCCGTATTTGCCGTTACGTTAACACGTTAATTACAATATCATGAAAAGCCGGAATTAATAGTATATAATATTGCAAAGGGGAAAGAGATGGCTAAAGCGACAACCAGGTATGTATGCGGGCAGTGTGGATTTGAATCTTACAAATGGATGGGCAAATGCCCGGGATGCCAATCCTGGAACACGCTTGCTGAAGAAACTATAGAGAAGAAGAGCTATTCGCGGATGCCTGAATCAGAGGCACTGCCGATTACTTCAATCTCAAGCCTGGAGACTAACCGCATAGCGTGTGGCATCAGCGAACTTGACAGAGTCCTGGGAGGCGGAATAGTGCCGGGTGCCTTGGTGCTCATAGGCGGAGATCCCGGTGTTGGCAAATCGACGCTACTGCTGCAGGTGGCCAATCACCTGGCGGCCTCAGGACAAAGAGTCCTCTACTTATCCGGGGAGGAGTCTCTTAAACAAATCCGACTTCGCTCTATCCGTTTGGAGATGGAGGAGGAACTTCTATACCTACTGGCCGAACCGGATATAGACATTTTGGATCATTACTTAGGTGAAATATCACCTGCTTTGTTAATTATTGATTCTATTCAAACCGTATATTCAGGTTCAATATCTTCGATCCCAGGCAGTGTCAATCAACTAAGGGAATGCACATTTAAGATATCTGAAATGGCAAAACAAAGAGATATCGCAGTTTTTTTAGTAGGTCATGTTACCAAAGACGGAGCCATTGCAGGACCTAAAACGCTGGAACACATGGTCGATGCTGTTGTCTACTTTGAAGGTGATCGCGACCTGTCGCTAAGAGTATTGCGGGGGGTAAAAAACCGTTTTGGCTCAACCGATGAAATCGGGCTGATGGAAATGAGCGGCCATGGATTGTTAGAAGTTCCTGATCCGTCAAATATATTTTTATCTTCTCGTGGGATCCCCAGTGCTGGTACAGCTATTACGGCATGCTACGAGGGCAGTAGATCATTTCTCGTGGAAATTCAAGCTCTGGTATCTCCTTCGGGATCAGGATATCCCCGGCGAATGGCTTCCGGAATTGATCAAAATCGCCTGGCCCTTCTGATCGCAGTCTTGGAAAAAAGATGTGGATTTCGTCTTTCAGCTTACGATATATATCTTAAGGTAACCGGTGGGATATCTCTAAAGGATCCAGCTGTGGATATGGGAATTGCAGCTGCGATTATTTCCAGCTTCAGCGACTGCAGTCTGCCGGGAGACATGGTTTTTTGCGGAGAAATCAGTCTTTCGGGTCTTGTCAGGCCGGTGCAATGCCTCGATCAGAGGCTGAGGGAATCCCAAAAAATGGGATATTCTCGGATAGTAATCCCTAATCAGACCAACCGTACCTATGAAGCAGAGAAACTTAAACTATTGACGGTAGATGGTATTGAAAAGCTATTAGATTTATTGGAAGGATGATTTGTAGTTGGAAGACATATATCAGGGTAAGTTTCGAAAAGCGATGCAAAAGCTTGCTCCGGGCACCCAGTTCAGACTAGGTATTGAAAACATTATTCAAGCCAGTACTGGTGGGTTGATAGTCCTGGGTGATTCCCCTGAATTAATGCAACTGGTCAGCGGTGGCTTCTACATAGACTGTGAGTTCACGCCTTCGCGCCTTTATGAACTGGCGAAAATGGATGGAGCAATAATAACGAATAGCGATGCCTCTAGAATACTGGTTGCCAACGCCCAATTAGATCCTGACCCACAGCTCCCTTCCAATGAGACCGGCATCCGCCATCGTACTGCTGAACGAGTGGCCCGACAGACAGGAGAACTAGTAGTCGCGATTTCTCAGCGCCGCAAAGTGGTTACACTGTACATGGGGAGCGTGATTTTTAGGCTCCGTGACCTCGAAGCGATTCTGGTTCGAGCCAACCAGGCCCTGCAGACCCTGGAAAAGTACCGCAATGTATGGTACAAAGAGCAGCAACGCCTGAGTGGGCTGGAATTTGAAGATTTGGTTACCGTATCAGATGTTTGTGGAGTATTGAGACGATGCGCGAAGGTATTAAACATTGCGCGAGAAATTGAGAATTATATTGCCGAATTGGGATCTGAAGGGCGTTTGGTTAAGATGCAGCTGGATGAAATGCTGGTCAATGTCGAAGAGGAAGCGCGTTTTATTATCCGTGACTACAGCAACGTTAGCGAAAAGTCTCCCCAGGATCTCATCAATTTAATTTTAAAAGCATTTGAGGAAGATGTATCCGATTCGGTTTTCATAGCCAAGATACTTGCTATAGGGACCAGCAGCAGTCACCTGGATCAACAGGTATCACCTCGGGGCTACCGAACAGTACATAAATTGCCGCGCCTGCCAATGTCAATAATCGAAAACCTGGTAGAGCGCTTTGGCTTGCTCGGCAATATCCTGAGGGCCTCGATAGAAGAACTGGATGATGTTGAAGGCATAGGCGAAGTACGCGCCCGTTCTATCAAAAACGGTCTCAGGAGAATGCAAGAACAGTTATTCCTTGAATATATGGAATAGCAGCAGAGCGACAACAAAGGCGAAATACCTACGTTATACAAAATCCCGTTCAGTCGACGGGATTTTTTTACCTTGATCTTTGCCCTGTGCTTTGCTCCGATAGACTCAGGTAAACGAGTACCCTAGTAAAGATACTCTGTACGGGGACGTGAGCTAACCTAGTGGAAAGTCCATCCCCAAAATCATTTAATACTCTTCTTGTTTATAGGGCCCCAGCTTGTTTTTGAGAAGGGCGATCCGAATCATAAAGTAGTCGATATCAGACGGTAGGGCTTGCTTAATAGGCGCCAGCTTCCCGGCATTTACTTTGCCGACTGCTTTTAAGATTAGCGCTTCGTGCTGAGAGCTTAAGAAAGCATCCCAATTTACGACTTGTCCTTCCTGGGATGCACGCAGCAAGTGATTCTGAACAGTAGTCAAATGAAGGTCGCGCTCCCGAGAAATCTCTGCTAACGAACTGCCCTGATAGTAGGACATCCAGGTTTGAATATAGGAGGGATATTTTTCTTCTGTAGCCAATTCTTTAATCTTGCTTTTCTTAGACTCCTGGACCTGGTCTTTTGGCTGGATCTCGCCACTCTCTTGTAAGACTGCCGTGTTTTCAACATAATGCAGGATCAATTCCATAAACGCCTGGCCGTAACGTTCGAATTTTATCTCACCCACCCCGGTGATTTGAAGCATTGCTTCCCGGTTTAGAGGTAGAACCGCCCCCATCTCACGCAGGGTGGTATCTGGAAATACCACATAGGGAGGCACCTTTTGCTCTTCAGCAATCTGCTGGCGCAGAAGTCGCAAAGCCTGAAAAATACTGCTTTCCTGAGATGCTGCAGCCGGGGCCTGGGTAAGCCTTACCAGCACCCTTTCCCGGCTTTTCAACACCTCTCTCGACCGGGCATTGAGCATCAGCACCGGGTATTTTCCCGCAGTAATGGAAAGATACTCCTCGGCAGCTAGCAGGTTGATATAATCTACAATCTGTTTGGTCTTATAATCTTTCATGATACCATAGGTCGAAAGCCGTTGAAAGCCAAGTTCAAGAATTCTCTTCTGGCTGGAGCCCTTTAAAACAGCAGCTACCATGGTGCTGCCATAAGGCTGGCCCATCCGGTAGACGCAGGATAGAATCTTCTGAGCTTCGGTGCTTATATCCCGGATTTCATAGTCGGTGCAATTGGTGCAATTTCCGCAATTCTCTTCTTGTTTTATTTCACCAAAGTACTCCAGGATGTAGCTGCGCAGACAGCGTGAAGTATGGCAATAATCGATCATGCTGCGAAGTTTTATATATTCCATATCTTTGAAGTCCATCATAAGGGTGCTCTGTTCGATCAGGTATTTCTGGATGTGAATATCCCCGGCCTGAAACAGCAGAACGCAGTCGGCTGTCAAGCCGTCGCGGCCCGCTCTCCCTGCCTCCTGATAATAAGCTTCGAGGTGGCGAGGCATGTTATGATGGATAACAAACCGCACATTGGACTTATTGATGCCCAGGCCGAAGGCATTGGTGGCCACCATAACCTGAATATAGTCATACAAAAAGGCTTCCTGGGTCCGATCTCTTGCTTCGCTATTCATCCCGGCGTGGTATTTGCCCACTTTGAAGCCGGCAGCTTCCAATTCTTGAAACAGACTATCCACCTCATTACGAGTAGCGGCATAGATAATACCAGACTGCTCCGGGTGCTCTCTCAGATAACGGTGAATGATACGGCTGCGGTCCTCGCCTTTTATAAGTATAAAGCGCAGATTGGGCCGGTCAAAACTGCTAATGAAAACCTGGGGCGTATCCAAGCTCAAAAGATTGGTTATATCCTGTCTTACCCGGGCGGTGGCGGTGGCGGTGAAAGCGGCCAGCACCGGCCGGCTGGGCATGGCGGCGATCCACTTGCCGATGGCCAGGTAACTGGGGCGGAAATCGTGCCCCCACTGGGATACGCAATGGGCTTCATCTACGGCTACCAGAGAAAGATGCAGGTCCGGAAACAGTTCGTTAAAGTAGTCCGATTCCAAGCGTTCCGGGGCCACATAAAGCAGCTTTATTTTACCTTCTCGGGTTTGGTACAGTCGCTCGCTGACCTGTCGGGAGCTCAGGGAACTATTGATGAAGGAAGCCGGTATCCCCTGGCTGTTCAGGGCATCTACCTGGTCTTTCATCAGGGCAATGAGGGGTGAGATAACCAGTGTAGTACCTGGTAAAAGGAGAGCTGGGAGCTGATAACATAATGATTTGCCTCCCCCGGTGGGCATCACCGCCAAGGTATCTTTAGCCTGCAGAATACTGTCAATCACTGCCTCCTGTCCGGCTTTAAAACCCTCGTAGCCATAGTATTTTTTCATGACCTGTTTTATCTTCTCTTTCATTGGCCGGTAATTTTACCTCCCCGCCCACTTAGCTTTGCAATTTATCTTTGCATGTAAGATTGACCAAATCCCAATTAATGGCAAGTATGTACATATAAAAAAGCCGCCCTATTAAGGCGGCTTTTTTGTGTTTCTAAGTAAAATTGAATACTCCAAGCGTAGAAGCCTTCTTATATTCCTTTATGAGAACATCATAAAGGCTGATATCCAAGGTATTACAGAGGGCTGCGATATAAAAGAGCAACTTTCCCATTTCATTCATGACGATATCTTCACAATTAGAGCATAGTTTGCCCTGCAGGTGGTCGTCAAGCAGTTTACTGAGCTCTTCGAATGTTTCGATATTGTTAGGGAAGCGGCGTTTTTCAGCCTGGACCGAAATGCATCCGCAATCGGTTACAGATTTGGCAACGGCCCTGTTGACCCGGCCGCTGGACTCGGAGAGCTTGGTTAGGATATCCAAGATGCTGCGATGGCGAATTAGCAATTCTCCAACAACATTTTGAAATTCATCACAAATCAAGTCTTTCATAAAAAGACTTGCCCCCTTCATTCTGTGATTTTTATAAATTATAGAGCTAGCTTTATGGTTTGTCAATGTCCAATGGGCCTGCAATTGGGCAATTATAGGCCTGCTTGACGCTTATGATTGATGATTAGAGCAGTTATTTTTATACATGGATGGTATAAATATCTAAGCTCAACCTCACAATAATAATGGAGGTGGAAATAAATGTTGAAGAAGAAAATTTCACGCGCTCTGGCCTGCCTGGCCCTGGTTTTTGGATTATGGACCTTATACTTTTCCAATTTTCTTCCTGGATGGGATCTAAAGTGGAGGGCATCAGCAAGCCTGATTATTGCTTTGCTGGTTTACCAGCTGGGAATCAGAGGAGTGGGAATGCTTAATCTGTTGTCCCAAAAATTTGACGCTGCTCTCGATAGTATTTCTATTGAGACTATTGTGGGTGGTGGAGGCGGGTTAGTATTTGGGATTCTGGCCGGCGCGGTCAGTGCCTATCCTCTTTCCTCTATCGGAGG
Source organism: uncultured Syntrophomonas sp. (assembly GCA_964635975.1). Taxonomy (GTDB): domain Bacteria; phylum Bacillota; class Syntrophomonadia; order Syntrophomonadales; family Syntrophomonadaceae; genus UBA5314. The sequence continues at coordinate 88,420 of CAZWPO010000003.1, forward strand.
TGCACAGGGTGCTGCTATGGTATTACTGATATTCTTTATCAGCGCTTTTCTAGGCATAAAAATAGGTTCTAGAAGAGCCCTGGATATTTTTGGCTGCCTGCCTTTGAACATGAAGAAAACAATGGACGAAAAGGCCTTGCACTATGGGGGATGCAAGATTCTGGATACTAGTGCGATAATTGATGGAAGAATATATGATGTTTGTTTGAGCAACTTCCTGGAAGGAACTCTTTTGGTACCAACCTTTGTAATCGAAGAACTCCAGCATATTGCGGATTCTTCAGATCATATACGCCGAAGCAAAGGCCGGCGGGGCCTGGATCTATTATCCAAAATGCAAAAACATTCGAATATAAAAGTTGATATAATAGAGTCAAATCCGTATGAAGAAAGAGATGTCGATGCAAAATTAGTTCGTCTCTGCAAGCAGCTAGGAGCCGGGATTATAACCAATGACTACAATTTAAACAAAGTCGCGGAACTGCAAGGATTAAAAGTCCTCAACATCAATGAGCTGACCAATGCAGTAAAAGTCATGGTCTTTCCTGGAGAAAACATGCACATCACAATAATCAAAGAAGGGAAAGAACCTGGGCAGGGGGTTGGCTACCTGGAGGACGGCACTATGGTGGTAGTTGAAGACGCCTATGCCGAAATCGGGCGCGACCTGGAAGTAACCGTTACAAGTGTTTTTCAGACAGCAGCCGGACGTATGATCTTTACCCGTAAGATTAAAGTTGCGGATATACCTGGGACCACGGGTACGGCTCTGCAGAATATACAAGAGGTGAATATATATGGCTGATAGCCTGTCAGTTTTACTGGCAGCTGCCGGAACTGGAAGCCGGATGGGAAGCGATATCAACAAGCAGTACATTCTACTGAAGGACAGACCGGTAATATGTTATTCGTTGGATTTATTTGAAAGCATGAGCATCGTAGAAGAGGTAGTTATAGCAGCCCATCCTACCGAGCTTGAGTACTGTAGTAATCAGATAGTGTCAAAATTTGGTTATAAGAAGGTAACTCATGTAGTGGCCGGCGGTCCAACCCGTCAGGACTCGGTTTGGCATGGCTTGCAAATGATAGCTCCAAACAAACAAATAGTAGCTATTCACGATGGAGCCCGGCCACTGATGAACGAGGCTCTATTTCTGAGTCTGGTTGAGGCTGTGCAGCAGTGGGGAGCGGCGATACCTGGGATTTCTGCCCGGGATAGTCTAAAGCTGGTCGATGAGAAGGGTTTTGTGATCAGGAGCCTGGACCGGTCAACCGTGATGGCGGTTCAAACTCCACAACTTTTTCGATATTCCGAACTTGTCAAGGCTTATGAAAAAGCATGGGATGAAGGCTTCCAAGCTACTGACGATGCAGCTCTTTATGAACGTTATATAGGAAGGGTCAAGATTGTTCCCGGCGATTACAGGAATATAAAAATAACTACGCAAGAAGATCTCATTATTGGCGAAAGCTATCTAGAGCGGGGAGAGATGAGAGAATGAGGGTTGGGATTGGATATGATGTGCATCAATTGGTCCCAGGGCGGAAGCTGGTACTAGGCGGGGTGCAAATAGACCATTACAAAGGGCTCTTAGGGCATTCTGACGCCGACGTCCTCCTGCACGCGTTGTGTGATGCCCTGCTGGGGGCGGCTGCTGCAGGGGATATCGGCCGACATTTTCCGGACCAATCCCATGAATACAAGGATATAAGCAGCCTGATACTCCTGGCTCGAGTAAAAGAAATTCTTGAAATATCAGGTTATAAGGTAGTAAATGTAGACAGTGTCATAGCTGCCCAGCGTCCCCGGCTGGCACCGTATATTGAAGATATGCGGGATAATATCGCCAGGGTTTTAGAAATTCCGGTTGCCTGTGTGGGAGTCAAAGCTACTACCACCGAGGGATTGGGATTGGAAGGCAGGGAAGAAGGCATCTCCGCCCAGGCGATAGCATTAATTGATTCATCGGGAGATAAAATATAAACGTTTTTAAAAAAAGCCTCTTCTAGAGTGGTTTTCAGCATATTACCAGCAAAGGGTAAAATATTTTGGGAGATGCTCCTTGATCCTGCTTAAAGCTAACCTGGCGCGGCAGGATTTTATTTTTATAGGGCAAGAAGCAGCACCGGCTCATGTTCGTCAATGAAAACGTTATTATATAGAGAAGTGCTTTTCCTGAGATATAGTAAATGGTATAATTTGCGAACGACAGGAGGGAAAGCTATGCCGAAATTAAAAGTCAGATTTGCTCCCAGCCCCACAGGCCCGCTGCATATAGGGGGGGCACGTTCAGCCCTGTTCAATTACTTGTTTGCTGAGCATGAAGGAGCAGATATGGTTTTACGTATTGAAGATACAGACCTTGAGAGGTCCAAAAGAGAATATGAAGATGAAATCATAGAATCCTTGAAATGGTTGGGTATCAGCTGGCGGGAGGGAGTAGATATTGGCGGGGAAAATGCGCCCTATCGTCAGACCGAAAGGCTGGAATTATACCAGGAATACGCCCGAAGCCTTCTTCACAGCGGGCATGCCTACCACTGCTTCTGTAGTGAGGAGGAGCTGGAGAGTGAACGGCAGGAGATGATGGAACACGGCGATATGCCGCGTTATTCCGGGAAATGCCGCTATATGACCGATGAGGAAAGAGAAGCAAAACTGGCTCTAGGGATAAAACCAACCGTACGCTTTATCGTCCCCAACAATAAGATTTATCTTCTTGATGATTTGGTACGGGGCAGGGTAACTTTTGAGAGTGATAACAGTGGTGACTTTATCATAATAAAATCGGACGGGATTCCCACCTATAATTTCGCAGTGGTTATTGACGACTATCTGATGGGAATCACTCATGTCATCAGAGCAGAAGAGCATTTACCTAATACTCCGCGCCAGCTTATGATCTACGAAGCATTGAACTTCAAACGGCCAGAATTTGCACATATTTCCTTAATTTTAGGCAGCGACCGCCAGAAGATGAGCAAACGCCATGGTGCCACTTCTTTGATCCAATACCGGGAAATGGGCTACCTTCCCGAGGCTGTGTTTAATTTTCTTGTCCTGATGGGCTGGTCTCCCGAGGGGGAGCAGGTAGTACTATCTCGCTCAGAAATAATACAAGCCTTTACACTGGAGCGGGTTTCAAAAAGCCCGGCGGTATTCGACGTTGATAAATTAAACTGGTTGAATCAGCAGTACATAAAAAAGTTGACTACAGGGGAGTTGAAAGAAGTACTGCAGCCCTTTTTTGCCCGCTCCGCCTATGCAGAACCTGTTCTCAAGCTGGGCCCAGCACAGATGGAGCTGCTGTTAAATGCCGTTCGGGACCGTCTGGTTTCCCTGAGTGACATAGAAGGATTTTTAGAACTGATATTTTCCGATCCAGTCTACGAAGAGGAAGCCTGGCCGGTTCTTGGACAGGAGCATACCAGCAACTTGCTGCAGACTTTTATGGAGTCACTCCCGGAGACGATGATTTTTGAAGAAATTCAGCCCCTGCTTAAAGCATTAGTCAAACAGATGAAACTGAAGCCTGCCCAGGTTTATATGCCGATTCGATGTGCTTTGAGCGGCAGGACGCATGGGATCGACCTGCCTTACCTTATCGTCCTCTGGGGAAGAGATGAAATCTGCCGTAGAGTCAATCATACTATTGATCGGATGAAAAGCCGGGCTTAACTAATAAGCTTGGGGGTAGCGTTATGAGAAAAGAGACCATACTGGATATACCAGCGGCAGCAACTCCATTGGGTGGAAGAGCCCGGCAGCTGGTGGATAATCCGGATGTGAGAATTGTAAATCTGGAGCTGAAACCGGGAGAAGAAGTTAAGAGCCACCTGGCACCGGTGGACGTTGTTTTTATTGTTATATCCGGAACTGGGCAGGTCAAGTTGGAGGATGACTTTTTAGAACTGCTAGAAGGCCAGATGCTGGTTTGTCCTACAGGATTAGAACGCTCAATACAGGCGGGAGATGAGGGGTTAAACCTGATAGTGGTCCGGGCGCCAAATCCAGCCAGCTAAAAAACGAATAGCTGAGTTTGACATCTTGCTATCAGCTTGCATATAATCATAGTAACTACATAATATAACTGCTGAGAATGGGAATAGTAAGTATCGATCGCTGACAGAAAGAAGGGGCCACCGGCTGAGAGCCCTTTCATTGTATGAAGGTACTGAATGTGCGCCCGGGAGCAGATGGTCCGAAATATTAGTAGGGCCATCCGGATAACCGTTAAATTGTATTGAGTGGGGTGGAACCTTTTAAGGTTTTATCCAACAAGAGTGGGACCGCGGAAGAATAGCCTTTCGTCTCTTTAGGAGATGAAAGGCTTGTTTTATGCAAAGGGGGGAAGGGAATGTTCTCAGCCATCAAAAGGGAAATTGAAGTTATTTTTGAGAGAGATCCGGCAGCGCGCAGTGTACCCGAAATTATAATGCTTTACCCGGGTTTTCATGCTATTATCAACCACCGCCTAGCACATTGGCTATATCAGCATAAGAGATTTTTCCTGGCCCGGATGGTGTCCCATCTCAGCCGTTTTTTCACCCAGATTGAGATCCACCCGGGTGCAACCATCGGAAAAGGCTTCTTCATAGATCATGGCAGTGGTATAGTTATTGGAGAAACAACCGAGATCGGCGAAAATGTTACACTCTACCAAGGAGTTACTCTGGGGGGAACCGGGAAGGATAAGGGCAAGCGGCATCCTACCTTGGGTGATAATGTAATGGTAAGCACAGGCGCGCAGATTCTTGGCAACATTTCCATTGGCAATAATGTAAAAATTGGAGCTGGCTCGGTGGTCACCAAAAGCGTACCTGCCAACTGCACAGTGGTTGGAGTCCCGGGCCGAATAGTTGTCCGCGATGGGGCTAAAGTCGAAGATGGACGAGTCGTAGTCGATCTGGAGCACAATATGCTGCCCGACCCGGTCGCCGATATGCTTTCAGCTATGCAGGACCGGATCGAAGTCCTGGAAAAGCGTTTAAATAAGTACGAAAGTGGGGAACCGTCTAATGAAGGTATACAACAGCTTAAGTGGACAAAAAGAAGAGCTGGTGCTGGCGGATCCGCCTAAACTAAAAATGTATGTGTGCGGACCTACCACCTACAATTATATCCATTTGGGGAATGCCAGGCCCCTGGTAGTATTTGACACAGTCCGCCGCTATCTTGAATTCAAGGGCTATGAGGTAACCTATGTTCAGAATTTTACCGACATTGATGACAAAATAATAAATAGGGCTGCCGAAGAAGGGATGAGAGCTCAGGCCCTTTCGGAGATGTATATCGATGAATACTTTGTAGATGCTGACCGGTTGGGCATACGCAGGGCAGATGTACATCCCCGGGTTAGCAAGCATATCCCCCAAATCGTGGAATCGATTCGAAGGTTGGTCGAGAAAGGTTATGCCTATGAAGTAGATGGAGATGTCTATTACCGGGTTAAGGCCTTTAGCGAATACGGAAAGCTTTCTCATCGTTCTTTAGAGGATATGCTGGCCGGCTCCCGTGTCGAAGTGGATGATCGCAAAGAGGCTCCGGTGGACTTTGCTTTATGGAAGGCGGCCAAAGAAGGAGAACCCTACTGGCCTAGTCCCTGGGGTCCGGGGCGTCCCGGCTGGCATATCGAGTGCTCGGTAATGTCTATGCATTATCTGGGAGACACCTTGGATATACACGGAGGGGGCAGCGATCTTATTTTCCCCCACCATGAAAATGAAATAGCTCAGGCGGAAGCTTTAACGGGAAAGCCTTTTGTAAAATACTGGATGCACAATGGATTTATAACCGTCAACAGTGAGAAGATGTCCAAATCTTTGGGAAACTTCTTTATCCTGCGTGATATATTGGATAAGTTTCCGGCTGATGTAGTGCGTTTTTATTTAATTGCCACTCATTACAGAAGCCCGTTGGATTTTGATGATGGAAAGCTGGAGGAAGCTCGCCGAGCGTTGGGTAGACTTAAAAATACTATGTTCCTGGCTAAAGAATATTTAGAGGGTAAACAGTGTGGCGAGGACGAGGCATTGGATGAAGTAGCCGAAGTATTTATAAAAGAAGTGCAGGAACTGCAGGTCAAGTTTATGGAAGCAATGGATGATGATTTCAACACTGCCAAGGCGCTGGGATTCTTATTTGAGATGGCTCGGCAAATCAATTCTTATATAACTGCCAACGCCAACAATGAAACTCAAAACATCTATGTTGTAAAGAAAGCCTCCTCATTTTTTTATGAACTAGGGCAAGTGATGGGTTTCTTTATGGATCAGGATAACGAGGTTAAAGACATTTGTGCAGAGCTGGTATCCATTTTGCTGGAGTTAAGAACTATCGGCCGTCTTCGCAAAGACTACCGCGAAGTTGCGGTAACAATTCGAGATTATTTGTTGGATAATAAAGTCAGCATCGAAGATACCGAAAAGGGCACTAAATTTAAAGCCGATAATTATCCACCTGCAGAAGAGCTGGTACAGGAGTTAATAAATTGGCGCGCCTATTTTAAAAACCTGAAAGAGTACCAGGAAGCGGATTATGTTCGCCAAAGGCTGCAGGATGTGGGTGTAATCATAGAAGACACCCGGGAAGGAGTAAGATGGAAATTTGCTGATGCATGAAATCCTGGACGAAAGATCTCTGCGGGAAATGTCACCTGTGCTTATAGCCTATATCGGTGATGCCGTTTTTGAACTTATGGTGCGCACGGAACTACTTGCCCGGGGAAAACGCAGGGTGAAAGATATACACCTGGACACAGTAGAACACGTCAAGGCATCCAGTCAGGCGCGCTTTATTCGGGATATTTCTGATGTCTTGAGCGAACAGGAGAAGGAATTGGTCCGCTGGGGTAGGAATACGAAAAATCACGTGCCCAGGAACGCCAACGTCGGCGACTACAGGTTGAGTACAGGATTGGAGACCCTTCTGGGCTATCTGTATTTAAAGGGTGACCTGGATAGACTTAAATATTTAGTTGAGAAAGGCTTAGAAAGCGAGTCTGATTTGGAATATATATAGGAAAACTGCAGGCTGGAGGAGGAAAGGTAATGATTATTCAGCAGCCCAAGGTATTACTGCCGCAATCGGCATTGTCCCCGGAAGTTTTACTGCGACTGGAAAGATATGCGCGAGTTTGTTATAAGTCCGAGGACAGAATGAACGATGAAGGGGATCCCAATTTTCTAAGGCGAATTGTAAAGAGTGGGCATGAATCAGTTATCGAGCATGAAAAAGCCAGCGTAATGTTTATTATCGACCGGGGCATATCCCACGAAATAGTACGCCATAGAATAGCCGCCTATAGCCAGGAGAGTACGCGCTACTGTCGGTACAACCAGAATAAGTTTGGCAATGAGATAACGGTGATTGAACCGTATTTTTTTAAAGATGATGAAAAAGCCTATACATATTGGAAAGACGCCTGCCAGGCTGCGGAGAATAAATATATGGCCTTGCTGGATGCGGGGCGCTCAGCCCAGGAGGCCAGGTCGGTGTTGCCGACTTGTCTGAAGACCGAAATTGTTGTTACTTATAACATGCGCGAGTGGAGGCACTTTTTCAACTTGCGCTGCGATTTTGCAGCTCATCCTCAGATGAGGCAGGTAGCCATACCCCTGCTTATAGCGTTTCAGGACAGAATGCCCGGTCTTTTTTTGGAAGTAGAGTATGATAGAAATTTCCCCGAGCAACATTATGCTGAAGTGCTTATCACGGATGATTTATTCAATCCACTAGCCTGAGTGATAGAATTGATAAATAGGAGGCATGACTGTCTTTGACCGAGAAGCTGGCGGGAATTAACAGTATTATGGAGGCCCTGAAGGGAAAACGCAAAGTCCACAAAATATTCATCCAAACCGGGAAAAAGGGGAAACGGTGGGATGAGCTGCTGGCACTAGCCCGAAAAAAGGGTGTCTTTGTACAGGAAGTCGAAAAAGAACGCTTAAACCAGATGTACAAGATAGGTAATCATCAGGGTCTTGTTGCAACTATCGATGCCTTTTCTTATGCGTCTCTGGAAGAGATACTGGAGAGGGCAGCTATGTCCGGAAAAGAACCGCTACTGCTGATGCTGGATGGGATAGAAGATCCCCAGAATTTTGGGTCTATCATAAGAACGGCTGAATGTGCGGGAGTACATGGTATTATCATTCCCCGCCATGGCAGCGCTGAAGTAAATGAGACAGTGAGCAGGGTGGCTGCCGGAGCGGTTGAACATATGTTAATTGCCCGGGAGACCAATTTGGCTCATACCATGGGACGCCTGAAAGAAATGGGGCTATGGGTTGTCGGAAGTGATATGCAGGCTTCACTATGCTATTATTCAACCACTTTTCCGACTCCTACCGTTTTGGTGATTGGATCAGAAGGTCAGGGGATGCGTAAATTGGTCAAAGAAAACTGCGACATGCTGGTGCGGATCCCTATGTTTGGCGAAATTTCTTCTTTGAATGCATCTGTGGCGGCTTCTTTGCTCGTATATGAAGCCCTGCGCCAGAGAAATTACAATTGACATAGTCCGTAGGGGTATATATCTATGGCCGTGAAAGCGGTTTGCCCGGTATTAAGGCATTTGTAGGCTTCCACAGCTTGACTATTGGGCAAGCAATTAATATAATAAGTATGCGTGCATACTTATATCCGTGCGTCTGTTCACAAACAATCAGTTATTGGAGGCGAAGGAATGGCTAATTCTCTCGCTGTTAAAAGGATAATTATTCCTTATACAGAAATGCCGGATGAAGAAATTGTTGAGCTGGCTCAAGAAGGCGAACAGTTTGCCGTTGAGTACCTGGTTGACAAATACAAAAACTTTGTCAGGGCTAAGGCTAGATCATATTTTCTTATTGGTGCGGACAAAGAAGATATTATTCAAGAAGGCATGATAGGGCTTTTTAAGGCAATCCGGGATTATAAGTTAGACAAGCTGACATCTTTTCGGGCCTTTGCGGAATTATGCATTACCAGGCAAATTATTACCGCGATTAAGACTGCCACACGGCAAAAGCACATACCGCTTAATTCTTATGTTTCCTTGAATAAACCGATTTATGATGAAGAGTCAGACCGTACCCTGATAGACATCTTGTCTACGACCAAGATTACTAATCCCGAAGAAATCATCATTAGCCGGGAAGAGTTTATTTTCATTGAAAAAAAGATGGGAGAGATCCTATCCTCCCTGGAATGGAAAGTTTTGATGGCATACCTGGAGGGTAAATCTTACCAGGAAATTGCCGTTGAACTCAAAAGGCATGTCAAATCCATCGATAACGCCCTGCAGCGCGTTAAACGGAAATTGGAGAAATACCTAGAAGACCGCAACGAAATATAGTTGACTTTGCAAGTTGCAGAGTTTACAATATTATTTGCTGAGCCGAGCTAGCTCAATGGCAGAGCAGCTGATTTGTAATCAGCAGGTTGCGGGTTCGACTCCTGTGCTCGGCTCCAGGAGAAACAATTAAGGAGGGATACCCAAGCGGCCAAAGGGGGCAGACTGTAAATCTGTTGGCACCGCCTTCGAAGGTTCGAATCCTTCTCCCTCCACCATAATGTCGCGGGATGGAGCAGTTGGTAGCTCGTCGGGCTCATAACCCGAAGGTTGCCGGTTCAAGTCCGGCTCCCGCAACCAAGATTGCTAATTCCTTAAAGGAATTGAAATAGTGGTCCTCGAAGAGGGCAACAAAAACAGTCATTTCGCTAGGGAATTTAAATAAGTGGTACTGCAATGGGGTAACCATGATGTTCATTCCCGAAAGAGAGTCTTAATGGTCCCTGTACCCGTTGGAGGCAGACCCTCTTTATGCCCTTATAGCTCAGTCGGCAGAGCGTATCCTTGGTAAGGATAAGGTCACCGGTTCAAGTCCGGTTAAGGGCTCCACTAGGCGGCGTAGCTCAGCTGGCTAGAGCATACGGTTCATACCCGTAGTGTCAGGGGTTCGAATCCCTTCGCCGCTACCAAATAAAAAGCCAAGGAGTGGGGGAAATCTCACTTCTTTTGTTTTATCTACCAAAGATCGTTTGTCACATTTGCGCAATATAGATGGCAGTATGACATAGTGGGTCAAGTATTCGAGGTCCATTAAGCGCCTTCTTTTAATTTCTAATGAATTTGGGTAAAATATTGTTGGTTGTAATAATATACTAATCGACCCAAAAACGAAGGGGAAAGGTGAGAGACTTAGATGGCAAAGGCAAAGTATGAAAGGACGAAACCCCATTTAAACATAGGGACAATCGGTCACATTGACCATGGCAAGACGACGTTGACAGCGGCGATCACCTTGACATTGTCCAAAGTAGGGGGAGCCAAAGCGACATCGTATGATGAGATCGACAAAGCGCCGGAAGAGAGAGAAAGAGGAATCACCATCAATACGGCGCACGTGGAGTACGAAACCGCCACCCGGCATTATGCCCACGTAGACTGCCCTGGTCATGCTGACTACATAAAGAACATGATCACGGGAGCAGCGCAGATGGACGGAGCGATCCTGGTAGTATCAGGAGCCGACGGACCGATGCCGCAGACCAGAGAGCACATACTGCTGGCCCGGCAGGTAGGAGTGCCATACATTGTAGTATTCATGAACAAGATAGACATGGTAGATGACGAAGAACTGCTAGAACTGGTTGAGATGGAAGTAAGAGAACTGCTGTCCTTCTACGAGTTCCCGGGCGACGACATTCCGGTGGTAAAGGGCTCGGCATTGAAAGCGCTGGAATGCGGATGCGGAAGCCGTGACTGCGAATGGTGCGGGCACATATGGGAACTGATGGATGCGGTAGACAGTTACATCCCGCTGCCGGAAAGAGCAGTAGACCGGCCGTTCTTAATGCCTATTGAAGACGTGTTTACGATAACCGGAAGAGGAACCGTAACCACCGGCCGCGTAGAGAGAGGCCAGGTAAAGGTAGGAGACGAAGTACACATAATCGGAATGAGAGAAGACATCCGCAAGACGGTCGTAACCGGAGTAGAAATGTTCAGAAAGCTTCTTGACTATGCAGAAGCGGGAGATAATATAGGAACCCTGTTAAGGGGCGTAGACCGGAAAGAAGTAGAAAGAGGCATGGTACTGGCCAAGCCGGGTTCAATCAAGCCCTTGACCAAGTTTCAAGCCCAGGTATATGTATTGACCAAAGAAGAGGGCGGCAGACACACTCCGTTTTTCGGCGGATATCGCCCCCAGTTTTACTTCAGAACTACTGACGTAACCGGAGTGATTCAGCTGCCGGAAGGCGTAGAGATGGTAATGCCGGGTGACAACATCGAAATGGATATCGAACTGATCACCCCGATTGCGATTGAACCAGGATTGCGCTTCGCGATCAGGGAAGGCGGCCGCACCGTCGGAGCCGGCGCTGTTATCGCCATTGACTAAAGATTAAGGCAACAGTTGCTAAAGTTAAAGATTTATAGCAGCAGGGGATGCCCTGCTGCGATTGCTTTAATCATCGACTGTTTTATTGACACAAAGGTTGGCTTGTGCTAGAGTATTCTAGGATTTCTGCGCACAGGATGGAGGTGTATTTTACCGTGAGAGTAGGGATTACCCTGGCTTGTACTGAATGCAAGCAGCGCAATTATAACAGTACCAAGGATAAGAAAAAGCATACCGAAAAGCTCGAGGTTAAGAAGTATTGCAAATTTTGTAATACACATACCCTTCACCGGGAAATTAAGTAAATCGGGGAAGTGAATTTAGTGGCGAAGAATAACGTTCCCGCCAAAAAGGAAGGAACAGACCTGAAGGGGCGCTGGGAAAGCCTCAAATCATACATTACAGGCGTTTACAACGAATTAAAAAAGGTACACTGGCCTAATCGGCGTCAGCTTATAGCTTATACTGGAGTAGTTCTGGCAGCAGTCGCTCTGGTAGCTGCTATCATTTGGCTGTTCGATTCCGGAGTATCACTGGCGTTGGAGAAGCTCTTCACTAAATTTGGTGTATAGACATGGAGGAGGTGGGTATGATTACGACTGAAAAGGAATTGGAAGAGAATATTCCCGAACAGATCCTGGAAACCGAACTGGAAAGCGAAAACCAGATGCGGGGTGAATGGTACGTTGTACATACCTATTCTGGATACGAGAATAAGATCAAGGTCGACTTGACAAAACGCGTTGAATCCATGAATATGCAGGATAAAATCTTTGATATCATCATTCCTGAAGAGCAGGAAGTTGAGTACAAAGGCGGAAAACGCAAAGTAACCAGCAAACGCGTGTTTCCCGGCTATGTAATCGTCAATATGATTATGAGTGAAGATTCCTGGTATGTGGTTCGCCACACACCTGGGGTAACCGGTTTTGTAGGGAGTGGAGGCAAGCCCATCCCACTGCTTCCGCAGGAGATTACCAAGATACTGCAGCGCATGGGTCTGGTGGAAAGCAAACCGAAGATCATCGATATTGAAGTTGGAGAAAACATTAGGGTCAAGAGCGGTCCTTTTGCTAACTTTGAAGGAGTGGTTCGGGAGCTTCTAGCCGATCGCGGAAAAATCAGGGTTAATATTTCCATGTTCGGCAGGGAAACCCCTGTAGAGCTGGATTATGAACAAATAGAAAAAATGTAAAGGAGGTGTAAGGATGGCCAAAAAAGTACTGGGCAAGATTTCTCTTCAAATCGCAGCCGGAAAGGCAACTCCAGCTCCTCCGGTAGGACCCGCCCTTGGTCAGTATGGTGTAAACATTATGGGCTTTTGTAAAGAGTATAATGCTCGCACGGCAAACCAGACCGGTTATATTGTTCCGGTTGAGATTACGGTATATGCCGATCGGTCTTTTACTTTTATTTTAAAGTCACCCCCGGCGTCCGATTTGTTGAAAAAAGCAGCCAGTGTTGAAAAAGGATCCGGGGAGCCCAATAAGAAAAAGGTGGGCAAGGTAACGAGGGCCAAGCTGGTGGAAATTGCCCAGGTTAAAAAAGACGATCTCAATGCAGCCGATATGGATGCAGCCGTAAAAATGATCGAAGGCACCGCTCGCAGCATGGGACTCGAAGTAGTTGACTAATGACTGAATGTGGGAGGATCAAATCCGAATAACCACAAGGAGGAACCCAAATGAGAAGGTCAAAGAATTATAAGGAAGCATTCAAACAAATAGAGCGCAACAAGCTTTATGAGCCTGCCGATGCGCTGCAGATGGTCAAGGAACTGTCCAAGGCCAAGTTTGATGAAACTGTTGAAGTTCATATCAAACTGGGCGTCGACCCCAGGCATGCTGATCAGCAGGTTAGAGGAACAGTTAGTCTTCCTCATGGTACCGGCAAGACCAGAAAAGTACTCGTCTTTGCCAAAGGTGAGAAGATTAAGGAAGCAGAAACTTCCGGCGCCGACTATTTTGGAGGCGAAGAACTGGCCGAAAAGATTCAGGGCGGATGGTTCGATTTTGACGTAGCCGTAGCGACACCTGATATGATGGCCGTGGTAGGGAAATTGGGTAAAATATTGGGGCCTCGCGGGTTGATGCCCAATCCTAAAGCCGGTACAGTTACATTTGATATCGAACGTACTATAAAGGAACTAAAAGCCGGTAGGATTGAATTCCGTGTAGATAAAACCTCAATTGTACACGCTCCAATAGGACGTATATCTTTTGATCAGGAAAAACTGTTGGAAAACTTGAATGCCTTTGCCGAAGCTTTGATAAAAGCCAAACCGGCAGCCGCAAAAGGCCAGTACATGCGTTCAGTCAATGTGTGTTCAACCATGGGACCGGGTGTTAAAATTAATCCGCTTGTGGTAATGGCAGCCAACAGGTAAAATACCTGTAGAAGACCCTTAAAATTGAAAAATGGACTTAAGACAGCCGGTGGCAAAGCCTTAAAGAACTACGGTTCGCCTGCCGAGGTTATGATATATCGTTACTAACCAACGAGTATGAGCCTTTGCAGCTGTCTGCAGAGGCTTTTGGTTTATATATACCAAAAGCCGGTCACGATTCATAACTAAAGGGGGTGAAAATGAGTGGCCAATCAGAAAATAGTTGATAAGAAGAAAGAAGTCGTTCAAGGAATTCAAGAGAAGCTAGCTGATGCTCGCCTGGTAGTATTTACCGATTACCGAGGATTAACGGTGGATGAAATGAGCGATCTGCGCAATAAATTGCGCGTACCTGGTGTAGAATACAGGGTGCTGAAGAACACCATGACCGAATTTGCTCTCAAGAACCTTGGACATGAAGACGTAATACCCCAGATAGCAGGACCCAATGCAGTTTTATTCAGCCAGGAAGATCCTGTTGGTCCGGTAAAAAGCGTATATGAGTTTATCAAGCAGTACAAAAAGCTGGAAGTAAAAGTCGGGATACTGGAAGGACAGATGTTGACTCCGGATAGAGTAAAAGCTCTGGCCGATCTGCCGCCTAGAGAAGTGCTGATTGCTCAGGTACTGGGCACCATGCAGGCGCCGATCACCAGCCTGGCTTATGTCCTGAATGCCAATATAACTGGTCTGGCCCGGGCGCTCGATCAGATTCGGGAGAAAAAAGAAGCTGTTTAAGTATTTGAAATAGTATTTAATATGGGAGGTATACAATCAATGAGTAAAGTTCAAGAAGTAATTGAAATCGTTAAGAATTTAACCGTTTTAGAGCTGTCAGAATTAGTTAAGGCTTTGGAAGAAGAGTTCGGCGTAAGTGCAGCTGCTCCTATGGCCATGGCCGCCCCGGCTGCTGCTGGACCTGCTGAGCCGGTTGAAGAGCAGACTGAATTCGACGTAATCCTGACCTCTTCCGGGGAGAAGAAAGTCAACGTTATCAAGGTTATTCGCGAGATCACCAGCCTGGGCCTGAAAGAAGCCAAGGATCTGGTTGACACCTGCCCCAATCCCATCAAGGAAAAAATCAGCAAAGAAGAAGCTGCCCAGATCAAAGCCAAGGTGGAAGAGGCTGGCGGAAGCGCAGACATTAAATAAGACCGCCTCGAAAAGCTCACGCTGTCGAGCAAATCCAACGATGAAAGACTCTCTCTAACAGGTAGGGAGAGTTTTTTATTTTACAAGTGTTAAGAAGACACTTCCCATGTTTTCTAAGGCGAATAACGATTTTGCTAAGAGCGGATGAGACTATCCAGTAACGGGGATCACCGATAAATAGTTCGAGCAATGCAGATAAATCTATGCAAAGCTTGGTTGAAAAAATGCAACATGCTGTTAAGATAATAGCGGATTCCTAGAAAATCGGGGGATTGAGCCAGATTCCTATTGAACAAAGTGCTGTTCTGGTATAACCTAGGTTTAGGTTTAAATTTACAAGAGAAGGGAAATGATGTTAATATGAAAAGATGTTTCCCGGTAATGACGCTAATAGCTCTCATTCTCTTGGGCCTATCAGGCCAGGTATTCGCAGCTGATACGGAGTGGAAGCTCAAGTTAAACGCTGATCGAACTATTAGTGAAAGTGTCAGCACTGAACAGGGCCAACATATTAATTACAGTACTTCCTGGAAAATGAGCGAGGAAGCCGGGCGGATAATGTTTACCAGAGCTATACCCACCTGGCAGGTATACAGCAGTGAAGTGGACCGGTTGCCTGTTCAGATTACTGTTAAGGATTATTTCCTGTGGCAGGATATCGAAATCATTTCAGCTGCTCAACAAAATGCCCAGCAGGGAGTTTTTTCTTCCCTGGCCGATAAGCCAGTTCGTCTTATAATTCAGCTGCCTGGAGCGATTGGTACGAGCAGCGCTGATAGTATCGAAGATGGACGAACAGCCATCTGGCAGATTTCCAGAGGAGCTGATATCCAGAACAAGGGGCTTTTACTCCAAGCAACACTGGTCGATGGATACATCGTAAGCATACTGTTATTTGTTCTTGGATTTGCGGTCATAGCGGGGCTATTCTTGCGCAAGATACGCAAGACCCATAAGCTTATCGAGGAAGAGTACTCGTTGGAGAACATCGACCTGGAAAATCTGCACGCCGAAAAGGAAGTTTCAAAGGATAACAAAAATAATTCAGACAGCGAGAAAGAATAATTTGACTAAAAATATTTTATATGCTAACATTAATAATTGCCATTCATGCTATAGGATGGTAATCTGGTATCCTATTGTTTAGGAAAGTTGATTTAGAAGCGAGGTTTAGGGTTAGGCCTTGCTTTTCACTCTTTTTGGAAAAAAATAATTTAGGGGTGAAGTGAAGGAATGGCTGGTATGGTTGATTATGGAGCAGTTCAAAGACTGAGCTACTCTCGTATCGAAGAACCTATTGAGTTGCCCAATTTGATCCAAGTTCAGCTCAGTTCTTACAAGTGGTTTCTGGAGCAGGGTTTGCGTGAAGCCTTGCAGGAAGTATTCCCCATCTCGGATTTTACTGGCAACCTGGAACTAAACTTCATAGACTATAGCTTGGGCGAGCCCAAATATTCAGTGACGGAATGCAAAGAACGGGATGTCAGTTATCAAGCCCCGCTGAAACTCAGGGTAAGGTTGATTGACAAAGAAAACGGTGAGATCAAGGAATCAGAAGTGTACATGGGTGATCTTCCGTTGATGACAGAAAAGGGCACCTTCATTATTAACGGCGCGGAGAGAGTTGTAGTAAGCCAGTTGGTTAAGTCACCAGGAGTATACTTTAGCGACCGCTTTGATGTGGCCGGCAACAGATTATACGGCGCCACGATTATACCCAACCGTGGGGCCTGGTTTGAACTGGAAATGGACAGCACCGGAGCCATTTATACCAGGATAGACAAGACACGTAAAATACCGGTTACGGTTTTGCTAAGGACTATTGGATTTGAGACCAATGAAGCCATACTTGAGCGTTATGGCGGAGAAGAAGCCATAGCCCGTACTCTTGAAAAAGATCCCACCAGTAATAGAAAAGAAGCCTTAATTGAATTTTACCGTCGCCTGCGACCGGGTGAGATGGCAACTGAGGATGCGGCTGAGCAGCTTTTAAACAACCTCTTTTTTGATCCCCGACGTTACGATATGGCGGCGGTAGGTCGCTATAAAGTGAATAAGAAACTGGGCCTTAACATTCAACCGGAAACCCGCTATTTGACCGTTGAGGACATTACGACTACCATTGCCTACCTGCTGAAACTCATCCGGGGTGAGGGACGCACGGATGTCATTGACCATCTCGGCAACCGCCGACTGCGTTCTATTGGAGAACTCCTCCAGAATCAGTTTAGAACTGGGTTGGTGCGCATGGAACGAGTAGTCAGGGAAAGAATGAGTATTCATGACGTTGAGACGCTGACCCCGCAGGTGTTAATAAACATTCGTCCAATTACCGCCGCCGTCAAAGAGTTTTTTGGCAGTTCGCAGTTGTCTCAATTCATGGACCAGACTAATCCTCTGGCCGAACTGACGCACAAAAGACGATTAAGCGCCCTGGGACCGGGCGGTTTGACTCGTGAGCGGGCCGGATTTCAGGTGCGAGACGTTCACCATTCTCATTATGGCCGGATATGTCCTATTGAAACACCTGAAGGTCCTAACATCGGACTGATTGGCTCACTGGCCACCTTTGGCCGCGTCAATGACTTCGGTTTTATTGAGACACCATACCGGAAGGTGGATAAGGAACAGGGGCGGGTTCTAAATGAAATACACTATCTTTCCGCCGATGAAGAAGAAGAATATATAATCGCACAGGCCAATGCGCCACTTGATCACGAGGGATTCTTTATTGAAGACCGGGTTGAAGCCAGGCACGGGGAGGAGATTCTTGAAGTCTCAGTCAAGCGCTGCGACTATATGGACGTTTCCCCCAAGCAGGTCTTCAGTGTGGCAACCTCTTTAATACCGTTCCTAGAAAATGATGATGCTAACCGCGCATTAATGGGTGCTAATATGCAGCGCCAGGCTGTGCCTCTGATCAGGACCGAAGCTCCCATCGTTGGAACTGGGCTTGAATACAAGGCCGCTAAGGATTCGGGCGCTGTTGTAGTCAGTAAAAGGAGCGGGAAAGTAAAGGGCGTCAGTGCCGACCGGATAGTAATCGAGTGTGATGACGGCAGCACTGACACATACCCACTGATGAAGTTTGTCAGGTCCAACCAGGGGACTTGCTACAACCAGAGGCCGATCGTCAAGACGGGGGACTATCTTGAAGCAGATACTATAATTGCTGACGGCCCCAGCACGGACAAAGGTGAACTGGCATTGGGAAGAAATGTCCTGGTGGCCTTCATGCCCTGGGAGGGTTACAACTATGAAGATGCCATTCTCATATCAGAGAGATTGGTCAAAGAGGATGTATTTACCTCCATCCATATTGAAGAATATGAATGTGAAGCCCGGGATACCAAGTTGGGCCCGGAAGAAATAACTCGCGATATTCCTAACGTATCGGAAGATATGCTAAAAAACCTTGACGATCAGGGCGTCATCAGGGTGGGTGCCGAAGTTAGACCAGATGATATTCTGGTAGGAAAGGTTACCCCCAAGGGTGAGACGGAGCTGACACCCGAAGAAAGGCTTTTACGAGCTATTTTTGGAGAAAAGGCACGTGAAGTAAGAGACTCTTCACTGAGGGTTCCCCATGGAGAAGCTGGTAAAGTAGTAGCGGTAAAGCGCTTCTCACGGGAGAAAGGTGATGAATTGCCGCCGGGCGTAAATCAACTGGTGCGCGTGTATATCGCCCAGAAGAGAAAAATATCCGAAGGCGACAAAATGGCTGGCCGCCACGGAAACAAAGGGGTCATATCCCGCATACTGCCGGAAGAAGATATGCCCTTCTTAGAGGACGGCACACCCGTGCAGATAGTATTGAATCCACTGGGGGTTCCCTCCCGTATGAATATCGGACAGATTTTAGAGTGCCACCTGGGATGGGCAGCCAGGAGCATGGGCTTTACCATAGCCACTCCGGTATTTGACGGTGCTGACGAGGATGATATCTTCGCCAAATTAGCTGAGGCCAGTCTGCCGGTAAACGGAAAAGCGGTCCTCTATGATGGAAGAAGTGGAGAAAAATTTGACCACGCAGTCACTGTCGGCTATGTCTATATGCTCAAACTAGCCCATTTAGTTGATGATAAGATTCACGCCCGCTCTATCGGACCGTATTCCCTGGTTACCCAGCAGCCGCTGGGTGGCAAAGCCCAGTTCGGCGGGCAGCGTTTTGGAGAGATGGAAGTCTGGGCATTGGAAGCTTATGGAGCTTCGTATACACTGCAAGAGATTTTAACCGTAAAATCGGACGATGTAGTAGGTCGTCTGAAGACCTATGAATCAATAGTAAAGGGGGAAAACATACCAGAACCGGGCGTTCCTGAAGGCTTTAAAGTTTTAATAAAAGAATTGCAGAGTCTTGCCCTTGATGTAAGAATTCTATCTGGATTAAATGAAGAAATACTCATCAAGGATGTCGACTATGAAGTAAACGAGAAGGAAAAAGCTCGTGAGCTGGGTCTGGAACTGCCGGAAGCTCCTATAGCCAGGCCTGAAGGATTGAGTCAGGAACATGAAGACGAGGAAAATGATGATGAGATTGACCTTGAAGATTTAGATGACGCCCCCCTGGAGGATGATTTTGAAGCCTTTATAGAGGAGGAGAAAGACTGATATACCACGACTTTCCTTAAAGAACACGTAGGGATCATTTCTGGAAGGGAGAGAATGGTTTGTTAGATGTTAACAACTTTGAACGAATCAAGATATCGTTAGCTTCACCCGAGCAAATACGCTCCTGGAGCAGCGGAGAGGTAAAAAAACCAGAAACCATTAACTACAGGACACTCCGGCCTGAAAAAGAGGGACTGTTCTGCGAAAAAATCTTTGGACCGGTTAAAGACTGGGAATGCCACTGCGGGAAGTACAAAAGAGTACGTCATCGCGGCATCGTCTGTGACCGTTGCGGCGTAGAAGTGACTACCTCCAAAGTTCGTCGTGAGCGTATGGGTCATATCGAACTAGCCGCTCCGGTGTGCCATATCTGGTATTTGAAAGGGATTCCCAGCCGTATGGGGTTGCTTTTGGATATGTCACCCAAGGTGCTGGAAAAAGTTATATACTTTGTAAACTATATAGTT
Source organism: uncultured Syntrophomonas sp. (assembly GCA_964635975.1). GTDB lineage: Bacteria > Bacillota > Syntrophomonadia > Syntrophomonadales > Syntrophomonadaceae > UBA5314. The sequence goes on from CAZWPO010000003.1 coordinate 108,424, forward strand.
GTTTCTCCGGGAGACACTCCCCTGCTAAAAAAACAATTATTGAACGAACGTGAGTACAGAGAAAGCCGCGACCGTTACGGGGATGCCTTTAAAGCCGGCATCGGTGCGGAAGCTATTAAGCTTTTACTGGAAGAAATCGACCTGGAAAAGATGTCGCAGGAGCTTAAGGATGAAATAGCCACCACTACTGGTCAGAGAAAAGGAAGATCTATAAAACGGCTGGAAGTCGTGGAATCCTTCCGCCTCTCTGATAATAGACCACAGTGGATGATACTGGATGTTCTCCCGGTTATTCCTCCCGAACTGCGCCCCATGGTGCAGCTTGATGGAGGACGCTTTGCCACTTCGGATTTAAACGATCTTTACAGGAGAGTAATAAACAGAAATAATCGTTTAAAAAGGCTATTGGACCTGGGTGCTCCCGATATCATCGTTCGCAATGAAAAACGCATGCTTCAGGAAGCGGTGGATGCATTGATTGACAACGGCAGGCGCGGTCGCCCGGTTACCGGTCCTGGCAATCGCCCCCTAAAATCGCTCTCCGATATGTTAAAAGGGAAGCAGGGAAGGTTCCGTCAGAACCTTTTGGGCAAACGGGTTGACTATTCAGGGCGTTCTGTTATCGTAGTGGGCCCGCGCCTAAAAATGCATCAGTGTGGTCTGCCTAAAGAGATGGCTTTAGAGCTTTTTAAGCCTTTTGTTATGAAAAAGCTTGTCGATAGAGGTATTGCTTCCAATATTAAGAGTGCCAAGAAGATGGTAGAACGCGGCCGCGAAGAAGTATGGGATATTCTTGATGATGTTATAAAAGAACATCCCGTTCTCCTAAACCGCGCTCCCACGCTCCATCGCCTGGGCATACAGGCGTTTGAACCGATACTGGTAGAGGGCAAGGCTCTTCAGCTGCATCCTCTGGTATGTACAGCATATAATGCAGACTTCGACGGCGACCAGATGGCTGTACACGTGCCCCTGTCCGCAGAGGCGCAGACTGAAGCACGCATTCTCATGCTGGCAAGCAACAACATATTGAATCCCAAAGATGGCAAACCGGTGGTAACGCCCACCCAGGATATGGTTATCGGGCTGTACTATCTGACCTATATGAGCAAAGCAGATTGGGAAATCGCAAATCCTAAGGCCTATAGAGATTCTGATGAAGCCCAGATGGCATATGAGATGGGCAGTATAACTCTGCATGAAAAAATACGCACAAAAATGCGTATTCCTGAGAAAACCGGCAGCGAGATGCTGCGCAGCCACGGAAACCAAACCTATAAGGATGAAATCGTCGAGACTTCCGTAGGCCGGATAATTTTCAATGAAATTGTCCCCAACAGCCTGGGATTCTTCAACGAGGTTATTGACAAGAAAAAGCTGGGCAATATTGTGTATGACTGTTATCGCCTGGAAGGCAATGCCAAAACCGCTGATATGCTTGATGGAATCAAACGTCTGGGCTACAAATACGGGACCCGTGCCGGAATCACGGTGGGTGTCACTGACTTTGAGACCCCGGAAGCCAAAGCTTCCATTCTAGCTGAAGCAGATAAAGTAGTAGAAGCGATAGAAGAAGACTTCCAGTTTGGCTTAATTACCGAACAGGAGCGGCACAATCAGGTAGTAGAGATCTGGAACCAGGCTACTGACGACGTTACCGAGGCTCTAAAAGCAGCCCTGCCTGAAGATAACCCGGTTTATATGATGGCTACCTCAGGAGCCCGAGGCAACTTCCAGCAGATACGACAGCTGGCCGGAATGCGCGGTCTAATGGCGGATCCTTCAGGGAAAATTATGGATTTGCCCATCAAAGCCAATTTCCGTGAAGGGCTAACCGTTCTGGAATATTTCATTTCCACCCATGGAGCCCGCAAAGGCCTTGCCGATACGGCTTTAAGAACTGCCGACTCCGGTTATCTGACCCGGCGTCTGGTGGATGTATCGCACGATGTGATAGTTCTGGAAGATGACTGCGAATCATCGGAAGGCATCTGGGTAGATAAGATCATGGAAGGCTCACAGCTGATTGAGCCCCTGCATCAGCGTATTATCGGACGGGTAGCCGTCAATAAAGTTATCCACCCAGAGACCGGAGAGGTCCTGGCTGAAGAGAATCAGATGATAGATGATGATGCCGGTTTTTCAATCGAGAGGGCTGGTATACAGAAAGTAAAAATTAGATCAGTACTTACCTGCAAAACCCGCCACGGTGTATGCAAGAAATGCTATGGCCGTAACCTGGCGACTGGTTACAATGTGGAGATAGGTGAAGCAGTTGGTATTTTGGCCGCTCAGTCTATAGGTGAGCCTGGAACCCAGTTGACCATGCGTACCTTCCATACCGGTGGTGTGGCGGGCGATGATATTACCCGGGGTCTCCCCCGAGTCGAGGAGCTGTTTGAGGTCCGCAAACCCAAGGGGCAGGCCTTGCTCACCGAGCTATATGGAAAGATTAGATTTGGGGAAAATAAGGGTCGTCGGGAAGTGGAAGTACTTGACGAGAACGGCGAAGCAGTAGCCGCCTATCCTGTGCATTACGGCTCTCGCTTGAAGGTCTCAGAAGGGGACTTTGTGGAGATAGGAGATGCTCTCACGGAGGGTCCTCTAAATCCTCACGACATTTTAAAAACCCAGGGCCTGCAGTCGGTACAGAGGTATATTCTGGAAGAGGTTCAGAAAGTTTATCGCTCCCAGGGTGTTGATATAAGTGATAAACACATTGAGATTATGATTCGGCAGATGCTCAAGAAAGTAAAGATAGAGGATTCCGGAGAAACATCAATGCTGCCCGGAGCGTTTGTGGACATAGCTGTTTTTGAGGAAGAAAACCTGCGGGTGATTCAGCGGGGCGGACTGCCGGCAGTGTGCTCACCCATGCTGCTTGGTATAACCAAGGCGTCTCTTAATACTGAGTCGTTCCTGTCTGCGGCGTCATTCCAGGAAACGACCAAAGTATTGACCGAAGCAGCTATCAAGGGGAAAGTCGATAATCTTATCGGCCTGAAAGAGAACGTGATAATAGGAAAGCTGATACCGGCAGGGACCGGATACGGCTTATACAACCGCACCAGTTACACTGAACCTGAGCCCGAGGAAAGCGAAACACTCATAGAAAACTAGCTGCAAGCTAGATAGAGGAAGATTTGGTTTGACTCAAGCGTTCAGCAAGTGATAAAATACAAAGGTGCGCGGTAAATAAGTTCCCGTCAAAAATTTAGTGCTTATCGGGAGGAGGTTTTTAAAAATTTGCCTCTATCCGAATTAAAGACAAAAGCTAAAGTGATTGGAACTAAACAGGTTAAGAAGGCCCTAAGCAGGGGCCTTGTACAGAAAGTATACCTGGCTGATGATGCTGAGCCGCATATTACATGTGCACTCGAACAACTGTGTCGCCAGTGTAAAGTGGAGACGGTACGAGTAGAAAGCATGAGAATTTTGGGCAATGCATGTGGAATCGAAGTAGGATCAGCAGTTGTCGCCATACTTTTGGATTAATCGGGGAAGGAGGTGCAAGTGTGCCGACCATAAACCAACTGGTTAGAAAAGGCAGGGAAAAAATTGAGAAGAAGTCAACCGCACCCGCTCTCAAGAGCTGTCCCCAGAAAAGAGGGGTGTGTACCCGTGTGTATACAACAACTCCGAAAAAGCCCAACTCGGCCTTAAGAAAGATTGCCAGGGTAAGATTGAGCAATGGCATTGAAGTTACAGCTTATATTCCTGGTATTGGGCATAATCTCCAGGAGCACTCGGTGGTATTGATCAGAGGTGGCAGGGTCAAGGACCTGCCAGGTGTAAGATACCATATCATTAGAGGAACTCTTGATGCTGGTGGAGTTCAGAACCGTAACCAGGGTAGATCGAAGTATGGTTCCAAGCGACCCAAGAAGAAATAGGAGGGAGAAAGGGTATGCCTAGAAAAGGACCCGTCCCTAAACGTGACGTTTTACCGGACCCCATATATAACAGCAAAGTTTTTACCAAGCTGGTTAACCAGATAATGTGGGACGGCAAGAAGAGTCTGGCAGAGGATATCTGCTACGGGGCATTTGAAATAATATCCAAAAAATTAAACAAAGATGCCCTCGAAGTTTTCGAAGTGGCTATGAAGAATATTACTCCTATAGTTGAGGTTCGTGCGCGCCGTGTGGGCGGAGCCAACTATCAGGTGCCGGTAGAGGTCAGAGCTGAAAGAAGACAAACCCTGGCTATTCGCTGGCTGGTTAACTACTCGCGCAAGCGCGGGGAAAAGACTATGGCTGAGCGTCTGGCTGGAGAGTTGATGGATGCATACAACGGAACTGGCGGTTCGGTCAAGAAGAGAGAAGATACGCATAAAATGGCGGAAGCCAATAAGGCCTTCGCTCATTATCGCTGGTAAGCTCCATTACGAGTGGGGAGTGTCATGGCTGAAAAAGCTGATTTATCAGTAGTTCGCAACATAGGCATAATGGCTCATATAGATGCCGGCAAGACCACCACCACAGAACGCATCCTGTATTATACCGGAAGGGTTCACAAAATTGGTGAAGTGGATAAAGGCACCGCCACTATGGACTGGATGAGTCAGGAGCAGGAGAGAGGTATAACCATTACCTCTGCCGCTACTGCCTGCACATGGAAAAATAGCGATATTTGTATTATCGACACGCCCGGCCATGTGGACTTTACAGTTGAGGTAGAACGGTCATTGCGGATACTTGATGGCGCAGTAGGTATATTTTCAGCGGTGGAAGGCGTGCAGCCCCAATCGGAGGCCGTCTGGAGACAAGCGGATAGATATAATGTACCGAGGATCGCTTACATCAATAAGATGGACCGCATAGGAGCTGACTTTTTTCGGGCCGTAAAGATGATCGAGGAAGTACTGGGGAGCAACGCCGTACTGGTACAGTTGCCGCTAGGAGTAGAAGACTCCTTCATTGGAGTTATAGATGTGTTGCGTATGAAGGCTTATGTCTATGAGGATGATTTGGGAGAAACGTTCTTAGAACGCGACCTCAGTCATGAGGAAATGCAGGAAGCCGAAGCAAAATACAATGTTTTGTTAGAGAAGCTAGCTGAATACGACGATCAGATCCTGGAGAAGTATCTGGAAGGTGAAGCAATAGGGCCTGACCAAGCAGTAAAAGCTCTGCGCGAGCAGACCATCGCCAACAACCTGGTGCCGGTACTTTGTGGATCATCTTTTCGAAACAAAGGCGTTCAAATGCTACTGGACGCGGTAGTAGACTATCTGCCTTCTCCGCTGGATAAACCACCGGTCAAAGGTATAGAGCCCGGAAGTGAAGCCGAACTGGAGCGTAAAGCGGATATGGGTGAGCCCTTCAGCGCGCTGGCTTTTAAAATAGCGATTGATCCATATGTCGGTAAATTGACGTATTTTAGAGTTTACTCAGGCAGTATTAACAATGGATCATATATTTTGAACAGCCGAAAGGGCAAAAAAGAACGCCTGACCAAGATACTGAAGATGCATGCCAACCACCGGGAGGAAATTGATGAAGCCAGAGTGGGCGACATCGTAGCCGGAGTAGGACTGCGTGAAACAGTTACCGGAGATACATTGTGTTCCGAGAAAGATCCGATTTTGTTGGAGCACATTGAGTTCCCCAAACCGGTCATAGATGTAGCTATCGAACCTAAAACCAAGGCTGACCACGACAAAATAGGGGAGAGCCTTCGCCGGTTGGCCGAGGAAGATCCCACCTTTCGAACCCTGGTGGATGAAGAGAGTGGGCAGATTATTCTCTCCGGTATGGGTGAGCTGCATCTAGAAATAATCGTCGACAGACTCCTGCGGGAGTTTAAAGTAAATGCTAATGTTGGAAAGCCACAGGTGTCATATAAAGAGACCATTGGCAGGAAAGCCAGGACCGAGGCAAGATTCGAGCGTCAGACTGGTGGACGCGGCCAATATGCCCATGTGATACTGGAAGCTCTGCCAGGACCAGAGGGGCAGGGCAGGCTTTTTACCAACCAGAGCAGTCCTGAAGACGTCCCCCATCAATATGTTGATGCAGTTGAAGAGGGGATCATGGGAGCACTGCAGGCTGGAATACTTGCCGGATACATGGTGGATGATCTGGAGGTAAAATTGGTGGGAGGCTCCTTTCATGAGGTGGATTCCAGTGAACAGGCCTTCAAGGTAGCTGCCAGTATGGCAGTCAAAGATCTTTTAGAAAAAGCCGATGAAAAACTCCTGGAACCGATCATGAATATTGAAATAGTAACTCCGGAAGAATATGTGGGGGAAGTTATTTCTGACCTCAACGCACGCCGGGGTCGAGTACTGGGTTTTGAAGACAACCGGGAAAGCCGGATAATTAAAGGAACTGTTCCCCTGGCCGAAACTTTCGGTTATGCGACCAGCTTGAGATCAGCAAGCCAGGGACGAGCAAGTTTCTCGCTGCATTTTAAGAACTATGGTGAAGTACCGGAGTCTAAAGCTAAGGAGATAATAGCCCGTAGATACGGGCTGCCAGTATAACGAGGCTAAAAGCAGCCCCAGGTGTTTCCGAGCTAACGGGCCCGCCTCGTTGTAGAAGGTGTGTTGAAACTGCTCAGCAGTTTCTTCTGATGCTTAAAAAATTATACAAAGAAAGGTGAGAGACAGGATGGCAAAGGCAAAGTATGAAAGGACGAAACCCCATTTAAACATAGGGACAATCGGTCACATTGACCATGGCAAGACGACGTTGACAGCGGCGATCACCTTGACATTGTCCAAAGTAGGGGGAGCCAAAGCGACATCGTATGATGAGATCGACAAAGCGCCGGAAGAGAGAGAAAGAGGAATCACCATCAATACGGCGCACGTGGAGTACGAAACCGCCACCCGGCATTATGCCCACGTAGACTGCCCTGGTCATGCTGACTACATAAAGAACATGATCACGGGAGCAGCGCAGATGGACGGAGCGATCCTGGTAGTATCAGGAGCCGACGGACCGATGCCGCAGACCAGAGAGCACATACTGCTGGCCCGGCAGGTAGGAGTGCCATACATTGTAGTATTCATGAACAAGATAGACATGGTAGATGACGAAGAACTGCTAGAACTGGTTGAGATGGAAGTAAGAGAACTGCTGTCCTTCTACGAGTTCCCGGGCGACGACATTCCGGTGGTAAAGGGCTCGGCATTGAAAGCGCTGGAATGCGGATGCGGAAGCCGTGACTGCGAATGGTGCGGGCACATATGGGAACTGATGGATGCGGTAGACAGTTACATCCCGCTGCCGGAAAGAGCAGTAGACCGGCCGTTCTTAATGCCTATTGAAGACGTGTTTACGATAACCGGAAGAGGAACCGTAACCACCGGCCGCGTAGAGAGAGGCCAGGTAAAGGTAGGAGACGAAGTACACATAATCGGAATGAGAGAAGACATCCGCAAGACGGTCGTAACCGGAGTAGAAATGTTCAGAAAGCTTCTTGACTATGCAGAAGCGGGAGATAATATAGGAACCCTGTTAAGGGGCGTAGACCGGAAAGAAGTAGAAAGAGGCATGGTACTGGCCAAGCCGGGTTCAATCAAGCCCTTGACCAAGTTTCAAGCCCAGGTATATGTATTGACCAAAGAAGAGGGCGGCAGACACACTCCGTTTTTCGGCGGATATCGCCCCCAGTTTTACTTCAGAACTACTGACGTAACCGGAGTGATTCAGCTGCCGGAAGGCGTAGAGATGGTAATGCCGGGTGACAACATCGAAATGGATATCGAACTGATCACCCCGATTGCGATTGAACCAGGATTGCGCTTCGCGATCAGGGAAGGCGGCCGCACCGTCGGAGCCGGCGCTGTTATCGCCATTGACTAATTAGTTAACACCCGGGCTAAAGGTGGGGGACTTGAATAGAAGCAGGTCCTTCACCACTACACACCCGGAGGCGTGTATAAATTGATCCCAGTCTAAGGAGGTTTTAGCCATAGTGAGTGGGCAGCAGAAGGTAAGAATCAGACTGAAGGCATTTGACCATAAGCTCCTGGATCAGTCTTCCTTGAAAATCGTTGATACAGCCAGGAAGAACGGTTCCAGTGTTTCTGGCCCGATTCCCTTACCAACCGAAAAGAGTATTTATACCATTTTAAGGTCGCCCCATGTCAACAAGGACTCCCGCGAGCAGTTCGAAATGAGAACGCATAAACGCCTTATTGACATATTAGACCCCAATCCAAAAACTATTGATGCACTGATGCACCTGGATTTGCCTTCTGGCGTTGATATTGAAATCAAGCTATAGGTTAACCCAAGGCCCAGAGACCAGTGGGAGAATAGGTTTTAAGGCCATGCATTAGAGAAGTGAAGTTGGGATCCACCTCCAACCTCTCACAATAAGATTAGAGGAGGCAATGTTTAAGTGGCTAAGAATTTGAGAACAGCCATTTTGGGCATCAAAGTTGGGATGACCCAAATTTTCGATGAACAGGGAAAAGCAATACCGGTCAGTGTGATTGAAGCCGGTCCCTGTACCGTACTGCAGAAGAAGAAGACGGAAGCTGACGGGTACAACGCGATTCAGGTAGGCTTTTACAACCTGAAGGAAAAATTGGCTAACAAACCCCTCAAGGGGCACTTTAAGAAGGTTAATATCAAGCCCTTGCGTTACATCAGGGAATTCCGCCTGGAAAATGTTGACGAGTATGAAATAGGCCAGGAAATTAAAGTCGAACAGTTTAACGACGGTGACCTGGTGGATGTGGTAGGCACCTCCAAAGGTAAGGGTTTTGCCGGAGGAGTGAAAAGGCACAACTTTGCCCGCGGATCAATGGGGCATGGTTCCAAATACCATCGCCGTCCCGGTTCCCTGGGAGCAAAAGGTCCGGCCAGGGTGTTCAAAGGCCGTAAACTTCCCGGACACCTTGGTGGAGAGAGGGTCACTGTGCAGGGCTTGAAGGTAGTAAAAGTCTATCCGGACAGAAACCTGTTGCTGATAAAAGGATCAATTCCAGGCCCGAAAAAGGGGCTGGTTATTATCAAAAACTCAGTAAAGGCCTAGCGTTGTATTAAGGAGGTAAGTAATGATGCCGAAAGTTCCGTTATACGATATGAGCGGAGCCCAAATAGGAGAAATGGAGCTTAATGATAGCATCTTTGGTATTGAACCCAATGAAGCTGTTCTATATGATTTCGTTAAAATGCAACTGGCCAACAAACGCCAGGGGACTTCCTCGACTAAGACCCGTTCCGAAGTGAGCGGCGGCGGCAAAAAGCCCTTCCGCCAGAAAGGAACTGGCAGAGCCCGTGCGGGAAGTATCAGAAGTCCTTTGTGGAGAGGCGGCGGAATAATTTTTGGCCCCCGGCCACGTGATTATTCTTATCGACTGCCCCGTAAGGTGAGAAGGCTGGCTATGAAATCAGCTTTATCGAGCAAAGTTAAAGACTCGTCTATAATTGTTGTTGATGTGCTTAATTTCGAAGAACCCAAAACCAAGCTGATGGTTCAGACCCTTGAAAATTTAAAGGCTGGGAAGAAGGCTCTGGTGGTTACAGCTGACGGCGATCAGAACATTGCAAAATCCGCGCGCAATATCCCGGGAGTAAAACCTCTGCGGGCAGACTTTGTGAATGTATACGATCTTTTAAACTATGATACGCTGCTGATCACCAAGGATGCCGTCAACCGCTTAGAGGAGGTATACGCTTAATGAAAGACCATCGTGATATCATTCTAAAGCCGGTTGTTACTGAAAAAACCATGAACCTCCTGGCCGACAACAAATACACATTTGTTGTCGATAAAAGAGCCAATAAAACGGAGATTAAGAACGCCATTCAAGCCATTTTCAATGTAAAAGTTGAAAAGGTAAACACTATGATTATTAAGGGAAAACCTAAGAGAATGGGCAGATTTGAAGGTAAGAGGCCGGACCGAAAAAAAGCTGTCGTAACGCTTAAAGAAGGCCAGAAAATCAAAATCTTCGATGGCATGTAGATCGTTAGCCCGGATCAATTAAGGAGGGAATCGTAGGAATGGGCATTAAAAAATATAAACCCACAACTGCAAGCAGGAGACATATGACCGGTTTAACCTTTGAGGAAATAACCAAGAGCAAACCGGAAAAAAGTTTGACAGTTCCCTTGAAGAAGAAATCCGGAAGAAACGCCCAGGGACGCGTAACTGTACGTCACCAGGGCGGAGGGCACAAACGCCTTTACCGGGTGATTGACTTCAAGAGAAATAAAGACAATGTACCTGCCCGCGTGGCAGCTATCGAATATGACCCCAACCGTTCAGCTAATATAGCCTTGCTGCATTATCAAGACGGACACAAGGCATATATGATCGCTCCCAATAATTTAAAAGTAGGAGATATTGTAGTATCAGGCCCGGAAGCCGATATCAAAGTTGGCAATACCCTGGCTTTAAAAGATATCCCGGTCGGATCCTTGATTCACAACGTGGAGTTAAGACCGGGCAAAGGCGGGCAGTTGGCCCGCTCAGCCGGAACAGTCGCCCAGCTGATGGCCAAAGAAGGAGCCTATGCCCATGTAAGGCTGCCTTCCGGAGAGGTAAGACTGGTCCATGTAAACTGCCGGGCCACTATAGGCCAGGTAGGCAACCTGGAATATGAGAACCAGACCCTGGGCAAAGCGGGAAGGTCCCGGTGGATGGGAATAAGACCTACAGTAAGAGGATCGGTCATGAATCCGGTGGATCACCCTCACGGCGGTGGAGAAGGACGGGCTCCCATAGGGAGAAAATATCCGGTATCCCCCTGGGGTAAAATTGCCATCGGTGGAAAGACCCGTAAGAAAAAGCCTTCTGACAAGATGATTGTCAGAAAACGCAAGTAAAGGAGGTCTTTAAATGACTAGATCGTTGAAAAAGGGACCTTATTGTGAAGAGAAATTGTTAAAAAGAGTCGAAGATATGAATCAAACCGGTCAGAAGAGGGTAATAAAAACCTGGTCCCGCCGGTCAACAGTATTTCCTCAGATGGTAGGCCATACCCTGGCCGTCCATGATGGAAGAAAACATATTCCGGTATATGTTACCGAAGATATGGTAGGACACAAACTGGGTGAGTTTGCTCCTACCAGGACCTATCGAGGTCATGCCGGGAAATCTGAAAAATCCAGCAGATCACGCTAGAAAGGGGGAGCAACAAATGGAAGCAAAAGCAATTGCTCGTTACCTGCGGCTATCCCCTTTTAAAGCGCGTCAGGTAGCAGATTTAGTGAGAGGCAAAGACGTAAAAGAAGCAGTAGGTATACTGCGCTATACCAACAAGAAAGCCTCTCCGCTGATTAACAAAGTTCTTAAATCGGCCATCGCTAATGCCGAACATAACTATGACATGGACTCTGATGAGTTATATGTCGCAGCAATTTATATCGATGAAGGGCCTACTATTAAACGGATGCATCCCCGGGCCTATGGAAGAGCAGATGTGAGGCGCCACAGAACCAGCCACATTACCGTGGTGCTGAAGGAAAGGGAGGTTAAGTAGTGGGTCAAAAGGTACATCCAAAAGGATTCAGAATCGGAATTATAAGAGACTGGGACTCAAACTGGTATGCTGACCGGGATTACACCGATCTCCTTCATGAAGATTACAAGGTCCGCAATTACATCAAAACCAGGTTTTATGCGGCAGGTATATCCAAGGTGGAGATTCAAAGAACCGGTGCCCGCATGCGGGTTACCATCCATACCGCAAAACCCGGTATCATTATCGGACGCGGGGGGACAGAGGTAGAAAATCTTAAGGTTAACCTGGCAAAAATGACCGGTAAGAATGTAAATATAAACATTCAGGAAATCCGCAAACCGGAACTGGACGCCCAGATTGTAGCTGAAAACATGGCCCAGCAATTGGAAAAGAGAGTATCTTTCCGCAGAGCCATGAAGCAGTCGGTTGGCAGAACCATGCGCATCGGCGCCATCGGCATCAAGGTAGCCATATCCGGACGTTTAGGCGGAGCTGAAATAGCCCGTACCGAATGGTACGCAGAAGGCAAGGTACCTCTGCATACCCTGCGCGCTGACATTGACTATGGTTTTGCCGAAGCAAACACGACTTATGGCAAAATTGGCATAAAGGTGTGGATCAACCGTGGAGAGATCCTACCTGAAGCTAAACAGAGGCCTAAACAGAAAGCAGTGGAGGAGGCAGAAAAATAATGCTTACCCCGAAAAGAGTCAAATATAGAAAACAGCATAGACCTGGTCTCAAAGGCGAGGCACATAAAGGCCATACCATAAGCTATGGCGACTATGGTTTGCAGGCCATGGATGCAGGTTGGTTGACCAACCGCCAGATAGAGGCAGCCCGTATTGCTATTAACCGCTATATAAAGCGTGGTGGTAAACTCTGGATCAAGATTTTCCCCGACCGGCCGCTGACCGTAAAGCCGGCTGAGACTCGAATGGGAAAAGGAAAAGGCTCCCCAGAACATTGGGTGGCGGTAGTAAAACCGGGTAGAATCATGTTTGAACTATCCGGAGTAAACGAAGAGGTGGCCAAAGAAGCCATGCGCCTGGCTTCACACAAGCTTCCGATTAAGTGCAAGTTCGTAAAACGAGAAGAAATGGGTGGTGAGGCTAGTGAAAGTTAAGAAGTTCAAAGAATTAACTGACGAGGAACTGGAAAAGCAGGTTTCCACCTATAAAGAAGAGCTCTTTAACCTCAGGTTCCAGCTTGCAACTGGCCAGCTTGATAACCCGATGCGCATTCGTGACGTCAGGAAGAACATAGCCAGGTGCAAGACCTTACTCAGGCAAAGAGAACTGGCAAGGGAAAATTAGGGCTAGAAGGAGGTCTAAGAGTGGCTGAAGAACGTGGAAACAGGAAAGTTAGAATAGGCACCGTAACCAGCAACAAGATGGAAAAAACCATTACCGTTCTGGTTGAGACAGTAAAACAGCATCCTCTTTACAAAAAAACCGTCAGGACCAGCAAGAAATACAAGGCCCATGATGAAGATAATGAAGCTAAAATCGGCGATGTTGTAAGAATCATGGAAACCCGTCCTATAAGCAAAGATAAACGCTGGCGGCTGATCGAAATAGTTGAAAGAGCCAAGACTTTGGAATAAGGCAAGCACTTAAAGGAGGTTTAACGCCGTGATTCAACAGGAAACCATGCTTCAGGTAGGTGATAATACCGGAGCAAAACGGGTACTGTGCATAAAGATCCTGGGCGGGTCCATGCGTAGATACGCAACCGTTGGGGATGTAATAATTGTCAGTGTAAAGGAAGCGGCCCCTGGCGGTGTAGTTAAGAAAGGCGATGTAGTAAAAGCAGTAGTCGTAAGGACTAAGAAAGAGATCAGGCGGCCTGATGGATCTTATATCGCTTTTTCCGAGAACGCCGCGGTAATTATAGACGATAACAATAACCCGAAAGGAACCCGTATTTTCGGACCTGTAGCCAGGGAATTAAGAGATAAGAATTTTATGAAGATTGTTTCTCTGGCTCCCGAAGTTCTATAGGCATTGGAGGTGGAACGATGAGTATTAAAAAAGGTGATACAGTACTGGTTCTCACCGGTAAGGATGCTGGGAAAAAGGGTAAGGTCCTGAGGGTAAGCCCAAAGGATAATAGAGTAGTAATAGAAGGCATCAATAAAGTGAAGAAGCATCAGCGTCCGAGTAGATCCCTTCCCCAGGGAGGTATCTTAAGGATTGAGGCCCCCTTGCACGCTTCCAATGTGTTGCTGGTTTGCAGCCATTGCGGCAAGCCGACGCGAATCGGCAATAAGGTGCTGGACAGCAGCGAAAAAGTTCGCGTTTGTAAAAAATGCGGAGAAATACTGGATTAAGATTATCCAAGAAGGGAGGCAAACGCCCCATGGCAATGCTCTATGAGCGGTATAAGAATGAAATAGTACCGAGTTTGATGACTAAATTTGAATATAAAAACGTCATGCAGGTACCTAAAGTTGAGCGTATTGTTCTGAACATAGGGGTCGGAGAAGCAATTCAAAACCCTAAAGCATTAGACGGAGCAGCCAATGACCTGCGCATTATCGCCGGGCAAAAGCCGGTTATTACCAGGGCCAAAAAGTCCATCGCAGGATTTAAGCTGCGTGAAGGGATGGCTATCGGATGTAAAGTGACTTTGCGTGGAGCCAGGATGTATGATTTTTTGGAAAAGCTCATTAATCTGGCCCTGCCCCGAGTTCGCGACTTCCGTGGAGTATCACCTCAGGCTTTTGACGGCCGCGGTAATTTCTCCCTGGGAATAAAGGAACAAACCATTTTCCCGGAGATTGAATATGACAAGATAGACAAAATCAGAGGTTTGGAAGTAGTGATTGTTACTACCGCCAAGACTGATGAGGAGGCCCGTGAGCTGTTGAGAGGCATGGGGATGCCTTTTAGATCATAGGAGGTTAGCGAAATGGCAAAAAAAGCGATGATAGCCAAGCAACAACGGACTCAAAAATTTGAGGTGCGCGGGTACAACCGTTGTAAGATCTGCGGGCGGCCCAGAGCTTATATGCGTAAATTTGGCATGTGCCGCATCTGTTTTAGAGAGCTGGCACATAAAGGCGAACTGCCCGGAGTTACCAAAGCCAGTTGGTAAACTCTTAGGTAAAAGGAGGTATTGAAATGGCCATGACTGATCCCATTGCCGATCTTTTAACCAGAATAAGAAATGGTAATATGGTAATGCATGAGTCTGTTGAAGTGCCCAGTTCCAGAATCAAGCTGTCTATAGCCGGGATTCTGAGAGAAGAAGGGTACATCAAGGATTATGAATATATTGAAGACGGGAAACAGGGCATTATCAGGATCTATCTAAAGTACGGGCCCAATAAGCAAAAGGTTATCACGGGCCTTAAACGGATCAGTAAGCCCGGTCTGCGTGTCTACGTTAAGAAAGACGAGATACCAAAAGTACTGGGTGGGCTGGGTACAGCCGTGATATCCACTTCAAAAGGCTTGATGACTGACAAGAAAGCACGCACCGCCAAACTGGGCGGAGAAGTTGTATGCTATATCTGGTAAGTGGAGGAGGACTGACAGGTGTCTAGAATAGGCAGAAAACCGATTATTATACCCAAAGGGGTTAGCCTTACCATTGAAAATGATGTAGCTACTGTAAAAGGACCCAAAGGGACTCTTTCCCAGGCAGTTTCTCCGGACATCAGCTTTGAGCACGAAGAAGGCCAGGTAGTAGTTACAAGAGCCAGTGACGTCAAGCAGCATCGTGCATTGCATGGGCTGACCAGGGCGCTGGTAGCCAATATGGTAGAGGGTGTAACCAACGGATTTGAAAAGAAATTGGAACTGGTAGGGGTAGGATATAGAGCATCTATGCAGGGCAAAAAGCTGCTGATAAATATCGGCTTTTCCCACCCGGTTGAAATCGATCCACCGGAAGGCATTGAATTTGAAGTACCCGCAGTTACAAAAATAACTGTGCGCGGAATTGACAAACAGTTGGTGGGCAACACCGCCGCCCACATAAGAGCCATAAGAAAACCTGAACCTTATAAAGGTAAAGGCATTAAGTATGAAAACGAAGTTATCCGCCGCAAAGTCGGTAAAGCTGGCGGTAAGTAAGCCAGGAAGGAAGTGAAACGACTTGATCAAGAAGCCCAGTAAAAACGCATTACGGGTAGGTAAGCAAGCCCGAATCCGCAAGAAAATTTCGGGAACCAATGATAGACCCAGGCTCTGTGTTTATAGAAGTCTAAGCCATACCTATGCGCAGATCATAGATGACGTTAACGGTCTCACCCTGGTTGCTGCTTCCACAAACGAGCCGGCCCTACGGGATCTTCAGTCTCGGACGAATACTGATGCCGCACGCCGGGTTGGAGAATTAATTGCCAGCAAAGCCAAAGAAAAAGGCATTTCTTCTGTTGTTTTTGACCGGAGCGGTTACAAATACCATGGGCGGATTGCAGCCCTGGCCGAAGCAGCCCGGGAAAACGGGTTGGAGTTTTAAGGCGCTCTAAAGGTTAGGAGGGAAAAAATGATTGACAGGGAGCAAGGTGGTCCGGAGTTTATAGAAAAAGTTGTGAATATTCGCCGGGTAGCCAAAGTTGTTAAAGGCGGAAGAAGATTTAGTTTTAGCGCACTGGTGGTTGTCGGTGACGGCCAGGGCAAGGTAGGGGCTGGCAAAGGCAAAGCCACGGAAGTGCCGGAAGCCATACGCAAAGCCGTTGAGAGTGCCAAGAAAAATATGATCGAAATCCCTCTCATTGATGAAAGAACTATACCTCATCCTATCGTTGGCCGGTTTGGCGCCGGAAAGGTGATGTTGAAGCCGGCCTCTGCCGGAACCGGAGTTATAGCAGGTGGGCCGGTGCGTGCGGTTCTAGAGTCAGCGGGAGTCAAGGATATATTAACCAAGTCACTGGGATCCTCCAATGCTATCAACATGGTTCATGCCACTATGGAAGGGCTTAATAGCCTGAAAAGGGCTGAAGATGTGGCCAGGCAGAGAGGTAAAACCATTGATGAGATTTTTAACTAGGAGGAGTAGGGATGGCCAAACAAGTTAGATTAACCTGGATCAAAAGTTTTATTGGTTACCCCGAAACCCAGAGAGCAACGGTTAAGAGTCTGGGATTTAGGAAGTTGAACCAAAGCTTGATAAAAGAAGATAGTCCACAGCTCAGAGGACAGATCAATAAAGTTATCCACCTTCTAAACGTAGAAGAAATAGGTTAATAGGGAGGTTTTAACGTGAAACTCGAGGAGCTCAAATCTCCGCCGGGAGCCAATAAGCGCATAAAACGGGTTGGCCGCGGAACCGGTTCAGGACACGGCAAGACTTCCACCCGGGGGCACAAGGGTCAAAAAGCCCGTTCCGGGGGAGGAGTACGGCCTGGTTTTGAAGGCGGACAGATGCCCTTGCAAAGACGTCTGCCCAAGCGCGGCTTCACTAACATATTTAAAAAGGAATATGCCATTGTAAACGTCAAGGACTTGAATGTCTTTTTAGATGGAACCGAAGTGACTCCCGAGCTTCTTTTTGAAGCGGGACTGGTAAAGAAGTATAAAGACGGGATTAAGATCCTGGGGGATGGAGACCTTGAAAAGAAGCTCGTTGTCAAGGCCCATAAGATCAGCCAGCAGGCAGAGGAGAAAATCACTGCCAAGGGTGGCAAGGTTGAGGTGATCTAATGATTGATTCATTTAAACAAGCCTTTAAGGTCGGCGATCTACGATTTAAGGTTTTGTTTACCCTGTTTATGCTGCTGGTCTTCCGCCTGGGTGCGCATATACCGACACCCTTTATCGATGCGGAAAAGATCCAACAATTATTAGGCGGGCAGCTATTCGGGTTCCTTGATATCATGTCCGGGGGTGCTTTTAAGCGCTTCAGCATATTTGCCATGAGCATCACTCCCTATATCAATGCTTCAATTATCATGCAGCTTCTGCAGGTAGTAGTCCCGAGGCTGGAGAAACTAGCCAAGGAAGGTGAAGAAGGACGTAAGCAAATTGCCCAGTATATCCGTTACGGTACTGTAGTACTGGCTTTTATCCAGGCTTTCGGTATGGCGATAGCCCTGGGCAGAAGCGGTGCGCTGGTCAGCAAAGGAATTGGAGTATATCTTCTGATTTCAGTGACTTTAACTGCAGGGACGGCATTCCTGATGTGGATAGGTGAAGCCATCACCGATAAGGGAATCGGCAATGGAATATCATTGATCATCTTCGCAGGCATAGTGTCAAGGGTTCCCTCGGCATTAGTCAGCGCTGGGCAGGCCTATTCCGGTGGCATCATAAGCGTGTGGAACCTGCTGATGTTTGCAGTCATGGCCCTGGCTATTATCGCCGGGATAATTGCTATAAACGAAGGGCAGCGCCGCCTGCCTATACAATATGCCAAGCGAGTTGTGGGACGCAAAGTATACGGAGGGCAAAGCACCTTCTTACCACTCAAGGTAAACGCCGGTGGTGTTATTCCTATAATCTTTGCGATTTCCATAATGACGATCCCGGTAACCATAGGTTCATGGATGAGCCAGGGATCAAGTTTTAATTTGTTTATTAACAAGTGGTTTAGCTACAGCAGTGTTACCTATAACTTGGTCTACGCCTTGTTGATAATCTTCTTTACCTTTTTCTATGTGGCGATAATCTACAATCCTGCCGATGTTGCAGAAAATGTAAAGAAGTATGGAGGATTCGTACCTGGAATCCGGCCGGGACGCCCAACCGCGGACTATATAGACAGAGTATTATCAAGACTTACTCTGGCAGGTGGTTTTTTCCTGGCCTTAATTGCAGTATTGCCCAACATATTAATAGGCCTCACAGGTGTTTCGAGCTTTCAATTTGGAGGAACATCTCTCTTAATCGTTGTAGGTGTGGCATTAGATACTATGAAGCAAATAGAGTCCCACCTCTTGTTACGAAGTTATGAAGGCTTTGTTAAATAGTAGGAGATGATCATATGAATATTATCCTAATGGGACCTCCGGGTGCAGGAAAAGGGACCCAGGCAGAATTGATAAAAGTAAAATACCCTATCCCTCACATATCCACAGGGGATATGTTCAGAGAAGCAGTTTCCAATCAAACTGAACTGGGCTTAGAAGCCAAGAAATACATGGATTCCGGGCAGTTGGTGCCAGACGAAGTTACTATCGGTATCGTAGCCGAACGATTGGCTCAGGCGGACTGTAATGCAGGTTTCCTTCTGGATGGATTTCCCCGCACCATCGTTCAGGCTGATGCATTAGATAAGGTTTTGAACAAATTGGGTAAAAAAATCGACGCAGTTATTAACATAGCTGTTCCTGATGAAATTCTTGTATCCCGCATGACGGGAAGGATAAGCTGCAAAGATTGTAAAGCTCTTTACAACCTGAACACGACCCCCCCGGCAAAGGATGGAGTCTGCGACAAGTGCGGGGGTCCATTGGTCCAGAGGAGTGACGATCAGGGAGAAACAGTTGTAAACCGGCTAAAGGTTTATGGCGAGCAAACCAATCCACTGCTTGATTACTATAAAGATAGAGGTCAATTATTCGACATTGATGGGGACCGGGACAGTCAGCAAGTATTCAAGGATGTTTCCGATATCCTGGAGAAGTCGAAATGATTATTCTCAAAACCAGGGATGAGATAGCCCGAATGAAAAAAGCCGGGCAGGTAGTTGCCAAAGTGTTGAGTATGCTGGAAAAGCATACTAAAGCCGGGGTAAGCACCGGTGAGCTTAACGCTATTGCCGAAGAGCAATGCAAATACTTTGGCGCCATACCAGTTTTCAAGAATTATCCCCACGCTCGCGGGGGCTGGGCTTTTCCAGGAATTATTTGTGCTTCGGTAAATGAAGAAGTAGTGCATGGTATTCCTGGCCCCAGGATTTTAAAGGATGGAGACATCCTCAGCATTGATTTCGGGGTATTACTTAAGGGCTTTGCGGGAGATTCGGCACTTACGGTCCCCGTTGGTGATGTAGACCCAGAAGCGCTTAAATTGATACAGGTTACGGAAGAATGTCTGATGAAGGGAATCAGTGAAGCAAAACCGGGAAACCGGATGGGGCATATATCCTTTGCCGTGCAGACCCACGCTGAGAACAATGGGTTCTCCGTGGTAAGAGATTTCGTGGGCCATGGCATAGGGAGACAGATGCATGAAGAGCCTCCGGTACCCAATTTTGGCCGCCCCGACCGGGGGCCGGAATTGAAAGAGGGCATGACCCTTGCCATAGAGCCCATGATTAATGCTGGAACCTATAAAGTTTTTACCAAGCCCGATGGGTGGACGGTTGTTACAGCAGATGGTAAGTATTCAGCCCATTTTGAGCATACCGTTGCCATCACCAAGAATGGTCCGGAAATACTTACCTTAAGGTGATGGGGGTGGCAGCATATTAATGATGATCTTGTAGGCAGAGTGGTATTATCCAGAGCTGGGCGAGACCGCGGAAAAGGATATGTGGTTCTAAAGGTTATAAATGAACACCTGGTGCTGCTGGTGGATGGGGAATCTAGAAAAATGGATAACCCCAAACCTAAGAACCTCAAACACTTAAGTGTCACGAATACCACAGCCGATACAATTAAGCAAGCCTTGCAAAAAGGGGAAATACCGGATAACCAGGCTGTTAAAAGAGTCATAAGAGAATGTACCAGAGAATCAAGTGGGAAGGAGGTCTGATAAATGGCTAAAGATGATGTCATTGAGATCGAGGGTATCGTGCTCGAACCATTGCCCAATGCCATGTTCAAAGTGGAGCTGGAAAATGGTCATAAGGTCCTCGCCCATATATCTGGGAAGATGAGAATGAATTTTATCAGGATTTTGCCCGGAGACCGGGTGATGGTGGAATTATCCCCTTATGATTTAAATAGAGGGAGAATCATATATCGTTTCAAGTAGCTATAGATCCGACTTGATTAAGGAGGTAAATGTTTTGAAAGTAAAGCCTTCGGTAAAACCAATGTGCGAGAAGTGCAAGATTATCAAACGTCACGGTAAAGTAATGGTTATTTGCGAAAACCCGAAACATAAGCAAAAACAGGGTTAATTAGGAGGTGAACGAATTTGGCGAGAATTGCAGGAGTTGACTTACCGGCCAACAAGAGAGTAGAGATATCTCTTACCTATATCTTTGGCATAGGGAAGCCTTCATCTCAGAAAATCTTGGCATCAGCAGGTATAAATCCGGATACAAGAGTAAAAGATTTAACCGAAGAAGAAGTTGCCAGATTAAGGGATATTATCGAAAAAGGCTATACTGTGGAGGGCGATCTTCGCCGCCAGGTTGGCATGGATATAAAGAGGTTAATGGACCTGGGTTGCTACCGGGGCATCAGGCATCGCCGCGGCCTTCCGGTCCGGGGTCAGAATACCAAGAACAACGCTCGAACCCGCAAAGGGCCTAAACGCCTCGTTAGCGGGAAAAAGAAATAGTTGGGAAAGGGGACAAACTAAGTGGCACGGAGAGCAACCACCAGGATCAAACGCCGTGAAAAGAAGAATATCGAACACGGCATAGCACATATTAAATCAACATTCAATAATACTATAATCTCCATCACTGACAAGCAGGGCAATGCTATTGCCTGGGCTAGTGCCGGGACATCGGGATTTAAGGGCTCACGCAAAAGCACTCCTTTTGCTGCTCAGCAAGCTGCGGAATCAGCAGCTAAATCGGCCATGGAACACGGTTTGAAAGAAGTAGAATGTTACGTGAAGGGACCGGGTGCAGGCCGGGAAGCAGCCATCAGATCTTTGCAGGCGGCCGGTTTGGAAGTAAGCATGATTAAAGATGTTACACCGATACCGCATAATGGGTGTAGACCGCCTAAAAGAAGAAGAGTTTAAGGAGGTAGTAGGATAAGTGGGAAGATATATAGATTCAGTCTGCCGCCAGTGTCGTCGTGAAGGAGAGAAGCTGTTCTTAAAAGGAGACCGCTGTTACTCCGAAAAATGTGCGGTTGAGAGAAGACCTTTTCCTCCCGGTGCGCATGGTCAGGGACGCAGACCCAAACCCAGTGAATACGGGATCCAGCTTCGTGAGAAGCAAAAAACCAAGAGAATATACGGCTTAATGGAAAAGCAGTTCCGCAATTATTTTAAGAAGGCGGATCGTATGCCGGGCATCACCGGACAAAATCTGCTGGTCTTGCTGGAGCGCCGCCTTGATAATGTAGTTTACCGCCTGGGATTTGGCGCTTCACGTAAAGAAGCCCGTCAACTGGTAACGCATGGTCATTTTACCATCAATGGCAAAAAGGCCAGTATTCCTTCCATGCTGATAAAGGTGGGAGATGTTATTCAAGTTAAAGCCAATAGTATGGATTCTCACAAGTTCAAAGAACTCAAGGAACAAGCATCTTACAAAACGCCACCAGAATGGTTAAGTGTGGATGCAGAAAATATGATCGGCAGGGTGCTGGCCTATCCGCTGCGCGAGCAAATCGACACCACTATCAATGAGCAGCTGATAGTAGAACTCTACTCCAGGTAAAAACTCTTAAGAAAAGGAGGGGGTAGATGAATGCTTGAGATGGAAAAACCCCGTATTGAATGTGTGGATAAGAGACCCGAATTGAACTATGGTAAGTTTGTCATTGAACCATTGGAGAGGGGCTATGGTACCACTCTGGGTAATTCCTTACGTCGGGTGCTGCTTTCTTCTCTGCCCGGGGCTGCGGTTACTTCAGTCAAGATAGATGGGGTGCTGCATGAGTTTTCGACGATTCCCAATGTCGTTGAAGATACCACGGAAATTATTCTGAACATAAAAAAGCTGGTTCTTAAGTACGATGGCAGTGAACGGAAAATAATCCGCATCGAGCAAAATGGGCCCATGGAGCTGAAAGCTTCCGATATTACTCAGGATGCTGAAGTGGATATCTTAAATCCCGATCAGCATATTGCCGTTCTTGATGAAGGGGCCAAACTTTATATGGAACTGACGGTGGAAAGAGGCCGGGGTTATGTGAGCGCTGACCAGCAGCCGCAGAAGAATGATGATATTGTTGGATTGATACCCATCGATTCCATCTTCACACCGGTAAACCGGGTCAACTTCTCGGTGGATAGCGCCCGCGTGGGCAAACGTACCGACTATGATAGTCTCATATTAGAAGTGTGGACCAACGGAAGCATAAGCCCGGAAGAGTCAATCAGCCTTTCCGCGCAGATTTTGATAGAGTACCTCAAACTCTTTACCGAGATCGACGATACGTATTCCCGGGTTGAGATATTGGTAGAAAAAGAGGAAGAGAAGAAAGACAAGGTTCTGGAAATGTCTATCGAAGAACTGGAGTTGTCGGTTCGGGCTTCCAATGGTCTCAAACGGGCGAATATAAACAGCGTGGGAGATCTTATCGAAAAGACCCGTGAGGAAATGAGCAAGATCAGAAATCTGGGGCAGAAGTCTCTGGAGGAGATCGAAAGAAAACTGAAAGAATTAGGATTATCCTTTAAAAAACCCGAAGATTAGAAAGGAGGATCTCCTGTGAGTTACCGCAAACTAGGGCTCCGGAGCGATCATAGAAGGGCTATGCTCAGAAATGCAGCTACATCTTTGCTGCAGGCTGAAAAAATAAGTACTACTGAAGACCGGGCCAAAGAGGTGAGAAAAGTTGCCGAACGCATGATAACTCTGGGCAAAAGAGGCGATCTGCATGCTAGAAGGCAGGCTCTTTCTTACCTTACCAGTGACGAAGTAGTCCATAAACTGTTTACAGATTTAGCGCAAAGATACAGCGATCGCCAGGGGGGTTATACCAGGCTGATAAAGACTGGATTCCGTAAAGGAGACGGGGCGCCCATGGTCATCATCGAGTTGGTTCAATAAAAAAAAACTTTACGCTCGGTGATAAAGGCCGTTGACACAAGCAAGCTGATTATCTTTATTTGCTGTTAGGAGATACTCTCTACCAGCAAGCTTAGATTATTGATTCTGCAAAGGTTAGTGACGAGGGTCGCGTTACGCAAAAATTCCATTCAGTCGAAGTACATCGGGGCATTCCTTGCCCCGAAGGGAAAGGTGTGTCCTCATACCTTAACCCGCCACAATTACGGTATTTTTGCAGCCTTGACCTTCATTTCGTTGTTCGGTTATAAAAGAAATTGTGAGGGAGCAGGTTCCTTTGAAACCCTGCTCTCCAGGCAGGATGAAAGTGGAGGATTTTTTGATATCCTCCTTATCTTTTCTGTAAAAGGGTTAAGGAGAATTGACTTAAGGATGCCTAGAATACGTTTGGTTCTCCAATATGACGGCAGTAATTATCATGGTTTTCAACGGCAGGAGAACGCCTTGACTGTTCAGGAGATCGTGGAGAAGGCCATTCACAAGCTCTCGGGCGAAAAGGCAGGCATTATTTGCGCCGGGCGCACTGATGCCGGGGTTCATGCTACCGGGCAGGTGGTTGCATTCAACAGCACCGCTACGATTCCGGGAGAGCGATGGAAAATGGCTTTGAATAGTTTTCTGCCGGATGATATCCAGGTGCTTAAGAGCAGCGTGGCTCATCCTGATTTTAATCCCCGCTTTGATGCTATAAGCAAAAAATATGTTTACCGGATTTTCCGCCGTGAACGGGGCAGCATTTTTTACCGCAACTATGCCCTGTGTTTACATTCCGACTTGAATCTTCAGGCCATGGAACAAGCTGGGCAGATGATTATTGGCAGGCACAACTTTACGGCCTTTTGCGCGCGCGGTTCGTCAGCCAAGACCTTTGAACGGACGATATTAGAACTCAGCTTTCAGGTGAAAGGGCCCCTGCTCTCTATGAGCATAGAAGCCGATGGATTTCTCTATAACATGGTCAGGATCGTCATGGGAACTCTACTGGAAGTGGGACGGGGAAGACATGAACCGAAATGGGTGAATGAGGTTATTAAATCTAGGGACAGGACTAAAGCCGGGCTTACCGCACCGCCGCAGGGCCTCTATCTAGTCAGAGTCAACTACCCGGAAGAAAAACTTCATCCATAAGCAATGTCGAGGCGAAACGAAGTCTTGGGATTCTTAAAGCAGCCAGCTTGTTTTTACAAAGTCGGCATCTGGTCCCAATCCACTGCTTCGTTGCGGCGCTGTGTTGAAGCAGCTCCATAGTCGCTTCCGATGCCTAAAAATTAGGACTTTAATATGGAAAAACACCTGTCTTTCCTTGACAAGTAGGGTTAAATTTCGATATGATATATAGGCAGTCTCTATAATTGTGCCTGCCTAGCCCCGTGGGTTTGCACCATAATACAGATTGCATTTATATGATTTTTTCACTGATGAAGCTACAGGAGGGAACAAATTGAAAACGTATGTGGCAAAGCCAGCGGAAGTTGACCGCAAATGGTACGTTATAGACGCCTCAGGCCAGACACTAGGACGACTCTGCTCTGAAGTGGCAGCTATTCTAAGAGGCAAACATAAGCCTATCTATACTCCCCATGTTGATACAGGCGATTTCGTAATCGTTATCAATGCAGCCGAAATAGTATTAAGCGGAGACAAGCTTAATCAAAAGAAATATCGCTATCATACCGGTTATCCAGGAGGACTCAAAGAAGTAAGCTACCGCGATCTCCTGGCCAAGAAGCCGGAAAAAGCAATCGAGACCGGAGTAAAGGGAATGCTTCCCCATAATAAACTGGGCGACAAGATGTATAAAAAGCTCAAAGTTTACAGGGGCAGCCAGCATCCCCATCAGGCGCAAAAACCGGAAATCAGAGAACTGAGAGGCTAGGAGGATAGAGATGGCAGTTAAAGTAGATTATTGGGGAACCGGAAGAAGAAAAAAAGCCGTAGCCAGGGTTCGTTTAGTACCCGGCCAGGGCAAGATTGTTATAAATGACCGCAGTTTCGAGGAGTACTTTCCCAATCAAGTAAGTCGCCTCATCGTTCAGCAGCCGTTGGTAATGAGCGACATGAACGGCCGCTTCGACATCCACTGTCGGGTACACGGCGGTGGGATTTCAGGTCAGGCCGGAGCCATTCAGCTCGGTATTGCCAGGGCTTTGGACCGGGCCAATCCGGATATACATTCACTCCTGAGAAGAGGCGGTTTCCTAACCCGCGATCCTCGCATGAAAGAGCGTAAGAAATACGGTCTGCATAAGGCCCGCAAGGCTCCGCAGTATTCCAAGAGATAAGCAGAGCGACCTTGAAAACTCACGCTTTATGACAAAAGACTTTCTCGCTGTAGAGAAATTGAAACATGACTTAGATATCCGGTACCAGCTATTTTGGTTACCGGATTCTATTTATTTTTGGCGATGTAGACCGGGTAGGGGGGAGTTTTTTGCTCTTATTAGTCACGTTGCTTTTGTCATAAGCAAAGCCCTCTCGATAGACCGTGCATCACTCTAGTATTATCAGAATTCGCACCTGCATGTTCTTACTATACTTCATCGGATCCAACAACGGCTTGAGTCCACGATAAAAATCTATATGAGAACTAGCCTGTCGTTATAATGATTTTGGGTTTAATCGATCGTGATACTTAATCATGATCACACTTAATAAAACCATCGGTCCGAGCATATATAAGAATTAGTATTTGTCGGGCAGGTGAGGTATAAATGATATATAGACCCTGGTTTAAATCGTTAGGTATATGTTTCGGGGTGGCGGGCCTGGCTCTGATTATATGGCTGGGCTACGGATCCGGGCAGTCTGAGCAGATGGTCTTCTCATATAGCCTGTCGGGCCGGGTGATAGTTATCGATCCCGGGCACGGAGGACTGGATTCAGGCGCTTCAAGGGGGGACCTGGTTGAAAAGGAGATCACTTTACAGGTTTCCAAAAAGCTGGAGCATATGCTCAGCCAGGCTGGAGCTATGGTTGTCATGCTAAGAGAGAATGAAAGTGATCTATCCGGAGATGAGTTCACCGGGGCAATCAGGGACCATAAACAGGCGGATATGAAAAAGAGGATTGAGATAGCTAACGATGCAGATGCCGATTTATTTATCAGCATCCACACTAACGCGGTGCCCAGCCCGGTATGGTTTGGAGCCCAAACCTTTTATAAACCCGACAATCCGCAAAGCAAAATCCTGGGCAAAGCTATTCAGCAGGAATTAAAGAGAATCTTGGGGAATACTAACCGTAGTTCCAGTACAGGAAATTACTATGTGTTGAAAAATGTAGACATGCCAGCGGTGCTGGTGGAGGTGGGTTTTATCTCCAATCCGGAGGAGGGCAGGCTGCTGGCCAACAGCGATTATCAGAATCGCATTGCCTATGCCATTATGGCTGGCATCGCTAGCGCCCAGGCCAGCCCCGAACAACAGCATTAGCAGCCTTGGTATTTGCTGATAAAGGAGATGAAACGCATGATAGTCTATGCTGGTTTAGCTCCGCATCCTCCACTTCTGATTCCAGATGTTGGAGGAGCCCGCCTGCAGGATGTAAGAATCACGGTCGAAGGTATGCAGAATATCGGCCGTGAAATCGTGCAAAGCGATCCTGAGACGATTATATTTATTACTCCCCATGGCAATGTTTTTTCGGATTGTCTTACCGCCCTTGGGGAAAGAAATTTGCATGGTGACTTAGCAAGTTTTGGTAGCAAGCTCAGAATATCTGCTGCCAATGATCTGGGACTATTGCATGAGATAGCCCTGAAGAGTACAGAGCGGGGGATACCTTTCGTCATTTTAGACAGGCAGTTGGCTCTGGATCATGGCCTTAATCCCGACCTTGATCACGGGATTTTAGTGCCTTTTTACTACATCAAAGAGGCTGGATTAAAAGATATCCCGGTGGTGGCCATAAGCATTGGCTTCTTGAGCGAATTAGAATTATATTCTTTCGGACAAGCAATACAAGAGGCGGCTGAAAAAGTGGGGCGCAGGGTGGCGCTCCTGGCTTCGGGCGACATGTCGCACCGGCTCATGGACGAAGGTCCTTATGATTATCACCCCGATGGGCCCAAATTCGATGAACTGGTGAAGGGAAAACTAGCTTCAGGCAGCTTCAAGGATATATTGGAAGTCCCGGAAAAACTGCGATCAAATGCTGGTGAATGTGGGTTCCGTTCCATTGTCATAATGTCCGGCGCCCTGGACGGCTGCCAGGCTGAAGGCGGGGTATTCTCCTATCAGGGGCCTTTTGGCGTGGGGTATCTCACCGCCGGGTATCGTCCAGGAGCTAAGCGGGACAGTCTGCTGGAAGGACTCGAAAAAGCTCATGGGGAGCAGATGCGAAGACAAAAGGAAAATGAGAGTATGCCGGTAAAATGGGCGCGGCAGGTTTTGGAGGCCTATCTGAAAGACAGAAACATTCCGCCTCTGCCGCTGGAGTTTGAGGAGCTGGCCGAGAGCAAAGCCGGGGCTTTTGTTTCCCTGAAGAAGAACGGTCAGCTGCGCGGCTGCATAGGCACCATACAAGCTGTCTGCGAAAACCTGGCTGAAGAGATAGCCGCCAATGCAGTGAGCGCCGGTACCAGGGACCCCCGGTTTCTGCCGGTTAGCAGCGATGAAGTTGACAAGTTGACCTACTCGGTAGACATTCTTGGTTTTGCTGAGCCTTGCCAAAAGCAGGACTTGGACCCCAAACGCTTCGGAGTGATCGTAAGTGCTGGAAGTCGCAGGGGGCTTCTCTTGCCCGACCTGGAAGGCGTAGATACAGTAGATCAGCAGCTGGCCATAGCTCTTCAAAAGGGTGGCATAAAGCCTGACGAATCTTATCAGATTGAGAGGTTTGAGGTTACCAGGTATCATTAATTTGTTTTAACAGGGCCAAAAAAGATGGGGGGATGACTGTGTCTATAAAAGAGGCTTCTTATTACGAGAAATTAGAAGAAAACAAGGTACAATGTCACTTATGCCCCCATAACTGCAAATTGAAATCAGGCCAGGCAGGTATCTGCCGGGTCCGGAGCAATGATGCAGGGGTATTGAATACCCATAATTATGGGGAGATAGTTTCAGTAGCCTTGGATCCGGTCGAAAAGAAGCCGCTTTACCATTTCCACCCAGGAAAAAACATTCTATCTATTGGAACGATTGGCTGTAATTTCAAATGCGGTTTCTGCCAGAACTATCAGATAGCTCACGGCAATCCTCCGACATTTAACGTTTTGCCAGAAGCTATGGTACAAATGACTCTGATGAGTGCCAGGGACAATTCGATCGGACTGGCTTTTACTTATAATGAGCCCGGCATCTGGTTTGAGTATATTCTGGATGTGGCCAGGCTCTTGAAAGAACACGACCTCAAAGTAGTACTGGTGACCAATGGGTTTTGGGAAGAAAAGCCGCTAAATGAACTGCTGCCCCTGGTTGATGCGATGAATATCGATGTTAAGGCATTTACAGAAGAGTTCTATCGCCGTAATTGTAAAGGCCGTCTTGGCCCCGTACAGAGATGTGTTGAATTGGCAGCTGCCAGGGTTCATGTCGAAGTTACCAACCTGATCATACCCGGTGAAAACGATCAGGCAGAGGAAATGGAGAGTCTGGCTCGCTGGCTGGCATCTATAAATCCCCAAATACCGCTTCATCTATCCCGCTATCACCCGGCTTACAAGTTCACTATAGAAGCAACTGATCCAGCGGTGATGAGAAGAAACCGGGATATCGCCAGGCAATTTTTAAAATTCGTATATATGGGCAATCTTTGGGGTGAAGATAATAATACATTATGTACTAACTGTCAGGAAGTGCTTATAAAAAGAAATGACTACCTGATCGATATTACTGGCTGGGAAAACGGGTCCTGCAAGTCATGTAAAGCCCGGATTGATTATATAAAACACTAGTAGTCTGAAACAGCTTAAACTATAATTCCCTCGGCCAAATTGCCAAAGGCCGGCATTGTCGCGACCATAATACTACCTACCTCGCTCCCCCGGCAAAAAAGACTACCCGCATGGATGAGCTCTGACTAAATCCCTCAGCCAGCCGTATTTCAAGCTTTTTTTCCCTGCGTTGATATACTAAACTAGGTTTAGATACATTTGAAGGAGGGGGCTAAATTGGCAAAGCTAAAGTTTTATTGCGTAAATACTTGAAAGACCTGCCAGAAGGCGAAAGCGTGGCTTTCGGAAAATAGCGTAGATTATACATATAGGGATATGATAAAGGAGCCCCCTGCGTTGAAAGAACTGAAAGAGCTTGCCAAAGCAGGGGGTCTGCAGCTTAAGGATTTTATAAACACGCGCAGTCAGGCATTCAAAAAGATACAGCCCGATCTGCCGAATCTTGATGAGAAGGGAATTGCCGATCTTATTAAACAGGAGCCGAGGATAATGGTCCGGCCCATCATTTGGGGTTCCAAAGGGCTGATTACCGGGTTTAAAGAAGCAGAATATAATCAACTGCTAGATTCGCTTGACCAGTAAGGCCGATTGAAGTATACAGTATAAAACCTGAACCTTTATATCTTTTGTCTGACTACCTGCTATAATGAACCTTGTAAGATAGTTTAATAAGTAAGAGGATAAAGGCGTCCTCCATGTGTACGGAAAACGTAGACCTGGGAGACGTTTTTTTTTGGATCAGGGTGGGGCTGTATGATAAGACTAGATAAGCCTTATTAAGGCAGCCGCCTGTCAACCGCTAATGAAGGAGGTTGAATCAATGAGCGGCATTACCAGGTGTTCAACCGGGATAGATGCCCTGGACAGGGTCATAGATGGCCTTCGATTGGGTGATAACGTTGTATGGCAGGTAGACAGCGTAGCGGATTACGCCTATTTTACCAGTGCTTTTGTTGCCCAGGCGCTTAAAGAACAACGCCGACTGGTCTATTTTCGCTTTGGCCAGCATCGCCGGGTCGTCTCCGATCATCCACGAATCAAAGAGTATTACCTGGAACCGTTGCAGGGTTTCGAAAGCTTTTCCGCCCGTGTACATGAGATAGCAAGTATTGAAGGACGTGGAGTGTACTACGTTTTTGATTGTCTATCCGAACTGCTATCGACATGGGAGACTGATCTCATGATAGGGAATTTCTTCCGGGTGACCTGTCCCTACCTTTTCGAGCTCGATACCATAGCTTATTTTGGCCTGCTGCGCAACCGCAACTCTTATGACACCATAGCCCGCATACGGGAAACTACCCAGCTGTTTTTGGATGTTTACCAGCAGGGTGAGCAGCTTTTATTGCACCCGCTAAAAGTATGGAACCGATACTCGCCTACCATGTTTTTGCCACATGTTAGGGTAGAAAATGATTTTCTTCCCATCTCTAGCAGTAATGAAGCCTCCAGGCTTTTTGCTGGTTTCCGCTGGCGGGGTCCTGGAAACATCGAAGGCAAGCTCGATTATTCGGACAGGATCTTCTTGAAAGCCCAGGAGATAGTGGAGCGTTCCCGAAGCGGAGAAAAAGTATTAGCAAGTGATGAAAGGGATATGCTGGAACAGTTGTGCCGAATGATGATTGGGCGGGAGGAAAAGGTGCTGGCTCTTGCGTGCCGGTATTTCTCGCTGGCTGATCTGCTGGAAATCCGTAACCGTCTGCTAGGCTCCGGGTACATCGGTGGAAAGTCAGTGGGAATGCTACTGGCCAGAAAAATTCTGAATAACGACAGGCGTGAAAAATGGGATGCCCTCCTGGAGCATCATGATTCATTCTATATCGGTTCAGATGTCTATTATACTTACCTGGTAGAAAACGGCTGCTGGAACCTTCGCCTGGAGCAAAAGAAAGAGGAGAGTTATTTTAAAGCCGCCGCTCCTCTTCGAGAAAAGATTTTATCGGGACAGTTCCCTGCATCGGTCCAGGAACAGCTCTATCAGATGCTTGAGTATTATGGCCAGTCCCCGATTATTGTGCGATCCAGCAGCCTTTTGGAAGACGGTTTTGGCAACGCTTTTGCCGGTAAATATGAGAGTGTATTTTGCGTCAACCAGGGAGAGATGAACGAACGCTACCATATACTGGAGAAGGCTATAAAAACAGTGTACGCAAGTACTATGAGCGATGACGCCCTGGCTTACCGGTGGCAGCGTGGCATGGCAGCCAGCGATGAGCAGATGGCACTGCTGGTGCAAAGGGTATCCGGATCGCATCATGGCTACTACTTTTTCCCGGATTTGGCCGGAGTGGCGATGTCCAACAATCCGTTTGTCTGGCGTAACGACCTGGATGCCGGCGCGGGTATGCTGCGGCTGGTTTTTGGGCTGGGGACCCGGGCCGTAAACCGGGTGGAAGATGACTACCCCCGGGTAGTCGCTCTGGATAAGCCGCTTGTCCGTCCGGAGAGCAGTAGGGAAGAAAGAAGCCGCTATTCCCAGCGTAAAATCGATTTGCTGGATATGTCCCAGAACGCGCTGGTGACCAGGGATATCAATAGTCTGTCGAATTTGTTCTCTGAGATAAAACCATGGGAATTAATTGCCGAGCGGGATCATGAGACCAGCCGCCGGTTGCGGGAACTAGGGTATAAAGATACCCAGGCATGGATTTTGACTTTTGATGAACTGATGACTTCGACACCTAACCGGCTTGATGAAGGAGCTTCTTCAAACACTTGAAAAGGCCTATGATTACCCGGTTGATACCGAATTTACCATAAATTTTATGCCTGATAGTTCTGTGCGGATCAATCTACTGCAGTGCCGGCCGCTGCAAACCTGGAAACGAAGTGGGCACCGGGTGAAAGGAGAGCGCAGAACAGATAACAGCCCCCTGCTCAAAAGCCGCGCCCGTTTTATGGGGGGAGATGATGTGCCAATTGTTGATAGGATCATATATATTGAACCTGAAGCTTACATCGCCCTGCCGGTTAAAGATAAATACCAGGTGGCACGCCTGGTAGGCAGGATAAATAGGGCTTATTCCGCCCAGCCGCGGTCGCTGGCCTTCATCGGTCCGGGTCGCTGGGGCACCACCACTCCTTCACTGGGTGTGCCGGTCAATTTCGCAGAGATATGCCAGGCCGGACTGCTAGTGGAAGTAGCTTATCGGCAGCAGGGATACGTACCTGAGCTTTCTTATGGGACACACTTCTTTCAAGATCTGGTCGAAACCAGGATCTATTATGTGGCCCTGTTCCCGGAGGAAGAAAACAGTATATTTAATCCTGAGCAGCTGGCCAGTTTTCAAAATTCGTTTCCCGCCATGTGGCCGGAATATGCCCGGTGGCAGGATGTCATAAAGCTTATAGATCTGCAAGCGCAAAATCAGGCTTTATATATTGACCTGGACTGGAGGAACCAGGATTTTAGTGCCTATATCGATAAAATGACGCATTAGACTTGAATAATTACGATAACCGGGGGGTTCAGACTTATGAAGAATATCCTGGTAATTCAGCATACGGACGGTGAAGGGCCCGGATTGTTAGAGCCTTTCCTGGGATCGAAAGGCTGGCTGCTTGACATCCGTAATATGGAACGAGGGACCCTATTGCCTGAAAACGTATATTCT
Source organism: uncultured Syntrophomonas sp. (assembly GCA_964635975.1). Lineage (GTDB taxonomy): Bacteria > Bacillota > Syntrophomonadia > Syntrophomonadales > Syntrophomonadaceae > UBA5314. The sequence continues at coordinate 141,185 of CAZWPO010000003.1, forward strand.
TACCAGGCCATGCTGATTCTGGGAGGCCCTATGGGAGCCTACCAGGAGGATATGTATCCATATCTGTACCAGGTCCAGAATCTCATCAAAATGGCTTGCCATGATGCTATACCCACAGTAGGAATATGCCTGGGGGCTCAGCTAATAGCCAGAGCGCTGGGATCCCCGGTTGGTCCTCACAAATGTAAAGAGATAGGCTGGTTTTCTTTGCAGGTCAATGATGAGGGGCAGGCCAGCCGTCTGTTTAAAGGAATTAAGACGCCTTTATGGGTATTCCAATGGCACCAGGACAGCTTTGCCGTACCCGAGGGGGCCAGACTGCTGGCCAGCACCAGGGACTGTAACAACCAGGCTTTTTCCTATAAGAATCGCCTGTGGGCCCTGCAGTTCCACCCTGAAGTTCATCCGGAAATGATCAAGGACTGGGTGGCAGTCGGTGCAGAGGATTTTAACGGGCTGCCTGACGATGCTCCCGAGAAGGTACTGGAAAGTACAGATAGCCTTTGGAAAGCAGCTCTTGATACCAACCTGTTGCTCTTAAACAACCTGGAGGAAATCTTAGCGGGTTGCTAATCTCTATAGCAATATGGCGCTTTGTGGGCTTATCAATGATGATGCCGGTCCCTATTTATCCGAAATATGCCAATGGGCAGGTCGGTCAAGAGAAGGTGGCAGCTTTGTATTTTTATCTCCGATGGCCGCGTTAATCTGGGCTTGAGTGAGAAATAGACTGCTGGAAAGATCAGCTCCTCTGAGATCAGCATCGCGAAGATCAGCGCCAATCATGTCGGTTCCGGCAAGATCACAGCCTCTCAGGACAGAGGCCATTAAATAGGCGCCCCGCAGGTTTATTCCCTTTAAATCCATTTCTCTAAGATCTTTACCTGTTAGATCGGCTCCTTTACCGGTGTGTATTCTGCGCCCGACAGCTGCTTTTTGGCCCTGCCTGAATTCGGCCCTAACCAGTTCACTGACTTTCAGCAGTAGATAATTAACTTTTTCCCGGTGGATGTTCAGATCCAGATTAATGAGCAGGTCGGGGCTAAGTTCCGTTAAGCGCCTGATATTGTCGAGTATTGATCTAAGCTGTGTATGTAAAGAGCCCGTCTCCTGCCACTTGAGCGATTCACTGAGATACCATAGCAGCTCATGCAGCTGGCGCATGATTAGAAACACTTCAAACATTTGCTCTGCCTTATGGGGCTCTTTTAACCAATCCCGCCCCCCAAAGCTAATTCGGGCAACCTTCTGTCCCGCTCCAAAACAGTCAAAAGCCAGACAGCCTTTAAGGCCCAGTTCTGAAAGATTTTCATGGACACGGCAGCTAAAATCCGGCTGCAGGTTTATGCAGGGTTTGCCTGCGGGCTTATTTTGGGGAAATCCTTCTGAAGCTGAAAAGTAAAGTGCAGTGCAGCAAAAAGCAAAACAGTTTTTGCAGTCCGGCCGCAATTCATTCTCGTTAAATGTAGATTCTTCACTCTTCTTATTCAATCCATGTCCCCCCAGCGAGCCGCAATAGGCATGCGTCGACCCTGGCCGAAAGCCTTGCTGCTGACCTTTAGCCCCGGAGCAGCCTGACGGCGCTTGTATTCGCTGCGGTCAACCTGCCGTATCACCCAGTTCACTGTTTGGCGATCAAATCCCAGGGCAGCTACCTGACTGGCGGAGAGCTTTTCTTCAATATAATAATGAAGAATGGCATCCAGGGTCTCATAGGGAGGGAGTGAATCCTGGTCCACTTGATCCGGTTTTAACTCTGCTGAAGGTGGTTTGATGATTATATCATTTGGTATGAGCTCCTGATTGCGGTTAATATACTGAGCCAGCTCATAAACCATTACTTTTGGAACATCGGCAAGTACACTCAAGCCGCCGCTCATGTCACCGTAAAGCGTACAATAGCCTACTGCCATTTCACTTTTGTTGCCGGTCGAGAGGAGCAGGTACCCGAAGCGGTTGGAAAAGGCCATGAGCAGGTTTCCTCGAATTCGTGCTTGAATGTTTTCTTCACTCAAATCTTCGCTATCAGGCATCCAGTATTGGCCCAACAGTCTTTGATATGCAGAAAAGATATCGCTTATCGGCAGAATCTTTAAATCGATTTTCAAGTTCTCAGCCAGCTTTCGGGAATCATCGACACTACCTGCCGAAGAATAAGGTGAAGGCATTGACAAAGCTATTACGTTCTCCGGACCCAGTGCGCTTGCTGCCAGGCAGGCAGTCACTGCGGAATCGATACCGCCTGAAAGGCCAAGAATAATTTTTGAAAACCCGCATTTTTTAGAATAATCTCTTATGCCCAGGGACAGGGCTTCATAGACGGAATCAATACGCTTTTGGGCAGTGAAGCTCTTTGGGGACGCCGGGTGGTTTAAATCTACAGTGTAAATACTTTCTGAAAATCCTGACCCTGACCAGAGTAGATTACCCCTGTAATCCATGGCCAGGCTGTGGCCGTCAAAAACCAGCTCATCATTGGCCCCCACCTGGTTGACATAGATAAAAGGCAGCCCATAACGCTGTGCGTGGGCAGACAACAATTTGTAACGGGTTTCTTCCTTCCCGATTTGAAAGGGCGAAGCGGAAATATTTATCAAAAGATCGGCCCCCTCAGCAGCCAGTTCAGCAACCGGATCGCGTTGGTAGAGAAGCCGGGGCCAGAAATCTTTATCATTCCAGGCGTCTTCACAGATGGAGATTCCTATCTTCAAGCCTTTAAAAAGTGCTATCTGCACATGCTCGGCTGGGTCGAAATAGCGCCTCTCATCAAAAACATCATAAGTTGGGAGTAAAGATTTATGCTGAACGAACAGGATCACGCCGCCCTGAACCAGTAAGGCGGCATTATATAACCCTTTGCCGGTTCTGTCGCTGGGAAGAGGTGCGCCCACTAGAACGCCGGTTTCCGGATAGAGCGCCGAGATGCTAAGCAATTCGGTGATGCCCGCTTCCAGTTGTTTGACAAACCAGGGCATCTCCAGCAAATCCCGGGGTGGGTAGCCTACCAGGTACAATTCAGGTAGCACCAGTAAATCGCTGCCTTCCTGGGCAGCATCGTGGAGAATAGCTTTTAAGCGCTGCAAATTATATTTAATATCGCCCACCATGGGATTGAGTTGTGCCAGCGTTATTTTCATCGTTTTTATCCCCTTTTTTGGCATATCCCGTTATGTAAAAGCGTAACATCCGTACCGACAGGGTGCAAGTAATGTATACTCATAAGCTTAAGACTTTTTGTGGAGCGTCAAAGCAGTCATCAGCATATAGTTAAATAGGCAACGGCGCCGGGTTTGACCTGGCGCTTTTTTTTGAGACTTCAAGACGGTCGATATAGTTTTTGTAAAGCATAACGCAAAGGAGAGGATAGGAAATGTGCGGTTTTTGTGGATGGATCGATTGGCAAAGGAACCTGGAGCAGGAAAGAGAAGTATTGGAGGCTATGACCGATGCTCTGTCCCGAAGGGGACCGGATGACAGCGGAATCTTCCTGGCAGCCCGGGCTGCTCTGGGGCATCGCCGTCTAGTGGTGGTTGATCCCGAAGGAGGCAAACAACCTATGCACCGCAGGCGTAGCCGGCGCAGTTATACCCTGGTCTATAATGGAGAAATCTATAATGCCCAGGAGCTGAGAAAGCAGTTGGAAGCTTTAGGCTGGAAATTCGAAAGCCGCGGCTCCGATACAGAGGCTCTGCTATTATCTTATATACAGTGGGGAGAAGGGTGCCTTGAACTACTGAATGGTATTTTCTCATTTGCCGTATGGGATCATGAACAGGAGACGCTATTTATGGCCCGCGACCGCCTGGGGGTAAAGCCCCTGTTTTACAGCCATAAAGAGTCAAAACTGCTTTTTGCCTCTGAGCCAAAGAGCCTGCTGATAAATCCTTATATAAGGGCCCGGGTCGATAAGAGCGGTTTTTCTGAACTTGTGGTACTGGGGCCTTCCCGAACTCCAGGATACGGCATCTTCGCGGATATCCAAGAACTCAGACCGGGCTGGTGCCTTTCCTATTCCCGGGCTGGATTAAAGAGCAGAGCGTACTGGAAGTTGAAGAGTTTTCCTCACCATGATGACCTAAACACCACTACAGAAGTTGTACGTCAGCTATTGAGCGACGCGGTTTCGCGTCAGGTACAGGCCGATGTGCCGGTAGCTGCTTTCCTATCCGGTGGTTTGGATTCTACGGCTATAAGCGCCCTGGCGGTTCCGGCATTGCAGTCCCGAGGGATCTCGCTGGCCAGTTTTTCCCTGGATTATCAGGGCAACCGGGATTATTTTCAGCCCAGCGTCTATCAGCAGGATGCAGATTTCATGTGGGCGGAAGCGGCGGCAGATAGCCTGGGTAGCCGCCACCATTCAGTATTAGTTGACAACCAGGCCCTGGCAGATGCGCTTGAAGAAGCCCTAGTAGCCAACGATTACCCCGGTATGGCTGATATTGACTCGTCTCTGCTGCTGTTTTGCCGGGAGGCAAAAAAGGAAGTCACCGTAGCTTTATCCGGGGAGTGCGCCGATGAAATATTCGGTGGATATCCATGGTTTCACTGGGAAGATCAGGGCCAGGCTGGATTTCCCTGGGTGCGCGGGATCGAGGATCGCCTGGCGTTTTTGAATCGTGATCTTGGTGAAGGCATAAAACATTTTTGCCGCGATTATCTGGACCAGCGCTATCAGGAGGCCCTGGATGAGGTTCCCGAACTTCCAGGAGGAAACAGCCCGGATGCCCATAAGCGCAGCCTGCAATATCTTTGTCTGACCCGTTTCATGCCCACATTACTCGACCGAAAAGACCGCATGAGCATGGCCAGCGGACTGGAAGTGCGGGTCCCATTTGCCGACCACCGGCTGCTGGAATATGTATGGAATGTGCCCTGGCACATGAAAAACTGCGAGGGTCAGCCCAAAGGACTTCTGCGCCGCGCCATGCAGGGCATAGTGCCAGAAGTAATTCTCAAACGGCCGAAAAGTCCTTATCCCAAGACCCATAATCCGCTGTATTATAAGCTGGTGCGGGATAAAGCATTGAGGATACTGGACGATTTTACCTCCCCGGTACGCGACTGGTTGAACATTGAGTTGTTAAAAAGCCGGATAAACAGTGAGCTGCCTATATTTTCACGGCCCTGGTTCGGTCAACTGATGGGCGATGCGCAGTACCTGGCCTGGATAGTTCAGATGGATAGCTGGCTCAGGATCTATTCACCGTCTATAGCTTTATAAAAACCGGTTCATGGATTTTGGGCGTCGAAACCTTGTATAAGCATAATGTAAAGGGTATATTTATATACCGGGGGCTGTTGATCTTGGAGCCTTGATCAATGGCCTTTTTCATGCCCGTTTTAGAGCATATTCATCGCCGGAAAAAACTTTGCTCAAGTGGTTGTAAATTTATACATAGAAATGTATAATTATTTAAGCTATTTAACAAGGAGGATACTGAAGTGTTTAAGATAGGTATCATTGGCGACGGTTATACGGCCGCGGATTTACTAAGATTGATAGCCGGACACAGCGCTTTAGACCCGGTCTGCATATTATCAACTGAGAATGTAGGCGAGAGGATTGACCGCCTCTATCCGCAGCTTACCGGATTCTGTGATCTGGTTTGTGAGGAGAGCAATGTAGATGCTTTGCGGGGAAGGTGTGATGCTGTATTTCTGGCCCTTCCTCATGGCTTATCCGTGGCCATGGTAAGTAGGCTGCTGCCTCTGGGAATAAAGTGTGTGGATCTGGGCGCCGATTTTCGCTTTAAGGACCCCGCCCTTTATGAAGAGTATTATGGAACCGAGCATAGAGCGCCGGAGATGTTAAATGATGCCGTATACGGACTGCCTGAATTATATAGGGAGCAGATCAAACACACTAGCCTGGTAGCCAATCCGGGATGCTACCCAAGTAGTGCTATTCTTCCTCTAGCGCCACTGCTGGCCGCAGGTCTGATTTCTAGAGAGGGAATCGTGGTTGACTCGAAAAGCGGCGTAACCGGGGCGGGAAGGCAACCAAAGGCCGGCAGCCATTTTTGCGAAGTGAACGAAGGCCTGCATGCCTACGGGGTAGGCACCCACCGGCACGCCCCGGAGATAGCCCAGGAGCTGAGCTTTGCCGCGGGGTCAGAGGTGGAGCTGTTTTTCACTCCCCACCTGGTTCCCATAAATCGCGGGATATTAAGCACGATTTATGCACGGTTGAGCCCGGAAAGCAGACCCGGGGATGTTGTCCAGGCCCTGCATGACAAATACGATAAAGAGCCTTTCGTGCAGGTGCTTTCCGAAGGCATGATGCCGCATACCAAGTGGGTCTACGGCAGCAACCAGGTCCATATCGGGATTTTCGTGGACGAAAAACGACGAATGGTAATAATGGGCTCTGCCCTGGATAATTTAACCCGTGGAGCTTCGGGAATGGCTGTGCAAAATATGAACCTGCTGCTGGGCCTGGAGGAAACCCAGGGGCTTCAGTTTGTAGGTGTGCATCCCTAAAAAAGGCTCTGCTGCTTTAAGATATGGAGGAAATAAAATGAAAATAATTGAAGGTTCGATAACTGCCCCGCAGGGATTCCTGGCCCAGGGAGTGATGGCTGAAGTAAAATATAAGGACAAAAAAGATGTTGCTATAATCTATTCTGCAAAAAAATGCTCGGCGGCGGCGGTATACACCACCAACAAAGTGCGGGCCGCCTGTCTAGATCTGTGCCGTAACCATCTGGAGAACGGATTTGCCCAGGCAGTTGTAGTCAACAGTGGAAACGCCAATGCCTGCACCGGTCAGCAGGGCATGAGTGACGCTTTGCAGATGGCCAAATTTAGCGCTGACATTTTAAATATTGATGCCAGCGACGTTCTGGTAGCTTCTACCGGAGTTATTGGGGTTTTCATGCCCATGGACCGGATCACGGCAGGGATCAAAGATGCCGCGTCGGGGCTTAGTAAAGAAGGCGGTCATGAGGCTGCCCAGGCCATAATGACCACCGACCTGATCCCTAAAGAAGTGGCGGTTGAAGTGGAAATTCAGGGAAAGAGCGTCCGTATAGGCGGTATAGCTAAAGGCTCGGGCATGATTCATCCTAATATGGCTACTATGCTTTCATTTGTAACTACCGATGCGGCGGTGAGCAGTTCCTGCCTGCATGAGATGCTGAAAAAGGCAGTACGGGACTCATTTAACATGATCAGCGTGGATAGGGACACTTCCACCAATGACATGGCAGCCGTGCTGGCCAGCGGCATGGCAGGAAACAGCCCTATCGAAGAGCAGGGATCGCCAGACTACATAATTTTAGAAGAGGCCCTAACCTTTGTCTGCACCCACTTGGCCAAAATGATAGCCCGGGACGGCGAGGGGGCCACCCGTATGATCGAGGTTCAGGTCGTAAATGCGCCCGATAATGAGAATGCGCGATTGATCGCTCGATCAATCACAAGTTCCAATCTGACCAAGGCCGCAGTTTTTGGAGAAGATGCCAATTGGGGCAGGATTCTGGCTGCTGCCGGTTATTCAGGAGCGGAATTCGATCCTTCACAGGTCGACATTTTCCTGGGGCCGCTTCAGGTAGCCCGGAACGGAATGGGCTTGGTGTTTGATGAGGAGCTGGCCCGCGCCCAGCTTCAGCAAGACCCCGTCTTGATCAAAGTTGATCTGAAAGCCGGAAGCAGCCAGGCGACAGCCTGGGGCTGTGATCTAAGTTATGATTATGTACGTATAAACGCTGCCTATAGAACTTAAACATCCAGTTTTTACAGCAGGCGGCCTGAACGGGGATACCTTAAAGGCATAAAAACAGGAACCGCCAGGAGTGGGGAAATTATAGGATCAGTCAAAGCCTAAGGGGGATTTAAAATGATAAGTTCAGCTATGGAAAAAGCTGAAATCCTGGTTGAAGCCCTGCCATATATCAAGGACTTCTATGGAAAACGTGTAGTGATAAAATACGGCGGAGCTGCTATGACCGACTGTGATCTAAAGCAAAAGGTCATGCAGGATATCGTGCTGATGAAATATGTGGGGATGCACCCCATCGTTGTGCATGGGGGAGGACCCGAAATCAACAACCTGCTAGGCCGTTTGGGGATCAAGAGCGAGTTCATAAAGGGCCTGCGGGTGACTGACGCAGCGACCATGGAAGTAGTAGAAATGGTTTTGGGCGGCAAGGTAAATAAAGAAATCGTTTCCGGGATAAACGCTATGGGCGGAAAGGCCATCGGTCTTTCGGGCAAAGACGGCAGTCTGATAAAGGCTGGACTGGCAGATCCTGAAGGCGCACTGGGCTTTGTGGGCGAGGTAGAAGAGATAAATCCGCAGGTGATCGAGACCCTGATCGAAAACGGATACATACCGGTTATTGCACCGATTGGGGTAGATGATAAACGTCAGAGTTATAATATAAACGCGGACCTGGTGGCGGCGGCGGTGGCTGTAGCTGTTAAAGCCGATAAACTGGTTTTGCTTACCGATGTGCCGGGACTGCTGTCGGAGCCGGGGAACCCGGAGAGCTTGATATCAGTTCTAAAGGTGAGCCAGGTTAAGGACTTTATTAAGCAGGGAGTTATAGCCGGGGGGATGCTGCCCAAGGTCCAGTGCTGTGTTGAATCAGTGACTGGTGGGGTTGGGCGCACGCACATTATCGACGGGAGAGTGCCGCATTCCATACTCCTGGAGATATTCACCAGAGAAGGCATCGGCACCATGGTGATCGACGAATAGTAAAGGAGGCGTGTATCTTGACGAATCAGGATATGATTAATAAAGGACAAGAATTTGTGATGAATACTTACGGGCGTTTCCCCATCGCTCTGGTCAAGGGAAAAGGGGCTTACGTGTGGGACGCCAATAATAAACAGTATCTGGATTTCGTAGGAGGAATAGCCGTTTGTGCCCTGGGGCACAGCGCTCCGGTTCTTATTGAAGCGCTGCATGAACAGGCCCAAAAGCTGTGGCATGTTTCCAACCTCTACTGGATTGAGCCCCAGGTGGAACTGGCTGAAAAACTGGTCCAATTATCGGGCCTGGGCAAGGCGTTTTTCTGCAACAGCGGCGCTGAAGCCAACGAGGCCGCGATCAAACTGGCCCGCAAATATTTTTACCGCCTCAAAGAAGGTGGCCGCTCACAGATCATTACTTTCAGGGAATCATTTCATGGGCGTACCCTGGCCACGGTGACCGCCACCGGACAGACCAAGTACCAGGAAGGCTTTGCACCTCTGGCGCCTGGCTTTGTATATGCTGAGTACAACGATCTAGATTCTGTCCGGGAGCTGGTAGACAAAAACACCTGCGCCATTCTGGTCGAGCCGGTGCAGGGGGAGGGCGGCGTAAGGCCAGCTCAGCCTGGTTTCTTGAGAGGGTTGCGAGAGATCTGCGACCGGGAAGGTATATTACTGATTTTTGATGAAGTGCAGTGCGGCCTGGGTAGGACCGGCAATTTCCTGGCCTACCAGGGATATGGAGTAAGCCCGGATATAGTAACACTGGCCAAAGGCCTGGGTGGGGGATTTCCTATCGGCGCTATGCTGGCCAGCAATAAGGCCGCCAGCGGATTCGCTCCTGGCGACCATGCCTCTACATTTGGCGGGAATCCCCTGGCGACCGCAGTAGCCAATCGGGTGATCGATGTGATCGGAGATCTTGATTTCCTATCTCAGGAAGTGCAGGCCAAAAGCGGGCTGCTCCATGAGGAACTCTCCAGAATAGCTGATTCACGAATAGTTGAACTCAGGGGCAGGGGAATGCTGCTGGGTATGGAATTTAATTGTGAAGTGAAAGAACTGATTGATAAATGCATCGACAAAGGCCTTCTTCTGGTAGGAGCAGGACCGCGGGTGCTTCGTTTCGTGCCTCCCCTTAATGTCAAGGAAACCGAGATCCGCCAGGCAGTTAGCATACTAAAAGAAGCCCTAAAGGATTGGAAGGAAGCAGCGGTTTAAAAAGGAGGGCCGCCGAAGCATGAAAACATGGGCGTTGGCGGCCGTCTGTAATAAAGAGATGGGAGTGAACATAATGATCGGATTGAAAAACACTTTGCGGGGTCGCGACTTTATCTCTATACATGATTTCAGCTGTGTAGATATTGAGTACATGTTGTATGTTGCTGCTCAGCTGAAAAACATGCAAAAAATGGGGATGCCGCATCCCTACCTGGCAGGAAAAACCCTGGCCATGATATTTCAGAAGTCTTCGACCAGGACCCGGGTCGCTTTTGAAGTCGGTATGTATCAACTGGGCGGCCATGCACTGTTCTTAAGCCCCCGCGACATCCAGCTGGGCAGGGGGGAGAGCATCAAGGACACTGCTCTAGTACTGGCCCGGATGGTTGACGGCATTATGATTCGCACTTTTGACCATGAAGAAGTAGTAGAAATGGCGCGCTGGGCTGATGTTCCGGTCATCAACGGCCTGACCGACCTGCTCCACCCTACCCAGGTTATTGGTGATTTGCTGACTATCAAGGAGAGAAAGGGCCAGCTTAAAGGCCTCAAACTGGCTTATGTCGGCGATGGCAATAATGTTGCCCATGAGCTGCTTTTTGGAGGCGCTAAAGTTGGAATGGATGTTGTCATCGCTTCGCCTTCCGGATTCGAACCTGATCCGGTGGTGCTGGCTCAGGCCCGTGAGGATGCCCTGGAAACCGGAGCCACTCTAAGCGTAGTGCAGGATCCGCTGGAAGCGGTCAGCGGAGCTGACGCGGTCTATACTGATGTTTGGGCAAGCATGGGCCAGGAGGATCAGGCCGAGGAGAAGGAAAAGAACTTCCTGCGATACCAGCTAAACGGCCAATTGATGGGCAAAGCAAAAGCGAATGCTATCGCTCTGCATTGCCTACCTGCCAAACGCGGCAAAGAGATCACCGACGAAGTCATGGACGGGCCACAGTCAGCCATCTTTGATGAATCAGAGAACCGCTTGCATGCCCATAAGGCGATTATGGCTTTGACCATGTAGAGTCAATCAAGGAGAACAGTAAAAATGCATTCATCCTGGATTATTCGAGCTGCACAGACCCAAGACATACCTGCCATGCTGGTGCTCTGGAAAGATGTTGAGGAAATAAAATCTAACATCATAGATACGGTTGAAAGAGTTCAGGACTTCCTGGAGATCAATCAGAGCAGTTTTTTGGTGGCTGTAGATGGGGAAAACCTGATTGGGACTATCATGGGGGGCTACAATGGCTGGCGGGGAGGCATCTACCACCTGGTGGTTGATCCCAAGTACCGGGGTCTAGGCATCGGCCGGGACCTCATGGATCAGTGCCTGACAGCATTATATGAGCGCGGAGCGCCGCGCGTCGACCTCACTACCCTTAATTTCAATATCAATGCCCAGGCTTTTTATCGGCAGATGGGTTTCGTGCAAAGAACCGACATCAAAAACTTTTCTTATTCCTATGATAAGAAATAAAAATACTAATAGAAAAAACTGAAGCGGGAGGAATAAAATGGCCAAGATTGTACTTGCATACTCGGGAGGGCTGGATACCTCCATCATCATCCCCTGGTTGAAAGATAATTACGGATACGAAGTGATTGCCATGTGCGCCGACCTGGGGCAGGGGGAGGAACTGGCTCCTCTGCACGATAAGGCCATCGCAACCGGTGCCAGCACCATATATATCGAGGATCTACGCGAAGAATTTGTAAATGATTTTATCTGGCCGGTATTAAAATCTGGCGCCCTATATGAGGGGAAATACCTGCTGGGCACCAGCTTCGCACGCCCCTTGATCGCCAAAAAGATGGTGGAGATCGCCCAAAAGGAAGGAGCTGTGGCGGTGGCTCACGGGGCCACCGGCAAGGGTAACGACCAGGTTCGTTTCGAGCTGACGGTTAAGGCTCTGAATCCGGATTTGAGCATCGTGGCCCCATGGCGGGAATGGAACATCCGCTCCCGCGAAGATGCTATAGACTATGCCCGCGAGCATAACGTGCCGATTACAGTCACCAAGGAGAAGATATACAGCCAGGACCGCAATCTGTGGCATTTGAGCCACGAAGGGGGCGACCTGGAGGATCCCTGGAATGAGCCTCAGAACCATATGTACGTACTGACCGTCCCTCCCGAGCTGGCTCCCGATAAACCCAGCTATATAGAAATAGGCTTTGAAGGAGGAGTGCCCGTTTCCCTGGATGGTGTGAAGACAGGCCCGGTCGAGTTGATCGAGAAACTCAACCAGATAGCTGGAGCCAACGGGGTTGGCATTGTCAGCCTGGTCGAGAACCGGCTGGTAGGAATGAAGTCCCGGGGAGTCTATGAGTGCCCCGGGGGAACCGTTCTGTTCACGGCCCATCGTGAATTGGAAAATTTGACCCTGGATCGCCGCACCTTCCACTTCAAAGAGCAGGTTGCAGTGCTCTACGGAGAACTGGTTTATGACGGGAACTGGTATTCCCGGTTGAAAATCGCCCTGGACGCCTTCATCAATGAGACGCAGAAAACAGTCACCGGCACTGTGAGGATGAAGCTCTACAAGGGAAGCTGCATAGCTGCCGGAGTAAAGTCGCCCTACTCCTTGTACCGACATGATCTGGCTACATTTGGTGCTGATGAGATCTATTCGCAAAAAGATGCCGAAGGTTTTATAAACCTTTTTGGGCTGCCGCTTAAGGTTCAGGCGCTGATGGAAAGAGACGCAAAAAGTAGTAAATAGTTTTTGCCTGAAATTCTTATCCGGGCGAGAAGGACTTGACAATCCGGCAGGTGAGAGCAAAAAGGCTACAGACAAGCTAGCTCTCCGGGACTGCTAGGTTTGACACGCTTTTAAGTGATCCGGGCATTTAAAATAATTGACAAAGTAGGGCAGGGTATCACCCCCTGCCCTTTAGCATCTGGTGAAATTTATGAAAAAATTTAGCTACTGGTAAGCTAATTTTTTAAATATTCTAACTCTAATAATTGGTACATATTTCACTAAAAACAGACAAATCCACAGCTAATCAAACATAATCCGCATTGTCTACCTCTAGCGTAGTAGGACTATTTTCCCGTTGATTTATCATTGGTTTTTCTCGATAATATACCTAATATAGTGGTGCATTACGACTTCACTACTATATGTAGTATGAGCCTGGGGGGGTACCGGATTGGACATAAACCAAATTAAAAAGCGCGATGGCAGGATTGTTACCTTTGAAAAAGACAAAATAACCAAAGCCATTTGGAAAGCTGCACAAGCAGTAGGCGGCAAAGATTATTTAACTGCTATTGAACTGACCGAGAAAGTCGTAGAGATCGCCCAATATGTTGACGGCGACGAATTTGCTACCGTTGAGAGCATTCAGGATCTGGTAGAAAAGGTACTGGTTAAGAACGGCCATTATAAGACTGCAAAAGCCTACATACTTTACCGAAAACAGCATCAGGATATCAGGGAAACCGCCCACCTCTTATTTAATAACAAATTGATCGAAGATTACCTGGGTCGTAACGACTGGCGGGTAAAAGAGAATTCAAATATGACATATTCGCTGCAGGGGATGAATTTTCATATCTCTTCCCTGGTAGTATCACAATACTGGTTAAACCAGGTATATCCTCCCGAGGTGAAAGACGCTCATAACAGCGGAGACGTGCATATTCACGATCTGGGCATTCTGGGGGTATACTGTGTGGGATGGGACATCCGCGATCTGCTCCTGGAAGGCTTTAAAGGGGTAAGGGGTAAAGTGGCCAGCGGACCGGCCAAGCACTTCCGTTCGATATTAGGCCAAATCGTCAATTTCTTCTTCACTTTGCAGGGTGAAGCGGCTGGCGCCCAGGCATTTTCCAATTTTGATACCCTATTAGCCCCATTTATTCGCTACGACAATCTGGACTACAAACAGGTGAAGCAATGCTTGCAGGAATTCGTTTTCAATATGAACGTACCTACCCGGGTTGGCTTCCAGACTCCTTTTACCAACGTTACACTGGATCTTAAGGTTCCGGAGTTTATGAAGGATGAGCCGGTGGTAATCGGCGGGAGCCTGATGGAGTCCACTTATGGGGAATTCCAGGCAGAGATGGATATATTCAACCAGGCTTTTGCCGAAGTTATGATGGAAGGGGATAAGGAAGAGCGCGTGTTCACTTTCCCGATTCCCACCTATAATATCACCGAGGATTTCGACTGGGCCAATCCCAACTACGATAGAATCTGGGAAATGACTGCGCGCTATGGGATACCCTACTTTTCGAACTTTATTGGCTCGGACATGAATCCCGAGGATGCTCGCAGCATGTGCTGCCGTTTGCGCCTTGATAATCGTGAACTGCGCAAGCGCGGAGGCGCTCTGTTTGGAGCCAACCCGCTTACCGGTTCAATCGGCGTCGTGACTATAAATCTAGCTCGACTTGGTTATCTGGCCCGCGACCGTTATGATTACTTTAAGCGCCTGGGCAGCATCATGGATCTGGCGGCCAACAGCCTGGAGACCAAACGTAAAATTCTTGAGGGTCTGACTGATGCCGGATTGTATCCGTACTCGCAGTTTTACCTGCGCAATGTCAAAGAAGGTTTCGGCCAGTACTGGAAGAATCACTTTTCTACAATCGGCGTTATCGGTATGAATGAATCATGTCTGAATTTCCTGGGCTGTGATATTGCCAGCGAGCAGGGTATGGCCTTTGCTGAGGAGGTTATGGACTATATGCGCGACCGCATGGTAGGTTACCAGGAAGAGACCGGTAGCATATTTAACCTGGAGGCCACGCCGGCGGAAGGAGTAACTTACGGGATAGCACGCAAAGACAAAATAGCCTATCCAGATATAATGGTGGCCAATGAAGTTGATTATCGTCGCGGTGCAGAGCCTTATTATACCAATTCCACCCAACTTCCAGTCAATTACACTGACGACCTGTTCAAAGCCCTGAGCCTTCAGGAGCCTCTGCAGACTAAATATACAGGCGGTACGGTATTTCATATATTCCTCGGTGAATCAATACCATCGATAGAATCCACCAAGAAGATGATCAAGAAAGTGTGCGAACAGTTCACCCTGCCCTACTTCACATTATCGCCGACCTTCAGTATTTGCCCTTCACATGGCTACCTGGCTGGGCAAAAAAACACCTGCCCGCATTGCGAGGCGGAAGGTCGGGATACCATGTGTGAAGTATATTCAAGGGTGGTCGGTTATATCAGGCCCATTGACCAGTGGAATGCTGGCAAGCAGGCCGAATTTGACAACCGCAAACTGTTTGACCGGGCACTGGATAACGTTCAGGAAGTACAGATGATTTCGCAAGGCTAAATTTGACAGGAACTTGGGATATACTGGTATATGTGACGGGAGTGAAAAACACGACAGCTAGATCCCGTTATCCTGGCATGATATTGCATGCAGGTTGAATGGCATATATATAATCATTTTTTAGAACCATTACCCATCAGACAGGCGCTTTTGCTGAGACGGAAGAACTAATGCAGCTTTACACTGTGCGGCAGTGTGAGTATCTGTCAGTGGCCTGAACGGAGGGCTTTTAGCCTTATGAAATTTGCCGGGTTGATAAAACAGAGCTTGATAGATTACCCGGGTGAAGTTGCGGCAGTGTTATTCACCCGGGGATGCAATTTTTCCTGTCCTTTTTGTCACAACACGCATCTGCTCTATGGGCGCGACCGGGAATCCGATGTAAGCCTGGAAAAGATTCTGGATTTTCTACAGGAAAGAAAAGGTTTTCTGGATGCAGTAGTGATCAGCGGTGGAGAACCAACCAAACAGGCGCAGCTCATCGAGACCATTCAGGACATAAAGAATCTGGGCTTAAAGGTCAAACTTGATACCAACGGATCAAATCCAGATATGTTGGAGGACCTTCTCGATCGTGGCCTGCTGGATTATATCGCTATGGACATTAAAGCTCCGCTGGATTATAGAAAATACCTGATGGCCTGCGGGCGCTTGAGCCCCCAGGACTTTCTATATGTGCGCAACAGCTGTTATCTACTGCTTCAGATAAGTGAAGAACCCATGGTCGAATTTCGCACTACCGTAGTTCCAGCTTTGCACCGGGGACAGGATATTATTGATATAGCTAATTCTTTGCAGGGAGCACGTCTCTATACGCTCCAGCAATACCAACCGGGAAACGCTTTGGACCCAGCAATGAGGGCGGTTGCTCCTTTTTCTCCCCAGCAGTTAGAGAACATAGCCGACCGCTGTGTTCCCTATGTCAAGAAGATCAGAGTAATAAACTGCTGACCTGGAGTCCTGCCCTCGCCTTTGTCTCTACAAGCCCGGCAATCCTCCTGTACAGGCTAGCGGCAAAGTAATATAATAATTCTTAAGCAGTGGCCTTCCTTCTTCCTAAGGGGGAGGCTTAAATTTTGCAAAATTGAGGTGTGGGAATGAAGCTTTGGAGCGGCAGATTTACCCGGGAGAGCGACCGGCTAACCGAAGATTTCAATGCGTCCATATCATTTGATAAGCGATTGTACAGACACGATATAGAGGGTAGCATAGCCCATGCCACTATGCTGGCCAAGCAGGGAATAATAAGTGAGGAGGAAAGGGATCTTATTGTTCATGGGCTGCTTGAGATTCAGCAGGAAATCGATAATGGGCAACTGCAGTTTACTGTACATGCTGAAGATGTCCACATGAACATAGAAACTTTCCTGATTCAAAAGATAGGCGATGTGGGCAAGAAATTGCATACTGCCAGGAGCCGCAACGACCAGGTTGCGCTTGACCTACGTATGTACCTGCGCGAGGAATTGAAAGCAGTAATCGAACTCATCCTGTATCTGCAGGAAATACTGCTGGATCTGGCCCAGGAGCATATCCATTCCGTTATGCCCGGCTATACCCATATGCAAAAAGCCCAGCCCATAACCCTGGGACACCATTTGATGGCCTATTTTGAGATGCTGAGGCGGGATGTGTGGCGCATGCAGGACTGCTACAACCGTGCCAATTACATGCCTTTAGGTTCTGGCGCCCTTGCCGGGACCGGATTTGACCTGGACCGCAAGTTTGTCAGCGACCAGCTTCGTTTCTGGACGATTACCCGCAACAGCCTGGATGCGGTCAGCGATCGGGATTTTGCAGTGGAGTTTTGCAGCTCGTCGGGCATAATGATGATGCACCTATCACGTTTTGCCGAAGAGATTATTCTCTGGTCAACTGATGAATTCGGCTTTGTCGAGCTCGATGATGCATTCACCACCGGCTCCAGCATCATGCCACAGAAGAAAAATCCTGACCTGGCTGAACTGGTGAGAGGTAAAACTGGTCGTGTGTATGGCAATCTAATGAGCCTCCTGACCATGATGAAGTCTCTTCCTCTAGCCTATAATAAAGATATGCAGGAAGACAAAGAAGCACTCTTTGACACCATAGACACTGTTAAGAAATGCCTGCTGGTTTTTGCACCTATGCTGCAAAGCGCCCAATTTAAAACCGAACGCATGAAAAGCGCGGCGCGCGGCGGTTTCACCAACGCCACCGATCTGGCTGACTACCTGGTAGCCAAGGGACTTCCATTCCGTGATGCTCATGAAGTGGTGGGCAAAGCGGTACTATATTGCCTGGGGAAAAACATTGCTCTAGACAGCCTGACCCTGGCGGAGTATAAAGAGATTAATCCCTGGATCGAAGAGGATGTTTTTGAATTTATAGATGTTACAGCCTGCGTAGCCCGGCGACGGATTCCTGGCGGGCCAGCCCCTTCGGCCGTTCTTGATGCTATTGAAGAAGCCCATCAATGGATGAGGAGGATGAAAGATGTTTCAACCGAAATTTGACCTGAACAGCGATCAGCTCAATGAACAGGTTGAGGAGTGGACTCAGCAGTTTTTTTTCAACCTCATGAATACCTTGAACGGTTTCTTCGCCACCATTTCTGTGGAAGAGACCCTGGAACGGTTGAAGTGCATAAATTTTGCCGATTTGGCCCTGGACCAGTTGGAAGATGAGAGTGACCAGATTAGATCGATAGCAGCCGCCAAAATTGAAGAACTTGCCAAAATCGAGATTGGCTATATAGAAGCGTATAGCGAGTAAGACAGATCCCTACCGGGACGGTAAATGGGAGAAAGAATATGAAAAAATGCTACTCATGCAGTAAAAAATTCCCAGACCAGGCCATGAGAAAGATGGTCAATGTAATCGGAAGAAAAGCCTATCCAGCTAGCATATGCCCGGCCTGCCTGTCAGTGGTTATAAATAATCCTAACTATTACGACCTGATGGAAGAAGAGGTTACCCCGGCCAAGAAAAAATAGCATACCAATCAAGCAGTTTGATAAAACCCCGCCAATCAAAATGGTGGGGCTTTTAGCCCGCATAATATTTCTCAGACGAGCTGTTTGAAGAACTAGGAGTTTATATGGAAGACGGTAAGATTATTGTCGAAGTATTTAGCGGTACAGTAATCGGTGGAGGATGAATGACCTCAGGAGACATTCCTGATGACAGTTGGGTATCGACTGTTAGAGAAGATTACGCGAACCTGGCTGCTGCTATGAAAGAAGCTTATGGGGAAAATATAGAAATGCTATTTATTGATCTGGATAGGGGCAGCTTCAAGGACTATCCCAACATCGCCAAGCTGATTCAGATGGGATATTCTCTCCCGCTGGTAATGATCAACGGGGTCCCAAGGTTTTCCGGGAGCATCAAAGTCGACAGCATAATGAATCTTGTTGGAGAACTGATAGCTTCAAAATAAGCCGAGCTGGCCGCGGGCGATCAGTTCAGCATATCTGCCGGAAGCGCAACACTGCTCACCGCAACCGACCTTTTCCCGTCCTGATGCGCAGCCAAAAGCTTGTTATCGTCTGACCAGCACAGCTGATAAATTTCTCCAGGAAGAGCGATAGTCATATATAAAGTAAAAAATGACGGTTCGACACTCCATACATAGATAGTCCCGTCCTTTTGTGCGCTGAAGAGATACCGTCCACTGGGTGTAAACAGCAAAGATGAAGTAGTTGAATTCAGGGGTGCGGATTCAAAAACTAACTGCTGTGATTGCAGGTCAAAGAGCTTTAACCTGTCACTCGAACGCTCATCGGCACCCAGCACCAGGAACCGGGAGTCCGGGGAGAAGTCCAGGGCAACCATGCTATCATCATGGTTGCCGCTTTCATAACGTAATGTTCCTATATGATCGACTGATATCGAAGAAGAATCGCGGTCAACCTTCCACAGAAAGATTCCTCTTTGTTTTTCGGGTGGAACAAGGCTGTTCATATAATGACCGTGATGAGCAATAATTTGGCCGTCAGGGGACCAGTTTAGAGATTTAGTTTCGAATACTCTTCCAGGAGGATTCATGGTAAATATGCCGGTCGGTTCTTCGCTTCCTTTAATGTCAAAAATCCTGAGCCGGCTGTTGTTTGTTACTGATGAAGCAATGACCATGAGGGACTCATCGGGACTGATGGCAAACATCTGCGACCCGCCTCCAATGCTGGCCTTGCCATAGTATCGTTCGCTTAACACGGGTGTGATATGATCACTATTCACATGATAAACAAATCCACTAAATCTGAAATGCGAGAAATAACTGGCAGCGGCCAGGACATTCCCAGAAGGGGAGAAAGCCACATGGTCCAGACCATCCACCAGGCCTTTTAGAGTACGATAACACTGGCGGAAATCGTTAAGCCTGTAAATAACGGCTTTTTTCCTGAAGAGGTCATCATTATATACGACTAGAAAGGAATTTGCGTTTTTTGATACGATTGAGACCGGGGAGACTCCGTGAACGGAACCCAGTTTATTTACAGCTAAAGGAATACCTCTGCAACCTGTTGCACTCGCCTGGTTTGGCTCAATGTCTACAAGGATATTCTCTGCAACCTGAGATTGACTGGTATCACCATAATCGGGATCGGGATAAGCAACCTGATCACCGTATCTTTCCTTGAGCTTCTCCTGCTCCTGCATCAGTACCCAGTAATTATATGACACCCCGGGCACCTCTTTTACCTGAATATATATCCGGTTGCTTTCCTGCGGGCAGTTGGGATTCAGTTCAACATTAGAAATTGTAGCCAGGCCGCCATGGACATCGTCTTCTCCATGATCCAGGTAAAGGCTGGTGTGGATGTAGATCTTTTCGCCAGGCTCAGGCATCTTCATAAAGAGCAGCCTCCCTTGTTTACCTAAAAACGTCTGATATGCCGGTACTATTATCGGAAATTATTCATCTGCTTGGGATTGTCATATCGCAACAGGTCACACAGATTATATCGGATTCTTGCCACAATAATTATACAGGCTCAGTATCCCAAAGCTGGCATATAATGATAAGCGGCAAACGCCATGAGAAGCTGTTCATAAACAATCCCAGATCCTGCCCCGGATTGACGTAATTCTGTTATCCTGCTATTTCTCCTGGCATATGAGGGGAAAACTTGAATCAAATTTTAGTCGTTCGAAATACTATTGCCCCCGATAGTCCATGTAAATATGGCAATCCCCACGGCTTAAAGATTCAGGGAGTCACTAAATGCGACCACGATCACTTGGTTATGCATTTATAGGATGGATCACATTGGGAAATTACACAAATAGCATTTCCGGGAACAGCCCAAGCTTAGCCAGTTAGCCAGGCTGTTGCTTGACTGGGCCATTTTATCCTGGTATCATCTATGTGTTAACAAATTAGCCGATGTGGCTCAGTGGCAGAGCAGCTGATTCGTAATCAGCAGGTCGGCGGTTCAAATCCGCCCATCGGCTCCATTTAAAATCCCATAACCATGCGTTTTTACGAAAGAGGCCAATTTCCAATTTGGCCTCTTTTTTGCTGGACGTCGCCAAAACGTCGCCCAAAATTTTAAATAGGGTATCAAAACAGTTATTACAATAGCCCATTTATTGAACATTTCCCCGTGAAAAATTGGTGCCCATTTTGGTGCCCGGGATTAACGATTTAGATCGAATACAGATATTCTTCTTATAACTGAATCAGTTAGTCAATGCCAATATTACGGGCATACGTATTATTTTACTGATAAATTTACAGATAAAATACAGATTTTTAAAGGGGATAATCTGTATTTTATTCTTATTTGATGGTTATTTGATCGAGAAACTTAAATTGGGGTAGTTGGCGATTAAATGACCCCAATATATAGGGATTTACTTGTTCGAGTTTTATTTGACGGTTATTTGATAGTCATTTGATTTCAATGTGACATTCAATGTGATTTGTAACATTGAACTCACATTGATAACGCGAAATGCGATCCGGTTTACTAGCCTGGCTTATATTTTCAATCTTTGGATTGAAAAGGATTGAAAACGGGTTGTAAATGTTGCGGGGTTTTATGTGATGGTCATGTGATCGGGGAAAAGAAATTGCCTTGAAATATAAAGCAAAATCCCGATATATTGGCATCGGTATGTGTGAATCTTATGTGATTGAAATAAGGTTTAAAAGCGGCGATTTAACTCATCGTTTTACATTTTCCCGGAAGTTCGTCCTTTAGA
>CAZWPO010000004.1:0-18147 GCA_964635975.1 uncultured Syntrophomonas sp.
CACAGTTGTTATTGTACCTAACTCAACTGTGTCCGTCGATTCGGGTATAGCTCAATTCTTATTACTGGCCAATATCCCCTTCCGATATGCCAGAGTGTGACGAATTATTATGATTTCAAGTAATTAAGGATTGGCGGTTTTTTTACCAAGCCGGTAAGCCTTGATGTCATCCAGGTAAAAGGGAATTATCGAGACGATGACGTTGCGCTTTTTTAACATAGCGTTGGCGATAAAAAGACTGGTGTTGTTGTGCAGGGCCATCTCCCAGCGGTGCGAGACGAAGAATTGCGGCAACAGCACCGTTATCACGTCACCCGGCTGGGATGCGTGTTCTTCCGAGTCAATATATTCAGTAAGCAGGTTGACCACTTCCCGGTAGGGAGAAAATTTGACAATTAGAGGTATATCAGTATTCAGCAAAGCCCATTTGCGCCTTAATTTATCTGCCTCGCCTTCAGCAATCTCGACATGGAAAGCTTCCACATTGGGCGTGATGCTGCGGGCATAGCGCAGGGCTTTTACTACCATAGCGTTAAGGCTATCAATCGGAACGATCACATGGTGCGAGTAAGTAGTAGAGAAGGATAACTGGGGCAAGAATTCATTTGGTATATCCAACTGCCTGGCAACTGATACGTAATGTGATTTTATCTTCAGCATCAGCAAAATAAGCAAGGGGACCACTACAAATACTATCCAGGCCCCTTCCTTAAACTTGGTGACGCCGATAACGCTAACCGCTATTCCGGTGGTAAGAGCACCCATTCCGTTAATTAGAGCTTTAGACCGCCAGGCCTTAGAACGTTCTTTCCACCAGTGCACAACCATTCCGGTTTGAGACAATGTGAAAGAGGTAAAGACTCCCACGGCGTAAAGGTTGATCAGGAGGTGGGTATCCGCCTGAAAAACGATGATCAAAAGGGCTGCTGCAATACTTAAGATAACGATACCGTTGTTAAAATTAAGACGATGTCCCCGCATCGATAACTGACGGGGAACATAACCGTCCTGGGCAATAACCGAAAATAAAGTAGGAAAGCCGCTGTAAGCTGTATTAGCTGCCAGACCCAGAATCAATGCGGTAGTGGCAGCCATGATATAGACCATGGTGCCCTGCCCGAAGATAGCCAGGGTAAGCTGGGTTATAACTGTGACCCGGGGATTGGGCACGGCATGATAAATATGAGCTAGAAAGGCCACCCCCCCGAAACAGACGGCAATGGCAACTCCCAACAAAACATAGACGAGTTTTGCCTGCTTGGGGGCGGGTGACTTAAAGTTGGGGACGGCATTGCTTATGGCTTCCACCCCGGTCAGAGCGCTGCAGCCAGAAGCAAAGGCTCTGATAATCAGAAGCAAGGTAACAATCCCGGATCCGATGTTGACCGCCGTTCCATCTTCAATAGATACGCTTATCGCTTCCCCGCTGAAGGATTTAATTAGGCCGGCCCCGATCAATACGATCACAGATAAAATAAAAGCATAAGTGGGCAGGCTAAAAATTCGTGAAGATTCGCGGACTCCACGCAGATTTCCTAATGTAAGCAAAAATATCATGACCAGCGATATCCCTACCCGATGGGCATAGAGCTGCGGAAAGGCGGAAGTGATGGCAGCAGTAGCAGCAGCTATACTAACGGAGACAGTCAAAACGTAATCTACAGCCAGGGAAGAACCGGCTACAAGACTGTATATCGATCCCAAGTTTTCCTTGGCTACGACATAAGCCCCTCCGCCGTTGGGATAAGCATCCACTACATGACGATAGGAGAAAACCAGTATGGTCAAAAGCGCTATAATTGCCAGAGCTATGCGCGGCATCCAAACAAAAGAAGCAGCACCGATCACCGGGACCAGCACCAGTAATATTTCTTCAACCGCATAGGCCACCGAAGATATCGAGTCACTCGATAAAACCGGCATTCCCCAAAAGACATTTAGTTTTTCCTCTCCCAGCTGAGAGCTGGCCATACTTTTGCCAAAAACGAACCTTCCCAGACGCCTGAATAACACTGACAATGCCCTTCTTTCTAATCATTCACATTAAGTATTTTGCTGTTTACTCCCTGCCTATACCGAATAACCTGAAATGCAAAAAATCTAATACCTCCGTATTCAAGGATGGATAAGATCAGTTTATAGCTTTCCGGGATTAATAATCAGTAATGAAAAGCTCGTTATAGTGTAAAAAAATCATATATGGAATTCTTTAGCGGCAGGGAAATAGTTACAGCTTTAGCTTAAAAGAGCGCCATAAAGGATCAATAAAAAATAACTGATATCTTGAAATCTTATTAAAATTAGGCTATATAATATTTGGGAATTTTTTTTTAGGAGTTCCCAAATATAATGCTTTTGTAGAGGTGATTATCTGTGGACAAGATTCAATTCAAGACTGAATCCAAGCGACTGCTGGATTTAATGATCAACTCGGTGTACACCAACCGGGAAATCTTCCTGCGCGAGCTTATTTCGAATGCCAGCGATGCAATTGACAAGCTCTATTTCCGTTCATTGACGGATGAAAATGTAGGTTTAAAAAGAGATGAGTTCGTCATCAAGTTGAACGTTGACAAATTTAACCGGACCATTACCATCTCCGATAACGGCATCGGCATGACCAGGGAGGAACTGGAAAGCAACCTGGGCACTATCGCCAACAGCGGATCACTGGCCTTTATGCAGGACAACGAAAACGCAGATGACCTCGAAATAATCGGGCAGTTCGGAGTCGGCTTTTATTCAGCTTTTATGGTAAGCAAGCGCCTTAGCGTGATCAGCCGGGCGTATGGTTCCGATAAAGCCTACAAATGGACATCAGAGGGACTGGACGGTTACATCATCAACGATGCCAGCCGCGACAGCGTAGGTACCGACGTTATCCTGGACCTGAAAGAAAGTACCGATGACGATAGATATGAAGAGTTCCTGGATGAGTACAGGATCAAATCTATCGTGAAAAAATACTCTGACTATATTCGTTATCCTATTATGATGGATGTGGAAAGGCACCGCCTAAAAGAAGGCAGTGAAACCGAACCCGAGAGCTATATCGAGACCCAGACCCTGAACAGCATGGTGCCCATCTGGCGGCGCAGTAAAAGCGAGCTCAGCGAAGATGACTATAATTATTTCTATAAAGAAAAATTCATGGACTTTGAAAATCCCCTGCGCGTGATTCACAGCAGCACCGAGGGCAAAGCTACCTTTAACGCGCTGTTGTACATCCCCGCCCGCACCCCTTTCAACTACTACACCAAAGAATTCGAAAAGGGGCTGCAGCTCTATTCCAACGGCGTCCTGATCATGGACAAATGCGCAGACCTGCTCCCCGATCACTTCAGTTTTGTAAAGGGCCTGGTGGACTCACAGGATTTGTCCTTGAATATTTCTCGTGAGATGCTCCAGCACGATCGCCAGCTCAAATTGATTGCCGGTAATCTGGAGAAAAGGATCAAAAACGAACTGCTGGATCTGCAGACCAAGCAGCGGGAGATTTACGATAAGTTCTTCAAGAGCTTCGGCCTGCAGTTGAAGTTCGGTGTATACCAGAAGTTCGGGGCGAACAAAGATCTGCTGCAAGATCTTATCATGTTCTATTCCTCGCGCGACAAGAGTCTGGTCACCCTGGCCGAGTACGTCAGCCGCATGCAGGAAGACCAGAAGTATATATACTACGCCAGCGGAGAAAGTGTTGAGCGCGTAGACCGGCTGCCCCAGACCGAGCTGCTGAAGGACAAGGGCTTTGAGATCCTCTATCTGACCGATGACGTGGACGAATTCGCCCTGCAGGTCCTGCATGAATATGAAGGGAAAGAATTCAAATCCGTTTCCAGCGGCGACCTGGGCCTGGATAGCGAAGAAGAAAAGCAGTCATCCGAAAAAGAGTCAGAAGAGTCCAAGGAAATGCTAAATTTCATGAAAGACTCACTGGAGGGCAAGGTGACGGCTGTCCGTCTTTCCCAGCGCCTTAAATCCCACCCGGTCTGCCTGGCCAGTGACGGAGCCGTCTCCCTGGAGATGGAGAAAATACTGAACGCCATGCCTAGTGACCAGAAGATCAAGGCCGACCGCATCCTGGAGATAAACGCCAACCATCCGGTTTTTGGAACCTTAAAGTCCCTGTTTTCAAGTGATCAGGAAAAGCTTAAAACCTACAGCGAGTTGTTATACAACCAGGCGCTCCTCATCGAGGGAATAAATATCGACGACCCGGTAGCCTTCTCCAACGCCATCTGCAATCTGATGACCTAAACAGATTAACTGGCCATTGCATTGACCTTACAAGATGAATAGTCATAGACGATTGCCTCTGTCAAAGCAGGGGCAATCTGTTTTTGTCATGGAAACAGAAACATGGGGACGGTCCTTCTGTTCGTCCCCATGTCTTTGCAAAACGGATTTACACCTTATCTGCCTCTTCGTAGGTAATATCAAACAGCCCTGCTGGCTTGTAGGAACCTGATAAAACCTTTTTAATTCGCTCTACTCTTATGGCATTTTCCCGCGGATGGTTTTTTATATTCAACTGCTCGGGGCCTATTAAGCAGGCGATTAACGCAATGTATTCGTCTTCTTCAAGTTGATTGACTTCTTTATCAAAATAGTATTTTGCTGCATCTTTCAAGCCATAGGTACCATTGCCAAAATACATTAAATTTATAAATAAATCGAGCTGTCTCTCTTTAGATACCAGTGGGTCGAGAGCCAACCTGGCACAGAGAGTCTGTTTTATTTTCATAAATCCTGATTGAAAATGTTTAAAATAAAATCTCTTGGCGAGTCCCTGGGTGATAGTAGTCCATCCCGCACCAGGTGTTTTGAAATCAACACCGTGATGATTGTAGAAATTCGGGTCCTCTATCTCTAACAGGATTTCAAGCTGACGCGGCGACAGATCCCCTGCCTGCATCTTTATCTGACCTGAATTATAGTAATAATCTACGGCTTCAACGGTATGAGCTCGGGCAATCCCCACTTCAATTGCATAGTAAGTGAAAATCAGGATAAGCAGAAATATGAACCACACTGATAGTCTTTTAGGCAGTTTTTTCTTCATAAGTTTCCCCCTGAAACCGAACAGTATAATAATAATACCTTGAATAATGTAAATATCTTTCAGATGGTTTCTTCCAACTTGTCATTCTGCCCCTTTTTGGGGAAGCAAGGGGACGTTCCTTTTGCTTCCTTGGTATTTATGGTATAATTGCGGAAAATGTGAAAGAAAGATGCTTATGGCAAGAAAAGCACGGGAACGGGCTAACAGCGGTATATATCATATAGTAATGCGAGGAATTAATAGGCAGGATATTTTTTTCGACGAAGAAGACTATCAGCATTTTTTAGAAACTATAGAACTTATCAAAGCTGATAACTTCAATCTACTGGGATATTGTTTAATGAACAACCATGTACATTTACTTATCCATGAGAAGAACGAAGAAATTCATCTTATAATGAAACGCATTGGGACTAGTTATGCTTCATGGTATAATCGCAAGTATCAAAGATCCGGTCATGTCTTTCAGGGTCGTTACGGAAGCGAATGCGTTGAAAATGACGGCTATTTATTAACTGTCATCCGATATGTACACAATAATCCCGTTAACGCCAGGATAGTTCAACATCCTCATGATTATCAATGGAGCAGTATAAATGCTTACTACGGAGGGTATGAATATCCATCAGGCATTACTGATTCCAGCTATATATTGGACATGTTTTAGTAGGGATCAGGAAAAAGCGATTTTACAATTTAGATATTTTATGAGTGAAGGTACACAGGAAATATGTTTGGACGACGTAGTCAAACGGAAAAAGACCGATAACGAGGTAAAATTGGAGATTGAAGCAATTTTAAACGGTCTAACCATATCGACATTACACAATATGGAGAGGTCAAGAAGAAGTGAGCTTATCAAGCAGATTAAATGTATTCAAGGAGCGACGCAACGCCAGATCGCTAGAGTAACAGGATTAAGCCAGAATATCATATTCAAAACCTGAAAAAGGAAGCAAAAGGAACGTCCCCTTGCTTCCCAGACATAGAAGATTGCCTCTGTTAAAGCAGGGGCAATTTGTTTTTGTCAAATTTTCTGATCTCGCACCTAAGCCTTTTTGCAACAAATTAACTTATCTTTTTATGCAAAGCCTTTTAGGATCATATTTTTTCATGTCGCAAACACAACAGTTCATGACCAGAATCCATGATTTCATGCACGGGTACCGACCGCAAATGTGTGTCAATTTCCCATTCTATCGCGCAGCAGACTATTTTACATTATTTTACAATAACAATTGACATTACTTGCCAAAGTGTTATCATAACGAACAAGCATTTTATTTCCATTTATTGTATCCATATTTATTATTTGTCAAAAATATCCGAAAAAGGTAAGGGAGTTAGAGGCCGAATTAGTAGTCGTTGAAAGGAAGTGAAATTATGAATTGCTATCATAATAAGCCACGATGCCCACCCAAAGAAGTAATGGTTTGAATTGGCTGTCTGGGCACAACGGGTGCAACCCCTTGTCCCCTCTGCCTAATCAGAACCACTACTGCTAGTAATTACAATACACTAAAAATTAAATTGGTTATTTGTTAAGGGAGGTTTAGATATTATGAGTATAAGCATGAAAACTGCGTCGAAAAGACTGATATCCATGGTAGTAATACTTGCGTTGGCCCTGGCACCTATCGTCACGGGTAATCTGGTTGCTGCATCTATCGTTGATAAAAGCTTGGCCATGTCATCCGTCAGCGACAAAGTGTCAAGTTCACTATTACAAGACGAATCATTCAAGGTGCAAGTAAATAGCTTATCATCAAAATATAAGCTTGATACAAATAATATTGTCGTTAAACAAGCACCCAAGCTTACCGGGAGTCAGTATCTTGCTCTAATTCCGATTCAAGATAATACAGGTTATCCGGCAAGTAAAGCTGTTTTTGAATTTGATCAGCAAAAGCATGTAGCTAATACCTATTTGTATCTATATAATAAGCAAGCTAATGACAACTATAGTTTTTCATACATTGCTCCAAACACTAGCATAACCGCAGAAGTAACTGAAAACGGCACTCTGGTTTACGTTAGCAAAGACGGGAAAGATGTGACATTAGATGTTTCAAAAGCTCTTGACGAAAAGGGTCTAAGTAAAGCGGAAATAAATTCAAAGACAATTCAGCCCAAATCAGTATCCAGTTTTTGGGTTTGCTTTAAAAACTGCGCTTATTCAATTGGTGTCCCTGGTTGGGTGTTAAATACCATAGCAATCGTTTGCGCATTCGGGTGCGTTGTGAGCGAAGGTGTAGGATGTTTAGGGTGTTTACTCGGCCTGTGGTTCTTTAACTGGTTTGACTTGGGAATGTGCGTTGCTTATTGTGAAGGATCCTAATAGTGGATGGTTCTAAAATGCTGGCATCTTGTATAGCGTTCTTGAGTTTTTTAGCTTTACTAATCTCCGGTTTGTACAACTTGAGAAAAGGCAGAGATAACGGTAATTCTGATAAAGTAACAATCGGCATTATCTTGCTGGGCTTTGCAGTTGTAACATTCATCATGCTCTTGATAAAAATCAACTAGGGAGGAGGCGCAATATGAAAAAATATACAGTTGCGTTTCTTGTGCTAAATGCCATTTTTTCAATTTTTCTAGTAATAATTAAAATAAATATTGACCCATGCAGAACATGCGGTAATATCATGGGGATAAGCCAATTAGAGTTATCTGTCGCTGCTCTTGTTGGATCTATTCTGATTTTAGGCTTATATTGGTTTTCGCCCCATAACAATATATTATTATGGAGCGCAAGGCTGACCAGTTTGTGTTATGCTTCTGTTGCATCTGTTTTGGGAGGTATTCAATATCAATTAGGCAAGATAATATGCACTCCTTGCTTTATCTCAGAATTGTTCTTTTATACGATATTCGTTTTGTTCATAATCGAAGAAATTGTTATGAGAAAAGCAATTCATAGAACTGCCTAGTTGATTGGAGGAAGCAAGGGGACGTTCCTTTTGCTTCCTTGGTATTTATGGTATAATTGCGGAAAATGTGAAAGAAAGATGCTTATGGCAAGAAAAGCACGGGAACGGGCTAACAGCGGTATATATCATATAGTAATGCGAGGAATTAATAGGCAGGATATTTTTTTCGACGAAGAAGACTATCAGCATTTTTTAGAAACTATAGAACTTATCAAAGCTGATAACTTCAATCTACTGGGATATTGTTTAATGAACAACCATGTACATTTACTTATCCATGAGAAGAACGAAGAAATTCATCTTATAATGAAACGCATTGGGACTAGTTATGCTTCATGGTATAATCGCAAGTATCAAAGATCCGGTCATGTCTTTCAGGGTCGTTACGGAAGCGAATGCGTTGAAAATGACGGCTATTTATTAACTGTCATCCGATATGTACACAATAATCCCGTTAACGCCAGGATAGTTCAACATCCTCATGATTATCAATGGAGCAGTATAAATGCTTACTACGGAGGGTATGAATATCCATCAGGCATTACTGATTCCAGCTATATATTGGACATGTTTTAGTAGGGATCAGGAAAAAGCGATTTTACAATTTAGATATTTTATGAGTGAAGGTACACAGGAAATATGTTTGGACGACGTAGTCAAACGGAAAAAGACCGATAACGAGGTAAAATTGGAGATTGAAGCAATTTTAAACGGTCTAACCATATCGACATTACACAATATGGAGAGGTCAAGAAGAAGTGAGCTTATCAAGCAGATTAAATGTATTCAAGGAGCGACGCAACGCCAGATCGCTAGAGTAACAGGATTAAGCCAGAATATCATATTCAAAACCTGAAAAGGAAGCAAAAGGAACGTCCCCTTGCTTCTTCCCTTGCTTCTTCAAAACCTGAAAAAGGAAGCAAAAGGAACGTCCCCTTGCTTCCCTGTTTCAGCTATTTGTATTTCCACTCCGGCTTTCTTTTATTTAGAAAGGCATCGACCCCTTCATGGGCATCTTCAGTGGTGCACAACATGGCAAAATGATTGCCGGTCAATTCAAAGGCTTTATCATACTCTAAATCAGCCATTTTATAAAATGACTTTTTACCCAACTGAACTGCCAGCGGGCTCTTGGCAGCCAGCTTGCGGGCCAGATGCATAGTTTCCTCCTCTAGCTTTTCCAGAGGAACTACCTTGTTTACCAGACCGAGCCGTTCAGCCTCAAAAGCGTCAATGGTGTCCCCGGTAAGCAGCAGCTCCAGTGTCTTCTTTCTCCCCAAGTTGCGGCAAAGTGGTACTGCCGGCCCCATGCAGAAAAGCCCTACATTCACCGCCGTAGCCCCGAATATTGTGCCTTCCGCGGCTACTGCGAGATCTGAGGCAGCTACGACTCCGATTCCATTGGCGACAGCAATGTTGTGTACAGAAGCAATGACCGGCTTTGTGATATGGGCAATGGTTATCGCCCACTCCTCCATTAGTGTAATCCATGCATAGTATTCCAGTGGTGTCTTGCCTTCTAGACCACCGACATCGATTCCAGCACAAAAGCCTTTGCCTGCTCCCCGGATGATAATAACCCGGGTTTCCTCATCCTGATCCATTTCTTTTAAAGCGTTATTCAAATCTGTAGCCAGAGGCACGTTAAAGGTATTCAAATATTCCGGCCGGTTTAAGGTAATAATTCCGATATGCTCTTGTTTATCAACCAAAACAGCTTCGTAACTCAAATAAATTCCCCCTTCACTTTACTCCTGGTAACAATACATCCCCACTAATAATTATGGTAAATTATCCCTGTCCATTTATCAAAGTTTTTTCCATACAGGCTATTACCCTCATCAAATTTTTATTCCGGATCAGGACAACATTGAAGAGATACCCCTGGCCAGCGCTTGCGCCTGGGCTATACAGTCGCGGATACCGCCCACTTCGAATGCATCACCGATGATGAAGGTTCGCGAATGCAGTGCTTTAAGCTGCAGGTAAAGATCCTGGCGAGGAACATATCCTGTTGCCCAAACTACAGCATCGGCGTGGAGTGTCTCAATCCCCAAAGGGCTTTGTATATTCACCCGGTTGTCTTCAACCGAAAGTACCCGACAATACAGTTTCTTGATCAGCCCGCCCTTATTCATACGGTCCAGCATATCACGCCGGTTCTTTCTCTCCATGTCAGCAGCCAGGAAAGCGGTCTGCTCAACAATAACCACCTGATTCCCTCGGCTGATCAGAAAATCAGCCGTCTCACATCCATTGCTTCCTCCTCCGATGACTATTACGCTCATATTCTCTATGCTCACTTTTTCGGCCAGTATTTCCTCCAGGTCAAAGCAGTATCTGCTATCCAGACCTGGTATGCCGGGCTTTTTGAGTTCAGATCCGGTCGCCACTATTATGTAATCCGCATGTTCGTTCGGTAGGTCTTCTGCGTTAAAGGCGCGGTTCAGATATATCGGGATTCCCTGCTTTTCGACTTGCCGCTGCAGATATTCACAGAAGCGAGCAAGACGGTGTTTATGGGGAGGCTTGCCGGCCAGGTTCAACAATCCTCCTGCCCGGGGACCTTTTTCAAAGACAGCTACTTCCAGGCCCAGACGTTTCAAGGTCAGGGCGGCCTGAAGTCCGGCCGGGCCGCTGCCAATCACCAGCGCCTTCCCATCCAAAGCCGCCGACCTGCCGAACCCGAACTCAGCCTCGCGGCCAGCCTGGTAATTTACCGTACAGCGTACGGCCACGCCTTTGAAATTGCTTTCAATGCAGCGATTGCACATCAGACAGGGACGTATATCTTCAAGTCTGCCTTCCTGCACTTTGTTTACCCACTGGGGATCGGCCAGCAGGCTGCGGCCTAGAAAGATGAAGTCAGCCTGCTTGGATACCAGAAGCTGGTTGGCGAATCCGGGATTATTTATGACGCCTCCGCTGATTACCGGTATCTTAACCCATTTCTTAAGTTCTCCGGCCAGGTAGGCGCGCCAGCCTTCCTTGTAAGAAGCCGGTTCGATGCTGTTTAAGCCGGATTCATAAGTACCTGATGAGCAGTGAATTAAATCTACTCCTTCTTCCTCAAGCCTGCGGGCAATAAGCACGCTTTCCAGAAGATTAAGGCCGCCGGGTACAAAGTCATCCATATTCAAGCGTACCGAGAGCAGGAAGCCCGGTTGCGATTTCTTGATCCGCCGAACTATATTGACCAGGAAGCGCATGCGGTTCTCCAGGCTGCCTCCGTATTCATCCGAACGGCAGTTGGAATGAGGCGAGAGAAACTGGTTGATGAGGTAACCATGGGCGGCGTGCAGTTCCACTCCGTCAAAACCGGCTGTAGCTGCGCGATCCGCCGCCGCGGCGAAACATCTTTCCATCTCTTCGATATCTTCGCTGCTCATCTCCCGGGGCTCCTCACCTATCATTGAGCAGGGTATAGGAGAGGGGGCCAGAGGCTGCCGCCCGGTTATGCGAGCTGAAGTCTGGCGTCCGGCATGAAAGAGCTGCAGAAATATACGCGTTTGATAAGCCTTAACGGTCTCGCAGAGCCTTTCCAGCCCAGCTAGGCACTGCGGGCTATCATTAGCAAGCTGGCCGGAAGAGTCCTTTCCCGAGCTGTGGACATAAGCAGCTTCAACTACAATTATTCCTACCCCGCCCTGGGCTCGGGCTTCGTAGTAATCAATCAGCCGCTGGCTGACCTCGCCATTGGCGTAGGCGTAGTTTGTCTGCATAGGCGCCATGATTACACGGTTTTTTACCATCACTCCGGCAATTAACGCCGGCTCAAACAATTCCTTATATTCGTCCATTGCTTATGTTCCTTAGTATAGTTTGTATGCCAATTATATCACAGACCAGGTGCTCGGAAATGACTTAAACTTCCTTTTACTAATCAGGCTTTTCCTGCAACCTCAATACCTCTCCGGATTGGGGAAGAAATTTCATCTCATAATAGATCATCAATGCTGTGATTAATACAGAAATTGCATCAGCGATAGGCGCAGCTCGCCAAATGCCGTTTACCCCCCAGTAATGAGGCAGTATGAGCAGCAGGGGAATAAACAGCAGGACCTGGCGGGAAAGGCTGAGTATGGATGCCTGCACGGCCTTGCCGACCGCCTGGAAGTAGTGGGAACCAACGATCTGAAAACCAATAATGAAGACCATTGCGAAGTAAACCACCATGGCCTCAGATGCTAACCGCGTTAGTTCGGTATCCCCTTTGCTGAATACACTTACTATTTGCGCAGGCCAGATCTGAATAATCAGGTAACCTACCATGGAGATGGCGCTGGCAGCGATCACGGCTTTCTTGAATGTTTCTTTTACCCTTTCAAAACGACGGGCGCCGTAATTAAAACCTATTAGGGGCTGTGCGCCCTGGCTGATGCCCAGAATGGGCATAAACAACAGGGTTATCACACTCATCAAAATCCCTATGGCCGACAAGGCCAAATCACCGCCATAGGCTGCAGTGCTTTTGTTCAGGATAGCCTGCTGGACAGTACTGGCCAGCTGCATGGCAAAAGGAGCGAAGCCGATCGACATGATGCTGATGAGTACTGGAAGCTCCAGTTTAAAGTTCTTGAGCCTGAGTTTGACCAGGCTTCGTCCAGTGAAGTAGTAGCCCAATACCCAGACAGTCCCAAACATCTGCCCCAGTACGGTAGCCAGAGCCGATCCTTTTATGCCCAGTCCCAGTTTGAATATAAATATATAGTTCAGGATACCGTTTATTATGGCGCCCAGCACCTGGGTAGACATGGCCATCACCGGGTTTCCCTCAGCCCGGATGAAGTTGTTCATACCCATGGTCAGAGAACCGAAAACCGAGCCCAGTACAATGATATGGGTAAAATCGCGGGCATACGGCAGCACTTCCTGACTGGCCCCAAATAGCTTCAATATAGGCTCCGGGAATAAAAAGTAGACCGCCGATATCAGCAGAGGAAGTATTATCAGCAAAGCCATACCGTGGGCTGCAATCTTCTCCGCTTCTTCCTTCTTCTTCTCGCCCAGGCGTATCGAAATCAATGCTGTCGAACCGACTCCGATCAGCAGGGATACCGCCAGGAAGATCAGCATAACCGGGAAGGCCACCGTAGTAGCGGCTATGGCCAGTGAACCCACACCGCGGCCCACGAAAATCCGATCGACTATATTATAAAGCGCGTTTGACAACATCCCAATTATCGCCGGCCATGAAAACTTCCACAGAAGGCTGCCTATATTTTCATTCATCATGGTACTGTCCCGCATGCCCTATCTCCCATAATTTGTCCCATAAAATCCAGTGCTAAGCGCAAGCTTTCGACAAATATAAAACCTCGTCATCATCCCTGCTCGAAAGCAATTCAAACTATTGTATTCATTTTAATTAACTTCGTCAATAGACTGCCTTAATCTTCACAGCTGACTTGCCCTGATGTTAAAGCAGTAAACGCATAAACAGCCTGGTATTAGAATGCATTCACAATAGTAGCATTTCATGAATATCGTGTATCATGCTCAGTAACACTTTAAGGAGGCCCGTCAAATGAAGAAAGTAAGTCGGCCAAAAAAGGAGAGTCGGCAGACAATCGAGGGAATGGTCTATGCCATGACCAACGAAGCCGTCAACAATCAGATTGTTGCTTTTCGCCGTGATAAAGAGGGTAAATTGACTCATGTGCGAGCTTATCCCACCGGCGGCGGGGGCACCGGTACAACAGAAGTCTCATCGGCGACACCGCAAGATGGAGTAGATCCACTTGCCTCCCAGGGCTCCCTCATCCTTTCCAAAGATGCAGGGCTGCTTTTCGCCGTAAACGCAGGCACCGGAAGCATCAGCAGTTTCCGGGTCGGCACTAATGGATCCCTAACGCTGGCTGACGTAGAACCGTCCCGCGGATTGCAACCCAACAGCCTGGCTGTATTCGGGAACCGCCTCTATGTTACCAATGTAGGCGGCAAAGCAGATAATTACGCTTCAAACATAAGTGGTTTTCGTGTTGAGCAGGACGGTCGGCTCACCCCTATCGCTGGAGCCAGGTACTCTCTAAGCACTCCAGACGCCCAGCCCGCATGCGTGGTCGTAAATCCGGACGGCAGACTGCTGGTTGTTTCAGA
Source organism: uncultured Syntrophomonas sp. (assembly GCA_964635975.1). Taxonomy (GTDB): domain Bacteria; phylum Bacillota; class Syntrophomonadia; order Syntrophomonadales; family Syntrophomonadaceae; genus UBA5314. The sequence continues at coordinate 14,089 of CAZWPO010000004.1, forward strand.
ATTGACCGCCAACCGCCTCAGCTCTTTCCGCATCAGGAGTGACGGCACCCTAACCGGACCTATTGTCAATGAATCTGCCGGCGACGGCCCCTTTGGTTCTGCCTTCCTATCCGACGGTACTCTGCTGGTCAGCGAAGCGGTCAGCAATTCTCTTTCATCCTACAACACGGCAGTTGATGGAGCCCTCTCCGTCATCATCGGCTCAGTGCCCAACGGACATACCGCTACGTGCTGGGTCGTCACCAGCCAGGATGAGCACTTCGCGTATACCACCAACGCGGGCAGCGGTTCCATCTCTATCTATGCTGTAAATGACGATGGAGATATCGAGTTTTTAGAAAATGTGGCCAGCACCCTGGAAGGGACATCAGCCGCCCCGATTGACTGTGGTGTCAGCATGGATGGTAACAATTTCTACGTTTTAAACGGCAACAAAGGCTGGTTGTCAGTTTTTCGCATTGGTGCAGAAGGCCGATTGACACGTCTTCAGGTACTCAAAGATACCGGGCTGCCCGCCTTAGGCTCTCAGGGTATCGCGATTCGTTGACCTTGCCCCCCAGGCTCCCTTCCCCGGCCGGAGAAATGACCTTCTTCTGCGCAAGCCGAAAACTGTCGGGAATGATTTTGCCGCGACGCCAGAATCATTCCCGACTTATTTTCCCGGAAAATACGATAATCCTATCCTTATTTTGGCCCTGCCCGGAGACTGATATATCACATCCAGTGGGATAATAATTGTATACAGCAGGAAAATGTTGACTAATAAACGAACGATCATTTATTATAAAAACAAGGTGATGCGGATGAGATGCAAGGATGATGAGAAACAGCTGAAAATTAAGAACGCAGTCATAAAGCTTATTTTAGCCGAAGGTTTTCATGGCGTTTCGATCTCTAAAATTGCCAAAGAAGCAGGGGTTTCCCCTGCTACCGTATACGTTTACTACGACAGCAAAGAAACCATGCTTAGAGATATATACCATGAATGCGGCGAGCAAATCTACGCCTACATTCTGAATCGGGTCGACCGTTCGCGTGGGGGCGCACACTTCGTTGAATCGGTGATGAACGCCTACTTTTCTTACATCATCGAGTATGGCGAGGAATTTTTCTTCGTTGAGCAATTTACTAGCTGTCCGGCCCTGGTCGGCGGCTGCTGCGCTCTGGAAGGCGATGCATTGGTTGCCCGTTTATTTGACGATCTGAAAAGAAGGCAGGTTATTAAAAATGTCAACAACCAAATTATTGCATCCGTACTATTCAATCCTGTAAAAACCATAGCCGTGCAGCATTATCATCATGAACAGGAAGCCAGGCAGATACTTAAAGAGCTGGTTCCCATAATTCAATCAGCCCTGCTGCTTAAATAATCAAGCACTAAAGCGGGATATGTTAGTGTAGGCTAACGACCCGCTATTATAAAACACTATCATAAACGAATGTTCGCTTATTATAGCGGGCTAAACGGGGAGGCGAAAAATATGAGTAATGAATCTTTGAACTATGAACTGAAAGTGGTGCCAATAGCGGATACTATACTGCTTTCGGGCATAGATTATGCGCTGGCTTTCCGACCGGATGAATATAAACACCTGCTTTCGGAGCTGGATTCCCACGCCATCGCCCTGGCTATGAAGACCAATGGGCCGGCCGGCACTCTCACTGAGGAGGATTTCCACAACGTTGGAGTTCGCCTGCAAATTCTGGGGGTGGAGCATAAGGAACAGAGAGTCATTCTACAGGCCAGGTCCCTGGAGCGGGTCGAAATCAAAAACCTCAAGTTGAAGGACAATAGATTCTCCGCCGAATACGTACTGGCGGAAGACCTGACCGATTTGGATGCCGGCAGCCAGAGCGACATGCGATTCTATATTAAGAAAATGGTGCATGAAATCGGGGCCAAATTTCGGGGAGCGGAGTCCTTTGTAAAAATGATCGACAATGAAAACGATCTTAATAAATTGATATCCCATCTGGGACAGTATATGCACATTACAGCTGCCGAAAAGCAGGAGTTGTTGGAGACCAGGTCCCTAAAAGAACGCAGCCTGGCATTCCTGGACCACCTTATCAAGCATAAGGAGTCAATAAAACTGCAGTTCGAAGTCGCAGAAAAATTTACTGAAAAGGCCAATAAGATGCACCGCGAAACCGTTCTGAGGGAGCATCTAAAAGCCATTCAGGATGAGTTGAACGAAGGGCATCAGGGAGATGGAAATCACCCTGAGAATGAGTACCGCTCGAAAATCGAAGCCGCCGGCATGCCTGATGAAGTTAAGAAAAGCGCCCTGAAAGAACTGGGTAAACTGGAGAGCCAGAATCCCAGCAGCCCGGATTACAATATTATTCGCAATTATTTAGATATTTTAGTGGAACTGCCGTGGAAGTCAGGAGAACCGCGAGAGATCGATCTGGAGGCAGCCAGAAGGATCCTGGATGAACAGCACTACGGCCTGGAAAAGGTCAAGGATCGCATTATCCAGCACCTGGCGGTGATGAAACTTAAAGCGGATAAGAAAGGCTCGATACTCTTGCTGACCGGCCCCCCGGGCATCGGTAAGACCAGCCTGGGCAGAAGCATAGCGGAATCCCTGGGCAGAAAATATATCCGGGTAAGCCTCGGCGGGATAAAAGATGAAGCTGAGATCCGCGGGCACCGTCGCACCTATGTCGGGGCCCTGCCGGGAAGAGTCATCTCCAATATGCGCAAAGCTGGGGAAAAGAATCCCGTCTTTGTTCTGGATGAGATCGACAAGTTGATGACCGCCTATAACGGCGATCCGGCCAGCGCGCTACTGGAAGTCCTGGATCCCGAGCAGAACAACAGTTTCACAGACCATTACCTGGAAGTGCCCTATGATCTATCAGAAGTATTCTTTATCGCCACAGCTAATTCCGTGGACAGTATTCCGGCTCCCCTGCTGGACAGGATGGAGATAATACCCCTATCCAGCTACACCGCCAGGGAGAAATTCCATATCGCTAAAAATCATCTGATCCCGGCAGTTTTGGATGAGCATGGATTAACGCCACAGCAGTTGCTGATAGACGACGAAGCTCTAGAGGAGATCATCGGCGACTATACCCGCGAAGCGGGGGTAAGAGGACTGCGCCGGCAGGTCGCCACAGCAGCCCGTGTAGCATCAGAAAAGATTGTATCCGGCAAGGTGGAACTGCCTTATATCATTTATAAAGAAATGCTGGAAGAAGTGCTGGGGAGCAAAGTATCCAGGCATAGTCTGGCCCAGGTCGACAACCCGGCTGGGGTGGTCACCGGTCTGGCCTGGACGCCGGTAGGCGGGGACATACTCTTTATCGAGGGAACCGCTATGCCGGGCGGCGGGCAGCTTACTCTGACCGGTATGCTGGGAGACGTTATGCAGGAATCTGCCCGGATCTCCCTCAGCCTGGTCAAGTCAAGGCTGGCGATGAGCACCATAAGCTATAACTTTAAGGAGAAGGATCTGCATATCCACGTGCCCTCCGGGGCGGTGCCAAAAGACGGTCCTTCGGCGGGTATAGCTCTGTTCACAGCAATAGCTTCTTTAATAACCGGGGTTAAGGTGGATCCGAAACTGGCGATGACCGGTGAGATAACCCTGCGGGGGGCAGTGCTTCCAGTGGGCGGCATCAAGGAAAAGCTGCTGGCCGCACATCGAGCTGGGATCACCACAGTTCTGATCCCTAAGGAAAACCTGTCGGATCTGAAGGAACTTCCGCAGGAGGTTCTGGATCAGCTCACTGTAAAGCCAGTGGAAATCATAGAAGATGTCCTCTGGGAGACTCTGGGCTTTAACATGTCCAAGCCCGAAATAGCCATGGACCACGGATTCATGCCAGAACTTCCCAGTGCTGGCCCCAAACATTATATAGAATTATAGTAATATTGAGCTGCTCCCCCGACTTTCAGAGTAGGGGAGCAGCCTTTTTAGCCCTGAATTTGGAATCCTTACCTGTAATGTTCTATAATAGAGTGCATATAAGCTGATCATGATACTATGGAGGTTCTATGAAACTCGCGGTTTTTGATTTTGACGGCACCCTATTGATGAAAGACAC
>CAZWPO010000004.1:18247-73227 GCA_964635975.1 uncultured Syntrophomonas sp.
GAAACAGTGATTGGCGCCAGACTAGCCTATAAGGACGATGTATTTGACCACCTGGGTGACACTCCTTTTATTGATGGAGCAACCAAGCGCCAATTGTTATTGGAAGCTTTTTCTGACCAAAACATTGATTGGCAAGGCAGCCGCGCATTCGGAGACAGCTACACAGACATTTTTATTATCGAAACCGTAGGGGAAAGAGTGGCCGTCAATCCTGACTTTGAACTTCTGTCCCATGCCCGCAAAAATAATTGGAGAGTTCTGCAAGGCTTATAAGCAGCTCGCCGTCCATTCCTAGCAAACTGAAGCTCTCATTTCTTTCGCTTCCTCCCCTCCCCCATTTTTTGACTGCACACAAATAAATAATTGGCAAGCAAATTATTTACTTAACACCAGTTGAAAACAGAATTAATATATAAATATATGGGTCGTATCTCAGAGTATTTTGTTTTTGGAGGGGATAGCTATAAAGGGGGATTAAATATGACCAAGGGGAAAGAGAATCAGCTCCTATTAGTCGAATTCGACGATAAGGTTGCCACTGTTATCCTGAATGATCCGCCTGCCAATGTTCTTTCGCAGGCCATGAGCGAACAATTAGTCTGCACTTTTCAGTCCCTCAAGAAAATGAATCTTAATGCCGTTATTATTAGCGGCATAGGTGATCACTCCTTTTGCGCCGGCGCTAATATAGGAGAGCTGGCCTCCAATTCACTCGAGCAAAACCACTACTACTTTGCTAGAATATACTATGCTTTCAACCTGATAGCCAATTGCAGGTGCCCGGTTATAGCAGCCATTAATGGCTACGCCTATGGAGCAGGCCTGGAGCTGGCGCTATGCGCCGACATCCGGATCATGGACCAAAACGCAAAAATGTCCGGCACCGGGGTCAATCTCAACCTGGTCTTCTGCACGCAGCGTCTTCTGCGCCTGGTTGGTCCCGGTCGGGCCAAGGATATGCTTTTTCAGGCCCGGCAGCTAAACGCTGACGAAGCATTAGAATTAGGTCTGGCAGAATACATGACTCCTCCGGGAGCATCCCTGGATAAAGCAAGAGATATAGCCCGGCAGATCAGCCAGAAAGGCCAGCCGGCAGTTCAGACCGTAAAGCAGGTTATCAATCAGGGTATGGACCTTTCCTTGAATGAGGCCCTGCGGGTGGAATCAGAAGCTATCAACCGGATGTTCGCCACCGAGGAGTTTAAAAGCCGGACCCGCCGTTTTTTGAGCAGGCAAAAGGTATAAACCCTGGCCCAACCTTAATAATATACCTGTTTTTTCTCATTGAGTTTTATCCTTCTGGAACTGTATGCCAATTATCATACGGCATTATCGGAATTGCTTTGGGAACAATAATAAAAGCAGCTATTCGATAAGCACAGATCAGGAGGGATTAGTTTGGGCAATATCTTGGCGGAAAGTCTTTCAGTCCTGGTCCGCAGCAGCGAAGAGGTATTACCGGATATCGAACTCTTGCGTTTAGGCGTGGTAAACGTCGTGATGATAGGTAGTCCAAGTGATACGAACTGGGTTCTAGTCGATACCGGCCTCGAAAATTCGGCTCAATTTATTGAGAGGGCAGCTGACAGGAGATTTGGCCCTGGAACCAGACCGCAGTCTATCATTCTGACTCACGGTCATTTTGACCATGTCGGTTCTGCAGTAACTCTCGCCAATGATTGGGATGTGCCGGTCTATATCCATTCCCAGGAAATTCCTTATATCAAGGGAGAAAAAGATTATCCATTGGGAGATCCCAGTGTGAGTGGAGGCCTGATAGCCAGGATGTCTTCTGATTTTCCCCATTCCGCCATTGACCTGGGGATCAGGGCTGCATCGCTGCCCGAAGACAACAGCGTCCCTGGCCTGCCCGCCTGGAAATGGATTCGAACGCCTGGCCACAGCGAAGGCCACATTTCTCTATTTCGAGAGCAGGATAGGGTGCTTATTGCTGGCGATGCGTTAACCACCACCAGGCAGGAATCCCTCTTTTGGATTTTAACCCAAAGGCGAGAACTGGGCGGCCCGCCCGCCTATATGACCACCAACTGGAAAGCTGCCGAGGATTCTGTGAAGCGTCTGCGTGATCTGGAAGCCAATCTGGTCATTACGAGTCATGGGCCGGTCATTAAAGGTGCAGAACTGGAAAAGGAGCTCGATAATCTAGCGATAAATTTCCGCGAGCTTGCTGTACCCGAACCAGAACGCCATATCTATTGAATTGTCTTATACCACGCTCACTGACATACAACACCATATCGGAAAAAACAATTCTAGTATAAACTCTATGAGCTGATGTCTTCTGCGATATCAAGCTCTTTTTCTTGCCTCTAAGTATCCTCCTGTGTGCCGTTAATGTTCGCAAAGCTTTCGGTAGTTGATTAATAGAAACAAATTGCGACAGACCCCTATATACATATTTTTGTATAATATTATATATATATCCAACCGTTTTGACATCATCATTTTCTAAATTACAGAAATCCCCCCTGCATCTTTTGGATATCTATACAAATTTCTCATAAAAAAGGAGGAATCCGTATGCCCGGAGTAGGTGATCCCGCCCCCAATTTTAGTGGAAATGATTTTATGAGTGGCACTATGTTCGAATTGTTTCCCGATCACGAGAGCCAGGTAATCATGCTCAGTTTCGTCTGGCGTTCCTGAGGTGCTTGCGTTGCGGAGGTTCCGCGCTTGCAAAGCATCTGGAATGATATGGCCGGTCATGGAGTGCAGGTTGTGGCGGTCTGTGTAGAAGGAACAGAGGCCCAAAACTTTGCCTGGCTTAATGGCGCCGGAGTTACATTTCCAGCTCTAGTTGACGCCACTGGTATTTTCCCTTCTTATTGCCCCCCCTCTTCGCTTGATTATGGATATGTTCCGCACGTCTATATCATCGGGCGGGATGGTATTATTCGCTATGATCACACCGGAGGTCTTGATGAAGCCACTTTGAGAGGGGCTATCATGGATGTGATCTATCTACGAGACCCTATCGACCTGGAAATAGTAATGGATGTGTCAGACAGCATGAACAGCACCGTATCTGGTTCAGACAGCAAACTATTTATTATGAAGCAAGCGGCTACGATGATTACCGATTTTCTTGAAGAACACGGTCAAATAGACGACCGTATGGGCCTGGTGTGGTTTACTGACGATGCCAGCGAATACCAAAATCTATCTGGAGAGAAGCTACTTCCTATTCAGTCTAATTGGATGGACCTGAGAACGCAGATAAACAGCCACGCTACAGGGATATATACCGCTATGGGAGCCGGTTTGCAGACCGCTTTTGATACCCTTTCGCCCAGTACTCAAGAGAGATTTGTTATCCTGTGCACGGATGGCATGCAAAACATCGAACCCAAAGTCACACCGGTCGGCGGCCACTTTGAAATAATAGACAGCGGAGGCTGGGTAGCCGGTCCCCATTCCAGTGTTCCTCCCCATCCGGGCGTTGACATCACATCTTACAATACGCGGGTTCACACCATTGGGATTGGTATCACTGCCACTTACGCTAGCCTGCTGCAGGACATCGCCAATGCTACGGAAGGCTTTTACAGGGGTACTAATGATCCAGACACTGACCTTGACCTCATCTATTTCCTCGACCTGTGCAATTGTATGGCAGGAGGTTCTCCAGCAGTCGTCCATCACAATACCGGCAGATACAGTGAATCAGAAGTTGAGCATACTGAGTATTTCTATATCAATATTTCTATCAGGAAGATCACGGTAATGTTGTCGTGGCAAGAATCTCAAGGAGGAGCGCTTGCTTTCTGGCTTTACGGTCCAGACGGGACTCTGATACACCTCGGTCAGGAAATGAAGTTTTATGGGAACCATTGTCTGGCCACTTTTTACCTTCCCCGAATAAATGGAGGCAACACAATTCCTTACGCCGGTCAGTGGAAAATGGTTATTAAAGGGGAAACTCCGGCAGGAGGCGCCGATTACCATGCATTTGTCATAGGTGAGGACAAAGATGTTCACTACCATATTGAAGTTCCCCGCAAGCGTTTTGAAGTGGGCGATATTTTACCCATTAAGGTGTGGATAAACGAATTGGAAAAGCCTATTTTAGAGGTTCAGGACATTACCATGGAAATCAGCCAGCTTCAGGTACCGGTAAGCGAACTTTTGGCCAGAAGTGAACTATCAGTTCACAGCGAGATGAATCAGATTATGTTTCGGTCGCTAATAAGCGGTGAAAACCCGCTGCTCTTAAAACTTAGGGCTATGAGTGAAAAACCTGCTCTTCAGGAAATGATAAAGCCGATCCGCAAAAAGGCTTCGCTTCTCCAGGGTAGTCTGGCATGTAAGATTGATGATAAGCAAATAATCATCCCCATGCACCTTGAACAGCCAGGATTGGTTTCGTATAAAGTCACCATAAACTGTGGCAATCAACAAACCGGGCCGATTTACCGGACTGATATGATTTCAGTGCATGTCGGTCCTGGTAAGGCAAGCTGCCGCCAGACTGCGATCAACCTGGTTCCTTTCAGGGATAGGGAATACCACGGCGCCCTTGTATACGTAACACCCAGGAATGCGCACGGGCACCTGCTGGGACCGGGACTGGAAGATGAATTCATAGTGATAGCCGGGAAATATGAAGTCGGGTTCCAGGTCCAAGATAAATTAAATGGGACTTACTTGATTGACGTGAAATTGCCAAAAGAGAGTGAGGAAAGCGAAATAAGTATCAGTCTGCAGGGCATAAGCCTCTGGAAAGGGCAGCTGGATTGATTCACTTTCTGTACGGGGCTGTCTCAAAAGAAGAGGCAGCCCATCTAATTTTTAGAGTGGAATGCCTGCATCGTTATTGTAGACGCTGCCAGACAGCATTTACTTTTCTAGTCGACCTGCTGCGGTGGATAGTATATAATATCCCCATTCAGATAATATAGAGGTGCAAGAAATAATGATAAGTATTACGAAGCTTCTTTTCTCAACCGAATATTTCGGGGATTCCCTCCGCTATAGCGAAGATTCCCGGGGGGCAATTCACGGCGTAACCGAAGGCATGGGGCCGGTTGTAGTGTGGAATTCGACTCGCACTTGCAACCTTCGCTGCCGTCACTGTTACATGGATTCAGAAGCCAAAAAATACGAAGGCGAAATGACCACCGATGAAGCGAAAACATTCATAGATGACCTGGCGGAATTCAAAGTGCCGGTTCTTCTATTCTCCGGTGGCGAACCGCTTATGCGGCCTGACTTTTATGAACTGGCTGCCTATGCAGCTGACAAAGGCATTCGCCCTACCCTATCCACGAACGGTACATTAATCACCCTGGAGGCGGCCCGGAAAATAAAAGAAATCGGGGTAGGTTATGTGGGCATTTCCCTCGATGGCCTGCGGGAAGTCAATGATAGATTCAGAGGTAAAGAGGGAGCTTTTCAGTCTGCAATGGAAGGTATTCAAAACTGCGTAGCGGTAGGCCAGCGCGTGGGCTTAAGATTCACCATCAACCAGCACAACCTGCAGGAACTTGACAATATTTTTGACTTCATAGAAGCCGAGAATATCGATCGGGTCTGTTTCTACCACCTCGTCTACTCGGGCCGCGGCAATACGATGATCGATGAAGATGTGACAACTGACCAATCCCGTAAGGCTATGGATACGATAATCCGCCGTACCCGTGATTTTGAAGAACGGGGCCTGGTCAAGGAGATATTGACCGTTGACAACCATTGTGATGGAGTATATCTGTATCTCAAAACCTTGAAAGAAGACCCCGAACATGCTGAAAAAATCAAATCACTTATATCAATGAACCGGGGCAACCGTTCAGGCATAGCTTTCGGGCAAGTCGATCCGCAGGGATTTGTTCATCCCGACCAGTTTACCCAGCATTATACCTTCGGCAATGTGCGGGAAAGAAAATTCGGGGACATCTGGACCGATATTTCCAATCCCATCCTGGCAGGGTTAAAGGACCGCCGGCATTTGTTGAAAGGCCGCTGTTCGCTTTGCCAGTACATTGATATATGCAACGGTAATTTCAGAACTCGTGCCGAGTCAGTAACCGGCGATTTTTGGGAATCCGATCCCGCCTGCTACTTGACTGATGAAGAGCTGGGCATAAAGCAGCAGTAGAAAATATATAGAGAGCCGGTGATCTTTACCGGCTCTTTTATATCTAATGTCTTACATCAGTTTGGAGCACTTTAATGAGTAGACGGGTGAGAACTGTTCTTTCCTGATCATCCCCCACTTTCCACAACTCCTGCATAAGCCGCTGTTCACGGTTTTCGGGGTCTATATTGGCCGATAAAAAGTCCCCGATTTTGAGCGCAATTTTTTCAATGGCAGTATTGGACATGCCTACTGCTTCTGCTATCGATACTGCTTTAGAAAGGGTGCCTTTCCACCTGTCCCAGTGCGTAAAATTATCCACCTTATTGACTTCCAATGCATCATCCCCTGTCAAGTTATAATTACAAAGTATTATCTCTAAAAAACAGGACTAATATTTATCGGCACAAAGCTTCCTCGCGCCTTTCCCCGTGCAAAGTTTTTTGTCAAAGCAGGATTGTTGCAAGTGCTTGGAGTAAGCTATTAATAACTGCTACATGATGGATTGGAGGTTCTTATGCTTTTTACAACCACAGGCCATCTAAGAGAAGACTTTTACATACTGGGCCTGGCACCTTACCCGCTGCACCTGTTGGACGGCTTGAATCCCGCACTTTTCGATGGAGGCCCCAGCTGCGCCGGGAGAATATACATAGATGCTATAAAATCAGTGCTTGGAGATAGGCAGCCAGCTCTTCTCTTCCTTACCCATGCTCATTGGGACCACTGTGGTGCAGTCTCCCATCTTAAAAAGGCCTTTCCAGACATGAAGATTGCCGCTTCTCCATTGACAGCTCAGATCCTGAAGCGAGAAAACGCGCTTGCCATGATAAGCAAGCTAAATAAAAGCGCCCGGGAGATGGTCAGCGCTCTTCCAAATGTCAATGACGCTATGCTGCTTACCGATCCCTTTGTCCCCTTTGATATAGACGTTGAACTTGAGGATGGGCAGACCATCGATCTTGGAGAGGGGGTAACCGTTGAAGCACTTGCTACACCTGGCCATACAAGGGATCATATGTCTTTTTACCTGCCGGGCAGGAAAATACTTATAGCCGCAGAGTCATCCGGCTGCCTGGACGGAGCAGGTAATATAATTACTGAATTCGCCTCCGATTACGAAAACTATATGGCATCACTCAGGCGCATCGCCAATCTCCCGGTTGAGATTCTCTGCCAGGGCCACCGCATTGTTTTCGTGGGGCGCGAGGAGGTTAATAGTTTTTTTGAACAATCTATAGGTGATGCCGTTTATTTTAAAACCCGGGTTTGTGAGCTGCTCATAGAGGAAAAAGGATCGATAGAACAAGTAGTCCAGAGGATTAAAGAAGAACGCTATGATATCATCCCAGGGCCCAAACAGCCGCTGGTCCCCTATCTTCTTAACGTCACCGCCCAGGTGAAACACCTGGCTGCTATGCAGTCATCCTGAATAAGTTATCCGATCATTACTTTACCCTGCGGGTAGCGGTAATCAGCCCGCTGTCCTCTATAGGCCAGGGCAAAAGCCAGTGTCAAAGGCCCAACCCTTCCCAGAAACATGGTGATTATAATCAAAATCTTCCCCAGAACGGTCAGTTTGCCGGTCAGTCCTAAAGTCAGCCCTACTGTTCCTATCGCCGAGCAAACCTCGAACAGAACCATCATGAAGGATTCATTTTGACTGAGCATCAATAGAAAGCTCATTAACAGAACTATACCAGAATACATAGCCACCACGGTCAGGGCTCGGCTAAGATCGGAAAAAGCTATGCGATGCTTCATTATTTCCGTGTCTTTCCTGCCTACAACCTGACTGTATACGGCTGCCAAGAGCAGGGCTATGGTGGTGGTCTTTATACCACCCGCCGTAGATCCGGGCGATCCTCCAATAAACATGAGGACAACTATCAAAAGCTGGCTGGATGGCAGCAGGGTGCTTAAATCAAGGGTGTTAAAACCTGCTGTCCGCGGCATTACCGCCTGAAATAATGAGGCCAGCACTTTTGTAGACAAGGGCATCCCGGCCAGCGCGTGATTATTCTCACTGGCCAGGAAAACCAGGGTACCGGCGGCAACCAAAACCAGGGTGGTGTGAAGAACTATCCGGGTGTGAATGGACAGTTTTTGCCTTTGCCGGCGCCGGAATATCTCCTCAACCACCACAAATCCCAAACCGCCAATAATAATCAACCCGCCGATGACCAGGTTGACTACCGGATCACCGGCAAATCCGGTCAGGCTTCTAAAATCGCCCCAGAGGTCAAAGCCGGCGTTGTTGAAAGCTGACACAGAGTGAAATAAGCCGAACCAAAGGGCCTTTTTCCAGCCCAGCAATCCCGCCCAGTTTGCAGCCAGAATAAGTGCGCCCACTGTTTCAGAAAAAAACGCAAACAACAAGAGATGGCGAAACAACCTCACCACCCCGCCCGGATCTACTTTGCTCATGGACTGCTGCAGCAGCAGACGCTGCCTGAGCTGAATTTTTTTCCCCAAAACCATAGCGTAAAAAACCGCAAACGACATGATACCCAATCCACCCACCTGAATCAACGACAAAATCACTATTTTGCCAAACATAGACCAGTGGGTTCCGGTATCCACCACCACCAGGCCGGTAACGCAGGTGGCGGAAGTAGCAGTAAATAATGCGTTCATTATATTACTTTCGCTGCTGTTGCTGGCCCAGGGCATAGACAGCAGTATAGTCCCCAGCAATATTATGATTAAGAAACTGGCGGCCAGAAACTGTGGGGCACTAAGCTGCAGTTTGGATCTACCCATGCACTGAATTCCTACCCCTCGTCAGAATTGCTTATTTTGTTCAAATCACTCGTCTTGCCGATCATTACTAGCAGGTCCCCGACAGCAATCGCCTCTTCGCCGCCGGGAGCAACTATGATATCTTCCCCGCGCTTAATAGCCAGGACATTTATGCGAAAGTCTCTTCTCAAATTCAAATCTGCCAGGCTGTGACCTACGAAGCGCTGCGGCGTAATCAACTCCAGCAGACTGTGCTTTGGAGACAGAGTGATCAAATCCAACACATTGCTGGACACCAAGGTTTGCGCAATCTTAACGGCCATATCGCGTTCTGGGTAGACCACCAGGTCGACTCCTATTTTTTCAAGAACCTTTCCATGCAATTCATTTTGGGCTTTGGCTACTACTTTCTTTACACCCATTTCTTTTAGAATAATGGAAGTGAGAATATTTGCTTGAACATTTTCTCCAATGGCTACCACAACTACGTCAAAGTTGCGTATACCCAGAGCTTTTAGCGCGTTCTCGTCCTTCGAGTCTGCCTCAACCGATTCGGTAGCAATGTCAGCCAGCTCCTGCACCCGGTCTTCCCTGGAATCTATAGCCAGAACTTCATGCCCCATAGAGGTCAGAGACTTAACCAGGCTGCTGCCAAAGCGGCCCAAACCTATAACCGCAAATTGTTTCCTATTCAAAGCTGCCATCCCCTTAAGTTCTCAAGTATACTACTAAAGCCTTTCGACGAACCTTCAATAAATCCTACACAAAAAACCCCCAATCTGCACTTCGAACTATTTAACTGAGGTTATCTCCGTAAATTTCCAACATACTTATGTATTTTCCCCACAAATTCAACCCGTAATTTTTCCGATATTTACGTTTTCGGCTTAATAAACACCATTATTATTTATAGATGTATTTTATTGTCAGGCATAGAAATGAGAACCGGGGATTCCATACCGATACCATTCGACAATCATAATCATTAGTATGTGTTAATTTTTTAATAACGACTGGAAACTTCAAAAATCATCTCTGCTCATCCATTTATTTGCAATTTCGATAATTAACCTGCTTTTCCGGTATCTATTTGGTATCTATTATTTAAATTGGGGGGATCAGTACTTTGATAGGGATCGAAGAGAAGTATGAAATTCTGCAAACCCTGTATCGCTCCCCCAGCAGCATCATTTTTCGCGCAATGAACATCCAAACCCAAGAAAAAGTAATAATAAAAACATTGAATCGCCAATTATACAACCACGACAATCTTAATAAACTTAAGAATGAATACCAAATTCTCATAAGACTTGGAGGAGATTATGTTATCAAAGCTCATGACTTTGTCAATATTGAAACCCGGTTTGCGATTATAATCGAGGATTTCGGAGCCGTCTCATTAGCCCAATATATCCAAGGCAGAAGATTAGATTTAAGAGTATTTCTTGATATAGCCCTTAAAATCTGCACTTGCCTGGATTACATCCATCAACATCAAATAATTCACAAGGATATTAATCCCTCAAATATCGTATTTAATCCCGAATCTGAACAAATCAAAATCATTGATTTCGGAATTTCATCAGAATATTGCTATGAAACTATGCCAGCTTTTAATCCCCATGTAATAGAAAGCACTCTGCAATATATGTCTCCGGAACAGACCGGGCGAATGAACCGACCGATAGATTACCGGGCTGATTTTTATTTACTGGGGGTCACCCTGTATGAACTAGCATGTGGTCAACTTCCCTTTGTCACCTCAAATCCGGCTGAAATGGTTTATTCTCATATTGCTCTGGAACCTATTCCCGTACACAAAATTGACCCGGCAGTACCCGAATCCATTTCATGCATTATTAGTAAACTCATGGCCAAGGTGCCCGAAGACAGATACCAGAGTACTGCAGGCATTATTTTCGACCTGAGAAAATGCATGGAAAGTCTCGATATGGGTTCAGATTTCGTAGCAAAATTTAAAGTTGGAACGGGTGATCTTATCGATAAATTCGAGATTCCCAAAAAACTATACGGAAGAGAATCAGAGCTTGACAATCTTCTGAGCAGCTTTGAAAGAATTCGGCAGGGAAAAGCTGAATTAGTGTTAATCAGTGGTTATTCAGGAATTGGGAAAACAAGCCTGGTCAGAGAATTGCACAAGCCCATAATCAGAGAACAGGGAATATTTATTTCGGGAAAGTATGATCAATATACTAAAAACAAACCTTTTTCGGCTCTGATTAAAGCTCTGGATCAATTTTGCAGCTATATTTTATCTGAGCCGGAGCCTTCTATAGAATTATGGAGAAGCAGGATATTGGAAGCCCTGACCGGGAGAGGACGATTGATAACCGAGCTCATACCCCGGCTGGAGTTGGTTATTGGAGAACAGCCCGTAATACAAGAAGTCTCGCCTACCGAAGAGCAGTTCTGGTTCAAAATCGCCCTTAAAAAATTGATCCTGACGATATCATTTTCAGAACACCCGGTGGTTTTCTTTATGGATGATATCCACTGGGCTGATATGGCTTCCCTGGAGCTCTTCAAATCCATTTTGACTGATTCCGATGTTGAAAACCTCATGTTTATCGGGGCCTACAGAAGTAACGAGGTCAATGCTTCCCATCCTTTAATCAGAAGTATTGAAAAAATGAAAAAGGATAAGGGAACTGTTAAAAATATTCACTTACAAAATTTATCCCTAATGAACATCACGGATTTAATATGTGATTTTACCAAATCTTCAGAAACAGAAGCTGTGCGACTGGCGAAAATAGTAATCGAAAAAACTATGGGAAATCCATTTTATACAATTGAATTTTTTAATCTATGCTACACAAACGGTCTAATTTATTACAACCCGAATGCGAATGCTTGGGAATGGGATGAGGCTAACATAAGGAGTATTAAGCTTTCAGACAACGTGATTGATTATTTGATTGAAAAAATTGGCGCGCTCCCCAAAGATACAAGGGATTTAATTTCTGTAGCAGCGTGCATAGGCGATAATTTTAGCCTCCGGGAACTTGCCATGATTTATGGAAAAGAAGATTTCACAGTAAGCATGCAGTTAAAACCGGCGGTGGCAGCGGAGATGATTTATTCCGCTAATGATGATAGGAATAAAGAAATACAGTTTCAATTTTGTCACGACAAGTTTCAGCAGGCTGGATACCAGCTATTATCAGTAGAACGCAGGCAATATGTTCATTTGGACATAGCAAGGTACTATGACAACTTAGTTGAATTGGAAGGCTCGGCCCGTCTTTTTATGGTAGCTGAACATTATTCCAAGGCACTGAATTGTCTGCATTCTGAAGAAGAAATACATAATACTATCGATATATTTTTCCGGACCGCCCGTGCGGCCATATCATCGTCCGCCTTTGATACCGCTCGCAAATACCTGGATTTCATCGAAGCTATGGCCAGCCAGGAGATGAAAAGTGATAAATCCTTTATGCTGCACTTGTACAGCGAGCAGCATCTAGCCCTATTTAGTCTGGCCTTGTTCGACGAATTGGATGTTGTTTTTTCGCGAATAGGATTAATTACAAACGATCCCCTTGAGCTGGTTGATGTTTATTGCATTCAGTTAATAAGCTTATCAAATAGAAGCAGGTATGAGGAAGCATTTTTCCTTGGAGTTTCCTTACTTGAAAAGCTGGATGTGCATTATCCTCATAATCAACTAGTCGAGAAGATCGAAGAAGCAATGGAAGAGTATTACAGTTATGAACAGGTAACCGGTTTTGATGGCCTGGAAGAAATGCCGGTTATAAATGACGCGAAAACTCAGTCTATTGCCAAGCTTTTAAATAGGATGCAGCCAGCCGGACTCTTTTTTAACCCCCTGTCAGCATTTTGGGCTATTTGTACAAATACTAATTTTATGATAAAAAATGGGATGACACCCTGGAGTTTGGAATCTTCGGCTGCTTTCATTCTCCCGTCTATTGCTCTTAGGAACGATTATCGTACCGGTTACAAGCTTGCTAAAAGTGCCCTAGCTGTCTGCTACAAGCATGGCTTTATCAGCGAACTTTATAGAATTTATCACATCCTGGGGCTTTTTACGGGTCACTGGTTTCAACCTTTAGAGAATGGTGTTTATTATGCCCATGAAGCCTTCAAAGGCAATTTGGACAATGGGGAATTCGAATTTTCCTGCTACAGCTATTTTTCTTCCCAGGTCGCCGTTCTCGAAATTTGCAGCTCAATTTCAGAAATGCAAATGGAGGTAGAAGCAGCTTATTCATTTGCCCACAGGACGAACAACCTGTTTGCCTTGTCATCTTTTATAACTTTCAAACAGCTCATTAAGGCAATAAAAGGTGAAGCATCATCACATGGCAGTTTTAATGACATTTTTTTTCAGGAAGAGAAGTATCTAATAGAAATCAAAGACCATGCTATAGCACAATGCTATTACTCGATTTACAGGGCGCTGTCCGCAATAATCTTTGGGGATTACAAAAAAGCCCTGACCCTGACCAATGAAATAGCTCCACTTCTCCCCCACATGAGCGGTTTTTATACGATCGCTCTGCACAATTTCCTGCACTCTCTGGCGATCTGTAGAACCATTTCCGAATTAGCGGAGGGGAAGGAAAGAGAAAATCTGCGGATAAAACTGCGCAACAACCAGGTATGGATGAAAAAGAGGGCCCAAGATGCGCCCTTTAACTTCCAGCATTTATACGCTCTTATAAATGCCGAGATTCTGGTTTTGGAAGGAAGATATGATAATGCCCTCCGCTTATATGAAACCGCAATCACAACAGCTCAAAAAAATAAACGTCCCTATCACTATGCCTTGTTTTGCGAATTGGCAGGTCAGCGTTACTTGCATATGGGAATAATGAAGATAGCTGCTTTTTACCTCAAGGAAGCTTATTCAGCGTATTTGGCCTGGGAAGCAACGGGCAAAACCTCTGCCATGAAAAAAGAATACCCGCAGCTCTTGTTTTCTAATATAGACATGAATTCAGTCCAGTATTATTCACCAAGCACTATCTTTTCCGATTCCATCGACCTTGGTGCAGTTATTCAAGCAACCCAGGCCATCTCGGGAGAGATAGAAAGAAAAAAGTTGCTAAAAACACTAATGACCATAATATTAGAAAACTCCGGGAGCAATCGTGGTTATTTTCTCTTAAAAGACTTAAACAGGTGGATCCTGTCAAGATACGAATCTATTGCGGGTGTCCTGGAGCCCTCATTTGAAGAAAAAGAATTTGTATTGGAAAATCATGATGCCCAGTTTGATCTGCCCGCAGCGATAATCAACTATGTTATAAGAACCAAAGAGCCGCTTATCATTGGAAATGTTGAGGAGAGCCAGTTTGCATCAAATAATTATTTCAAAGGCCTTAATACATTGTCAGCTCTCTGCTTCCCTGTTTTGTTCCAAAACTCTTTAAAAGGTATTGTCTACTTAGAAAATGATTTATTAACAGATGCCTTTAGCAACAAACGTTTAGAAGTTTTGAATATATTGGGGTCCCAGGCCGCTATATCTTTAGAAAACTCCGCTCTTTTTGCCGATCTTGATAAGAAAGTAGCTTTAAGGACCTTCCAACTCGAACAGGAAATAGCCGATCATAAGAAAACCGAACAGGCTCTCAGTCAGTCAGAAGAACGCTTCCATAAGGCATTTCACTCCAGCCCGATTATGATGGCCATATTGAGTACTAAGGACTACTCTTTCATAGAGGTTAATCAAAGCTTCTTGGATGAATTGGAATGTGATCCCGATGAGGTTATTTCTTCTACTCCAGATTACATTAATATGTGGGCAGATTATCAGCCAAATTTATTAATAATAAATCAAATTAAGAATGATATCAAAATAGAAAACGCTGAGTGCAAACTGCTAAGTAGAACTGGCAAACCCATATTTGCCCTGATTTCAACAGAATGCTTAACTCTTAATAACCAGGATTGTTTGCTTATGGTTATGCAAAATATTAGTGAGAAAAAGGAATATGAAGCAAATTTATATCGTATGGACCGTTTAAACTTAATAGGAGAAATGGCTGCTGGCATCGGACATGAAATCCGCAACCCTATGACAGCTATCCGAGGTTTTCTACAATTGCTCAGCGGCAACGATTATTATGAAAAGGATCACATGTACTTCGAACTTATGATTGAGGAACTGGACCGGGCTAACGGAATAATCTCAGAATATCTGGGAATGGCTAAAGACAAAAGAGTAAATCTTCAGCCTAATCATCTTGACCATATTGTTGATTCCATATTCCCGATGATCAGCGCCGATGCCAACTATCAGGGTATGGCCGTAGAGCTCATATTAAACTCACCTCCCATGCTTCTCATCGATGAAAAGGAGATTCGCCAAATGATTCTCAACATGGCGCGCAATGGTTTGGAAGCAATGTCACCGGGAGGAATTCTTACCATTGGAACCAGGGTAGAGAATGACGATGTCATTCTCTATATTAAAGACGAAGGGGATGGCTTATCGCCAGATTTGCTGGATAAACTCGGGACTCCATTTGTAACCACCAAAGAAAAAGGAACCGGTCTGGGTCTGGCGGTCTGCTATAGTATTGCTGCCCGTCACCACGCCGAAATCAAGGTACAGACCAGCCCTCAAGGGACTACTTTCACAGTCTTTTTCCCTTTGCCAAAGGAGGCCGACCAGATCCTCCAATACCAAGTTTGCAGAGCACCAACCACTATCAATCTTAAACATGATCATCCTGGTTCTTAAAATGCCTTTAGGCTTTTCCATGCATAAGCAGTAATAAGCGGCTCCAGGCTCCCCTCTTCAAGCGGCTTTCGATCGATCTGAACACCACCATGCTTTTCGTAGAATCTTTTATAGGCATTCTGCTCCAGGACCCATACCAGCATCGAGCTTAAGCCCATTTCAACAAGTTTCTCAGAAGCCCGCTGCATAAGTTTTTGCCCGATCCCCCGGTTTTGATGATCCTCAAGTACGTAAACAGCATATACTTCACCATCTATTCCATATCTGCCGTCCCTTTCCCCACCTCCAGCGGTAAAACCTACTATTACAGCGGATGCTTCGGCCACCAACAAAAAGGTCTGTCCGCCTTTTTCGGGCAGCAATTCGCCGAACCTTTCAGCCTGAATATTGACATCAAAACTGTCCAGTATATCATCATCAATAATGCCTCTATAAGTAGAGCGCCAGGTGTCTATCTGAACCCGGGCGATTTCCTGTAGATCTTCTTTTTCTGCCTCCCTGATTATGATACCAACTCACTCCTAATAAAGATTACTTGCATCCTGCGCTGGTTTGAGATAGACTTGTTTTCCATCTCAGCACTTTTCCAGGAAAATGAACTCCAGGTTATCCGCCGCCTTTTCAATTTTAAATCGTTTATAGCCCAACTTCTCATACAAAGCCAGGTTTTTTTCGCTCAAATAACCGGTAAAGAGTTCATATCTGAGGCCCTCAAAGCACCTCTCAATAGCCGCCATCAGCTTTTTTGCCAGGCCACGATTCTGATAATCAGGATGCACCATCAGCTTGCCTATGTAGCAGGTGCCTTCCTTTTCGTAGGCCCGTACCGACCCAATGATCCTTCCACCTTCACTGAGTTTTAAAATAACTGACTTTTGGGCTTCTTCCTTCACACTTTGAATCGTCTGCGTCAGCGGAGGGATATTAAAGTCATTGTACAGAGTCGCTTCACTTTGATAAGCCAGCTGCTGCAAACTCAAAATTTCTTCAAGGTCACTAATATCGGCTACTTCAGCACTGGGTATGCCGTACATGTGCCCAAGATCTGCCTCCCATTCTTTAAGCCCTTCTCGCAAGCGTTCGGATAGTGTCATCATTATCGCTCCCTTCCTGCTTTCCCAATCCTCTCGAATAATGGCATACTGTTTAACATCCCAGTACTTATTTTTTGAATACATTCGTTGCCTTAGTATCCCTTCATACTTCATCCCAGCTTTTTGCATAACCCTGCCGGACGCTTCATTGGGGAGAAAATGAACTGCCTCCACTCTGTTCAAATTCATTTCACCGAAAGCAAACTCTATCAAGCGTTCAACTGCCTCAGTCATAATGCCCTGACCCCAGTATCTATTTGCCAGGGCATAGCCGATTGATGCGCACGAATTAGCTTCGTCAAGCTTGACAAATCCCATAGACCCTATTAGGCGACTGCTTTCTTTTAACTCAATCCCCCATTCCCCGGCTTCATCTTTTTGGTAGCGATCCAGCGTCCACATGATAAAAATGAGTGAATCGTCGAGCGCCTTGTGAGCATCCCACATGACATAGCGGGCTACCTCCTGATCGCTGGCATACTCAAACATATCCGGCGCATCGGAAGTCTTTAATCTACGCAGGATCAATCTCGCTGTCGCCAGCCTGGGATTGCCCCGGAACTTTAATTCATCCACGGTATAAACCTCCCAAAGGCAAAAACCCGCGTAAGTCCTTGTGACTCCGCGGGTTATTTTCCACGTGTAAGGCCTGGCAGCCCCTATGCAGCTCGGGCAAACCTGCCTTTATGCATACTCACCTTTGGCAATATTTTTCCATATCACCTTCAGCCTGTCAATGCCTTGCCTGCCAATTTATCTATAT
This sequence comes from uncultured Syntrophomonas sp., assembly GCA_964635975.1. Classification (GTDB taxonomy): domain Bacteria; phylum Bacillota; class Syntrophomonadia; order Syntrophomonadales; family Syntrophomonadaceae; genus UBA5314. The sequence goes on from CAZWPO010000004.1 coordinate 35,680, forward strand.
ATTACATACTGGCCTTCAAATCTGGCCCCAATTTTATCGCCTTCTTTGCAATCCACCTGCAGGTCGATTCTAGCCCGGCCAAACTTTTTATATGTAGCTATGAGCCTCTCCACCCGCCGCTCTTCAATTCTACATTCTGCCGTGAAGTCGTTCGTCATTGGCAGCAAGTAATTTATACTGCCTTTCTGAATAACCAGATGCGAGTTCGGATCATATTCATGCGTACTGGCAAAAGCGGCTGCCCAGCCGCAGATGGTAGCAAGACTGCTTATGCTGCCTCCAAAGGCCGTTTTGGTGTGGTTTACATTCGGCTCAAAGCTCGCCTTTATCTTTACCAGAGATGGAGAAAACTCGATGACTTTAAAGCCCATCTTCTCTGTTATTGGAATATTCATGTACAAATACTTTTCAAATTCCGTTGGATTCATAAACTGCCTCCGCTGTCGTGTAGTAAAACACTATGTGTACATTGTTGATTATTGCATTTCAGTTATAATCATGCAATTGTAAGATACACATCTGGAGCAAGGATAAATTCTGCAAGCATTCAATCCCTTACTCTCCTTAAAAACCGCTCATAATACAAAAAGAAATTCCCGCAGAATGAACGTATTTCCACGGGAATAATCTAGCGGATGGACACGGTATTATTAATTATCAATAAGGCCCTATGTTTTGTTGCCCCCGCCAAAAAAGCGTTTAAAAGCAGGTGAGACCAGGTGGTGCTCATCACCATCGGCCTCAACTCTGGTCTTGTCACCTTCCGGAACCGGCTGGTCAAGAATCACCTGGTGCAGGTATCTTAAGGCAAATCCTACCAGGGCAATGATCAAAAAGGAGTAAAAATAATTCGACTTGATCAGCTGATACATATTCAACCATTTTAGAATGGGCTGTACAATGAATGCAACTGAGAATGCCGCTGCCAGGTTGGCCCACGAAAATGATTTCCAGGTTCTATAATACTGATAGATCAGCATGTAGGTAACCGGCAAAAGCGAATAGGACATGGCGAAAGCTCTTTGGCTGTAAGGAAACAGGCTGTAGGGATATCTCCACCAAATAAGGTTTAGGCCCAATTGGCTTATAAAAGAATCCACAACCAAGATCATCAGCCCAAAGGAAAGGATCTGGGCAATTCGGCCCCTATCTACTAATTTCCACCATATGATCCAGGGTAGGATAAGCATTATTACCAGTAAAACCCACTGAAAAGAGATCACCTTATCATACCAATCTACTATGCGCAAGGCCAGAACTTGCTCTGATAATAAACGTATCTGTTGTTCTATGGACATAAAATCACTCCCTTGGCTCTTATCTTTTCACCACGCACTATAATTATGCAGAATATGTAAAGGTAGTCTTGATCGGGCACGGACTTCTCAGATTAACATGGTAAAATATAATTAGTTTTGGATTTATGTTAATCTTCGGGAAGACAGAGCTTTAAAAGTTCGAAGCCAGCAAAGAGAATTCTCCAAGTATTTTAAGCTGTTTATGATGTGACACCGCAGTGATGATCTAAATAAACGATGACCGCTTCTGGCAGAATTAAAGAAGCTGATTACGTAATAAGCGCCGGGAAACTGTGTAAGCGCTGATCCCCATCTCCCAGCGGAGCCGACAACAGACAATTTTCTCTGTAAAAAGCCGAATCAAAAAGGAGGTAAAGCTATGTATTTTGATCTCAAAGTTGAGGAACAGACTGCTCAGGCAGCAATGTCCGTCAGGTTAAGAACTTCAGTGGAAAACCTGCCCCGGATTATCGGTGAGAGCTACGGTAAGATAGCGGCTTATCTGGCAGAAATGGGAGTTCAACCTCAGTTTGCCCCGTACACCGCCTACTACAATATGGATATGCAGGACCTGGACGTAGAAATGGGTTTCCCAGTCGATAAGGCACTGCCCGATCAAGGAGATATCAAGGTGGTCCAAATTCCAGCAGGCAAGGTAGTGTCGTGCATGTACAAGGGTCCATATAGTCAGATGGAAGAGCCCTATAATGAAATCATGAAATGGATTGAAAACAATGGCTATATATTGGCCGGGGTATATTTCGAATATTACTTCAATTCACCTGAAGAAGTCCCGGAAAGCGAACTTCTCACCAAAATTGTACTGCCATTAAAATAATCCACCGGCTCTAATTTTCGATGAGGTATGAATATGAAAAGACTTAGCGAACTTACAAACATAGGCAAGGTCATGGAACAGCGGCTTTTTAAGGTCGGTATCAAAGATGCCGAGACCCTCCTGGCGATAGGCAGTAAAGAGGCTTTTTTGCGACTACGCTTCCTGGAAGGAGATACTTGATTCAGCTCCCTTTGCGGCCTGGAGGGCGCAGTACAGGGGATTAGATGGCATGACCTGAGCGTTGAAGATAAAGCGGAATTAAAGGAATTTTTCGATTCCTTTAGAGAAGATCGACGGGGACAATAATATATTGTCCCCTCAGACCGTCAAAAAAGCCAAATATCTGTGTCACTGCACAAAGCCCGCTCAATCAACGTATTCCATATACGCCTCAATCACGGGCTTTGCTTGTTCCTTGATCTTCGACTTTTTTGCTCGCTCTGCCAGGGTGTCAACTTCTTTGACACCCTGCGGGGACAATAATATATTGTCCCCTGTCTAAATCTATAAGCATCATAAACTGCTTTTCAGCCTATCCACTCTCGTTTTTACCCCTTGCGCATGCTCTTCGTCGCTCATGCTTGGGTCTTTATATTCCAGGAACAACTTGCAGGGCAATGCGTCGCAATGACCACAATGTAAAAAACTGCGCTGGTTTACACAGCAGTCATACAGGGCGCAGTTATCCACCTTCATCTCCGCAATCCAAAAAGGTTTTCCCTCGACCTTAGCGCATCCCTGACAACTCTTCCCCAGAAACTCACAATCATCGCACAATATACCGCAGGCGCTTAGCATAATATCACTCCAATCCTAGTCGTAGAACATTTGTTCTACGACTATTATAAAATTAGTAGGTAGGATATGTAAACAATAAACTGCTCTTTCCATAAATGTTCCTAAATGGATTAGATTACTTTGCGAGACAGAGCGACAGCATCAAAGAGCTTGATGTACAAAATGGTAATACACATTGGGGGTCAGGAATAACAGGAGCTCTTATCCGCTAAATAATTTATACTATATAAAGACGACATCTCCCAAGAAATAGAGAGCAGTGCATCAATCGCTGTAATGAAGGAGGACAATTTAATGATCGAACAAGTTCGGGAAAATATTTACCGTATTGAAATTCCTCTTCCCCAAAATCCTCTTAAAGCTTTGAATTCATATTATATCCGAGGTTCCAATAGAAGCCTGCTAATAGACACCGGATTCAACCGTGAAGAGTGCCGGACGGTTATGGACCGGGCTATCGAAGAACTGGATATTGAACTGCATGAAACCGACATCCTGGTTACTCATATACACGCCGATCATTCCGGTCTGGCCGGGTATCTCTCCCGCCCTGAGACAGAAATATACAGTGGTGAATTCACAAAATACGGCCTTTTTGATTTGAGCCGCCTTCCCAGGTTTTATATCGAGTGGATAAAGCAAAGCGGCCTCATAGAAATGGGATTAAGCCCGGATCCCATGGTTCATCCGGGTTTTCGATACCGCAGTGAAGCCTTGAATGTTTCAGTAGTGGAAGACGGTGTCATGCTCAAAGTAGGAGACTATGAATTAAGGTGCATCAATACCAGCGGCCACGCTCCCGACCATATGTGCCTGTATGATGAAAAGCATAAACTGCTGTTCAGCGGCGACCATATCCTGGGTGGGATTACTCCCAACAACACTATCTGGCAGGCTCCCTGGACCATCCAGACCGACTACCTGGGGGATTATTTTAAAAGCCTGGAGAAAATCGAAAGATTGGATATTGAGCTGACTCTTCCGGGACACAGGGCGCTTATAAAGGACTGCCGCAAGCGCATAGAAGAATTGAAAACTCATCACCAAAACCGTTTGAACAACATCCTCGATATTCTGGGGAATAAATCCCTAAACGGCGCCCAGGTGGCCAGCCAGATGCACTGGGATATAGACGTGAAGAAGTGGGAGGATTTTCCTAAAGCGCAAAAGCTTTTCGCCTCCGGGGAAGCGCTTTCCCACCTGTCCCACCTGGTGTTTATCGGAGTGCTGGAAAAAGAGCTGAAAGACGGAGTGGTTTATTATCGAAAAGTCTGATATCACTCTGCCGCGATTAATTCGCACGAAAACAACGGGCTTAGAAAATCCCGGAGACTCTCCGTATTATGGACTGGGCCTCGGCAACCATACTATCCAGCAATTCCTGGCAGCTTACAATATTATTTATGAAGCCTATTGATTGTCCTACCATAAAAGCAGCGTTATCAATGTCGCCAGTCATCCAATCTCGCTTGGTCCTCTGGCCGGTAATTAATGGAAAAATATCTTCGAAACTAGCCCCTTTTTCTTCCATTTCCAGTATTTGCTGCACTAGCGCATTATTCAAAGCCCGTCCCTGTAGATTGAAGGTTTTATCTATTAACACCGTATCTGTTTCCTGTCGATTGATCAATTCTTCCCAAATATTTTGATGCACCTGGCACTCCCTTGTTCCTATAAACCTGGTGGCCATCATAATTCCATCCGCACCCAGCGCCAGTGCAGCAGCCAGACCCCTGCCGTCGGCAATACCTCCGCCAGCCACTACGGGAATCCTGACTGATTCCGCTACTCGCGGCCAGATTATCAGGGACGTTATGTCATCCGCAGGAGGGTGACCACCAGCTTCAAAGCCTATTACAATCACTCCGTCATAACCCATTTTTTCAGCAGTAATCGCATGCCTTACCGAGCCTACCTTGTGAAATACCTTTATACCAGCCGCGTGCAGCATGCCCAGGTACTCCCGAGCTGGCCGGGCTGTAACTTCTACCATACTCACCTTTTCATCACAGCACACCTGGAAGTAATCCGCTAAAGTCTGCTGTGAAATCCTTAGTGAAGGCAGCATATTGATATTTACCCCAAATGGCTTGTCTGTAAGTTCCCTGGCTTTTTTAACAGCCTGACGCAGTTCTTCCCCAGAATCATAATTAGCAGCAGTGATATTGCCCAGCCCGCCGGCATTGGATATTGCTGCGGCCAATTCCGGAGTCGCCAACCACAACATTCCGCCGCATATGATAGGTTTTTCGATTCCAAGCATCTCAGTAATCTTCGTCTTCATAAATAATCTCCTATCCTTACAAGTAAAAAGTATAATCTTATTCTTTGCTATAGCAACAATCTAATTAATATTATGAACCGGCTGATCATGGTTAAAGTATTCCACAAGCCGCTGCGCTGCCGGCATTTCCCCGTAAGGTATCGGCACATTTACGGTTTCATATTGAAGACCAGCCCTGCTTGGAAATGAATAGGTAAATTCGATGATCGGAATATCTGCTGATATGATTCGGACTGATTCCAGGCGAGTGTTGATATGCCCCCAGGAATGAAGTACTTTGTTGAGATAGAGCCCGTCGGCTGATATATATACTTCTGCATTGCCAGACCGGTTGCGCCTGGCGGTCATGCGTATGCTAATAATAGCTGTGATCCCGATGATAACGATCAAACCTATCATCGCTAAAAAGGTAGCTGGCCCCCCGCCCTCCGGGTCTATAATTAAAAATACCACTCCAAAAAATATAGCAAAAGCTGCTATTATATAGAACAACATCTTCTTATCCGCGGCGTCGCGAGTCTCTTCTTCCCGCGCGTATTCAGCCCACAATCCCGGGTCATAGCTCCAGTGAATAATTATGTCGCGGCCTTGTTCAAAATCATCCATCAGTTTGGACCGTTTGTAAAACATAACTGCCACCGGTATTGATGTCAAAAAAAAGAGCAGTCCGACCATTATAAGAGCGCCGCCGCCGTCCATCATATCTATGGCTCCAAATACTGGAACCAGTATCATAGCAAGGCCCAGCAGCCCGAAACCCAGTGTTATCCAGATATTTCGCCGCTGTGGATTCGATGCTATCATATGCCGCCAACCCCTTCTAGCCTATAATCGTAATGATTAAGAATTAACCGTCCCCGGCTTTTATCCTTCCTTACTCCCACGCATTCAAATGTTTTTTTTCGACTGGTCAACCTGGTACTTCTTGCCCTCGAACATGCCAGGCAGGAGACTGGGAGCCAGGCTGCGGTCCGGCTCCCAGAAGCTGCTTCCGGTCTCCGGGGCGACATAATTATGTCCCGGTAGTGTCTGAGTGACGATTTCGCTCTCACTAAACTCTTCAGCCATGCTGCCCAGGTAATATAAGTCCCTGATCCCTATATTAGTGGATACATTTTTCCTAAACTCCAACATCAAGCGGGGAATGTGAAACAGGTTTTCCCTGCGCATCAGCTGTTTGCTTATAGCCGCCAGAAGCCTCTGCTGTCGTTGAGTTCGGCCGATGTCCATATCCGGATTGCTGCGAAAACGCGCATAGGTGAGGGCTTCCCTTCCTGAAAGCCGCTGGTATCCTTTCTCCAGATATACCCCCGTAGCCGGGCTGTGCAGGCGTATATCCACCTCCAGATACACGCCGCCCATAGCGTCTATAATCGCTTCAAAACCTTTAAAATTTACGGCCACATAATGATGGAGCTCGGCATTCAACAGCCTGCCCACCTCACGGCAAAGGCCTGGCGGGCCTTCATATTGATTCACCATATTTATTTTTCGGTTGGCCCCCTTATAGACAACCCGAGTATCCCTGGGAATAGAGACCAGAGCCGTTTTTTTCAGCGCTCTGTTTATACTGACCAGGATTATGGAATCGCTTCGGGCCTGGATCTCTCCAGGGCGGGCGTCAATCCCAACCAGCAAAATGTTCGCTTCTCTGCCGCTTTCCAGCCGAGTCTGCAGTGGCTCGGGAATATACTGGTCCAGACCGGCACTTATTAGGGTCAAGCTGACAATCAAAACCAGGATCAATCGAGGTTCTTTCAGAATTCTCATAATCTGCTCCAACCATATTTATAGTTAAACGACTATGCTTTTACTACAGACCTCAGAACCTCTAGAAGTAATAAGCATCCTCGAATTACCGACGGATGCTTATTAATCGTGACATTTAAATGTAGTTGCTGTTTTACGCTAACAGAAGAACGCTTCTCTCTCCTTGGCTATTCCACCAGCGCGCAGGCTAGATGAGCATGTTCCTGGGCGTGATAGCCGCCTGGATCCACTCGAAAATAGCGTTCTTCAATGTCTGAAGGGCTTAAATTCTCCAGGAGACGCAGCCCTGCGGCGGCAAGATCTTTTGAAAGGGTCACAGGATTAAATCCGGATTTCATTTTCTCACCCCCATTATGCGACCATAACAGCCACTGTCCACGGGGAGTTGCTTTTACCGGATCATATATATCAGTATTCAGATAGTCAAAAATGATAGCACTGCCTTTTGGTGCGATGGCTGCTACTCTGCGGAGGGTGTCAAGTACAGTCTCGCGGGGCAGGTAATAAGTGACACCCAGCCAGTTAAAGAAGCTCAAGGCTTGAGGGTCATATGATGAACTATTTAGCTCTTCATCAATTCTCTGGAGCGTGAAATCAACAGGAATAAAATGCAACTGTCCAGGAATCTCCCAGCCCAATTCACTGATGCGTTGACGCTTAAAAGCCTGGGTAGCTGGATAGTCCAGCTCAAACACCTGGAGCTTCTCCATCAGTTCCGGACGACGGAAGGCAAAGGTATCCATCCCTGCTCCCAGGATTACATACTGCTTAACTCCTCTATTGATAGCCTCCGTAAGACTATCTTCGGTGTATCGGGCCCTACTGAAAGCCAGTGCAGGAGCTCCAAGAGCATGCATATACCAATCGACCGCCGATGCGGGGCTTGATATCAGGTGCGCATCTCTGGGGGCAATCGCCTCTATAGTACGTTTAACATGCCGGGGAAGAAAAAGCTTTATGATGGTGGGAACGGCCTTGTGGGAGCCTAGATAATGTAGCACCTTAATAGATCTATATATTGCCTTGCTATAAGATGTGCGTTGCTCTTCGGTAAGCAAGTAGTCAGCCAGAAAGTCATCGAATATCTTTACGTCATCATGCATCGCATGATAGGCTCGACACCAAGCAATTATGGATGCGGAAAAACTAGCTTTATTCTTTTTCATCTTCACCCTCCTCACTTGGCTGTTTTTTTAGTTGCAAAAACTCATCAGTTGGCATGACTGTTATGTTGTCTTTGGAATACATTGCTAGTATTTCATGGCTGGACTTTTTGGTCATAGTCGTAGTGGCATCCGGTATTATAGTAACATCGCAGCCCCGGTTATCCACCTCCGCTTGGTTTAATTTATATGAAGTTCCTGTAAAAGGATTGTCAGGGTTTTTCTCTGCCAGAATATCTTCCAGGCGCTGCTGAATAGCTTGACAGGTAATCAGGTCTTCTGATAATGAAGGGCTGAATATATAGAATTTTTGATTATCAATTCCTTTGAATATAACATCCGCCACGGCTTCGGGCTCCGGCCCATTTTGTACATATTGATTGAAAAACCCCAGGACTGCTTCTTCATACGGGTTTGCCAACTGCTGATCGCAGGAATTCTGCAGCCTGGCTGGCCGCTTTTTCTCCGCCTCCATTATGCTGGTTTTAATAAACGCAGGAGACACTACCGACACCTTAATCTTTGACCCGCTAATAGATAGCTCATGATACAAAGACTCTGATAATGAAACCACAGCATGTTTGGTCATGCGATAAATGCTTGAACCCGGGCTGGATAAAAATCCGGCGTGTCCTGAGATATTAATGACATGACCGTCTTTGCCGCTTTCCAGCATTCTGGGGACAAATGCCCGTATACCATGGATTACCCCCCACAGGTTAACCCCAATGATCCATTCCCAGTCTTTCAGGGTTGCATCGAGAGTTGAAGATTTGCCCAGTACGCCAGCATTATTGAATAAAAAATAGGCTTCACCAAAATGTTTATAAACATGATGAGCAAACCTCTCCATATCATCCACTTCAGCAACATTGGCGGCCAGAGCCATAACTTCTGAGCCCTTCTCTCGAAGTTCATCGGCAACATTCTTAAGCATTGACTCTTGAATATCAGCTAAGGCCAGCTTCATTCCCCGGGCGGCACAAGCAACAGCAATCCCCCGACCAAGACCACTGGCTGCACCTGTAATAACAGCTACTTTTCCTTTGTAATCAATCATTTGTTACCCTTCCCTCAAAGAACACCAAGGTGTATCTTCAGAAATTCCAAAATCTTCTCAATAATATGGATTATCCTAAATACCCCTGTAACGAAGGACTTTATCCCATACATCAATCAATTCCGGAGAAAGTCCGGTAATCTTTTGACATTCCTCCTGCACCATCTTGCCGCACTCGTCGCAGACATGGTGCTTTCCCCGCTTGTACTTTATATCCTTGTAGCGGAAATCAGAGTAGGGTATGGCAAACAGCTTCTTGCATATCAAACAATGGGTAGTGTACATATTTTCCACCTCTTAGACATACCGGAGTTGTCGCTGCCTAAAACGAATACCTTTCATACTGGTACTCACAGGGATTCCCGGCCGCAATATATATCGCCCCTTCCTCGGGAACCATGATGAATGAAGCGTGCGTCACCGATGGCATTGTGCTTGATGTATCGTGACGGCAGATTGATTTGGGGTGGTGCTCATGATCGCTTAGAATTTCCATCGCTATTTCAGGACTTAAACGGCCATAATGCTGGTGGGCCAGTTTCGTGATCGATTCCAGGCGATGATAGCTATCAGGCTGAATAAAAGACGCGGTGTCGTCTTTTTTAAAACGCTCGGTTATATAGTGATTGGAATGTAATAATAGATCTTTTTCAGGAGAGATGACTTCAAAATCATTGTGAATACTTTCAATACCGAGCATCTGACCTTGGGCATCGGCCAGGTGGTAATACCCCAGCCCTCGGGCTACTTGCTTGAGGAGGCTCATCGCATCATGGATATTTTTTTGACGCATAATCCTGGGAAGATAACAGGCAACTGGCAGGTTAAAGGAATAGCTCCGCCCGATAGTAGCATTGGCGCACAGACCGAACCCGGACGAAGATAAGGTGTATTCACTAGAATCCGAAAAACTCAAAACATATTGTACAGGACCGCCTGTATGATGAATTTTTAACAAGTCTATCGTTGCCTCCGGCGACCAGTCAATGTTCTGCCCCAGGAGTGTCTTCCCGTCCTGCGTTGCCTTTCCGGTCGCTGCGAAAGAGGTGCATAATCCGGGAATTGTACCGGTGTAGTAAAACATTAATTCGAAAACGCACTTCTGGGTAAAAATTTGCTCCAAGCTGACCCCGGTAGCATCGGCCTGACCGCGCATAATATCTATCAGGTAAGGATCAAAGTCCTGCACCATGGGGTAAAACTGCATCGCTTTAGCTATTACATCTTCTCTGGCTGATTGATAAACAAACGCCATGATATTGAAAGTGTTCTCTATAGATTGCAAAATGTTTTCCCGGCATCCTTCTCCCCATTGCTGGCCTATCTCATAAGCTGTGCCCTGGCATTTTACCAGGTTAAACTGCTTGACTGTTTTCACTAAAATCAATCCTTTCCTTTTCCTGGTTTGGGGTTGACTTTGAATTGTTTGTTTCCTTTGTAACCCAGCAGTTTTTCCCAAATGTCTATCAATTCCGGGGAAAGACCGGTCATTTTCTGGCATTCCTCCTGCACCTTTTTGCCGCAATCATCGCAGATGTGATGTTCACAACGGTTGTATTTAATGTCTTTATAGCGGAAATCGTTAAACGGCACCCCGAACTCCTTATTGCACATGAAGCATATAGCCGTATACAATTCTTCGCTTTTCTGCGCCGGGATCGGTTCGACGTTGGCTTGGGGATCCTGGATACTTCGGTGCTCATCATAGCTCCTCTCCTGTAAGCCGAGCCAGAAATCCTTCCAAAATACTTCAATCCATTCGCCCGACAGTTCGGGCACTATCCGCATCCAGAGCAGCAGGCCATCTCGCATAGCTCGATACGACACCAGCATCTTCGAGGGAATGTCGCGGCGGATTATGCCTTTCTGCATCCCTTCCACGAGGATTTCCAGCATTTTTTTCTCAAAAGGCTCTTCCCGCTTCAGAATGTCCGCATATAATTTGTTGCGGATCTCCGGCGGAGTGAGCAGCAGCGTCTGGGTCCAAAACAAAGATATGTGCAGGTCTTTATAGTAAAAGAGAATGTATTCTTTGAACATATACAGCAGCCTATCGTGTATTCCCATCGCCTCTGAATCTTTGATCATGCGCTTGAGCAGTTTTTCATATCTCTGGGCCACATCCTGATATACGGCTAAGAACAGATCCTCCTTCCCCTTGTAGTGGTTGTAGATAGATGCTTTATTGATCCCTACAGCTTCGGCTATCTCCTGCATGGTCGCCCCTTCATACCCCTTCTTGGCAAAGGAAGAAAGCGCTGCTTTCTTGATCTTTTCTTTAGTGCTCAGGATCATTTAAGCTAAGACTCCCCTCTCCAGCTAAACTAACTACCGTTTGTTAGTTAATTGTAACATGCTTACATTTATGGTTCAATCATAATTGTTACATGCCAACGATTATTAACCAAACACGGCTCGTTCTGCCTATGTTGTTTATTCTGGTTGTTTTTTCATGGTAGTACCATTACAATTTTATTGAGGTGATAAAATGGCTGGCAATAAAGAAATAATAACCGCCCAGGAAATGGCTGAGGCCCTGGGGCTCTCCGTCGATACCATCTGGAGATATACCAGGGAAAACAGAATACCCTGTATAGAACTGGGTAGCAGGCAGTATCGCTACAAGCTGGATGATGTAATAAACGCTTTGAGTGGTGCCGAAATCCAGGAAAACTCCGCCCTATACGATACCCGGGATTCAAAAAAGCTGACTTATGATGACTACTTGCTGCTTGAGGATGAGCCTGGTTATCGATTTGAAATTATCGATGGCATGTTGATAAAGGAGCCGTCTCCCAATGTTATTCATCAGCGTGTTTCCCTCAAGCTTATCCGAATCCTGCAGGATTATTTCTGGCAGACTGATCCGGACGGCGAAGTCTTCATCTCCCCCCTGGATGTTACATTGACCAATACCAATGTAGTTCAACCAGACTTATTTTACATTTCCAGCGATCAAGAAAGCATTATTAAAGACACGCGAGTTGACGGGCCGCCCACATTAGCAGTTGAAGTTCTTTCTCCATCCACCAGCCGCAAGGACCGGTTCCAGAAAATGCGGATCTACCAAAAGACTCAGGTTCAGCACTACTGGCTGGTGAATCCTATGGAGAAAACCCTGGAATGCTTTGTTTTACGTGATGGTATATATGCCCTGATTGCCTCGGGAATGGATGAAGACCTTGTTGAACATCCAGACTTTACTGGACTAAAAATTGAGTTGGGAAACTTGTGGCATAAGTAATAGGGATTCTCTGTCCCTTACCGCAGAATTTCTCCATAATATTGGCTCTCCTATCATTATGAAGATCTATACCTCCTGTTGGATATTACACCATTCCCTATCTCTATTCGTTGATTGGTACTCGAACGGATTTATTGGGTAATTTGAAGTCCGCTTAATAAGTATGGGCTATCTCAACAACCATCAAATCTCCACAGGTATATACTCTTCAAGATGAGATGGAATTTGGTTCAACATTCGACAGTAGCTAAGATATTCCCAGTCGTTGATGGGATAAGTATGATTCTGTTTGGATGGCTGCCTCACTGTCATATAGTGATATCGATCACCTGAAAAGATATTAAAACCCGCTTCTAAACACTCCTTCTGAAATTCACTGTCTTCCATAAAGGTAATATCCTGAAATCCCATTTTTCTAAAAACGCTTTTCCTGACGATCATAGTTGCTCCGGCCACATAAGAAACAAATTCATTCTCCGGGTTGGGGCAGCATAGGGCCAGGGTAGATAAATCCGCAAAATATATATAGCGGCAGGATTTACCGACAATATCGGCATTGGTATTGATAATATGTCTAGTGGATTCGGTTAGATAAGCTGGCAAATAAATATCGTCGTCATCGAATTTGGCAATCAGATCATAGCCTGCGCTCTCGATAGCAAAGTTGTAGCAATATCCCAATGATATTTTCCCGCTTAGATAAATTAGGCGAATATCGTTATGCGGCCGAACCCTGTTCTGTAAATGCTCAATGTCGAAGTAGTTATTATTTAAAACGATGATCAATTCTTTATGGAGGTAATCCTGTCGTTGATAATTTAACAGCAACCGTTCCATGTATTCCGGGCGGTTAGTAGCTGTGATCACCGTAACCCCCGGGGCCAAGCCCTTATCATCATATACCAGATCCATTGAACAGGCCTCGCCTTCATCAGAAGTTTTCTTAATCCAATATATTGCTCAGTTTCAGCGGTGGATACTTTATGCTAAACGATTAGAGAAAATTATTATCTTTTCAGCACCTAAGCCCTGCTCGAAGAATATTTGTAAGAATAGAAAGAAACGATTCTTACCCGGGAAAGGAGTCGAATCCTTGTACACAGCCTCGATACTAATCACTTCATTTCTGAGGCCGGAACTGCTCAAATGGAACCTGGAATCCTTGAGCCACCAAGCACCTCCTTTTAAATTTGAGGCAATTGTGCTCAATGACGGGCTACCCGATGAGACCGAGCATCTTTGCGAGCTATATCGAGACCGTTTGAATCTTAAATACATTTTCACCGGACAGCGCAACAGGCCTGAATCAATGATATATCGGGTGCCTGGTTTTGCACTAAATATCGGTATTCGCCAGGCCCAGGGCCAGCTACTGATCATATCGGTCGCTGAAATGTTCCATCTGAATAATACTATCGAGCAGTTGGCACTTCCAGTGCTTGGCGACAAAAAGATACTGGCCACTAGCATAGGCATGGACGACGACGGCTCTTTCCTCGAGGGTCTGAAAAACAGCGGGAATTTTTCATGGAATGGCTACATCAGCAGATACCGTAGACTCAATACCAGACTTCCCTTTCTTATGGCCCTGAGCCGGCAAGAAATCGTAGAAATCGGGGCTTATGACGAAGATTTTACGGGTTTTGCTTTCGATGATAATGATTTAGTCGATCGTTTGATTGATAACGGCTGTTATATGTGCCTTACCCAGGCGCAAGCTATACACCTCTATCATTTGCGCCATGATGATAGCCATGTAGATACTCCAGAGTACAAGCATAATGAACGTCTTTACCACGAGCGCAAAAACATAATCGTTCGCAACCATATACACGGTTGGGGGCAAATTGACGGAGAATAACTGAGGAAGATATGCGTATGTTTCTAAAGATCATTAAAGCTGGGCAGATCGCTTATATATCAGAATACTACAGTCGCCAGAATTTCCTGGGGAATGCAAAGCAAGCGGCTTTTGTAGGCCGGTTCCAGGATGGCGGGGATTCGTATCGCAGTCTGCTTTTTTTTAATCTTCATGTTTTTAGAAAAAGCCAGGACTTAATAAACAGAGGACACCCGGTTTATCTGCGGCTAAATATCAATCGAAATGAGGTGCCATTTGGAGCAGTTCAGGCGGGCATTCACCGCATCTCTTCAGCCTGGGACCCCCATACTGTTACCTGGGATAGTCAACCCGGGCATGCACGCTACCCCGATGTCAGTTTTATCATCCCTGCAAAATGGGAAGGGCTCTTCCTACTGAACATCAATGTACTGGTCAACGGCTGGCTCAATGGTTTTTTCCCCAACCTCGGGCTCATGATAAAGGGATGTGAATTTAAGAACAGCCTGGTTTCTTTCAGGGGCGACGTATACCCGGGGGCTCGCTCCGCTCCCGTCCTAATGATGTATGGTAATTGAGCCGCTCTGTAAGCATTGGACCTGGTTAAAATATTGAGGAGGTTTTCGATGAAAATTTTAGTAACCGGTGGAAAAGGGATTGTCGGTTCCAGTCTGGTCCGCCAACTGAGAGCCGATGGCCATCAAGTCTGGGTCTGTGACTTGAAACACAGCCACGATCCCCAATATTACCGGTGCGATGTGGGCAACTACCGCCAACTTTCCTCGCTTTTTAAGCTGCTGTGCTTTGACTATGTATATCACCTGGCAGCAGAATTTGGTCGTTGGAATGGAGAATCTTATTATGAAAACCTCTGGATGACCAACGCTGTTGGAACCAAAAATCTGCTTCGTCTGCAGTCGGAGTATGGTTTTCGCATGATATTCACCAGCAGTTCGGAGGTATATGGAGACTACGATGGTGTCATGTCTGAAGAGCTTATGGAAAACCTTGAAATCAAGCAGTTAAACGACTACGCCATGTCTAAATGGGTTAATGAAATGCAGATCATGAACGCCCGCGTAACTACAGGCAATCAAGTAATGACCGCCCGTCTATTCAACACCTACGGGCCTGGTGAATATTACACCCCTTATCGCAGCGCCCTCTGTGTTTTTTGTTACAAAGCGCTTCATGATGAACCTTATACGGTTTTTATCAATCATACTAGAAGCTCATTATTTATCGATGACTGCACTGAAGCTCTGGTCAAACTGATTCCGGGCTTTAAGGATGGAGCAGTTTATAACCTGGCTGGAAGCCAGGTGCACACCATGAAAGAAACCTCCGACTTGATCCTATCCTACCTGGGCAAAAATGACAGCCTGGTGCAGTATATAGATGAGGAACCCTACACGACCCGCAACAAGATTGCCGATACTACCAGAGCAAAAGCAGCTATCGGTTTTTCCCAGAAGGTAAAGCTTGAAGAAGGCATTCCCTTGACAATCGATTGGATGAAAATAATTTATAACAAATAGTCTTTTTGGGAGGCACTTGCAGGCAAACGGCTGGTTCTGGCCGCCCAGAACCAGCCGCCACTAAAAACCGTAGCTTTCTCAATTCGCTTTTTCTGGCATAATTCAAAGGTTGGCGCACGGAAAACAGTTTATCCTTGTCACGCTAGGTGCACCTCCAAACGCCCCCAATTTATGCCGGTGAAAAACCCTGCTGTTCCCACCAGTCATCCCGGGCAAAGTCATAGGCCTGTTCAAGCTGTTCCAAATGCCGGCTTTCCCATTTTTCAAGGGCTTTAAGCAGATGTTTAAGTTCGGGTGTTTCTGCTTCTAAAGCCGCCAGGCGGTAGAAGTCCATCGATTCTTTCTCCATCATGATCCCTATATGAAGGGCTGATACGATCAGGCCGCCGCTGTTTTTGAGCTTGCTCAAAGAAAATATTTCCGGAGAACGCGAGGGCTCCTCAAAACTTACTGGGTCTGGACGACCTTTCTCCAGGATCCCCTTATACACTCTCCTCAGCCAGTCTTCATGATCTCTCTCATCGCCGGCCAGCTTAAGAAAAACGTCTCTCAGGTCGTCATTATCAGCTTTGTCAGCCGCCAGCATATAAAATTGGTATCCCTCCTGCTCATTGATAATGGCGGTTTTCAAGATTTCCATTTCTTTTTTATACATTTTACACCCCCCTTTAATACTGATTATATTTCAATTCGGAAACTATTTTTAACACTTTTTACGGGGACGGCGCTTATTATACTTATCCATTATTGAATATCAACCTCTCATATAGTAGGCAGCTGAATCTGTTGAGACTTAAATAAAAAAGCTATCCCCAACCCCTTCTTTGTAGCGCACACCAATTAATACCTGTCATACCGAAAAATGAATCAGGTCCCTAATGCAGTTCTACAAAGTGGCGATCATGTTGTATGCGGAAAAATCCAGGGTCCAATCCAGTCCTAAAAAGCTGTTAGGGTCATCGCAGCCGGGAAAAAGCATCCTGGTTATAACGGAATCGGTCAGGCCCTTGGCTCGAAGTGCCCTGACCTGCTCTTGAAGCCCGAGCAGGTAGTCTAATTTTCGTTCAAACAATTGTTTTCCGTGCTCAAGTATACCGTTATGGGTGCAGAATACGGTTTCAAATGGTAATTTTGAAACCCTGACTAGAGATACTATCAAATCGCTCAGGTTTTCTTCACGAAATACGGCGGTAGGCATTAGAACTGTAAGCAGATCGCCGGAGAACAACCATCCCTTTTCTTTGAGCAGCAGCACTTTATGGTATCGGCAGTGACCCGGCGTGTCGATCACTTCAAACTCGTATTTTTCCGTTCTGATGCTTTCTGGCAAAGGAAGGGCCGAAAATGCCCGCCTACTTCCCCAGATTTCCAGGCGATAAGGCGAAAGGAAAGACTCCTCACGCGCCTCTTCCAGCGAATGTTCATGAAGGTAGACAGGCACCATTTTCTTTTCCTGCAGCCAGGCAGCCATACCGGAGTGGTCTTCGTGATTATGGGTCAATACTACCTGCCTGATTTGCTGGCTTTCAAAAAATGCTGCCGCAAGATGCTCTAGATTTTTCGGACCTGTATCGATCAGGAGGCCGTCTAGTAAGTAGTAATATACGTTCATCTGCTTGTAAGGATTCCAGGGCATTATCCTGCTGCCCCTGGTATAAACAAGATCTTCATAGTGCTCAGTCATGTTTAGCTCCCCCGATTATCCCAATTTAGGCTCAATATGGAGCCAGGCAAAAAGCAGCAAAGATTGGACTTTAGGCGCCAGGACCATAAACGATGAACAGGTAGAGAAGACCGCGTTGCTCCGTTTAGTATTAAAAGGAGAAACTTCCAGGCTATAAGCCCCCCTATCGTCAATAAGCGGCTCCGGTTAAAAAACCTCCGGATCGATATTTTTTTTAGAACTTGTAATAACGGGTTTATTGGTCATATCATTCTACATAACTACATTATCTCCTCTAGCAAAGCATTTACAGCCGCATATATTGGCTTTATACTATATGGAACCACAGTTTTTAGAATCATTAATCACCGTCATACCTCATTTCAAAGCGAAGCTTTATCGGACAAATTATTGACCAGGTGATTGACATCCATTGATCGAAGCTTTAAATTTTAAAGAATAATTTAAAACCCATCTAAGGAGAATGTATTATGGCTTTCTATTATGACAAACCCTCTTACACATTCAGCGAGTTTCTACTCGTACCAGGATATTCTTCGACCGAGTGCATGCCCTCAAATGTCAGCTTAAAAACCCCGGTAGTAAAGTTCAAGAAGGGCGAAGAACCGGCTCTTTCTATGAACATCCCCCTGGTTTCAGCAATAATGCAGGCGGTTTCAGACGACAAGATGGCCATTGCCCTAGCAATGGAAGGGGGCATTTCATTTACTTTCTGTTCACAGCCGGTTGAGAGCCAGGCGATCATGGTTAGCCGGGTAAAAAATCACAAGGCTGGCTTTGTTACCAGCGATTCAAACATAAAGCCCGATCAGACGTTGGGAGACATGCTGATTATCAAAGATCAAACCGGCCACTCGACCTTCGCCGTAACGGATGACGGAACTTCAAACGGGAAATTGCTGGGCCTTATTACCAGCCGCGACTATCGGATAAGCAGAATGTCTCGCGATACAAAAGTTCATGAGTTTATGACCCCTTTTGAGTCTTTGATGTGCGCCGAGGAAGGTATAAGCCTTAAAGAAGCTAACAATTACATCTGGGATCACAAGCTCAATGCCCTGCCGGTAATAGACGGCAACCAGCGCTTGGTTTCGCTGGTATTCCGTAAAGACTACGATACTCATAAAGAAAATCCCGATGAGATGCTGGACGCTCACAAGCGCTACATCGTTGGAGCAGGCATTAACACCAAAGATTATGAGGAGAGAATTCCGGCTCTGGTAGAAGCAGGTGCCGATGTCTTGTGCATCGACTCCTCTGAGGGCTTTACCGAGTGGCAGAAGTTGACCATCGATTTTATCCGCCGCAAATATGGTGAATCAGTAAAAGTCGGTGCAGGAAACATCGTAGATCGCGACGGTTTCATGTTCCTGGCCGAGGCCGGAGCTGACTTTATTAAAGTTGGCATTGGCGGCGGTTCTATCTGCATTACCCGCGAAGAAAAAGGGATCGGACGGGGCCAGGCAACCGCCTTGATCGAAGTCGCCCAGGCTCGAAATGAATATTACGAAAAAACCGGTATATATATTCCGATCTGCTCAGATGGCGGAATCGTTCATGACAACCATATCACCCTGGCCCTGGCAATGGGTGCTGATTTTGTTATGCTGGGCAGGTACTTCGCCAGGTTCGACGAAAGCCCCACCAAGATGCTCAATATCAACGGCAACTTCGTTAAAGAATACTGGGGCGAGGGATCAAACCGGGCCCGCAACTGGCAGCGCTATGATATGGGCGGCTCGGAAGAGCTTTCTTTTGAAGAAGGCGTAGATTCGTATGTACCTTATGCGGGCAAGCTCAGAAATAACGTTTTGATAACCTTGAGCAAATTAAAATCGACCATGTGCAACTGCGGCGCCATCACCATACCTGAACTGCAGGAAAGGGCCAAGCTGACCAGAGTCTCCTCTACCAGCATCGTCGAGGGTGGAGCTCATGACGTTATCCTTAAAGACAATAACATTCTTCCGGTTAAATAGATACTGATCGCAAAATGAATAATACAATAGTATTGCGGAGGTGGATGATATGCACAACTTTGATGAACTCATTAACCGCCGCAATTCTTTTTCTTTGAAATGGGACAGTATGGAAGACGGCATGCTACCAATGTGGGTGGCGGATATGGATTTCAAAGCGCCTCCGCCAGTAATTGAAGCCCTGCACGAAAGGGTTGCCCACGGTGTCTTCGGGTACACCGGAGCTTATGAGCCTTACTATACCGCTTTCATTAATTGGATGAAGAAACGCTTTCATTGGGTGCCCCGGAGAGGCTGGTTATCAATCAGCCCGGGGATTGTTCCGGCCATGGACATGCTGATAAGAGCCCTTACTCATCCTGGCGACCGAATAGTGATTCAACCCCCTGTCTATCCACCCTTTTACTCACTGGTGCGCAACAACGGGCGCCAGCTCGTAGAAAATCGCTTGACCTTCGACGGGCATAGATATCTAATGGACCTTGACGAATTAAAAAGCAGGCTCAACTCGCGGGTAAAAATGTTGTTGCTCTGCAGCCCCCACAATCCGGTGGGGCGGGTGTGGAGCTCCGAAGAACTGGAAGCACTGGGTAAAATCTGCCTTGAACGTGAAATCGTACTCGTCTCAGACGAGATCCATTCAGACCTGATTCTCCCCGGCCATAAACACAAGGTTTTCGCGGATGTAAACTCTGAATTTGAACAGAACTGCATCATCTGCTGTGCGCCCAGCAAAACCTTCAATCTAGCGGGATTAATATTGTCGAATATAATAATCCCTAACCAGAAGCTGCGATCCGTCTATCGTCACGTACTGAGCACCAGCGGCCTGGACTTTCCCAATGTTCTGGCCCTGACCGCTGCCGAGGCAGCCTACACCAGAGCTGAAGCCTGGCTGGATGAGCTTTTAGGCTACATTTACGGCAATTATCTGGTCTTGAATAATTTCATTAAAGAAAGGCTTCCTGAAATCCAGGTTATTGAACCGGAAGCGACCTACCTGGTATGGCTGGACTTTCGTGGATTGGACCTGGACGACGAGCAGGTGGAACGCCTGTTGAAAGAAAAGGCCAGGCTGGTTCTCAGCCCGGGCCGAGTATTCGGCTGCCCCGGTTTTCAGAGAATAAATATCGCCTGTCCCCGTCCAGTACTGGAAGATGCCCTTCTGCGGTTAGAAAAAGCATTTCGCTTTTAATAGATTTCTCCATCAATAAGAGCGGCAGGGTAATTCCTACCGCTCTTGTGTTCATACTTAGATAGTAAATGAATCGATCATATTCTGGGCGCTGGCCAGATGTTTGTCAAATTCCTCCGCTAAGCCAGTATATGTAAATACATAAGCCTTCTTATTTACGATGGTGATAACTTGCATGAATTTCAGGGTCAAACCTTCTGCGCTTCCCGTATATACCAGCTTCTGAGCCGGCATACTCCCCATTGATATGCGGGTGTTCTCTAGCTGCTTAAATTCAGGGATCTCTTTCTGAATCTGAGGTAGAGCCGCTTTCACATATTCATCCAACTTAACCGGATTCTTGCTCAAATCTTCGACAACAACGTTGAGGTTTTCAACATCGGGAGAAATGAAGCCCACTACGGTGCCGCTTTCTTTCTCTCTCTTCTCCCAATTTGACGGATACTTCATCGTAAACCCGTACGTGGCGTCAGTATAGGCTAGATAACTCTTGGTCGCTTCGATATTCTGTTGACTGGGTTTAATCTCTTCTTTGGCAGGCGGTGCGCTTGAGCACCCTACCAGGCCCATAAGTACGAGAACCATTGCCAGACAGATCCATCTTTTTGCTTTAAGTCTGTTTTTCATCTGCTTTCCTCCCACTTTTTACTACAATTTTCTACATTTTTTATCGGCGGGAGAGGTGCTATGCTTTAGGATCGCAGACAAATCGGTAGATAAGTCCTATGCATTCTGCCCGTTTTTCCTGCATTTAGTGAACCCGAGCCCTGACCACTGGAGAGATAATGACAGTTAGCATATTCTGGCAAGGCCGGCTTGTACTCTTGTTACGCAGAGTTCAATCTCCACTGCTGCTATGACAGTATAATGGGTCCGGCCGCCTGCCATGCAGATGAGATCACTTATATGTGTAAAAAGTACAACTGCCCACTTTAATCGCGTTCAGAAAGTAACAATCCCCTGATCTTAAAATCTCTTAAGTTTACTAAACTGATGAACTTGTTTAAAGACCAGCAAAAAGTGACGAGCAGCAGCAAGTCGAAAATAAAATTGAATAGATATAGCTGTTTGGCAGTATCAGCCCGTCCATTTCCAATATAGGGCATGGGAAACTGAACCAGGCCTATCAGCATAATCCACCATAATAGCTCTATTTTTGCCCTTACATCCTTGAATCCGCGGTTCTTTATGTAGGCCAAAACTGATACACCAATTACAGCGCAATACACGAGTGCTACAAACCAGAGGTGTCTGGGGAGTTGTTTTTCACGGAATGAAGACCAAAGAGTAAACCTGTTGAAATCTCTTATTGGCTCCTCACTATATTCACTATCGTATTTTCCCAAAAAGGTACTTGTATAAAAAGCCTGGCTGCTGGTGTATTCCATCCCCTCCAACAGCCTTTTTGGGTGGGTCAAATAAAATTTCACGATCTTGATGTTGCTGATCTTGTTATAGAATTCTTCTCTGGTAATTTGGGTGTGAGGTATATACTTCACATACTCCTGAACAGGCAAATACGAGTGTTTACCAGCTTCTACCGCCATATCAGGATTTAAGCCCATCGCCATCAAGTCCTGCGCCGGTTCCTTTGAATCATTTAGCACTCCGTAGAATACAGAATTATACTGTCTATCCTTGCTTATCGACTCATCTTGCAAGATCAATCCCAGTGGGTACACAACAATTGCAGCATAAAAAAAGCATAATAGCCAGCGTTGGGACTGCCTTAGCAATCTTTTATTATCTGCAAGAAGCTTATAAAGCATGATCAGCAGCGCAGGCAGCACATATGCCACCTGTATCTTGGACCCTAAAAATAAAAAGGCAGCCGTAAAAACGAATAGGATTCCAGGAAATATTTTCTTATTATTGTCAATTACATGGCGATGATAAATATAATAGATCCAGGCAGCGATGTACAAAGCCATAGTAGTGATCATCATTGGTTCTCCAT
The DNA here is from genome assembly GCA_964635975.1 of uncultured Syntrophomonas sp. Lineage (GTDB taxonomy): Bacteria > Bacillota > Syntrophomonadia > Syntrophomonadales > Syntrophomonadaceae > UBA5314. The sequence continues at coordinate 58,328 of CAZWPO010000004.1, forward strand.
ACAAGCTGTTGAACCATATCAAATAATTACCGTCGAGCAGAATGAAGAATGCTGTTAAGGCAAACATGACCAGCTTTACCTTGCCGCTTATGTTCAGGTACTTAAATATCACATGTAATGCCATAATGTATATCATTATGTAGGAAAACGCTATATAGCTGGTTTTAAAAACATCCTGCCCGAATATTTTACACAGGGCGCTTATCATCGTGATCAGGTACGCTATGCTGCTGGCCCCCGCTCTTGCCAGCAAATGCCAACCTGTAGTTTCTGAAATCTGATAGTCGGTAACAGTATAATCCAGGAATCTAACAAAGTTGGGATCATCGCGATTTTCAGCTTTTAGTTCCAGTCCAGAAACACACATCACCCTGGTAAAATCACCCTGGTCGGCTACACCGGGCTGCGGGAATTTAAACAGCACATATGCCACTATTCCCAGGGCTAACAAGCCCATAAACATCCAGAAGTACTTGCTCATATTCCCGCTAATTTTCATATCGATACACCTTTCTTCAGACTATCCCCTATATAATAAATAAAACCGAGCGTATTTTATCCATATTTTAGGCGAATTATGCCGCAGCCTGGAAAAAATTATGTTCATTGCCTGCTGTGCCTGGTGGCGCGATAAAAGTCGATCTATTCCTGCAAAATTGTCAACTTTCTTTAGGCACTTACTCTCATGCTTATAAAATGCTCATCGAAAATCCGGCTGTCTGCTATGGATAATAGCAGACGAGATTTATATTCTTTTTGTATTTCGCGACAATCCGACATTCCCTGCCCTAAAGTCGTTATATAATATTTACCATATGGTCTATATTATGGATGGCCTGAATGTCAAAAGAGAGAAGCGTTGGCTATGCGTTGGGGATTTGTTATCTCTGGTTCAAGCATAATATTGTCACCGCTGCTGAGGGTGGTGCCTGTACCCTGGTGTTATTATGTTGCAGCTGTATATGTCATAGCAGGGTTATGTGGCTTGCTCATTGAATATAATAATTCCAAGCAGACTGACCTTTTGATAGTCAAAAGTCAGCTGCATGACATTCTAGCCAGTATTTCATTCAATATCCGCAACTACCAGGGCCGCATCAACGAGAAGACTCTGCGTGTAAACATAATGCGAAATTACAATGGCCGTTTATTGATTGTTGATCATGTGGGGATGGATAACGATCTGGATTCGAATATAGAGTATGCTTTAGGTCAGGGATGCTGTGGTTCCTGTGTAGAAAAACGAGAACTCGCAGTAATTGATCTAACCCATTTTTATGGGCTTACCTGGGAAGAGACCCTCCATAAAAACAATGATGATCCTCCCTGGGGATTGTCAAAGATACAGTGGGAAAAAACCAGAGACCTGAAATGCGTTATGTGCATACCGGTTCTTGATTTGAGGAATGAGAGGGTTTTGGGAGTTCTAAATATCGATGATAAGATTCCCCTGGAAAATTCACACTTCAGAGACGAAAAGGTTGTGAACCTGGTTCAGGCCTGCTCGGTTCAGTGCAGCAGCCTGCTGGAAAGAATAGATCAGAGAGGATGATCGTCTTGGCTAAAGCCATTGAATGGGAAGAATCTACTAGAGGTATCTACACGATCAAAAAAGATGAAATAAGCAAAGCTGAAGACAAAAAGAAGTACTCACAAGAAATCGAAGAACTAATCAAAGATTTAAAGGAGTTCTCCGGCATCTGGAAGTATGCAGCTACTAAATAGGCGATTATCTATATTCCCGTTCGGTATTCCATATTGGTTGTGATCCTGGCTCCAAAGGGAATCAGCCCCAAAAGAGCAAGCTTGAAATGCTGAAGGCCAAACGGTATTCCAATTAAGGTTATGCAAAAAATAAGCCCGATGATAACATGAGTGATCGCAAATTCCCAACCGAAAAAGATGATCCAGATGATATTGAATATCAACCCACCGGCACCGAAGTGCCCTGGGTCAATATCTCTCCCAAAAGGCCACAGGACAAAACCTGCTATCTTAAAGCACTGTATACCGAATGGTATGCCTATAATTGTTATGCACCAGAGCAAACCGGCGATAGCCCACAGGACTGCTCCGATAATACCGCCCAATATCAGCCAGATGATGTTGCCGATTACACTCATTTTCTCTCCCCCCTTCTTTATTAGCATATCACAGTTCCCTTTGGTATTCGCGGCCATCAGCCTCTCATCAAACTCCTACCGCATACTGTCTGTTGATACCTATTATACGAATGCTTCTATCCCGTTTAAATATAGTAATATATTTTATGGACATTATTGTTGTGCACATCATGATGCTGTGCTTTTTTGAAATGATTATGGGTCGTACCACGGATTTGCTCTTCTTGTGTTCATTTCTGTATCAAGTGCAGGGCATTTTAACTTCACGCACGATAGTGTATAATGTTTGAATTGAAATCACTATAAGAGGTCCTGATGATTAATACCAGCATTGGTCAAATACGCGACAATTTCTATATTACCGGGTTTGCCGCCTGCCCTATCTTCCTGCTGGATGCCCCTAAACCCGCTCTCTTTGACGGGGGGACTACCTGTGCAGGACGCCTTTATGTCGATGCGATCAGATCGATACTTGGAGATCGGAAGCCAGAAATACTGTTCCTGACTCATATGCATTGGGACCACTGCGGTGCCGTTTCCTACCTGAAAGAGGCCTATCCTGATTTAAAAATAGCCGCCTCCCCAGTTGGGGCGAAAATACTGCAAAATCCAAAAGCTTCAGCTCTGATGGCCAGGCTGAACCAAGATATCAGGAGCGATCAGAATAATTTTTCTGATGTTGACCTGACCAAATTGATAAATGATACGTTTTCGCCATTCTCTGTGGATATTTATCTTAAAGATGGACAATATTTCGACCTGGGCGGAGGAATTACGGTTCAGGCACTGGCAACTCCCGGCCATACCAGGGACCATTTCAGTTACTACCTTCCCGCTGACAAAACGCTGGTAGCTGGAGAAGCCTGCGGTGAACTCGACAGCTCGGGCTCGATACTTACTCATTTTCTAGTGGATTATGAAAGCTACATGTACAATCTGCAACGTTTGGCCTCGCTATCCGCAGAAATTCTGTGCCAGGGCCACCAGTTCGCTTTTATCGGTCGGGAAGAAGTGCAGGCTTTTTTTGAGCGTTCGAGAAGCGAGTCGATCCGCTACAAAGAAAGGATCTGTGAGCTTCTGGATGAGCAGGACGGTTGTATAGAGAGCGTCATCCAAAAGCTGAAAGCGGAAAGATATGACACCATTATCGGTCCTAAACAACCTGAGATTCCCTATCTTCTGAACACGACCGCCCAGGTCAGACATCTAGCCTCAAAAATCATTCCGCGCGGCAGTAATAAAATCTCATATTAAGAGGATTTTTCAATAAATTCAAGAATACTTCTTTTGTGACTATCTAAAAAGGCGGGGGAATAGTGGCAGCTCTAAATATTGACGTCAATAAAGTCAAGGAATGGTTGGAGGAGAATTGGGCCGGACCTAAAAGGTGCCCAATATGCAAGAACAGCAACTGGAATATTTCCGAAATTGCCTGCGAATTGAGACCATACTCCGGCAACGAACTGATAGGTTCTGGTCCCATCTATCCAACCGTTGCCATAACCTGCTTGAAATGCGGCCACATACTCCTGTTTAATGCCATTGTTACTGGTGTAATAGATGAAAAAGGCAAAAAGGAATTGGAAGAAGAACGAAAGGATAGAAAATAACCACGTTTTATCCATCATATTGGCAGTATATAGTTTTGCGCTTGATCCATCCCCCTAAAAGGTCTAAAATTCCGCAATTCTTCTGGGCTCAAAGATCTTGAACAATCCCGGGACGCCGCTTATTTAATAAGCCCAAAATAATTATTTCCCGTCATGCCGGCGCACCTTCCGGCATCTGCCTTTCGCTCTGCGGAGCCGTTTTTTGCCTTGCTCTCTGCAGATTACGCACCCTTGAGTGACTGCTTACTAGCAGATTTTTTTCTAATGGAATTCTAATCTTTGTCTAAGCATCCTGTAATTGATCACATCTATACTGATAAGACTAAATTACAGGAGGTTTTATCATGACCATCACCTTAGAATCGATAGAAATGCTGAGGGCGAGAGCTGATGTCACTTACGAGGAAGCTAAGGAGGCCCTGGAAAAATGCAATGGCGAGCTAGTGGATGCACTTATCTATCTGGAAAAGCAGGAAAAGATTAAAGCGACCGCCGTCAATGGCAACAGCCAGTCTAGCCTTTGGGCAAAACTAAAAAGACTGGTCAAAAAGTGCCACGCAATAAGGCTGCTTATCATCAGGGCGGACGATAAACTCATTGATATGCCATTAACTATAGTAATTATCGCCGCCATTTTTGCTACTCCGCTGCTTATCCTCGGCGTGCTGGTTGCGCTTTTCACCGGATATAAAATTCGCGTCAACAAGCCGGACGGCCAGGATTCAAAGATTAATAAAACCCTGGATGACATATCATCCGCAGCAGTTAAAGTCAGTGATCAGATGGCAGATGCTATCAACAAGATCTAACTTTCCGGCATTTTAACTGCAGGTGATATTTGCCTATCAAACTGGATTATGTAAACATTATAAGCAGAGCGATCAATTAATGAGAGAGTGTTGGGCATGGCCGGCGAACAGATATTGATAATTGAGGACGACGTAAAAATAGCTCGTTTTCTAGAGCTCGAACTTATTCATGAAGGCTATACGGTCGAGCAGGAATGGGATGGGCGCAGCGGTCTTGACAGAGCTGCGGCCGGCACCTTTGATCTCATCATCCTGGATGTGATGCTGCCTTCCATCAACGGCATGGAAGTATTACGGCGTCTGCGGCTTGTCGCCCAGACGCCCGTAATAATACTAACTGCTAGGGATGCAGTCACCGATAAAGTGATGGGGCTCGATATCGGGGCTGATGACTATATGAGCAAGCCTTTTGCCATTGAAGAACTGCTGGCTCGTATACGCGTATTGTTGAAGCGAAGAAAATCCGAATTAGAACAAACGGGCATCATAGCTGCTGCAGGCCTAAAAATGGATACCGGCAGGCATTCTTTCAGCTACAATAACGAAGCAGTGGAACTCACCAAGAGAGAATACGATTTGCTCAGATATCTGCTTGAAAACATCAATATAGTATTGACCAGGGAACAGATCCTGGAAAAGGTCTGGGGTTACAACTATTTCGGAGATACTAATGTAGTCGACGTATATATCAGGTACCTGCGCAGCAAAATCGACGACCGGTATGGAATCAAACTCATCCACACAGTAAGAGGTGTGGGCTATGTATTAAGATATGAGTAGAGTAAAGAGTATTATTAGAATTACCAAACTGGTCGTTACCACTACTTTCAGCATCATCCGCGAACTGACCCGGCTAGTCTTGCCTCATTTGATCCAACTTTTCTGCGGACTGTTCAAGGAAATAAACAAGCGCTTGCGTTTTTCCATAACATTCAAAACTACCCTCACCTATACCCTACTCTTCACTACCATACTAATTATCCTGGGCACCCTGCTCACCTGCGGGTTCGCCTACTTTCTTATTTATCATGCCAATCAGGAACTGCAGAAAAACAACCGGTTGGCTGCCGACTTAATTGGCGAAAACAGTGATATCCCCGGTGAAGCGATCCGCAGATTCGCTGAAATTGAGATGGTCTCAATCACTCTAATGGATGAAAATTCTCGTGTCATCTTTAGCACCACCCCGGCTAGCTTGAACAATACTTCATCCGAGAGGATCAACTTGTATGGCCCAATCTCAATCGATACAAGTATGGGTATCCTTTACTCAGACAGTACTGTAAATCTGGGCAAGGGCATCAAAAAGATAACAGCTGGAAAAAATCTCTTTGAGGAGAAGATTTACCTGCAGGGATTAGTAGCATGTTTGATCCTGGCCTTCGCCCTTGCGCTTCTGTTAATGATCATGATCGGCGCCAGGACCAGCCGGAGAATGCTCCGGCCTATCAATACGATGACACGGACTGCCCGTTTAATATCGGCAGGTGACCTTGAAACCCGTTTGGATGTGGTCGACTCCCACGACGAGTTGAAGGAACTGGCTGTAACCTTTAATGAGATGCTGGATCGCATCCAGACTTCCTTTGAGAAGCAGGAAATATTCGTGTCTGACGCATCCCATGAGCTGAGAACGCCAATATCCGTAATTCAAGGATATGCCAACCTTCTGCAGCGCTGGGGCAAAGATGATCAGGCGGTGCTGGAGGAATCCCTTGCCGCTATAAAAAATGAATCGGATTATATGAAAGAGCTGGTTGAGAAGCTCCTATTTTTAGCCAGTGCGGACAAAAAGCAACAACATCTGCAAACCGAGCTATTTGCTTTAGATGAACTCGCTGCAGAAGTCCTAAAGGAGAGCAGTCTAATAGATTCCGGCCATATCATTAGCGGTAAGATAAGTGACATTGTGATGGTCGATGGAGACCGGGCCTTGATCAAGCAGGCCTTAAGAATATTCGTGGATAACAGCATCAAATACACTCCGCCAGGGGGATCCATCATGATTAATTGCAGCATCGATCGGATGCGGGCTTTAATCGCAATCGAAGACAGTGGCATCGGAATATCGGCAGATGATCTCCCTCTTATTTTTGACCGTTTCTATAAAGTTGACAAGTCACGGACCAGGGAGAGCGGAGGGGTGGGCTTGGGCCTTTCCATCGCCAGGTGGATCATCGAGCAGCACCAGGGAGAAATGACCGTAGAAAGCGTAAAAGGCAAAGGCACCAGGATCAGCATTACCCTGCCAGCCGTAAAAACTTAAAACAACTCATCTCGAGCTTGAGAGCTCGATTTTTTTCTAATCGTTAAGAAACCTCCCGCTCTTCCATATTTGATCGCCTGTATCTCGGCAACGGCTGCCAGTGCTATCTCAGCAGCTCTTTGTCCTCCCAGGTCAAGGCCGATAGGTACATGTACTCTGGAAATAAGATCTTCTGAGACTCCCATTGATATCATCTGGCTGAAGTAATCGGTCACCCTGCGCTTATTACCCAGCATCCCTATGTAGCGAGCCGGAGAATCAATAACTACCCGGAGAGCTTGTTTATCATGTTTATGCTGATGCGATACCAGGACAATACTGGTATTCTCAGTGATTTCATAAGAGCCCAACAGCTCCATGATGTCACCCATCAGGAGTTCACTGGCCTCAGGGAATCTATCGCGAGTCATTGTCTCTTCCATATCATCTATCACAGTTATTTGATAGCCCAGTATGGCCGCAAACTTGTATATATTCCAGGCCATATTTCCAGATCCTACTATCAGCAGTTTTTCAGTATCAAATGATTGCTCATCCTTAATATCCAAATTGATCACCTAATTCATTATATTTGCTTAGATTTGACCGCCACAGATATCGGTGTCCTGGTCGTTATCCTTCTTAATGTAGATCCGGGCCAATGCTTCCGAAATCAGTCATCTTGCTCTCTTGATTTTATCAATTATCTCCTCCGAATTAAACAACTTACGGTCGTATATATAAGCATTGCTAAAACTGGTTTTTCCCCCAAATTCAATCGAAACCGGTTTTTGTAATCAAACCATTGCGAAAAAGGGTCATCATTTTAAAATAGGTCTTTTACCAAATATTTACTCCTGATATAATGTAAAATAATGGAAAGAAGGAGTGGCCGCATGAAAGACAACAATAAAGAAACCGTACTGAGACATTTTCTGAATAAAACCTTGGAGAACAATGGTTCATACTACTCGGATCTTAAGCTATTAGGCAAGTCCCTGCCTAACATCAAGCCAATAGTCTTACGAACTACACTGGTTCTGCTCAGGGATGAAGACTTGATCGAGTATCGACCTGGCAGGGACAACCTCACCAGTATCCATATCACCCGCAAAGGTCTGGATTATTTTGAAAGAAAGAAAAGGCTCAAGGCCATTGCCAAACAGAAAATAAGCCTCCGCTCACTGGTAGTCCCCGGCTTTGTTCTGGGCATAATGTCCGGCCTGACCATCGCCTATGTAGCATATCGCTATTGGCGATAATCTTGTAAATACATAAACAAGGGACTATTTTAAAGCGGACTCCTAATCCCAGATAACAATCACATCCAGTGAACTGATGCCAGCTCCCGCTTTATTCCCCTCTGGAAGGGGTATTTCGGGTAGCCCAAAACCATAGCAGAAACAACCTCATGGTTATCAGGAAGGTTTAGCATGGCACGAAGTTCCACGGTGCGGTTAACTGGCGGAGGAATTAAAGAAATCGCTGTCGCGCCCAGACCCAGTGAATGTGCGGCCAGCAATCCATATGTCAGTGCAATGTTGGCATCCTGGGTGTGATTCTCTGAAATACGGTCAGCATGAAATAAGATGAGGGCAGCAGCTCCCCGGGTTATTTCATCCGGTCCCCCGGCTTTCATGCTGGGTACTCTTAACTCCATAATTGGAATCAGATGGTTCTTTATGGTTGCAAACGTTTCTGCTCCGGCATTGCGTTTTATAAAATATCGCATGATCGGGTTCTTCATCCACCTCAGCATATCTTCATAGAATTTGAGCATCAATGGCAGCATCTTTTCGATAACACTACGGTTCTGAATTACAGTCAGGGCTGTCTTGTGGGGCGGAAAGCCCATTGGAGCCTGCGCAATCACATCTATTATTTTTTCCAATAACTCGGCTGGGACGGATTTATCCTTGAAATTGCGTATCGACCTTCGGGATGCCGTAGATTTATAAAAAGACTCGTAATCCATTCGGCCGGGCAATAACTCAAACAAGTCCTTATCATACTCTAATGCCGCTATCCGAATAGACTTATGCGGGCATATGGCCATACACTGCCCGCATTCAATACAGATCTTAGCCCTTTCCGGGTTCCTCACGGGATACTGATCTTTCTCCCAGTCTATAGCTCGCACAGGACATATGGCAGCGCAAAAACTGCATTTAGTGCAGGTCTCATTATCTATGATCATATCTAATACCTGCCCGTCCCCTCCTAGATATAAATAAGACTCATTCAAATCGCACTCACATACACCTGGCGGATGAGTCAAAATTACATATTTTGATCATTTCTAGATTTAAGCAGGGTTTTCCTACTTGGATTTATGAGCGCGGGTAAAAAGATCTAGTATTTCATGACTTAAATGGATATTCGGCGCCTACAGCCGTGAAAAGGGTATTTACGTTGAATTACGGTACAATATCCATACCATAAAGTTCCTCGAGCTGAATTATATATAGAATTACATTTGCCTGAGCTTTCCCCACTGTCTTTTCATAATTACCACAGCACAAATTTTTTACTGGGATAAGTTGAAAACATAGGGCTTAAAAGTTTATCGTTCATCCCATCGTTAACAATCATATGGATTTTATGTTTTTAAATATAAATAATGGTAAAATTTAATTATCATCTATTACTACAAGGAGTGTTGTCATGAAAAAAGGTATTATTGTACTGCTCACGTTCCTCTTTTCACTTTTCTGGACAGTTCCGGCTTTTGGCCAGACGCAGCTGGACATTAACGGCACGCCCTATAACAGCAAAAATATAATCCTCATTCAAGACGGAGTTACTTTCATTTCTACCGATGCTGTATCTAGTATCCTGGGTTGTGATGTAGTCATCGAAGGGGACAGTATTACTGTGCGGGAAAATGATGATTCATTATTCTTAAAGATTGGAGATAATATTGCGTTCTTTAATAATGAAGAAAAGCAATTAAGTGCTTCTCCAATACTATCTGATAATCTTATGTTCTTACCGATGCGCTTTGTATTAGAAAGCCTTGGAGCAACTGTATCATGGAATGATATGAACAACAGAATCCAAGTTGATTATATAGAGACTCGTAATGGAATGACTGCTTCAGAATTGCTGCTCAAGGTTTCGGAGAAAATGTTAGCGTCAAACACGTATAAAATGAACTTATCCATGAACATGGATATGAATATAGGAATGGATTATAATAATCCCGAGTTAAAAGATCTCGAGATTAGTGATTTAAAAATGAACGCAAATTATGACGCTGAAGGCTGGTTTCAATACGAGCCGCTGACCCTTTATTGTATTTACGATATAAAGATATCTGGTTTTCAAGGTATCCCGGCCCAAGCTTATGTGACTAAAATGCTGCTCAAGGATAACGCTATGTACGTCACCAAACCGGATGGGAGTTGGATTAAAACCGATATTCCCGGGCTTAACTTAAACGCCTTAATAAACCAGTCAATGCCATTTGATCCGGTTTCGAGCCCCGAAAAGATTAACGATTTGGGTATGCTTGTTTCCATAGGTAATGATAGAGAGAAAAATGGCCAGAATTACTGGATTATATCTTATAAGTTAGATAAAGAAGCCTTCAGTAGCGATTACTTTGATCAGATAATGAAGACGGCATTTGCCGCAGGTGCAGAAACGATCGACCTACAGAAACTAGATGATCTGGGCTTCGAAATGTCATTTTCCACCTGGGTAAATCCCAATACTCTCCAGATTGAATATGCAGACCTAAATGGAATCATGGATATGTCCGTGGATCTGTCCGATCAGGAGATCAAAGGGCAAATATTTATGAACCTGGCTATGGATGGGAGCTATGCTATGTCGGACTACGGCAAGAAATTTGAAACACCTGATATAAAATAGTGAAAAGGCTTAAGTCATCAAAACCTTAAATATAATGACTAGCCGGGACCTTTGAGCCCGGCTTTCTTTATGCGAAACCTACGTTATGGATTTCTGGCTAAAAGACATATATCCTTATAACCCCATGTATACTTCTGATCATAGGAGCAAATGAGAAATTATTGAGGTATTATTAATAATTGGGGACAGGGAAAAAATAGTATTGCATTATCATCTCAAAAGTGCAATTCTAAATACGAAATACGTAGCAAAAAATAAGGTATTGGGAGTGTAATTGCTTTGAGCGGATTTTTTGGTGTTGTTTCTAAAGACGATTGCGTAATGGATGTTTTCTTCGGTACAGACTACCATTCCCACCTGGGAACCAGCAGAGGCGGGATGACCTTTTGGGGTGGAGACGGTTTCAATAGTTCAATCCATAATATCGAAAACACTCAGTTCAGGGCAAAGTTCGAAGCCGAATTGCCCAGGCTGCATGGTAATATGGGAATCGGCTGCATCAGCGACATAGAACCCCAGCCCCTGGTGGTTCGCTCACACCTGGGACAATATGCCATCAGTACAGTAGGGAAAATCAACAACTGGGAAGAGATTGCTGAAAAAGCCTTCACCAATCGTTACAGCCATTTCCTTGAAACCAGCAAGGGAGTAATAAACCCTACTGAGCTTGTTTCAGTTATTATCGACCAGGAGGATTCATTTAAAAACGGCCTGTTAAAAGCCCAGGAATTGATCGAAGGATCCTGTTCAGTCCTAGTGCTTACTCATCAAGGCATTTATGCTTCCCGCGATAAACTGGGCCGCACACCTATAATCATTGGCAGGAAGGAAGGATCATACTGCGCATCCTTTGAATCCGCGACTTTCGCAAACCTCGGATACATCTTTAACTACGAGCTCGGCCCGGGGGAAATCGTTTTTCTGACCCCTGAGGGCATCCAGCAAATTTCTCCCCCCGGTGACAAAATGAGAATCTGCGCTTTCCTGTGGGTTTATTATGGATATCCATCTTCAACCTATGAAGGAATGAACGTAGAAGTCATGCGCTATAGAAACGGCGCCGCCATGGCAAAAAACGACAATGTCGAACTCGATATGGTTGCCGGCATACCCGACTCGGGCGTTGGTCATGCCATAGGGTATTCAAACGAAGCCAAGATTCCATTTGGCCGTCCGTTCGTTAAATACACCCCTACCTGGGCCAGAAGCTTCATGCCCCAGGACCAGAGCATACGAAACCTGGTGGCCAGGATGAAATTAATGCCCATACCGGAGCTGGTTTCCGACAAACGCCTGCTCTTCTGTGATGATTCCATTGTTCGCGGTACTCAGTTGAGAGAAACTGTGGATCTTTTGTATAAATGCAACGCCAAAGAAGTTCATATACGACCAGCCTGCCCGCCCCTGGTATTCGGATGCAAATACCTGAACTTCTCAACATCCCAGTCCGACATGGACTTGATAGCCAGGCAGGCCATCATTGAGTTGGAAGGAAAAGAGCCGGATTCTTTTGACGCCTATTGCGATCCCAAAAATGATAAATACAACTGTATGGTTGACTGCATTAGTAAAAAACTCAATTTCTCAGGCCTGAAATACCAGAACGTTTATGACATGGTTGATGCAATTGGCATAGGAATGGATAAAGTCTGCACATATTGTTGGAACGGCAAAGAATAACCATCAGACCTGATGACGCGGCAGTGCAGGTGCGCTGCCGCTTTGCTTTTTACATCAAAACCTGAATCGGCGCGAGTATATAAGCTCAGCAACCAGGCGATAATCAAAATCCAGAGAAGGGAGCATAAAAATGTATCTTTATTTTTTATTTTAGGACTTGTTTCCTTAATTGTTTGGGATTATAATGTTTTTAATGCTTTATGTCCTATGTGAGCTGCTTGCAAAGCTGTTGCATAGACCATCTGGAATAACTGCAAGTTTTGCTGTTATACAAGTTAATCTGTTGGGATTCTATGCCCTGGGCATCCGCCCTGCCCCGGGGCACCCACTTTTACCCGGGCATCGCCCGGGTCTTTATTTGGGCCGCAAGCTTCAGGTCATTAAAATAATTCACTCCTCTCCTCTCTGGTGTCTGAAATTACCATGTTAGTATTCGACAAAATCTACTACAATATATCTAGTCTGGTTATATAATCCCATTGTAGTAAAGTAAGTTTAATTTTGTCTTTATTTTACAATGTTCTATTGCTTTCTTTAAAGACCTTGAATCTTTGGTAATAAGTGGGTGTTGTACTTGAGAGTTCGTTTAGTCGTCATCGCGGATTTGTTAAGGGAGGTTTAAGAGTGATAAAAATGCTGCCTGGTAGACTGTTGCTTTTGTTGGGTACTGTTGTTCTACTATTGTTGTTGTCGGTCGCTCCGGCAACAGCCGGTGCCAGGGCGGACATGAACCATTCCCTGGGATTAAACTGGTCAGATGATATCAAAAACCATCTAGCCAGTCACAAACCAAAGGTAAAGCGAGACATTTTTAATGAAGCTCAACTGCCCGGTTCACAGGATTGGAGCTTTAACATGCCGCCAGTCGGAGACCAGGGCAGCCAGGGAAGCTGCGTGGGCTGGAGTATGGGATATGCACTGCGGAGCTACCTGTACCAGGTAAAAACTGACTGGGGAGTAAAAACGGCAGACCACCAGTTTAGCCCGGCTTACATATACAACCAGATCAACGGCGGTATTGACCAGGGGTCGTCACCCTATGATGCGGCCAGGCTGTTGGAAGACCAGGGTTGTGATACGCTGGCCGGCATGCCTTATAACTACAGAGACTACACAACACAACCCACTTCTGTTCAGAAAGCCAGGGCAGCAAACTATAAGATCGCTGACTGGGATTATATCGGCAATGAGACCGTTACAATCAAGAATGCACTGGCTTCGGGCCCGGTTTGGGCTGGAACAGCAGTCTACTGGACCTCGGGCTGGCAAATCAGCGGAGATGTTTGTTTGGCACAAATCTCTCCCGGAATGTTATCTGCTGGCGGTCACGGAATCTGCCTGGTCGGTTATGATGACGAGCACGTAACAGCCGATGGCAGAGGTGCCTTCAAATTCATAAACTCCTGGGGAAGCACATGGGGGCACAGCGGTTACGGCTGGATAAGTTATCAGTACCTGCAGAAATACGGAACCGGCGCCATGGTACTGTATGAAATGGCTTCACCTATCAGTTTGAGCATATCCGGGCCCACATCCGCCGCTAGCTATTCCATCGGCCAGAAGCTGCCGATCAGCTGGTCGGCCAGCGGTATCGATAAAGTCGACATCTACCTGATCAGCTTAAAGCCGGCCGTTACAGTCGCCACCAGCGTGACCGCCAGCACCGGAAGCTACTCCTGGTCCATACCTGAAAATATCACTCCCGGTTCCTACAAGATCCAGATTAACGCTCAAGGTTCAAATATCATGGCGGTCAGCCCCTGGTTTGAGATCAAGGCGGCAGTACCAGCCATCAGCGTCACTGCACCAGCAGCTGGGACCAGTTTCCCGGTCGGCCAGAAGCTGCCCATCAGCTGGTCAGCCAGCGGTATCGATAAAGTGGACATCTACCTGATCAGCTTAAAACCGGGCGTTACAGTCGCCACCAGCGTGACCGCCAGCGCAGGAAGCTACTCCTGGTCCATACCTGAAAATATCACTCCTGGTTCCTACAAGATCCAGATCAACGCTCAAGGTTCAAATATCATGGCGGTCAGCCCCTGGTTTGAGATCAAGGCGGCAGTACCAGCCATCAGCGTCACTGCACCAGCAGCTGGGACCAGTTTCCCGGTCGGCCAGAAGCTGCCCATCAGCTGGTCAGCCAGCGGTATCGATAAAGTGGACATCTACCTGATCAGCTTAAAACCGGGCGTTACAGTCGCCACCAGCGTGACCGCCAGCGCAGGAAGCTACTCCTGGTCCATACCTGAAAATATCACTCCCGGTTCCTACAAGATCCAGATTAACGCTCAAGGTTCAAATATCATGGCGGTCAGCCCCTGGTTTGAGATCAAGGCGGCAGTACCAGCCATCAGCGTCACTGCACCAGCAGCTGGGACCAGTTTCCCGGTCGGCCAGAAGCTGCCCATCAGCTGGTCAGCCAGCGGTATCGATAAAGTGGACATCTACCTGATCAGCTTAAAACCGGGCGTTACAGTCGCCACCAGCGTGACCGCCAGCGCAGGAAGCTACTCCTGGTCCATACCTGAAAATATCACTCCTGGTTCCTACAAGATCC
>CAZWPO010000004.1:73327-136082 GCA_964635975.1 uncultured Syntrophomonas sp.
CTACCTGATCAGCTTAAAACCGGGCGTTACAGTCGCCACCAGCGTGACCGCCAGCACCGGAAGCTACTCCTGGTCCATACCTGAAAATATCACTCCTGGTTCCTACAAGATCCAGATCAACGCTCAAGGTTCAAATATCATGGCGGTCAGCCCCTGGTTTGAGATCAAAAAATAGACCCTCGAAAAGACAGCGAGGGGACAGTCTGGCCATTGAAGTGCACCTCCAAACATTGAACTTTTTCGTCCAACATATGGGGTGCAGAACAAAACGAGCAAGTTAGAGTACCTTTCTTAGATTAGCCACATCGCCCTGGGCTTCAGGCGCCAGCAGGTAGGATATGTCGAACAAAATAAATCCCGAACACTGCCCCGTCCCTCGCAGGCTCTGGACCTGGGTCATCAGGTTGTCACTTCGGTTCAGCCAACCCGGATCACGGGCTATCTCTGTACCGCAGCGATACAGTGCCAGGCCAACATACATTTTTACATTGGGATTGGATTTCATAGCCAGCCAGTTGTTCAAAACATTATCGAACTGATAATTTACATTACTGTATTCATTTGTCCAGTAGATCTGAGGACACACATAGTCCACGTACCCTTCCTGGGAGAGCCAGCTCTCTACATCCGCACCGGCAGCAAGACAATTGCCAATATTCCCGGCCGGGCTGATGCCGAAGCTCAAAGTGGGATCTTTGGCTTTGACCACTGTATATACCTGCCGCACCAGTTTATTGACTTCGCTTTTCTTATATTCCTCGTCCAGGCCTTCTCCCGTCCCGGTGACATAGAAATAATCGTCGAAATGAATGCCATCCACATCATAATTGTCTATTATCTCCATAATACCGTCGCTTATCAGGTTGCGCACCTCCTGAGAAGCCGGGTTGTATATCATGCACTCCTGGCCGTTGACTTCGTAGCGAATGACTTTAGCGGGATCGTTCTGCCATCGTACTGCTGGATTACTAGCTGCTAGGGCATAGGTCAGTTCCGTGCTGTTTGATATACGGTACGGATTTATCCAGGCCTCTACCCTCAATCCCCTTTGGTGTCCTGCATTAACCACATACTGCAGGGGGTCAATCCCCGGAGCCTGACCCTGTACTCCGGTCAGCTTGTGAGACCAGGGAAAAAGCCGGGATCTGTAAAAGGCATCGCTGAAAGCCCTCGCATGGACATAAACAGTATTCAGATTCATATCGACGGCTTCATCGAGCATGGCATCAATGGAGCTGCTGTTAAAATTAGCCAGGTCATTGAAAGACATCCATGCTCCGCGCATTTCCTGCGCAGCCGCTGGCGTAGTGCTTCCGTCAGTGTTTATCAAAATCTGGCGGGTGCTCGCTATCCACTGAACACTGGCGCCCAGGGATTCGCTTACAAAGCGCAGGGGAACCATGGTATGGTCGTTTACGATAGTTGGAGCCGCATCCAGTGTGACATTTCTTGAATTACTCAGCTGATAATTTCCATCAGCCATCACAGCATCAGCCATTACACCGGTCTTGCTTCCCACTTTTACCGAAACATATTTGCCTTCCCGGTAAGCTGTTACGGTACGGGTATCAGAATCCCAGTCCAACTCAGCTCCGAAGTCCTCGAAAATATCTCTCATCGGCACCAGCACCCTGTCGTTAATAATGCGCGGAGCTGGTTCATACTGTTTCTGCACTCCGTTATAAAATATGGTAATGCTGGTGTTAGCAGCAGCAGCGGGCATCGCAGCGGCCAGAAGAATCAGGGCCATAGCCAGGCAGATCGTTTTCATCCCAGCTGTCCTGTTTTTCCAGGAATTGAACATATGTAATGGATTTCTCGAGTAAAATTTCATGACGAATCTTCTCCCCCCATACTTTCTTATTAATAAATACGAGCATCGCCTTCCAAAACCAACAGTACTATGAAGAAAAATAGAAGTCAATAATTATTTGGTATATTTTGTAATGTTAGCCCGCATTAATGACTTCTGATCCTTCAACCGGTTCGTTAAGAAGATTTTAGGAGGGTGTCCATTTTCAGTCTGCCAGTCTATCTTCGAATACGCATATATTTGCCGTTGCCAGGAACTATGTTGCCGGAAAGACTGAGCAGCCTAAGCATATGTCGGGTTAGGCTGCAATGAAAGTCATTATTCTCTTAGAATTCGCGGTTCTTCCCTTCTACCAGGGATATTCGGCAATCGTCTGTCGCGCTCTCACCCACTGCAGATTATCCTCAGACTGACCTTTGAATTCAGCTGCGCGATTCTGCTGATATAGCAGGTAATCCTTGATTTCGGCTTGCAGGGCTTTATCGCCAGTTTGAGCATATACTTTCAGGGCCGGTTCCACGCCAGCCGGTCCGGATCGATACAATATGCCCACATCGAAGTCACCCAGCGTTCCCGATAGATAACGATCCGCGTTATAGCGGGCCACCAGACCGTCAGGATCAGCAAGGCAGAGCGCGCAGAGCATAACCACGCCCACGCTGGCAGCCAGGCGCCCGATGGAAAACTCCCATTTCTGCAGGGCTACCACAGCTCCACATACAATCGCCATAAAAACCATAAAGAAGCAGGGGAGCAACCGGCGGATCGACAGCCCGTAGGCACCTATATACAGAAACATTTTGCTTAAAGCGGTAGCGATCAGGACTAGAGACAAGACTGCCAGAAGCGAGTTCAAAGCTTTGAGTATCAGGCTGTCCTGAGATGATTTTTTACTCATCACATTTGCAGTAGCCAATACGCTCAGGTTTATGGCCGCAATGCGGCAGAGCTCAAAAAAACCGCTCCGCGCATATTCCGAATAGACCTGCCAGCCCTCCGGCCGCCGACCGACAAAAGCGGAGAAAAAATAGGGAGTTTGACTGGCGATGAAAACTAAATAAAGCAGGCTTATTGAACCCAGCAGGATGTAAACCGTTTCCATGGGTAATACCCGCAGATTCGCAAGGGAACTGACAGTGTTTTCGGCTTTGAAGAGCCTCGTGCCTCGCTTGTGGATGCTGCCAGCAGCCAGACCGAATAAATAGGCCGCTACAGGCACGGCAAAAATTAGGTCGCGAAAAAGTTCCCCAAACTCGACTTTTAGATTTTTCATCCAGTTGACTATTCCATTGGCTATCCGAGAAAACCCACCACTGTCCGCAGCCAGCAATTGGGGCAGGACTATGCTTATCACCATCAGGCCCAGAAACAAACCCAGAACTATGGATAAAATCCTGCCGCCTTTCACCCGTTTACTCCATTCCCAGAAGGCCAGGCTTTTGTACTGGCACCCGAAATTTCTAAAGGGAATCACCGCCATACCATTAAAGCCATCCAGCCAGACCAGATCACTAGTCTTACCCAGAATCAAGGCACCGGTGGCAGTGATGATCCAGTATACTGCACTGCACAGCAGCAGCAGGCTCCGCCACGGCTCTATTCCCTGGTTGGTCCAAAATGAATAGCTGGTACCGGTTAGCACTACTATGGTCAACCAAAACCACCCGGCCCGTGGCATACGCACCCCTTTTTTCATCATATACATGGTAAGCGCAGCGCAGTACCCTATTGTAAACAGCGTCACGCCCCAGCCCTGCCATGAAAAAAGCACCCAGCGCGAGAAATAAAATCCCAGTACAAAAGCAAACAGAGCAAAAAGAGCGTCAGTACGGTCTGCTTTAAAAGGTTGAGCAAAGGACATTTTTTTCTGGGCTGGTGATCCGGATATGGTCAGCGCTGCCGTTCCGGCCACCAGGACCGGATCATTGCCCTCCGGATAATGCACAATCATATGACTTGCCTCCTAATTTTCCTCTCTGTACTCCAGAATATCCCCGGGCTGGCAGTCCAGCGCGCGGCAGATGGCCTCCATGGTTGAAAAGCGCATGGCCCGCGCCTTCCCTGTCTTCAGGATGGAGAGATTAGCCTGGCTGATGCCGATTTTTTCAGCCAATTCACCTGAAGACACTTTCCTCTTCGCCATAATCACATCTAGATTGACTATTATTGGCATGCCACTACGCCCCTTTCCTATATAGTGGAGTCCACTTCATCCTGAAGCTCGACCGCACGGGCAACGACATTCTTGACAACCCGGACGATCAGCCCCATGAATGCAGCCGCCACCGCCAGAAACAACCAGGGAAAATAGTAGCAAATTGAAATCACGGCGATCCCAGCTCCAATAAAACAGGTCCAGGAAATCCGTCTTAATATTTCTACGTTTTCCGCGGTGAATACTTTCCCGGACTCCATACGCCGCAGCAGGCGCAGTAGATTGTAGAGCAGGTATGCTGCCGGAACAAAGCCGAGATAGATGGTAGCAAGAAATAACCCTTCAATTTCTGCCAAACCGGCCCGCGGGAAGCTGAAATACCACTGGGTCAGCCAGGGCGCAAAAACAACTGTAGCGATTAGCAAACCCATAAACACCAGAACGCACAGCTTACTTAAACCAATAGATTTTTCACCGCTCCACATTGAATACACCCTTTCTATTTTGAGCTTAAACAATGCTACATTGTCTGAAGTATAGCAGACAGTATGTTGATACACAATACTTTTTTATTGTTTATCAATAAAATTTATGCGTTTAACACTATGGCAGTTTAATCCCGCGTTCAGACCAGAAGCCCTGTTTGGCATGCTTTTGCATCATAAAGGCTGATATTCAGGTATGTTTTATTTGCAATCTATTCACTATAATTAATGAGAATGGAGGTTTTGCAATGATACTGACGCTGGAACAATTTATCAAACAGTATTTTCCCGAAGCGGTTGAAACTACCCGGGATCTTTACGAAAAGCTTGACCTTGCCGAATTGGGATATTCCTATTTGGATTGGCTTAAAGATGCAGAAAAATACGGTATCTCCAAGTTCACTGACGAGGTAGATTACAGGCTTTTACCTGATGAAGAAAAAAACTATTGGATCAGCCAGGCGGTATTTTGGAACCTGATTCAGTCCAGCCCCGGAAAGATATGTGACCAGATAAGATCTTATCTGCTTGATGTCTCCAAACGCGCAACAACAGACCGAAAATTTGCCAGGCAATTGCAGGAAGAGATCGATAAAGAATACGGCATCGAGGCCGTTGCCCCTAAAGCCTCCAAAAAACTGAAAACTCAGTACAATGAGACCGGTAAAGATGCGTTTGAATTCTCCATTAAAGCAGATACCAGGCTTCATTTTGATATTATTTCTACCTACGACTTCCAGCCCGGACAAAAGATTAAAGATGTTTATTTCTTTTTGGAACTCCAGGTAGAGGATGGTGTTCCCTATCACATTGTCAACATAATGGTGTCTCTTACCAATAATGATGCTCTATCGTACCGCACCATCTGGTGCTGCAGCCAGGAGCGCTTGAATTACGGATCTATCCTTAACCATAGACTCATCAGGGTCAACCTTTTCGAAGACAATAAGAAGCTGTTGGACAGCTATGATTATATTCTGTCGCCATCGGATGCAAAAACCCTGGAGCTTGAACTTGAAAAAGTCATAGGCATGATCATGGAAGTCAGGCTGGAGGAAATAGATCTGGTAAAGCTGGGAGAAAAAATATTGAATCGATACAACCTCAATGAACAGGCTTACGCACTGGCAATAAAACAGGTTGTCAAGACTATTACTAGTGCAGGTATAAATAAAGATTCAGAAGCCATAGACAATGCATTTAATGATGCGGTTAACCAATACTGGGAACTTTATCTTCTTCAGCCTGATCCTACAAAAACGGCTGTAGACAGCCTGGATCAGATGATTGCTGACCGTTTGCCCAGAGTTATGCTGGCGCTCGTAGTATCAAATATGCTTGATTACGATGATCTATTCGAAAAGTACTTCCAGAGAAGATTTACAGAGAAACAAAAACGCGCTTTATTAAGTGATGGCAGCCTCCGTTTACTTTACAGTCTGTCAGCTAGAGAATTTGATGCACAAGCCGATCCCGAAAAACGGATAGCCGATATGTCAGCTTTTATAACCGAACATTTCGACCTGATGCGAAAAATATTGAGTGAGACGGGGCAGTGGCCGAGCTAGCCAGGCATTAAATCTATTGAATTGCAGAGGTGTCCTTCTTTGGGGACAGCCTCTTTTCATCGCAGGAGGGAGCCCACTCTTTTTAAGCTATACCGTCATTTATTATCTCACCATCACGTATGAAGATAATCCTATCGTATACTGGGCAATTTTCCTGTCATGTGTATATATTATTATTGTATTTCCTCCGGCATGCCTGATGAGGATTTAGGGAACATCCCGTTTAAGATGCTGCCCCGATATAAGGAAAAGAGCGGTTTTATAATTAAAATCCCGGCCTGGGGAGATGATGATTTAACGCTGTTTGAATACATATTTAGCAAGCTGAACGAACCATTGGATGGAATACGTCAATCCCAGACCATTGTTGGTGGAGTTATATTGGGAATCAAGGGCTAGATCGGCGCCAAGTAAAAACGCTGTATCAGCGGCAGTATAAAACGAGGGTGCACCCTCGTTTTATACTGCCTTATTTTTTCCTCCACTTCCTAAAAACCTCGTCTGGCAGCGGCATATAGAAGTCAATAGCTTCTCTGGGATCATCGATAGGATTGACGGATCTGTTGCTATCAGGTTTCGCAGAGTCTCCGATTATTGGTTTCCTTGCACTTTTTGCCAAATTATCACCCCCTATAAGTTCTTAATAATATTTTTCCCGCCTATCACGATTTATCCCGGCCACTTAATGTAAGAAATACCAGGCAAAACTATGCTAAAAGTTTCGAAATCTCCGTGAAGAATATGAAAAGAGAAAATGTCATTGAAAAAGAAAAGACCAATGACACAGAAGAGCTATTTGCAGGCGTGTGTGAGCATCTGATCATGCAGCCTTTTGCCATTAATCCATTATTTCAGACTATTATGTTAAAAATTATCGATATTAATTCTCAGTAGAGGTTTTCCTGCACAGCCAAATATTTTTCGTTTAGTAGACAGGGTCGCTTGATCAGGCATGTGAAACAGGCTCCCCGGTCTCCTTTTCTTCTGCTTGTTCCGCAGCCACTGCACAGGCGTTCAATAATCCTTTATCATATCCATCTTTTTCGGCTTCTCTCAGACACCTCGGGCAAGGCTCAATCACCACATTTACCCCATTGCTCTCATCGACCGTAGTTAGCGGACACAGGCCTCTACCACACTTAGCACAAAATACTTCAAAATAGATCAACGGCATAAATATCCCTCCTCGACCTTTTTGAATACTTCATTACTATCACAGTAGTCTTTCTTTCTCATGACTGTAGAGCTGAACTAAAGATGCAAGAACAGATGCTGAAGCGAAGCATTTGCTTTAAAAGAATATGCTTAATAAATAACTGACAGCTTTAAACAATGCACCAACTGATCAGTTATGCTCGAAATGCTGGGACCGGATTTTTTTCTACCTCAAGGTTTAAGATAAAAAGGCAGGCAATAAAACTACATCATTCTACTCTTAACAAACATTGCCGGAGCGCATGAAATATTCCTACTGTTTTTTTTATTATAGTACTGAAGGAACATTATTTCAAAAGAAGCACAATCAGCATTCTATTCCTGCTATTTTAGCGCCGCCCGGAGTCTGTCGCTGTAAATACGCGGCCATGAAAGCCGTAATTCCCTTTTCATTTACCATACCCCCCCTTAACTTGCCAATTGTTTCGGCCAGTACTGCGACTTAAAAATGCATTTTTATGACTTTTCTTTAACTATACTCTTGCCCTGAGGCAAGCGCTTATGGTACCATACCCCTATATGGTATATTGTCATCGCGCAAAGAGGAGGTCTGATACTATGGCACTTAACAGGCGATCGTTTTTAAAGGGCGTGGTTTTATCGGGAATAGCAACTGCGGGAATACTGGGCAAGGCCGGCAGTATATCCGCTCTGGTGGGTCCATCTTCCGAATATGCGACCTTAATTGATCTGGATAAATGTGATGGCTGCACGCTTTATGATACCCCCCAATGTGTATTGGCTTGTCGAGACAAAAATAGATCAAATTTTCCGCAGCCCAGGCAGCCTATTGCAGATTACTGGCCCCAAAAAAAGCATGAAGACTGGTCTGACAAGAAAGATCTGGTCAATCGTTTGACTCCCTACAACTGGACATATGTTCAACATTTAGAGCTTGAATTCAAAGGCAAGCAAGTCAGGGTCCATGTTCCCCGAAGATGCATGCATTGCGACAATCCCCCTTGTTCCGCGCTGTGTCCTTTCGGAGTCAACAACAAAATGCCGGAAGGGCCGGTTGTGATAGATAGCAATGGATGCTTCGGGGGCGCCAAGTGCAGGGATGTTTGTCCCTGGCAGATTCCGCAGCGCCAGGCAGGTGTCGGCATCTACCAGGAAATCGCGCCCGATTACGTTGGCGGAGGTGTGATGTATAAGTGCGACATGTGCCATGATTTAATCTCGCAAGGTCAGGAACCAGCTTGCGTTAGTGCCTGCCCGGCCCAGGCTATTAGCTTTGGCGAAAAGCAATCCCTCAAATCAGCAGCCCAAAAATGGGCCATGGATAATGATGCTTATATATATGGTGACGTTCAAAATGGCGGCACGTCAACTTTCTACATTTCATCGATTCCATTTGATTTAATAAATGAGGCTATAGAGAAACAGGACCAGGACGGAAAAACAGGAAAAATTCACATGAAAACCGCTGTCGAGAACCCCCTGAACGAACCTGCTGGTATGCTCAAAGGATTGGTAATAGCACCGTTGGCAGGCTTAATGGCCTCCGGTTTGACAGCATATAAAATTATGAAAGGAGCAGATGACCATGAAAATACCCAGGCATAATCTCGCAGTTCGTTTTTCCCACTGGGTAACCGCTCTCTCCATATTTGTCTTAATGTTTAGCGGCTTTGGCCAGATGCCGATATATAAACGTTATTATATCGATCAGATCCCTGCCCTGGGTTGGTCCAGCAACTATGCGATAACCCTGCGTCTGCACTACCTGGCTGCCTGCGCCCTAATCTTTATCAGCGTATATTATCTGCTTTATCTATGGTTAAGTAAGGAAGCCGATATTTTACCGCGCAAAGGTGATCTCCACGAATCAGGGCAAATAATCCTGGCTCTTGTGGGCAAAGGTCAGGAGCCGGAAAACGATAAATACCTGGCAGAACAGCGCCTGGCTTTCATGGTTACATCTGTCTCGATCGGCATGCTGATAATCACCGGAGCTTTAAAAGTATATAAGAATCTTGATGCTGGCTTTCTCTCCCCCGATCAGGTTTTCTGGATCGCCCAACTTCACAATTTGTTCACCATAATACTATTGTTCTCCATCGTATTTCATCTGGGTGCTTTCGTTATCAAGGCCAATCGTTCCCTGCTACCCAGTATGTTCACCGGGGAAATCGATAAAGAATATGTTATTGGCAGACATGGCAAGTGGTGGGCTAAATTGGAGGCTGAGCAGGCTGTCAAACATGCCGAGAATAAGCATACGGTGGAATCATTAGCGCCAGAAAGCCAGGAACAATCATCACAGCAGGATGAAGTGAAAAATGATATTGCTTATTTATAATACTTACCTTATAGCCGCCCTCGCTAAACCGATATAAGAAAACAGCCCCTGTTACGGGGCTGTCCAGGTTGTCAAAGAAGTTGGCAAGCTGGCAGGGCGAGCAAAAAAGTTGAAGATCGCGGAATAAACAAAGCCCGAGATTGAGGCGTACCTGAGTACGTTGATTGAACGGGCTTTGTGAAATGACAATGATATTCGGCTTTTTTGACGGTCTGAACAGCCCCTGTTACGAGGCTGTCAGACCATCAAAAAGGCTCGCAACATGGCCGTCGTGGAAAAACGGTGATGAAGCATGGTCTAATGAGCAAATACGTGTTTCCCTATGGTTATTGTAACAGGACGGCTCCAGATCCATTTATTTGTCGCGGTGACTGGATTCCAGTAATATATGGCATTATGGGTCGGATCCCAACCATCCAGGGCAGCCTGGGCCGCTTTATAGGCTTCCTGGTCAGGCTGCAGATAATACTGTCCGTCACTTACAGCAGTAAACGCCCCTGGTTCGAATATTACCTCATTAACGGTATTACCGAACTTACCAGACTCGACCCGGTTCAAAACCACTGCCGCTATCGCTACCTGACCGGTGAAGGACTCCCCGCGCGCTTCGCCATAGATTACTTTGGCGAGACTGTCCAGGTTGCAGCTATGTCTGCTAACCGAACTCCTCGAAGCTGCAACTGCCCGTTCTGCCTGGTAAGGTGCCGTTTCGACTGCCTTTGCATTGAGGGCTGTCGTTTTTTCGGGAACTGCACCTGCAGACTCGGAAGGAGCATCAACGGCAACCGCCTTCTCATCCACCTTCTGCATGGGATCGGAGTCCTGAACTAGGGCCGTTGGTGCTTTGTCACCTATGAGAGCAAGCGCTATCACAGGTATATTCAAGCTTATTAAACCCAGTATTGCTATCAAGAGTATAATTGACACTGTCTTTTGCTTTTGTTTCATAGTACTCACCCTTTCGCTGTCCCATTCTACTAACTTAACAGCCGATTTACAAATCACGTTTACCGAGTATAGGCTTTTATAGTCCGTAGATAAACATTAGCGCATCGTACCGTCTACGGATTAAGCGCGAATGCTTACAGATACTTATTCTTACAGTGCAGTACCATTTTGTCCCAATTGCCTGCTTCCAAAAAGTTCTAATTGCCACAATACAATCATGCTTGTGGTATATTTTGGCGAACTACCATAAATCCCTGGCTGCCTGGCTTAAACAGGTCTTCATGATAGCTCTGACAATAATCGATGGAGGAAAAATTTTGCATAATCGGGCACGCTTCTCACATTGGATAATAAACAATAACTACCGGAGATGCTATAATTTGCAGGCAATATAGGTTAGATATGGAACAAATCAGTTGGCCGAGTTAGAGCTGGGGACCCCTGTCCAGCTACGGATTCTTCTTATCGTTATCCCTACCTTTATCGTCATGGTGCAGCGCTTTTTTGGCGGGCACGCTGCGCAAGGGAGCTAATCGGTAAATATAATATACTAGCGAGTAAATACCCAGCAGCGCCAGGCCGGCGAAAAGACCTGAGCCCTGTCCGGGAATCAAAGGCATGGTTATTATGACGACAGCCAGGCTGACAATTCCAGCCCAGGTAGTATAAGGATAGCCAATCAATTGGCAATTCCCCTGGGGAGGACAGCCAAATCTTTTGCGATATCTGAGATGGGTCAGCATTATGGCCAGGTAGGCGAAGAGCAGTGAAAAACCTCCTGAACTGACCAGGAAAATGTAAATACTATTGGGTAGCACATAGGATAAGCTTACACTAAGCAGCATGGCAATGCCCGAGAACAAAATGCCCTTTTGAGGCACATCCCCGCGGTCGATAAGCACAGTCGGAGCATCTCCATTATCAGCTAGAGAGCGCAGCATCCTGCCCAGGCCAAAAGTAGCCGCCAGCATCGTAGATAGAATGGCAGTTACCAGCACCAGGTTTACCAGCCCGGCAGCCACCCCCAGTCCCTGAACATTTAAAGCTGCGACCATGGGACCTACATTTGCTGACAGTCCGGTTGTGGATATGAGGGGAAGCAGCAGGGCAATTACTGCCAGGTATAATCCAAGCAGGGAGATCACTGTCGCGCGTATAGCACGGGGAACCGTCTTGTGCGGATTGCGCGCTTCAGAAGCAGCCAGCCCGATGACTTCAAATCCAGCATAGCTGAAAATAACTATAAGCATCGCCCCTGCCAACCCCCCTATTCCATTGGGAAAAAACATTTCATTCTGCACTGCTCCAAGACCCACCGCAGTTCGGGCGGGAAATACTCCGCCGATCAATGCGGCGGCTATTCCGACAAATATCACGACCGCCATTAATTTAACAGCTGCCAGGCTGCTCTCCAGTTTCGTCACCAGATGGGCCCCCATTAGATTCACAAGGGTAATGGATGCGACGATACTAATTGACAATAGTGGCAGGGATAGACTGGGAAACCACGATCTGATAAGAATTGAAGCAGCCGTAGCTTCACTGGACATAGCCAGGACCATACCGGTCCAATATACCCAGCCTACCAGGAAACCTGAGAAAGGACCGTATGCTTCTGCTGCATAGGTACGAAAAGAGCCGGGATGGGGATTGGCCACCGTCATTTCCGATAATGCGGTTAGGATGAGATAGGTCATTATGCCCCCGATTATAAAGCCGATAATTATCGAAGGTCCTGCCGACCGGATGGCAATAGATGAGCCAAGGAAAAAGGAACCACCCACTACTGTTCCCAGGCCCAGCATGGTGAGCTGGAAGGCAGATAGACCAACTTTTTGCATATTTCTACCCCCTGTAATGCTTTAATCCTATATAGTTTGTCACCGAGCAGGCATAATAATAACATTTTAAATGGTAAAATCCAGCGGGACTGAGATATCGAAAAGCGGGAAAAATAAGAGCCCCTTTAAAGGAGCCTGTGGAGATGATTCTAGAGGCCGGCAGAAGCTACGTTGTCATATTTATCCAATATTGCAATAACTGCCCTGCGGGAATTTTCCCGGTGGATAGAACACCTTTTTTAATTTTACCGACTACTGGTCGCTGTCCCATCGTCTAGATCGACCTGATAAAAACCCCATCCCTGCCATTGTAAAACAATCGTACGATTCCCGTCCGATACAGGACTTCTTGCTTCTAAAGGACTGCCTTCCAGAACTACCAGTTCATTCTTGCCATCGCAGTTAATATCCTGCACCTCAAGAGTCAGTATTGGGCAAATCAGGGCCGAGGACATCCAAACTGGTTTGACGTGGCCGCATACCAGGCCATAGACAAATAGATGATTGGTCCATTCAGTATCCGGCCCGTTCACCCAGAAAGGTTTGGAGCTGCCATAGCTGCCTTTTTTCCATAAAACCAGCAATAGATCATCAGCCCCGTCGTTGTTTGCATCACCCAGGACAAATGATTCGATCTGCCAGTCCGCCGGCGACTCCCATAACAGCTCATTGCTCACCCAAATAGTCAGTCTTCCCTTTTGAAGAACATATTGTTCCGGAGTATTGTCCCGGTCGAGATCGCAGCATTGCGCATATACCGCAGCGTCTTCCGGTTCGTATCCCCGGGTGGTATAGCCTCCCTCAACTGCCAGGATAATGCTCGCTAAAAGCAGCAGCCCTGCGAAGCATATCAGACGCCTCTTACAAACTGGCCCACGCTTAATGTCCATCCCTGCTTACTCCCAGACAGGTATGACCCGGATGTCGCCTGGAGTGATAAAAGCTGAAGTCCAGCCTGGCATCGCTGGATTCTGGTCGCTGGACAACTGCTGCTGCCACTCTTTGTCGCTCAGGCGGTTGGTGGCCGGCCAGGCAAATTCATAATAGGAATAAACCCCTCCCATGGCAACGCGCAGCTCTCCCTCGACGGGAACCACTGCATAGATAGTGGAAATATAACCGGTGCCCTCTTCTAAGGCCACGCCCGGAGCAGTCGCCACATCTGCCACCAGGGCTGCCGGGTTGTCAAAAAGCTCGGAGCGTGTCTCAACACCTTTATCGCGGAGGGCCTCCAGCCAGAAGTGCTCCAGCTGCGCGCCGAAACTGCGGATAAGCTCATATTCCTGATCAGATAGCGGAGAATTAGAAAGCTCTTTTTCCGAGATGGTCTTTAATATGAGAGCCAGCTCCTGCAGTTTTACCAGGCTATCCCGATCATTCGCAGCTAGAAGGCTCCGGCTTGCCAGGCCTTCCCGGGTCATGGCGCTTAATGAAGCCAGGCGACCATAGATATAAGGATTCGGCTCCACATATCCCCGATCATCCCTTGCTTCTCCCCCTCCTCCGGCCTCGGCATAGACTCCCTTGCTGTAAAGAATAGTGTCGTGTTTCAGCTCGGTCCAACTGCCCAGAAAGCTGTTGAGCTCCTTGCGAGTCCAAGCCTGGTTAGTCATAAAGGATGGATAACCTTCAGGCTTGGGGGCAGTAAGGGGCTGAATGGTATAAAGCCACCCCCAGTACAGGTTCTGGGTCCACTGGTCTCTGCCCAGCCCGGTAATATAGTTCTTTATTTTGGCCATATTTTCCGGATAGTTCTGATAAGCAGTATCGCCGCTTTCCTGGAGGATTTTATAAGCTTCGGCAGATCCCATGGCTGCCGGGATATCAAGGCCTTTTGGCAGCATGCGGCGCTCGCCAGCCTGATTTTCCTTTACCTCCCGGTAGATTAAGTGCTGGAATATTGCCGCATCGAGTGTGAACCTTTGACCCATCAAACGGAATCCCTTGATAGCGCTTTCACGGTCGGGCTGAATGTTTTCATCATAGATAGGTATCGAATTTATAGCCGGGGCAGGAAGGTTGTGGGCCCGGGCCATAAAATCCTTCCATTTTACTTCATCACCGGTCAGCTGAGATGCCGATGGTATGCCTCCATAAGCCTCTTTTAACATCAGTGAATACTGGTTAAAATTTAAATCGTCACTCTGGCCGGAAAAAAAACTGGTGCTTGCATATATATTGTCCCAGGACTTCAAAGCATCATTTTGGGTCAGCATTAGCGTTATCAAAGCTGCCGAACGGGTTTCATCTTCATTACTAATTCTAAAAGTCATTCTTCCGTACCACATCATGGCTTTGAAGTAATTCTTCAGCTCTTCAGATGAATCGTAATGCCCTCGCGGAATATACTGAGTGTAGTCCTCCTGCAGGCTTTCCAGCGCATTCACAGTGGCCCCCAGATTCATCACCGGAGAGATTGCAGTCTCCTGGTGCCTATTAATCAGAGCCAACTCTTGCTCGACAACAGTCTGAACCGGTGCAGGGATGGGTGTATAAGGATCTAGGAGACGACTTCCCACCGCAAAAAAGGCCAGATTACGGCGAGCTGCATTTTCCCATGCGCTTCCCCGCATTTGCTCCAGAAGGTTGACAGACTGATCGAGCAGGCTGGCATTCAACACCTTCAACTGGGCTGTGAGTTCATTTTTTTCAAGCGTTCGCAGCAGGTGGTTAAAAAAGAGGTGATAATTGTGCAGCATGGAATCGCTGCTAATAAAATTGGGGATCCCATCATAGCGGTTAGGCTCATAAATTTCGAAAAACTCCCTTGCTCTACCAGGTTCCACTACAAACGCGTTTTGCACCAGCAGAGCTTTTGCGTCGGGGGAAAAGGAAAATCGTTCGATGTTTGTGATATTGCTTAAATCAGCCGACACTTTATAAGCCGGCACAGCGGGTTGAACGTTCACCGGGTAGTCCTGGTAAGGAGCAAATTTAGCCGCTGCTGCCGTTTGGGTCATTTGTGCGGGCGGCGGGTCCTTTTCCGCACTGGTTTTGGAGCATCCGCTCGCCATACCAAGCGCAAGGACGAACAAAATAAACAAACTGCCTGGAACCATAAATCGCGAAGTCATCACCAGTCTACCTCCTCTGCCACCGGTTAAGCCCAGACCTGAACTTAACAAAACCATCACTATCAAGTGCCAATGGAAATTTTTCTATGCTCATTATACAATGGATAAAACTCATTCCCTATGTAAATATTTCTTGTCCCGCCTATTTAAGAGCGAAGGGGAGAAACGATTATAATGGTAAGACTGAAATCATCGTGGATGGTATTTTCCCTTTTATTTATCCTGGTTGCAAGCACTTTTTTAAACGGCTGTGAAAAGAAAGAGAATACTGATGAGCCGGCGGCCACCGGCCAAAAGCAGGAAGAAGCTAGTGAATCATCAACCTCGCCTATCGCACCGCCCAGGTACCGCGATGGCGATTATGGCTATGGCGATAAGACGTCAACCGAATCCGGAAGCATTACTCTAAGAATAACCACACAGACCTGCAGGGAAGGATTGGTTTTAAATCTGGTGAAGGACTTGAACGACGGTTCTAAGATTGCCGACTGGTTCGAAATCAGGCGGTACTTCGGCAGCAGTCTTCCCGAAGAGCTGGAGCGGGCGGGACTGAGCGATAAGCAGGCAGTCTGGGTGACGCTGAACAAACAGGAATTCAGACCGCAGGGGAACCGTCATTATTTTATTCAGCGCTTTGATGATGGCAAGCCCCCGGACTTTCTCGCCCACGATCAGGTTGGGAATATCTATCTGGGCTCCTGGTATGACCTGGATATCCCAGTCCTGATCACGAATCCATAGATCTGTTCCAGGCAGACAGTCAAAGAACAGGGATAGGATAGAAATATGTGATAAAACAGACGGCGGGGATGTTGACAATATAACATCCCCGCAGATTTGCATGTACCAATTTACATCCTTTTACTTCCTTGGTGCATCAGAGACAGTCTCTTTAAGCGCCGCGAATACTCCCCCCAGTCCCGCCAGGTCTCCCGGAATGACCAGTTTGGTTGCCTGCCCTTCGCCCATGGCTTTAAGAGTTTCCAATGCTTTCAGTGATAAAACTTTTTGGTCGGGCGCGGAGTTCTTGATCATAACCAGGCTGTCAGCAAAGGCTTTCTGTATCGAAAGAATGGCCTGGGCTTCACCTTCTGCCTGGAGGATCTTTGACTGCCGTATACCTTCCGCCTCTCTGATTGCAGCTTCCCTGGTTGCTTCCGCTTTAAGAATGGCCGACTGCTTTAAGCCTTCAGCTTCAAGGATAGCGGCGGTTTTTTGCCCTTCAGCCCGAAGAATTGCTTCCCGTTTTTCTCTTTCTGCCCGCATCTGTTTTTCCATAGCGGTCTGGATATCCTGGGGAGGAAGAATGTTTCTTAATTCCACCCGGTTGACCTTAATTCCCCACTTGTCCGTGGCCTCATCCAATATTGTACGAAGCCTGGTATTCACTAAATCTCTGGATGTCAAAGTCTGATCGAGTTCGAGCTCACCGACAATATTTCTAAGAGTCGTTGCGGTTAGATTTTCAATGGCCAGAATCGGGCTGGCAATCTCGTAGGTATATTTAAATGGGTCGGTTACCTGATAGTATATTACTGTATCGATCATCATGGTAACATTGTCCTTAGTTATAACCGGCTGGGGTTTAAAATCTGCCACCTGTTCCCGAAGATCAATTCGAAGTCTGAATTTATCCACGATGGGTATAATCACGTTAATGCCCTGTTCGGCCAGCTTGTGAAATTTGCCAAGCCTCTCCACCACCCCAACAGTTGCCTGCCGGATAATTTTAATCGAGGTAAATAGCAGAATAATAACGATAATCAGCAATAGAGTATTAATAAACCACCACATATTCCTTCTCCTTTCTACGCTTCTTCTACAAGCAATTTAACACCATCGATTCCCATGATTTTGACCCGAGAATCTACTTCGAGAGTGTCATGAGCTGCCGCAGTCCAGATTTCCCCATTAACCTTCACCTGGCCATATTCGTGAGGGGTGATTGTGCTGGTGACAATCCCGATCTGACCGATAAGGGCTTTAATGTTGCTGTGGGTATCCTTGGTTTTTATAAAACGCAGAACAATAGGCCGGGTAAAGACAATTAGAGCCAGGGTTATGATAGAGAACGCGATAATTTGCCCCGATATACCCGGTAGCAGCCCAATACCTACAAACAGGGCAGTTACCAGTCCAGCCAAAGCTAGCCAGAGAAACCAAAATCCGGCTGTCAAGATTTCTACGACACCACAGACCAGTGCAATGATTACCCAGTGGAGAGCTGACATGAATTTTCTCCTTTCAGAACCTACAACAACATATCTTCCTTTTCTATAATACTATAAATTTTGTATGCAGAATTGATACGATATGTAAGTGTTTATCTTTTCCAGGAAGGTGTCCCTTACATAACCTGGTACTTAGAGGCATTTCAATGCAAAAAGCAGGCCTTGCGGGTGTGCTGTCAGAAAACACGCAAGGCCTAATCTATAGACAGGTATTTTTAGCGAAGCAGGTCGGAAGCGGCTATGAGGCGCTGGATCTCGTTTACGCCTTCATATATCTCGGTGAGCTTGGCATCCCTAAAAATGCGCTCGATCGGGAACTCGTTTATGTAGCTGAAGGCTCCCATAACCTGCATGGCATTGCTGGATACCCGGTGGACCGCCTGGGAGACGAAAAGCCTGGTCCTGGCAGCATCAGAAGCCAGATTCTTCCCCTCTGAAGCCCTAAATGCTGTAGTCAAGACCATCTGGCGCATCGCCATCACATCAGAAGCCATCTCGCCGATCAACCACTGGATCGTCTGGAAATGGGAGATAGGTTTGCCGCGCTGGACCCGTTCCTTGGAGTACTTGACCGCCGCCTCCAGAGCAGCCTGCCCCATACCCACACAGTGCGCGCAGAGCGATAGTTTTCCTATCTGAGTAGAACCGAGCAGTATCTCCATCCCCTTGCCCCGCATAGCCTCTCCGCCGGTAGTATTTTCATAGGGCACCCTTACATTGTCAAACACTACATCAGCGACTTCCATTCCGTGCATGCCCATCTTTTCATAAATCTTGGGTGTAGAAATACCCCTGCAGGTCTTGGGTACGAGTATGTTAGTGCACTTACCGCCCAGTTCGACATCCTTACAAAACAGAGACATCACCCCGGGGAAAGTCGAGGCGGTAATAAAAATCTTTTCCCCATTGATGACCCATTCATCGCCATCGCGTACACACGTGGTGCGGAGAGCGCTGGGATCAGAGCCGGTAGCCGCTTCGGTGAAGGCAAAGCTGCCTACGCAGTCACCATCATTGCATATTTCCGGAAGGAATTTCTTCTTCTGCTCTTCAGTTCCGAATTTATTGATGGATGTCCCACACATGCTGTTAACGGCCACGGTTCCTGCAATTGAACAATATACTCTGGCCATCTCTTCCTGCATAATAACGTATTCAATATAGGAGTTTCCCGTTCCGCCATACTTCTCCGGATACTGGAGTCCGCAAAACCCCAGTTCTTTAGCCTTTTTAATCAATTGACGGGGTGTCCTCTTTTCGCTTTCCATCTGTTTTACCAGAGGAGCGATCTCATTTTCGGAAAACTTCCTCACCGAATCCTTCAGCATAAGCTGTTCGGGTGTATAATTTAAATCCACCTATTAAACCCCCTTTTTATATCTCTAAGTACTCCCTTATTCTGTTAACTCTGGCGGGTCCGGAATCCCGTTTGCTCTTCCGGACAGCTTTTTTACAGCTTCCTGCTCCTAAGGCTAAAGATCCGTCATACCACCCTCCTTTTAAAGGTTTGCAACCCCCTGATAATTGTGTTGTTCCTTCCAAGTTCCCCCATTAAGGCAACCCCCAAATCCGTGTGTACTGGATATTGAGGTTCACTTTCACCCCTCCTTCACTATTGAATTGCATAAATATCCCCTGTGGCCCGGGGAAGCATCTTATTAGCTTTTGTTTCTCTTAATTGCTTTTAAAATTGGCTGCCTTTCAGATTGTTTGCTGCAGATAAAGCATAGCAGGCCTTTTTAGCAGGCTATGGGCAGGATAAATGTAGTGAGAGCCTACTGCTGTTATATACTAAATATAAAATCAATGCCAGTACTTATTAGCCAACGGGAAATTATATCCTTCAGCGAGGTAATTTAATGCCGATAATAGACTCAAAATTTAAGCCATCGTGGGTGTGCAGGAATGCCCATATGCAAACCGTTTATCCCACCCTCTTCAGGGGAATAGGCAGTGTCCGGTACACCAGGCAACGGATCCTAACTTCCGACAGCGACTTCATCGATTTGGACTGGAGTTTTGCCAATACCCAAGTGCCTGGCAAATCGCTGGCGGTGCTCTGCCACGGGCTGGAGGGCTGCTCAGCCCGGGCTTACATGATGGGAATGGCCAGGGCGTGCAATCTGCGGAATATCGATGCGCTTGCCTATAATTACCGGGGATGCAGCGGAGAGCCCAACCTGCAAAAAAAGTTCTATACAGCCGGGGCAACCGATGATCTTGATGAAGTTATTACTGCTATAAGAGCATCAGACCGTTATGACACCATTTATCTTGTAGGATTCAGCCTGGGGGCCAACCTGGTGCTAAAATACGTTGGGGAAACCGGGCGAGATATGCCAGATGATATCAAAGCAGCTGTCGCTGTATCCGCCCCCTGCGATCTGCGTTCATCGGCAATCGAGCTGGATAAATTTAAAAACCGTCTCTATACCAAAAGATTTCTCAAGATGCTCTGCGAAAAAATAAAAGCCAAAACGGTCACCTATCCCGAGCTCAGGGACATTAATCTTGATGCTATCAGGTCCTTGAAAGAATTCGATGATCTGGTCACCGCGCCCTTAAGCGGTTTTATCGATGCCGAAGACTACTGGTACCAGGCGTCCTGCATCAGAGTTCTGAAGAACACTTGCATCCCAGTTCTAATTTTGAACGCGGCCGATGACCCTATCCTGGGATCGGGATGTTATCCTTACGAACAGGCGCGGGTCAGTGATGATATCTTTCTGGAAGTTCCGAAATGGGGGGGCCACGTGGGCTTTATGCCTGGACCGGGCAGCCTCGAATACTGGCACGAACAGAGAGGCGTGGAGTTCTTTTTAAACACCGCCGCCCATCTCGGCCAGCCTCAGAGCAGGATTGCGGACCTTTTCACAATGTGATATCATTGACTATAATAAAGTAATAAATGTATATAATTTCAAAAATTATAAATAATCGGTGGATATAAGAGAGCCTGCGAGCTCCATTGCCCTCGGGCAATGGAGCTTTGATATTATTGCATAACTTTAGCTATGCTCACCGGAAGTGCAAAGTTAGCATTCATTGCGGTTTTGGGGAGGGATAATTTGACTTGAAGGGAGGTGTTCCACTATGTATGAACAGATCGAAATGCTGCGAAGTATCGTCCATCGCCTGATTAAAGAGCTTGAGTCGTTCCCGGAGAATCAAGAGAAACATGCCGATTTCTTCCAAAAGCGGGCAAATGAACTTAGAACCACCATAATACTGCTCTGCGAAGCCGGGGATCATAACTTCATCGGGCAGCCTTTGTTTTCATTCAGCGACCGTTTATTATGCAGCTCAAAAACGAAGATCACCAGGTGCGGATATGTGGCCTTAAGAAGTTATCTGGATATGATCAAGCCCTCACTGAATAATCCTATTCCGGTGTGATGCTTGGTAAATCGCATTTTAATAAGCTAGAACTGATAAGATAATAGAATACAGGGGAACAAGGGGAAGCAGGAGAGAAATCTTTTTGCTTCCTTGTTTTGTTCAATATGTCAACTACTCCACTCCAAGCAGTTGCGCTTTATTGAAAACCTGTATTCCTAAAGCCGCCACCTGAATCTTAACGGCAATATCGCCTTTAACCGAGCTGCAGCGAAGTGCGCGGTTTCCAAATACCCATATAATCTTTCCAGGACTCCACTTTCGCTTTTATATACTCTCGCCTGTCAACAGTAAAATGTTACTTGAGCTTGTACTCTAAAAATACGATAATTATTAAGGATATTGTACCGCAGATCGATTGTCACGATATGGGCTTCATGATTTGTGCCCTGTCCGGAAGACTAAGCAAGGAAGCCTATAAAACTAAAGATTTCTCAATTTGTCGGCGGCTTCTACTCGGCAAAAAAAGGAGCTTTTCACCTGCAGTTATTTAAGTTATGCGCCATATTTTTTAGTATCGTTATTGAAAATATAGGGGTACCTCTGCCTGTTGAGGCCACTTACATATTAGCAGCCTCTCTTCTAAAGGATGGATATTCCTACGTTCTGATGATTACCATATTGACTGCGGCACACCTTGTCGGCAGTATCATTGCATTTGGACTGGGCTGGTGGGGTGAAAGCTGGCTGACCAGGCATCTGCAAAAACGTCCCCGATTCATAAAAGTAAGTCAAGCAATCCACAAATGGTACGCGAAACACGGTAAAGCGACTGTTTTTGCTACCCGTTTTATCGGCTATGTGCGTCCCTGGTCATCACTGGTGGCCGGCTTTGCTCATATAAATTTCCTATCCTTTGTCTTCTACACGCTCACTGGTTCTCTCATTTTCAATATAATTGTAATTGCCTTTTCCAGGTACTTGTTGAATCTGTGGTACCAGTACGGCTACTGGTTCAAGATCAGCTCAGCCACTATTTGCCTGCTCTCCTTTGGCGCGCTGTTTATTGCACATCACTTATATTATAAGAGCAGCTCAGAAGAGACTGTTCAAGAGAGTCAGTAGGGACTGGTTTACTATAATCTTTAACTTTTGCGCTTGGGGCGTTTGTACGTGATTAGCGATTAAAAGGCGCTACGGTCATTCCTGTGCAAGTAGTTAATGCTTATTCCTGTTCTTCTCGGCCAATCTATATTTGAAGCGTTTTGCTGAATATAAACGAGAGCTGCCCAAAGGGTTCGTTCTCGGGCAGACGCAAAATTTCCGCACTAAGCATCCCGGACTGTAACGATAAAAGTCCGTAGCTCGCGAAGGGGTAAGCCCTTTTATCTGTAGGTGAGCCCGGATTAAAAAGCAGCTTGCCGCCGCTTATTTCTATGCCGGGAATGTGGCTGTGTCCGTAGACCACGCACTGGGCCAGGGGAAAGGCCTCCAGAGCCCGGCTCTTGGTGCTTCCCCTGCTTCCAAAACCATGAATCAAACCCACATGCAGACCCTCCAGGCAGAATTGCTCTAACTCATTCAGCATTTCTACTATTTCATCTGAATCCACATTTCCGTAGACTGCCTTGACCGGCGCCAGACTTTGTAGTCTATGCAGCACCGATAGAGCCGTAAAATCACCAGCGTGCATGATCAAATCCACTTTTTCCAGGTTTCTTAGAACTGCCGGAGGCAGATCCTTCCCCCGTTTAGGAAGATGTGTATCTGCTAGTACACCAATCAACATTTGCCCTTTGCTTCCTCCCTCAAATAAAAAGCTTCTTGTTTTAATTTAACCTGGGCAAGATGATGACATTCAAAAGATAGGGCTATTTAACAAACTATAATAGCTTGGCCAATCGTTTCCAGGATATAATAATGTAAATATTCAGCAACAAATATACATGCGGGAGATGATCAACATATGGCCAAGACCGCTCAAACAAGCGATTATGGCAACTGGGTATCAAAAAAATTACTTGTTCGAATGTTTAAAATATTCCTGGTCTTTGCTTTACTTTTTGGCCTATCCGTTACCGGCGGATGGCACCAGGCAATTATAAGCTCACTTCTAATCGCCGCCCTAGTCTCCCTGGCAGCTTCGATATATCTCCTCTATGCACGGCGTGAGTTTTCGCCCGAAGGAAGCGACATTCAGAACCGGATATTGGACTTGCTGCTCGGCCATATAAATTGGTCTGGAGATGGGAAGGTACTGGAAATAGGCTGCGGCAGCGGGTCATTGATTATAAAGCTGGCGAAGAAATATACCAACGCCAGTTTAACCGGCATTGATTACTGGGGAGGTATGTGGGAGTATTCCCAGCAAAAATGTCAGGACAACGCCCAAGCAGAGGGAGTGTTCGACCGTATCGACTTTTTTCAAGCTAGCGCAGCAGAGTTGCCATTTAAACAGGAGTCATTTGACCTGGTAGTAAGCAACCTGGTCTTTCATGAAGTGCAAGATGCCAAAGACAAAAGAGATGTGATCAAAGAAGCCCTGCGGGTCGCAAAAAAAGGCGGGGTTTTCGCCTTTCAGGACCTATTCCTGGTGAAAAAGTTATACGGAGACAGCAACGACCTTTTGGCTGAAATCAAAAGCTGGGATATCCAGGAAGTACATCTAGTCGACACCAGCCAATCGGAATTCATTCCCAAGGCGCTAAGACTGCCTTTTATGATTGGCAGCATCGCTATAATATACGGCATTAAATAAATGCGACAGGGAACGGTCTTCTGTCGTTTGGGATTCAATTCCCCATGACAAATGTTGAACTTCAATAATCCGAGCAGGAAAACTATTTTCTGAAAAGAATCGAAAGATACCATTTCAGGACACGGAAGCAAGCAGGCGGGTTCTAATGCTCGTCAAAAGCATCCAATTGGAATAAACTGAAAGAGTCAACACATCTTAACCTTAGGGCGGGTTTTTTCGGGGGAAACTATGCATTATAGTTCAATGACAATAGACTTAATGAGCGGAACCGGTAACTCTTTCAGGGCTGCTTCTTGGATGGGTGAAATTGCCCGCAATAATGAAATGAGGTCTGACCTGTGTCAGATCTCCAAGCACCACAAAAACAACAATCTACCCGAGAAATCGGACGACTTGCTGGGGGTGGTTTTCCCCACTCATGGATTTACCGCACCCTGGCACGTAATCCGGCATGTTTTGCATCTGCCCTACGTCAGGGGAAAACACGCCTTTGTAGTGGCAACAAGAGCCGGGATTAGAATTGCGTCATTTCCTGTTCCGGGAATGGAGGGCACAGCAGGTTACCTTATTGCATTGATACTTATTCTAAAGGGCTACACTGTTCGTGGAGTGATGGGACTTGACATGCCTTCCAACTGGATGTCATTGCACTGGGGTTTAAATCTCAAAAATTCAAATTATATTATAGACCGGGCACGAATTAAGACAACTTTGTTTATGAACAGTATTTTGCAGGGCAAAAGAGTATTCAAAGGAATTATTCCTTTGTTGCTTGGATTAATTCTAATGCCCCTATCTCTAGGTTATCTGGTCATAGGAAGGTTTTTCCTTGCCAAATTGTTTTTCGCTTCAGGAAGTTGTACCGGTTGTGGTTTATGCTCTGCAAGTTGCCCGATGAAAGCAATTAAAATGGTGGGCAGAAAAAACCCTCGTCCCTATTGGACATTTAGCTGTGAAAGTTGTATGAGATGTATGGGTTATTGTCCTGCCGAGGCAGTTGAAGCCAGCCATTCATTCGGAATTATTTTATACTATTTGACAACGCTGCCAGTATCGGTTTATATATTGAACGGATTAAGCACTATCATATTCATGGGAAAAGTTATTCCTATAGTTAACATCATATTGAATTACGCCTACACGTTGATTTCCATTTATTTAGCCTACCTGTTTCTATTCTGGATTATCAAGATTCCCATGTTTAATAAGCTTTTTACCTATACAACATTTACCCACTACTATCGCAGGTATCACGAACCATCAACAAAGCTGAAAGACATTGTGGGAAAAGACTAAGTATAAGCAGTTCAACCAACCAATCGAAGTACTGGGAGAATGAGCTAAGATTTATAAGGAATTCAAAATAAGCGTTTCGAATTATAGTTTGGAAGTGTTAGTGGGGGCATTTATTATAGCATCGACGTATTAAAGTATAATCGCGCCAGAGACATGATATACCAATGAATTGGAGCTGCCGATGAGCATTTTTTCAGGCCTTACAGGCAAAAACCAAATTGAATTTAGAATTGGATTCTGGTCCTCCCTTCTGACAGGCATTCTAAACCTCTGGTACTTTATCGCATTTACCCTGTATCAGACAATTCTCTATGCTCCCTGGAGCGGTATTGATGCCTATGCTTACTCCTTTCAGCCAATGCCGCTTTTAGCATGGGTAATTCCCTGCTTTTTACTTACACTGGCATTTTTAGTTATGGTAAGTTCAGTTCACGCACAGGTAGAAGCAGACAGCAGAATCTGGAGTCTTCTGGCCTTAGTATTTGCGGCAATTTACACTACTATATTAAGCACCAGCTACTATATCCAGATGACCGTAGTCCGATATAACCTTATCCATCAAAGGACAGACGGGATATCGTTATGGCTCTATGCAAATTACTATCCCTATTCAATACCCGGGGCCTTAGAGGGGATCGGCTATTTATTTATGTGTTTATCATTCTTAAGTGTTTCAAGGGTTTTCGGCCAGGAGAAACTTGAGCGTTGGATATCCTGGCTTTTTACTGCCTCTGGCATATCCGGATTACTTGTTTTTACAAATCTGCTTTATGAACTGCCCCTTATCTTTGTATTAATAGATGTGGGTATCGCGGGCATACTCCTTACTGTCGGGCCGATATTACTGGCAGTATTATTTAGGAAAAAAGCAGTCTGATGCTGCCGTCAGCTCGAGGGGATTTTTTTAACCCCCGCTGCATTAAACTAATATTTTAAGCGGAGGTTTACACTACTGTTTATCAATACAAAGCTATTTACTTAAAGTGCCGACCTTGTTCAATCTATTTAAATCCTCCATACCTTTACCGGAC
The DNA here is from genome assembly GCA_964635975.1 of uncultured Syntrophomonas sp. Lineage (GTDB taxonomy): Bacteria > Bacillota > Syntrophomonadia > Syntrophomonadales > Syntrophomonadaceae > UBA5314. The sequence goes on from CAZWPO010000004.1 coordinate 99,381, forward strand.
TGGTGCGGTGATACGCTCATAAGTGCAGTAACATCGGTTCCAGCCACACATTGAGGGCAGTCTTTGTGAACACCATTCACAAAATCTCTTGAGCTGCTTACATCATAGACAATACCGCCGGCAGCAATATATGCCGGGCTGCCATTTTTCCCATTGTATTTCGCCAATTCTTCTACGGTGAATACCTTTTGAGTTGTGCTTTGAGTTGTGCTTTGAGTTGTGCTTTGAGTCGAGCTGCAGCCAGCGACCATACTCAGCACCAGCAACAATACTAAGGCAACTGCAAATTTCTTCCTCATATCATCTTCCTCCCATTCTTTTTCAGGCATGCTATATTCTTCTTAATTGGTATTACAATAACCTTTATAAATGCTTATAATTTTCATGTTAAAAAAGTAAGAAGCGACACGGAGAATTTCCGGAAGTCTACATCCTGCTTATACTCCTGCGGCCGGGAAAATCTGTATCCCATTGATTCTTATGCTCTAATGAAGGAAAGATTAGATCAAAACCGAAAACTTTCAAAAGATGAAACAATAAACTGGAGGGCTAATAGCTGATGAATGAAGCCATTATCCAATATATTCAAGAATATGTGAAATCATACCCCGCTGAAAAGGACACCCGTACTCGTTGGCAAAAACCGCTGGTGGCCTTTGCCCACGCCGCTGACCCTTTATTTAATAATCTGAAACAGCAGGTATCCCCTTCCCACCTGCTGCCCACGGATTTGCTGTCGGCAGCCAGGAGCGTTATTTGCTACTTTCTGCCCTTTAGCCGCGACATAGCGCGAAGCAACGGAGCGGGAGAATTCTGCTCCCATCCATGGGCCTTAGCCTATTTAGAGACTAACCAGTTGATCAATGACCTAAATGATTACCTAAAGGATCAATTGGGGAAACTTGGGCATGTTGTCGCAGCCACACCCGCAACCCACAATTTTAATACGGAGACCCTGATAAGCGACTGGTCGCACCGGCATATAGCAGTAATTGCTGGTCTTGGCCAGATGGGGTTAAACCGTATGCTGATTACGAATAAAGGAAGCTGCGGACGTCTGGGCAGTTTGGTCACCACACTGGCTCTTGAGCCTACCCCGAGCAGCGAAAAACCTGCCTGCCTTTATTATTACGACCAGAGTTGTAGAAAATGTCTGAAAAATTGCCCCAGTCAGGCCCTGCAGGAGGATTCTTTCGATCGCCACCGCTGTTATGAGCATCTGCTGAAAAATGCAGAAGTCTATCGGGAGATAGGGTGGGTAGACGCATGTGGAAAATGCCTCTCCCGGATTCCCTGTTCCTTTACTAATCCCGTAAAAAAAGTACCCGGTTATGACAACCCGGCTTGTGTTCCTGAAAGTAAATAGTACAAGTTACCATCCCCTTATTACCGGGCGGCAGGATCATCAGTAACCGTGATTTTTACCGCAAAGGTTTGAACCGGTTGTACAGATTCCCAAGGCCTGGCGCAGGTCAGCTTCAGCTCGGTGCTGCCGGGACGCAATGCCTTAAACACCCAGTAATCGGTTCCACCCTGACCGACTACTGGAGGATCGCTCTGAAGCGGAGAAGAATAATAGGAGTCGGATAGTAGAATAATGTTATGATCAAAATCCCTGCTTAGCATCCATTGAAAGCCGGTAGTCGGGTTGGATTCCAAACCCAGCGTAAAAGTCCCATAGGCTTGAATAGTATATTCATTGCCGTTATAGCTTTCCCCGATATAGTTCTCTGTGCTAACCGGCGCGTTCTCGATCACGTTCAAGCAGTTTTTCAGGATCTGCGCCAATTCAGCACGATTGAGGGAATCAGCCGGGCGAAACTTCTGCCCATCACCCCGCATGATACCTGTGCTGTCGACAAAAGCGACAGCGTTCAGCTCTTCGGAAGAAAGAGCACTCAAATCACTGAAAATAGGCATTGCCATCATTGAGAGATCCATTTCTCTGGCAGCAAAACAACGCTTAATAGCCTGGGCAATTTCCAAACGGCTGATGGGCTGCTCCGGATAAAAATGATTACCGGGCGGGAATATCTCGTTGATGGCGCATATCATCGCCGCATGGGCGTACCAGGCATTATCGTCAATATCGTGATAGTAGCTGCTGGGCATGGGCTGTTTAATAAAGCGCTTTGATCCATAGCCAAGCTTAAAAACCCGCTCTAGTACCGATACGATTTGCGCGCGATTTACCAGCATGTCCGGAGCAAAAAGCCGCTGTCCCGGCTCGTTGCTGCCAATGCCCTGCATAAGCTCGCGCGATGTAATGTCTATAATCACTTGTTCTCCCCAATGACCTTGTATATCTGCAAAGTCTTGATCTGCCGCAACTGTCCACGATGATGTAGTCATCAGAAGTCCGCTTAAAACCAGCACTAGCAATTTTCTCCGCATCCCGCTCTTCCTCTCGAACACTTTTTAACTATTTATATTACGGAGTTTGCCGGCTCTTCTTTCATTTTTTATTTAGGATAAAGACGTTCTCCCTGAATAGTTTAATAAATATCCACGGGCTCAGCTTCCCTTCAAATACCTTAGGCGATACATGCCTTAGAAATCGGCAGCATATCAATTTGACTCCATACAAAATTTTCCTATATTATTGTTTTAGTTTGAAAAAAATGAGGGTCCATAGTTACATCCTACATCCGGCCAGGCTGCACTCCTATCTAAATACCCCAGATATCATTCTTACTGATCTGCATTCTATATGAAATCCACAACGTTTTAATACATCGCTATAGTATTTTTTGTCATTATAGAAAATGTTGCTTATTTTTGATTATTTATGGTAAGTAAGTATGATATTATCATCTTCTGTTCTCGATAGATTTATAAAGAGGAAAAGAAATCGCTTCGAATTTTATTAGGGTAGATCCAAAAAAAGTATGGAGGGGTAGTAATTATGGAGGAAAGATACATCAAGTGTTTTATGGAATCAGCCCTTAAGACACTGCCTATGTTCCTGGGCAAGGATAATCTCCCGACAGGACTGAATGTAGAAACATTACAGAGCCTGCCCCAGGGCTTTACTATGCATATTATTGTGGGTATTACCGGCGATATGTTTGGAAATCTCATACTCTCCATAAGTGAAGAATCCAGCTTGCGCCTGGCCAGCGCCATGATGGGCTGCGAAATCCTGGATAGGCACAGTGAAATATCTTTTAGCGCTATTAAGGAGATAATCAATATCTGCGCGGGCGGGGGAGCAACCCGGCTTTACGAACTGGGAAAGCAGATCGATGTAACCCCTCCCACTATCATTACGGGAGATTCCGTTAATGTACAGCTTACCTTTCCATTGGAATGTATTACTTTCATTTTAAAAGAATTTGATTTCCACATCAGCATCTCGCTGCAAGAGCGCAAGCCGCGCAGTGTCCTAATCGTTGACGACAGTCAGCTGTTAAGAAACAGCGCCACCAATGTCTTGCAAATGGCCGGTTTTCGTGTTGTGGGAAGCTGCGATAGTGGCGAACAATGTCTTGCCTACCTGGAAAAGCTGGTGCCCGACATCGTCCTGCTGGATATAGAAATGCCCGGCATGAGCGGCATCGATGTATTAAAGCATATTCGCGCCAGGGCGATTCCGACTAAAGTCGTGATATTCACTGTTGTGGGCAATGAAGCAACCGTTCAGAAAGCTACGGCTTTAGGGGTTGATGGATATATGTTGAAACCTCTAAGCGTCGGATTGCTGAGAGTACTCAAAAACCTCTAACCGCTGGTTCCCATCATTACCCATGCATCAGATATTTAGAACATCAGGTGAAAATTTGGTATCCCTGATAAATGTCCCCCTACCCTGGGCAATCAGCTTTCTCTCATGATCAAATAGACTGCATTCAATTACCCTTATAGTTCGGCCTGGATGCGTGACCCGGCCTTCGGCGGTAATTTCCTTTTTCTCAAATGCCGGACCTATGTAATTCAGGTTCATCTCGACCGTTCTATAGGGCTTGCCGTCAATGGTTGAAGCTGCCGCACCCATAACTGAATCAGCCAGCGCGCTGATTATTCCGCCGTGCACCCGTCCTCCCGGGGTTGAATATTCCGGTTTGGGGATCATTTTCATGCCGGCCAGCCCTTTGCCAAGGTAGCTCAGCTTTAATTCCATTGTCTCATTAAAAACAATAGCCTCCCCAACCTTGAGCATATGCTCGAAGATACTCTTTCTTAGACCACGGTTTTCAGTCGCTTCTCCGTTCAAATCCAAGTCCTCCTCCAGATCTTATCTATATATACAATTCCTCATAGAATAATGGCGCACATATATGGGGAATCAGCCACAAGCCAATATCCATATATTCAAAATTCCTTTTTAAGAATTGCTTTTCCTGCCTAGATAATTTTCCGACAACTTCCTAAACGCCGTTGCAATGTAATCTATTTTCTTTTCTTGGTATTGTCTCATGTTATGGTATGTTTAAGGCATAGCTCTTTGGCAAGCGAGTAGGACAGGCAGATCCTTAATTAGATTCTAGTCTACTTTAGGGTACTCGACTCTTTTGCTCGCTCTGCCAGGGTGTCAAAGAAGTTGACACCCTGGCAGCCCTTAGATCGGCCTTATTGTTTTTTAATAGGAAAATAGATCTCCGTTACAAACTCATCCTCAGAAACATTATCTTGATAACCCTTTACATATTTTTCATAGGGGGGTGCTGATATAGCATAGCCCTCTTTCTCTGTCCATTCCATTAATGCAGCATAAATTTCAGTAAAATCATCATATCTACCGACATGGATTGCATAACAGCATAGTCCACCCTCCAGCGTGCGGATATGAGAGTCTTCTTCCCCTGCGACCTCTACCCCTATCTCCACATCAAAATGTTCAGGATTGTGTTCCTCGCTGTGATAGATTGACAGGCATGGCCCTTTAACTTGAATACCGTTCTTGTATATTCCCGAAAACAATTCATTAAAAAAATCGTTAAAATCATTCATACCGATATATTTACGCAGGCTGTATATCTGGATGGGTTGAGTTTCTATCAAATTTACAGCTATATTCTTTGACATAATATCAATGCTCCTTTCAATTTTTTCAATATCCTGTTCCATCTGGCGCAGGATGTAATCTTGCCTATCGAGCTGCTTCAGTATTGCCTCCCGTTTTAGACGGATACAGTTGGCAAGATAAGCACTATCTTTTCTAGCTATTATCATGGCAATTTCGGGAAGAGAAAATTGATAAAGTTTCAGGCGTGAGATTAGCAGCACATTCTTGAGCTGAGTAGTCTCGTAGTAGCGATAACCGGTCTCATTGTTGACTTGCATGGGTTTTAAGAGCCCGATTTCATCATAATAACGCAGTGTCTTAGTAGACACCCGGCATATTTTAGAGAATTCTCCAATAGTAAGCATTCCGTTCCTCCCCATTCTAGATTGAACATGTTCTGTACTCAGTATAGAAGTTCCAGCTACAGGAAGGTCAACAGCTATTTAATACTAAATATCCAACGTTAATATCTCCTTATTGTATGGCAAAAGCCTTGCAAGGGTATATGGGGACAAAAACCCCTCTCTCTGCTGACGCATTGTCCGGTGTCAGGTCGAAGGAATTTCCGGATGTTTTTTAAGATATTTCCCAGCTACCTGATCTCCGAATTTCTATGTTACTAGAAGCATGAGTGTGCCATAGCGGCAAACTCATGCTTCTAAATGGCTCAGTCTTATTATCGGTGATGATAAGAAGGGCGGGCTTTGCGTATGGAAATTGGAATATGCCTATCTAGCTGCTAACTATCAATCAGAATAATAGGGGGGCAGACAGCTGATAGTTGTCTGCCCCCTGTTCTTGTAGGTACTTTATTGAAGCTGCTTCTAATAGAACCTGAAAAGGATTGGGAATATAAATGCGACCAATGCTGTCCAGAAGAAATAAACGTAAAGATAATTTGTCTGCCATTTTTCCAGCCTTACGAAGTCGTACTTGCGCTTCAAATACCCGATATACAGCCAGGCCAATCCTGCCAGATTGCCCAGTAAAGCCAGGTTTTCTCCTAGTGCGGCAACCTTGTTAGGGGTAATGCCAAAGGCCGAAAGCCGGAAGAGTATGGCTGATAAAGCCACCCCGTCAATAACCAGTGCAGTAATAATCAAAACCAGATTCAGGTAGTCAAACAGGTTGGCAGGTTGATTGATGTCTCGAGCCGAAATCACATACAATACCAGGCCCAAAATCATCGCCAGCATAAAATCGAAGGCAATTAAAAATTCTCTCTCCATAAAAGGACTTTTACCGGTTGTGACCATTACAACCAGGAAGCAGATCATCGTTATCAAAAATAGAGGACTGAATATTTTGGCTAAAATAGGAGCAAAATTTTCAACTACGCTTTTCTTGGCCTCAACTAAATACATAGTAATCATTGCCGCCGCACAGCCGCCATAAATAAAATAGTAATTCTCCAGGAATTGGCCCGCATCAACTTCTATAGATTCGAAAATAAGCGAAATAAACCCACCTAAAACAACGATACCTGCAAACACCAGTACACCATAGATAAACGCTTCCCCGCTGAAGCGGATAAAGTTCATCCTTCCCGTGTGTTTTCGCCATTCCTTACCTATATACGCTGCCCCTATGACCAACCATAAAAACATGGGGAGGTGCAGGCTGCTTAAGTAAGCAGTATGATGCGGTGAAAATGACGGGTAAAGATTGATAATAGAAGCTGCCACCGCGAATATCCCCATTATAACCAACCAGGTCTTCAAGTCAGCCTGCCTCTTGATAAGGAAGAAAGCCGCGATAAAAGGCAAAACAAATAAGCTCATGTTCTTTACATAGAACAGCTCGGAACTCTGATCTTGAAGGTTTATTCCAAAAAACTCGGGGATCTTTATCATTGTGCCCGCGAGTAGTGCAAATAATACCACGAGAACAATATCTCGACGGTTTTGCACCCTGGTTTTCAGGTCAAAAGGGTCCAGTAAAAACTGACGCCATAATTTTTCGGTATTGACTTTAGCAAACTCATGGGCGATGGCATCCACATTGCCCAGGCGTTTTACACTGATCAAAAAAGCTTCGTCAGTTGCGAGTCCTACAGTCGTTAAGTCGTCAATCTCATCCCGCAGATGATTTTCCAGTTCGTTGATATCGTTTTCAGTAAGGTTGCCCCGTGCTCTTAAATGGTCACTCCAAGAGCGGATCTGTGCTTCCAAGTCAAACATGCTGACCCTCCTTAAGTCTTTTACTCGGTCCAGGTCTTAGCCAGAGCCGAAACGACTATTTCCCACTGCTTTTTCTGAAGTTGCAACTCCTCAAGGCCCCGCTCGCTAATCCGGTAATATTTGCGCTGCCGCCCGGCCTCGGATTTCTGCCAGTAGGATTCAATAAACTTTTGTTCTTCCAGGCGGTGCAAAACCGGGTATAACATTCCTTCAGTCCATACTATCTCATTCTCTGACATCTCTTTAACCCGTTTGATAATCGCATAGCCATAGCTGTCTCTCTCCTTTAAAATAGCCAAAATGAGAGGAGTTGCCGAAGCGGCAGTTAAATCTTTGGAAAAATTCATTGAATCCCCCCTCTATACCTAATACATCTATGTATACTGAAATTATACCTAGCAGCTCTAGGTAAGTCAATAATTACTGGATGGAATTGATGGTAGCTACACGCCGACAGCCGTCTGCCAGTAATCAGGTTCCTTCGGGAAATGCCTGCCGGGACCGGGCAATATCCAGCCGAGAGACCAGAGATTAATAGGTTTTTTACGACTTTGTAAAAGAATCATAAAACTCTAAAGCACCGAAATGTTCGGAGTAATTCGATGCTTTACTTTTTTGTTTCGCCGTCTCAAGAGTCCTGGAATCAGGATATATTAAATGCCCAAGTAACACAGGAAAGGAGTTGTTGATTTATAATTCCTTTTCCCTTTGCGCGGGTGGGCTATAAATTTATTAAATGAATGTGGAAGCAAAAGGAACGTCCCCATGCTTCTGAAATGAATGTGGAAGCAAAAGGAACGTCCCCATGCTTCCCCATGCTTCGCGCATGCTTCCGGATGGACAGGGCCGGTTTCCCTTTGTCAAACTTTGAAATTAAGCTATTATGGTTAGAGAAATATGATTTGATAGACGAGAAGGTTTTTTTATGAAAGAAAGATTAATCAATTTAGGATTTTCAGAAAAATATATTCAAGAAGCATCTCACTATAAAGATTTGTTTTTAGGAAGAGTAGTGGCTCAATATAAGGATTTATACAAAGTTGCCGCCGAAAATTCCGAACTGATTGCAGAGATATCCGGTAAGCTGCGATATTCCTCGGAAGAACTATCGGATTATCCTTCGGTTGGTGATTTTGTCATGATAGACAGGGATAGCAATCTATCAGGAAATGCAATCATCCATCATATATTAACAAGGAAAAGCGCCTTTATAAGAAGAGCCGCGGGAACTGCAAATAATGTTCAAGTTGTAGCAGCGAATATAGATACCGTTTTTATTTGCATGTCCCTAAATAATGATTTTAATTTGCGTAGGCTTGAGCGTTATCTTGCAATTGCCTGGGATAGCGGAGCTATCCCTGTAATCGTGCTGACAAAGTCAGATTTGTGTTATGATATGCCCGCGAAACTTGCAGAGATTAGAGAGACAGCCATGGGTGTTGACCTGATTATTACCTCAAGTATGACCCAGGACGGATATAAGACAATACTCAAGTACATTACAGCAGGTCAAACAGTAGCTTTTATAGGTTCATCAGGTGTCGGAAAGTCAACATTAATAAATAGGCTTCTTGGTGAAAACCTTATAGAGACCAGGGAAATCAGAAAAGACGATAAAGGCAGACATACAACCACAAGCCGTGAGCTGATGCTTATTCCTACGGGTGGAGCCGTCATAGATACTCCAGGTATGCGTGAGCTTGGAGTTGAAAGTGTAGATTTGGCAAAAACTTTTACTGAAATTGATGAACTTGCCAGCAGGTGTAAATTCGGCGATTGCCAGCATGAAAGTGAACCAGGCTGTGCTGTGTTAAAAGCCATTACAGAGGGGTTTATTACCGAGGACCGCCTGATTAGCTATAAAAAGCTGAAAAAAGAAGCAAAGTATGAGGGACTAAACTCCAAGCAAATTGAAAAAGAGAAAATAAATGAAATGTTCTCAGACTTTGGCGGAATGAAAAATGCGAGAGATTTTATAAAATCCAAAAGCAAAAGAGGATAGAGCGACAGAGAATCGTTCCCTATCGCTCTTTTCGCCTCGTTATATCGCCTTGGCCAGGCTTTTAGAATCCTGCCTTTGCAGATATTCATCATAGGTAGTCAACCGGTCTATTACTCCGTTGGGAGTAATCTCAATAATGCGGTTGGCCACGGTTTGAAGCAGTTGGTGATCATGGGATACCAGGAATATGGTTCCGCCGAAAGCAGTCAAACCGTTATTTAATGCCGTAATCGCTTCCAGGTCCAGGTGGTTGGTGGGTTCGTCCATAAGCAGCACATTGGCGCCTGAGAGCATCAAACGAGCCATCATGCATCGGACCCGCTCGCCTCCGGAGAGGACATGGGCTTGCTTCTGAGACTCCTCGCCCGAAAACAACATTCTTCCGAGAAAACCTCGAATAAAAGTTTCTTCCTGGTCGGGAGAATATTGGCGCAGCCAGTCTACCAGGTTTAAATTGGAATCAAAGTAAGCTAAATGATCTCTGGGGAAGTATCCCCTATTGGTGCTAAGCCCCCAGTTAAAGTCGCCGCTGTCAGCTTCAATTTCCCCCATCAGTATTTGAAGTAAAGCGGTTTTGGCCTGTTCATTGGTACCCACCAGAGCAATCTTGTCACCTCGATTTACCACCAGGTTGAAATCCTTGAGCAGTGCGTCTCCATCAATGGTTTTGTTAAGGTTATGAACGGTTAGCACGTTAATCCCTGCTTCGCGCTCAGGCTTAAACTGAATCCAGGGCAATCGGCGAGAAGAAGGCCTGATGTCTTCCGGGGTGATCTTCTCCAACTGCCGCTTGCGAGAAGTAGCCTGCTTGGATTTAGAGGCATTGGCACTAAATCTGCGGATAAATTCCTGCAGCTCTTTGATCTTGGCTTCAGCCTTCTTATTAGCGTCTTTAGCCTGCTGCATAGCCAACTGACTGGATTCCATCCAGAAATCGTAATTGCCCACATAGATCTGGATTTTTCCGTAATCGATGTCTGCAATATGAGTACAAACGCTATTTAGAAAATGCCGGTCATGGGAGACCACAATAATGGTACTATCAAGTTCCCCAAGAAAATCTTCCAACCAGGATATGGACTCCAGGTCCAAATGATTGGTGGGCTCATCCAGCAGCAATATATCCGGATGCCCGAATAAAGCTTGCGCGAGAAGCACTTTCACCTTTTCACTACCATTCAGATCCTGCATCTTCTTATTATGCAATGGTTCAGCAATACCCAGACCGTTCAGCAGTGAAGCAGCCTCTGCTTCAGCTTCCCAACCATTAAGCTCACTGAATTCACCTTCAAGTTCTGCCGCCTTCATTCCATCCTCTTCAGAAAAATCAGCTTTAGTGTAAATGGCGTCCTTCTCTTCCATAATGGAGTACAGACGAGCATGACCCTTAAGCACCGTTTGGATAACCTCAAACTCATCAAACTCAAAATGGTTTTGTTTAAGAACGGAGAGTCTCACCCCCGGGGGTATGATGACTTCCCCGGAATTGGCTTCAATCTCTCCGGATAGGATTTTAAGAAAGGTTGATTTTCCAGCACCGTTTGCCCCGATAAGGCCATAGCAGTTGCCGGGGGTAAATTTAATATTCACCTTCTCAAAAAGGGGACGCATCCCGTAACTCAGCGTTACATTACTGGTGGAGATCATTTTTGTACCATCTTTCTAATATTTGTTTATCACAACCTTTACACTATAGCAGTTATCAGAGACAAAGGCAAAACCATGGCTCGAAGTTTGCCCCGGATTCACTGCCAGGGGATACTCCCTATACTTATATGCAAAACATGAGCTGCCCCTCTAGTCCATCACAGACTATTGGGGCGCTTCACCTTGCTTTTCTAAGCATTGGTTTTTGGAGTTTTCTTACTTGTTTTTGATATATTTATGGGTTATATGCGGGTGAGCGGTTTTCCGCGACTGGATTTCGAACTGCTTCAATGAGGATATAAAAGGGGTGAGTTTAGCGTAACCATAGTTCCTGGTATCAAAATCCGGGTAGCGTTTATTAAGCTTTTTCCCAACTGCACCCAAAAAGGCCCAGCCATCGTCATCTGAGGTCTCGGTTACAATTAGTCTAATTGATTCTATTAGTTCTTTTGTATTTGCCATGCCTTCTTCAGCCGCCACCTGCTTTTCTACCCATTCATCAGTGTTGATTTCATCGGAATTTGAAGGGACTGCAGCTAAAACTTCAAGGTACTTAAAAATTTCACAAGCCGATATAAATGGCGTAGGCGTTTTTTTCTCGCCCATCCCGACCACATACATTCCAGATTCCCTGAGACGGGCAGCCAACCGGGTGAAATCACTATCGCTCGAAACAATGCAAAAAGCATCTACATTTTTTGAGTAGAGTATATCCATGGCATCAATTATTAAAGCTGAATCTGTGGCATTTTTACCGGTTGTATAGCTGTATTGCTGGATTGGGGTTATTGAGTAATTAAGCAGGACGGTTTTCCATGACGCCAGCTGTGGTTTAGTCCAATCTCCATAGATTCTTTTGTATGTAGGAGTTCCATGGTTTGATATTTCATCAAAGATGTATTTTATATACTTGTCCGATACATTATCCGCATCAATTAAAACAGCAATCTTCCTATCATGTTCCATATGATATCCCCTTTAAAAACTAGTATTCCCTAATAATTGTAGCTTAGAGCACACAAAGCTATTCGTCAATGAAACGACTTACGATTAGTGAATGTTAATGGGGCACCAGCGCCAGAGTTTCCACATTTGGTATCCTGATAGGCGGAAACAAGGCGGGTGCCGCCGCATTCAGCGGTTCCCGCCCCGATGTGCTGAAATTTAGCCCCAATTATGTCAAGGCCGCCAATTCGGGATCCCAATATAGCCTGGATCAAAAAACCAGTTTTCAGCTTCTGACTGGCTCACTACGAAGCGGTACTGATTGCCCTTGTTGGCCTCAAATGCCAGTTCCCTGAACCTCGAACTAAATCCCGTTTGATCCGGGACTATTATTGCGACTCTTATGGAGTAGTTTATAAATTTCTGTAAAACTTCACCAGCCAGGCCGGTTTTCAGCCTAAAGAAATCTTTCGACATTGCCTCGTAATGTATCATCAACAGATTGCTATCATTTTCCCCACACAGCGCAATCAGTTCCAGTGCATCCTCCTCAGTCTTAACCGCTGACTCTCTGGAAAATACCTCGATATATCTAGCGTTTCCGTTCTCTAATATTTCGTAGTTCATTTTTCTTTTACCTCTTTTGATCCATACTCAGATAGCTGCCGGCGAACTTTCCGAATCCACTCCAACTCATTTTGATAAGATGACAATATGCTTTCATCTATCATCTTCCACAAAAAAGCTTCCCGCTCGGTTCTAGCCGCAAAACCGATCCCGCGCCTTATCTTTTCCCGGTTCATGATCAGCTGAAGCTTTATCTCATTTTCATATTTCTCCAGCACTTCATGCAACTCATCATTGCCCAGCAGATCGGCCCAAGCCATCTGAATCAAAAACGACTTCTTAAATTCAACGGGCGCGGGTGTAGATGCAATCCATTCCTCCAGCTCATCCAGACCTTTTCCAGTGATCGTGTATATCTTCTTGGACGGCGAACCCTCCTGATGTCTTATTTCGTTGGTTACGAATCCATTCTCCAAAAGGCTGACCAGCGCCTTATATATCTGATTGTTATTTCCCGACCAGTGCATAAAAGTCGAGTCCTGTATAATCTTCTTCAAGTCATAACCTGTCATTGGTTGATAGCTGAGTATTCCCAGAATTGCATGATTAATCGTCATAATGGTTTTTCTCCTTTATATTTATAACATATGTTATTTATAACATATGTTACTGCATTAATCAATATGGAACTGACGAGGGATCCACCCATTCCTGTATCAGAACCGTCCCCTGACGCATCAACTACATCGGATCATTATCCTCTGCTGCATCTAGTTTTACTTTAAAGCTAATTTTCCGCTGCGTTTCCAGATCATCAAACTTGATCAAATAGACAGCCTGATCGCGGTCGATAGCAACTATTTCCCCGGCACCTATTATACTGTGAACAATACGGTCGCCTGCCTTAAAAAGTGGTTCCAAAGACGACGATTCCAACATTCTTTCGTTGCTGGCAATTTCCCAATTGGCTTCATTTATCAGACTACCGTCCATCTCATCGGTGTAAGCAAGCAGGGCTTTGTTGATATTGAAAATGAAACGCGACGGATACCGATATGAACCATCCAGATTTCGTCCTTCCGCATCAGTCAGGAATAATCCCTTTTCTGCACGGGTGATCGCGACAAAAGCCAGTCGTCTTTCTTCTTCCATGCCCTCCAGGGTCGCAGTCTTTTTAGATGGAAACACGCCTTCGTCAAGGCCGCAGAGGAAAACGTACGGGAATTCAAGGCCTTTGGCTGCATGCACAGTCATCATTTTGACAGCTTTATTATTAGAAGCCCCATCTGCATTGGTCAGCAGCGCCACATGGGACAGATAGTTTTCCAGCGTGCATTCCTCTCCACTGGAGGTCTCATATTCATAAACCGATTGTTTTAGCTCTGCCAAATTATCCAACCGTTCTTGACTGCCCTCGGTACGGAGCATCGTTTCATATCCGCTCTTGTCAAGGAGCGCGCTTAAAAGCTCGGACATGGGCATATCCTGATAGCCGGATGAAAAACGATCTATCAGAGCCAGGAACTGCTTAGCTTTAGTGCCTTTAAAAATTTCATTATCTATCGTCCTGGTGAGAGCCGCGTAAAGTGAAGACTTATTCTGGGCAGCATAATCCTGCAAAAATTTCATCCGCCGCTCGCCAATATTGCGTTTGGGCACGTTGACCACCCGCAGGAAGGATAAGTCGTCCTTATAGACTATCATGCGTAGATAGGACAGGGTGTCTTTGATCTCCATTCGGCCGAAGAACTGCACCCCGCTGTATATTCTGTAGGGCAATTCTTCCTTCAAGAAAACTTCTTCCAGTTTACGGGTAATGTAGTGAGCTCGATACAATATGGTGATGTCGCTAGGTCTTACACCTCTATCAGCCAGCTCTTTGATTTGAAGTGCGATCCATTTGGCTTCCATTTCCGAGGTTCTGGCGTGGTGGTAAACAACTTGCACCCCCTCCGGCAGCATGGGCAACAAATCCTTTTTAATGCGGTTTCTGTTGTTTCCGATCAAGGAATTGGCTACATCTAAAATTTGCGGTGTTGACCGATAGTTTTGCATCATCATAATTGTGCGAACGTTATGGTACTCCTGGTCAAAGTTCAATAGATACCGTACGTTGGCTCCTCGCCACGTGTAGATAGTCTGATCAGGATCGCCTACAATAAATAGGTTTTTGTGGTAAGCGCACAACACCTTCATCAGGCGGTACTGCAGATCGTCGATATCCTGGTACTCATCGATCATGATGTACTCCAGGCGCTGCTGCCACCTTAACCTGACCGCATCGTTAACGCTGAAGATATACAAGACATATTTAATCAGGTCGTTGTAGTCCAAGCCGAAGCATTTCTTTTCCTGATAGATATATCCCCAGAATATAATGTCCTCCACTTCCGTAGCATTCAAGTACATTTGATGCAGCTCTTCCAACGGCAGTGCTATCATATACTCGTAGTAATCAGGTATTTTCAATATCTTACGAGTTTCGATCATGTCCCGGGCTTTTGAGAAAGTCATATGGCGAAGGGTGAGGCCGCGCTCCTCGTATATGATCTTCAGCATCGCATCTATATCGGCATTATCAAGCACCAGGAAACTTTTCGGATACTGTACGGCATTAATATCCTCCTGCAAAACGGATACGCAAAAGCTGTGGAAAGTGCTGATATAGCCGGTATCGTTATCACCGGTAAGACGGCGAATACGCTGTTTCATCTCATTTGCGGATTTATTGGTAAATGTAACACAGAGGATGTTGGAAGGCATGATCCCGATATCATTGACAAGATAGGCAAATCGATGCGACAGCGCCCGAGTCTTACCGGAGCCCGCACCCGCAATCACGCGGATAAAACCTTCAGTAGAAGTCACAGCCTGTCGTTGTTTCTCGTTAAGTCCATCTAAAATACTACCCATCCTGACGGAACCCCATCTTAAGCATTAAATTTCTATGTATTGCCGTTCTTCGCTCATTGAAGCAAGCTCATTTCTGGTAGCCTAAACACAACAATATATTGCGAATCAGAAGCACTTGAACGACCGCTTTATAGGACACAGAACCGACCCTATTTCCTCCATGACCCGTTGTGGAGCAAGAAATGTGGGTGAGTGAGTTTCGCTTGAATATAATTATAGAGCCGAACGCGTGTTCTGGCAATGTTTATATCATTGGCCCGTCAGGACTGCAGATTATTATTCATCTACATTATTGCCCATGTGATACCGAACAATGAAAGCCAATGGAATAATAGTCCTCCCTTTCTACATTAATAGTGGCGTATACTTAATATACAAACAAGCACCGCGATGCATGTTCCAGAAGGGAGTGTCAATATACCATGAAAAGAATTATTGGCTTGAGCGCTGTGCTAGGACTGTTGATTCTTGCGGGCGGTTTTTTCCCTGGTAAGGTTCAGGCGGCTGTTCCGGCCCCACCCACCAACCTGACCGCCGAGGGGGACCATTACAGCTATATAAACCTTAGATGGACAGATAACTCTAGCAACGAAACCCAATTCACCATATATCGTCATAAGGCGGGAGAATCAGGTTTTACGCCCATAGCCAATGTACCCGCCAATACCTGGAAGTACAAGGATACTGGACTCGATCCGGACACCACCTACGCATATAAGGTAAGAGCCCGCAACCGGGATGGGTATTCAACTTATAGCAACCAGGCCGTTGCCGAAACCAGCAACCATCCAAAGCTTCGGATATTGTCACCCAACGGAGGCGAGGTATGGAGAGAGGGGGAAACCCATTACATAACCTGGACCTGCGATGGAGAAGAAATGATAGGATTCATCGAATACATTGTCGATGATGGACCGAGCATCAGACTGGAGACTGCAATGGACATGGACCCTGGAACCTACAGGTGGACTATACCCAACATTGACTCCGACCGGGTCAAGATTTTGGTTGCGGCCTACCCACATGATAGTGGGGCTACGGGCAGCGACTGGACGGATGGCTATATAACCATCCGTCCGCTAATCCATGCGGCGCCCTTTGGACCACCTCCCGCCCCCAGCGAGCTGCGGCTGACCGGCATGGAGACAGTCACTTTGAACTGGACAGACAATTCCATAAACGAGACCGGATTCAAAATAGAACGCCGGGAGGGCCACGGGGTATTCGGCCAGATAGCAACTGTGGGAGCCAATGCTACTACTTACGAAGATCCCGGTCTGACCAGGGGTGTAACCTATACCTACCGGGTACGGGCTTACAATAGCGGTGGCAACTCGGACTACTCTAACGAAGCCCAGCGTGCGACCATGCTGGCCCTGGACCACGCCCCGCCCTCTAACCCGACCACCTCTGCAGATCCTTCACCAGAACCTTCAGAAGGATCGGGCCAGACGATACTGCGCTTCTATATTGATTCCGGCGAGTACTATATCAAAGGCCAGGCCGATTCCACCGCCCGATTGGTTACAATGGACACCGCGCCGGCAATTCGGGAAGGCCGCACCATACTGCCCATACGGTACGTGGCTGAACAGATCGGGGCTGACGTGGAATGGGATGATGTCTGCAGTCAGGTTACGATTAAACTAGGCACTCGTACTATTGTCTTATGGATCAACAACGGCAAAGCTCAGGTCAACAGCGTAGAAATGGCCATCGATCCGGGCAACCCGGCAGTCACTCCAATAATCGTTCCTCCCGGCCGAACCATGCTGCCCCTGCGTTTTATAACAGAAAACCTGGGCTGCCAGGTGGACTGGAATCCAGAATTGAGAGAGGTCAAAATAACCTATCCTAAATCCTAAATGATTCAAACAACAGGCAAGCAGGCAGGGCGAGCAAAAAAGGTGAAGCACCCTTCGGGCACTAGAATCTCAGTTCGCTGCGCTCAACAAATAAGGATGATCGAGGCGCTCGGAAAGCCCGTGACGGTCTGAAATCCTCGGCTAAGCTAGGGATTTTAGTTTGTCAAAGAAGTTGACACCCTGGCAGTCGCTCAGATAGGCTCTACCCGGTCCTCTGTCGCATTTCCTGTCACATAACAAGAAAGCCTATAAAAACCTTCAACGGTTTTCTTAATTCAAAAGATCTGTTTTTTCAATATGGGTTTTCCCGGAACAGTGGGACTATTTATTAAAACAGTTTAAGGAACACGGACGGATTCAAGGGTTTGAATTGGACTTAAGAAGCAAATCAGGAGATATTCGCAAAGTATCCCTTTCTGGAGATATTATTGACCTTAACGGTGAGCCCCATTTACTAAATTCTTGTAGAGATATTACTGATAATAAATTTATCGAAAAAGAAATGGCACGGTTGGACCGTCTGAATCTTATTTGAGAAATGGCAGCCAGCATCGGCCGATTGAGCAAATCTCACTGTTTTGAAAATACATGCAATTTTCCTCTCTCACTATTCTCCCTTTATCCCCGAACTTTGGTATTTTGCCTTCAGCACTCCCCTGCTGGGCTTTGGGTTCTGGTTCAATAACAGATACCCTTCTAAATTTTACGGTGTTTTCCTTTTAATAATCTTATTGCTATAGAGTCAAACCTTTTCTCGATATTCTGTGTATAAACAATAAGAAGCTTTTTGCAGGTAGGAAGACATGAAAATTCACGATCACTTAATTGCTAGCAGGATACTCAAAGGTGATGCCAGGGCTTTTGGGAATTTGATTGATATGTTCAAAAGCCGGGTGTTTAATTATTGCCTGCGAATGACTAATAATTATCAAGAGTCTGAGGATTTGACCCAGGAAGTGTTCCTCAAACTCTACAAAAACATGGCCAGCTACGATTGGAATAAGTCAGCTCTTTCCACCTGGATTTATTCAATAACCCGAAATACCTGTCTGAATTATGCACGTGATCAGGAGGCAAAAAAAGTTAAGACTATTGAAATATCCCAGGTTAATGCCGGTATTAGGGATGGCAATCAATACCGATTTGTTGAGGAAAGAATGCTGCTTTTTCAGGTCCTTAATAGTCTCACTCTGAATGAAAGAGAATTAATCATTATGAAAGACTACTTGGACCTCACCTATAAGGAGATAGGGCTTATTTTAGGTTTACCCATAGGCACCGTAAAAACGCGAGTGCATGTTATCCGGAGTCGTTTGAGGCAGATGCTGAAAGAGGGTGATATGAGGTGAAAAGAAATTATGATCAGATGATGAGAGACCTGCCTCTTGAGAAATGCCCCGACCGCCTCAATGCAAAAATTATCATAGACTCGGGAAGCATGGAATGGGGTGAGTCAAGACCAGTGCCCATTGCTGCAGGTAGAATTCAATTTGCGGCAGGGTTGCATCTGTTGTTTGCGCTTTTATTTTTTATCGTTTCAGCATGGATACATTTTAACCTTACGTTATCTCCCGATTTCGGAAGAATAAGCATCAATACTGTTGCCCTGATTGATCAGGTGTCGTGCTTCGTGCAAAATATAATTCTAGATAGGAGTGTTTAATAATGAAAAAGACAGGCATAGTGTTCCTCGCCCTGCTGTTGTTGCTCGCTGCATACGCCGTTGAAGGAGGCATGATCAAAAGTCTGCTGGTTGTGACCGCTTTAGTCCCAATAATAATTGGACCTTATTTAAGTACGCTATTTACCTATAGTCCGGCAGACATTAACAACGCTTTTTGCGATGCTTTCACAGACCGAATTGATGCCGGCAGGCAGGACGTCTATCATATTGATTTGCTGATTATTCGCAATCTTAATTCCGCAGTTGTTTGGTGGGCTGCCACACTCTCTATGCTGGCATTAGTATTGATACTATCGACTTTAACCGATGTAAAATCTTTGGGTCCAAGCGTAGCCGCTGGAACAGTGGCTATCCTGGCGGCTTTCTTGCTTAGATCAATCCTATTTATCCCTATGGAACATTCAATTTTAAGGAAATTAGCTGTATTACAAGAGAATAACCATTATTGAAGATGGGGATGAAGGAGAACATGTGGACGGGTACCTAGTTCTCTTTAGGTGAGTGAACAAAGTACCCGTCCCCTGTCGCACTTGTTTATGACTACCTTTTATAGGTCTACAAACTTGGTTGCAACATGCTCGCAAAAGGTTCTGTCATGTTCAACGAATATAATAGTCGGCTGGTATTCCAGCAACAGTTCTTCGATCTGTATCCGGGATAGTACGTCGATATAATTAAGCGGTTCATCCCAGATGTAAAGATGGGCCCGCTCGCACAAACTCCTGGCAAGCAGCACCTTTTTCTTTTGACCGGCGCTGAAATCGGCCATATCCTTATCAAACTGCAGCCTTGAAAAATCCAGTTTGCGAAGAATTGCTTTGAAAATAGTTTCATCAATTTGATAATCAGCTGCATAGCCAGTCAGGTTCCCGCGCAGTGAAGCCGTATCCTGTGCAACATAGGATATTTTGAGTTGACTCCCTATTCTGGAAGAACCGGTATAGACCAGCGGTTCGCCGCAAATTAGTTTTAATATGCTAGATTTCCCGGAGCCGTTGCGACCGCAAAGGGCAATACGATAACCCCTTTCAATAGTCAAGCTTACCCCGGTACAAGCGGGCTTATCGTCATAAAATATTGAAATATCATTAAGTTCCGCCAGCTGGCCAGTATGATAGGCCATGGGAGATATCTTTAAGCTATCCGCTCTCTCAATATTTTTAAGCAGCTTTGACTTATCTTCAATGGCTGCCTGCTGCCTGGCCTCCATGGACTTGGCCCGCGCCATCATTTTAGCCGCCTTGTGGCCAATATAGCCCTTGTCGCCTTTTATTCCAGATGCCTGTTTGCCGGCCTTTTTAGTCTTTTCTATTTTATCGGACCAGTTGGAAGTACGCCTGGCTGCTTTCGTTAAATGATCGATATCCCTTTTGAGTTTGTCGTTTTCAGCCAGCTCAAAGCTGTCCTGCCTGGCTTTATTCTCCCACCAGGAAGAAAAGTTTCCTTTCTGAATCTCAATGTTGGTTTTGTTAATGGAAAGTATGTGGTCAATGCAGCCATCAAGGAAAGCCCGATCATGTGACACCAGTATAAAGCCCCGCTTCGACCTCAGATAATTGCTGACAATCTCCCGGGAATTAATATCAAGGTGATTGGTGGGCTCATCTATCAGTAAAAAGCTGTTTTCTCTTAAAAACAATACCGCAAGCAGCACTTTGGTCTGTTCGCCGTTGCTTAGAGTGGAAAAAGGGCGGTACAAAACATCTTCGGATACAGAAAGCAGGTTCAACTCACGCATTAGCTCCCAATGAGCATAATCAGGGCATATGTTGTCAACTACAGCTATGGTTTCCATTTCCCTTTTGGCCACCTCATAGGGAAAATATTCAAAGCTGACACTAGCGGAAATACTGCCTCTATACTCGTATTTCCCCATCAATAGATGGAGAAACGTGGTTTTTCCCCGCCCGTTCCTGCCGGTGAAGCCCAATTTCCAGTTAGTATCTATCTGAAAACTTACATTCTCAAATATATTGCCAAAGCTCCCATCATAAGCAAAAGTTAGATCGGAAACATTTATTAGCGACATAAAATAGTCCTCCTGTTAATAAATATGAGCTGCAAGAAAGCTAATCCTGCAGCCCATCAATCACAAGCCGACCTTTGTACAAGGTGGAGCTGGATTTATTTACGTAAAAACCCGGTAACTTTCTTGCATAAGCACAACAAAATAGAGGGCATCTGCCACCATTCAATTATTTCGCCATGCCTTATTTAATTAGCAAGAAAAGTTACGCATCTTTTAAAGCTCCAATCCTTTGCCAATACTCTCATTTTACTATATAAGCTTCAACAAGTAATAAGGATTTGTCAAATCCACCAGCCATCAGTGCCTATAGCAGGAGGAAGAGTGCTGGAATTCGCTGATGCGCTAGAAGGAAGCACCTCTGCGACCGAGAGGAATGATTTTCATTAGGCATATTTCATCTCCCACCTTGATACTTTTTAATAATTCAACATCGACTTCATAACCAAACGCTTCCTCGAAAAGGACCTTGCTGTATCCGGTAGTGCATTGACACCATGCGTACGTATCCAATTTGTCCACATCGGCCAGCATCGGACAGGGGCAAAACGGGAACTGCAAATAGAGTTCCCCACCGGTGCAGAACATGCCGGCTGCGTTGGCCTTTTCCAGGCTCCCTAATTCCTCCATGCTGGACGTTGCTGCAACCAACTCCTTTACCAGCGCCAGTTTTTCATCCATCCCGTATCCGCATTGACAGTTCATTCTGATCTGCTTAACAGTAGAGTGATCAAAGTGGTTTTCCAGTCTGGTCATGGCAGACTTCACCCAGGCAGCATCGTCCTCTTTCTGTGCTCCATAGACAATTCTGGTTGCGGTTTCATTATTACTTGCTGATTTTATTGCATCAAACAATACCTGCTCTTGAATTTTTCTAATCTCAAACATTAACAAACCTCATTTCTTTAATTTCTCAAACAAAAATTGCAAGAAAAAAACACACCAGGATAGTGTGCTGTTCAAATCAGGCATTTTCACACAGCTAATCCACCTATCATTGGTTATTCAAATGCATAACAAACTAAGGCTATACTTCATAACCGCAGTTATTTAATGGCATTTAAAACCTAGCGATAGATTGGATCGAGCACGGGCTTAATGTCCTTTCGCTATTAAGATATATTTTATGGTACTATATTGGGCTATTTTGGTGAAGTAGTTATTGTGATTTCGGGAATACCAGTTGAGTCGAAGGAGAGTTGGAGGGAAGGATAAGTTAACTCAAGTAAGCATTAAGTTATAATTAAAATGAGTGAGAATTTGAAATGAGGTCTTGTATGAACATTCAAATATTTGGAGTTAAAAAGTGCTTTGACACTCAAAAGGCAGAGCGTTTCTTCAAGGAACGGAACATTAAATATCAATATATTGACCTCACCTTAAAAGGTCTAAGCAAAGGTGAATTAACCAGTGTAGAAAAGGCTGTCGGACTAAACAATTTGATCAACTCCAGAGTCAAGGCCTACTCTCGATTAAACCTGGACCGAATTGGCAGCAGCTCTATGCGGGCAGAGATACTCCTTAATCATCCAGAGCTATATAATACCCCAATTGTCCGCAATGGCAAGCAGGCTACTGTAGGATATCAACCGGATGTTTGGGTTACGTGGGAATAGGTTAGCTTTTACCGAAAGGCTCGGGGACGGTTCTTTACCAATTCATATAGTCCTCAATCAATAGTACTAGGCTTTGAGCCCTTTTCTCGTGGTTTTGGAGAAATTGTATAAATCGGTCTGTAACATAGAACAAATCACCATCATCACTGTCAAGGTATTCCCTGGCTAGAGTCAAAGACTCTTTCAGGTTTCCCAAAACGAATTCTTTAATTATTTGCTGAACACGCTTCCTATATACAGGATAAGGGCCCGGGAGAGCAATCCGGGCCAGTCTCATCTGCAGAAGATGCAAAGTAAATACTCTGTAATTATTCTCCCGCCTACCGGGCTTGGCTATAAAACCTAAGGATTCATACAGACGCACAGTATTGGGATGAACGCGCAATCAATCGGTCGCGCAAATTCAGAACATCCTGGTTGATCTCCCGGCGGAATGTCTGAACCTCGTTCCAGGTTGCCCGGGGCCTTGCTTACAAAAATATGGTATAATTAATCGTGTAAATGTGATTATGTGATAAAGTGGGGATGTTAATGAAACGCCAGAACGTAACCCTTTCACTTCCCGAAGATATCCTGCGGAAAGCCAGACATATGGCTGTTGACCGCAACATGTCTTTGTCTGCTTTCCTGAGTGTAATAATACAAGAATTAGTTGCCGGAAAGGACAACTACATCCAGGCTAGAGATGAAAGTCTACGCTTGATGGAAGAAGGATTTGATATGGGCACCTACGGGAAAGCTCTTAATAATAGAGAGGAACTGCATCATCGTGGCTAATGGTCATTTTGTCGACACAAACATTCTGGTCTATGCCTACGATAGTACAGCTGGGTTGAAACGCCAGAAATCTATAGATTTACTAAAGCATCTATGGGCAGAACGGACAGGATTTCTAAGTATTCAAGTCCTTCAAGAATTCTATGTTACAGTTACACGAAAGATTAATAAACCTATTACACCTGAAAATGCGGCCCGTATTATTAAAGGTTTTGAGGCCTGGCCGATTCATTGCCCGGATATTAGAGATATTGTAGAGGCTATTCGTATTCAACAAGAGTTATCGCTTTCCTTTTGGGATGCTATGATCATATGGAGTGCTGTATGCACAGACTGCGAGGCGATATGGACAGAAGACCTTAATACCGGGCAGCGATATCAGCAGCTGGAGATTAAATCTCCGTTCAAAGACATATCTTCCATTACCTAATCACTCTTTTAAATTAAGTATATACATGCATATACTACTTGCATCCAGGAAAGGTTTATGATTAAATCAAGCTCTATCACGGGGGAAGTATCAGATGAAATTTGCAAGCTATGAAATCTATAGCACAGAACATGTCGGTCTTCTGCTCCCAGATGGCATGGTGCCGTTAAGCAGGTCGGGCATTGTCTCCATGAACCAGCTCATCGAAAGTATGAATTCTGATTTGGAAAAGCTTATAGTCGACCTGGCCATTTCCAGGGCCAACATTCTGCCCCTGGCCGATATCAAACTAAAGGCTCCAATTCCTTATCCAAAAAGAAATGTTTTTTGCCTTGGGAAAAACTACTTGGAGCATGCGCTGGAGATCAGTGCTACAAAGATATCAGACTCAGGCATCCCCGAAATTCCAATTTACTTTACAAAGGCTTCCGCTCCTGCCATTGGCCATGGCGATCCGATCAGATTCTCCCTCCAGGCTGCCACTCAGGTGGATTACGAGGTTGAACTGGCTGTCATCATCGGCCGAGAAGGAACCAATATCAAAAGGGAAGAAGCTTTTGAGTATGTCTTTGGATATACCATCATTAATGACATTACGGCCCGGGATCTTCAGGTCAGTCACAAGCAGTGGTTCAAAGCAAAGAGCCTGGACACTTTCTGTCCTATGGGACCATGCATTGTTTATAAAGACGAAATCCGCCCGCCGGTTGAGCTAACCATCCAATGCCAGATAAATGGTGAATTGAGGCAGAACTCCAATACCAGAAACATGATTTTTGATATACCTTATATCATCAGCGACCTCTCCAAGGGGCTGACATTAAGACCCGGTGATATAATTTGCACAGGAACTCCCAGCGGTGTTGGAATGGGCTTTGACCCTCCCAGATTTCTCAAGGATAAAGATGTCGTGGAATGCTATATTGAGAATATTGGCCTTCTAGCCAATCAGGTAAGGATTGAATAGCGAAAGTATGAAGAACATGGGGACGGAAGAACATGGGGACGGGTACCTTGTTCACTTACCCAAAGTGAACAAGGTACCCGTCCCCATGTTCTTCCATGTTTTCTATTGCTATTTCTTCAAATAGGATGGTTCTTTTTCATCCAAATATTCTTTAAGTGCCGACTGAAGGATTTGAGAGCAATTAACCTTTTTCTCTTCTGCAATTTCTTTTCTTAATTTCTTAAACCCTCGAAATTTTTATTTCAATTTATAGAATGGTTTGGCTGGCTTACTTGGTAAAGGAATGGGATAGGTGATAAATATGAGTAGCAAGCGATACCGCTTGCTCAGGGGCTGGAGCCAGGGCCGGTTAGCCCGGGAGTCGGGGGTGTCGCAGACATATATTCCGATTTGGAGGCGTGGACGCCGAATATATCGATCTTGCGCAAGCTGGCGGCTACCCTGGGGCTTCCGGTTTCGGCTCTTTTGGATAATAAAGCCCAAGGGGTTGGTAAAGAAGGATTATATTTCTTCTTCAAACAGCTCGTGCAAAAAGGACTCCCGATCATTTAAAAACCGCCTGGTAATAAAATAGTGTTCTGTATCCTCATAATTGATGATCTGCAGCGGGGTCTGATCGAAATCGTATATAGTTGCCCCTGGATATGCCATAAGGACTGGGGAATGGGTGGCAATTATAAACTGAGCCTTCCCGGACTTATCCAGCTGGTGCATCAGCCTTAAGAAGGTAAGCTGCCGCGCTGGAGAGAGGGCAGCCTCGGGTTCATCTAAAAAATAAATGCCTCTACTGTTGAACCTGTGTAAAAATAACGACAAAAAAGCTTCCCCATGAGATTGCTTATGCAAAGATTTGCCACCATAGGGCTGATAGGCTCCGGGAAATTCCTTTGCCATCTCATCAATATAGCTGGCAAAATCATAAAATGTCTCTGCTCGCAGGAAAAATCCCGAAGTCACCTTAGGCATCCAGGAAAGCGTAATAATATCTTCAAGGTTGTGTTTGTCTTCACTGGCGTCCAGCAAAGAGCTTTGCCCTCCCCCCACCAGACTAAATCCACTTTTCATTGCTATTGCCTCCAGCAAAGTAGATTTGCCGGAACCGTTTTCCCCCACGAAAAAAGTAATGTTAGTGAGCAGTTCAATTTTTTCCAGCCCACGAATTGAGGAAATATTGAAGGGGAATTTATTATTGTTTTGAGCCTTTTTCCAGTTAAAACGGATGCTTTTTAAGAAAGGCAAAGCAACCTCCTTATTGAAATCTGGATATTTCCAATTATTATAAACCATTATCCCAATTACAAGTAGGCGACTGTGTTATGCTTCCCTCCCCTTGCCACATGCCAGTGGCTTTGAAGCAAAAGGAACTGGTCATGAGGCTGTAAGCAGAAAATATTATACTAATCGGCAAGTCTGATTATCCTGGGGACCGCAGGGAAAACCAAGTTGCCGATCATGGGAGGTCGTTCCCCAATTTTTAGCGGTCCGCATATCAAGACCTTCCTATACCTTAATTTCTTTTCCTGCGGCTTTTAATTCTTTTTGATAAGCTTTCCATCCGGGGCACCACTTTGTATGCCAGAACCAGAGCCTACTCATAAAGGCCTGGGGATTCCTCTTAGCTGATGCTCTCCATTTACAGTTCGCGCAATTGGACGCCATGTATTTTTCCCCCCCCAATATGATCAGATATTAAACGTCTTCTTACCGATATTTCTTATAAGTAATCTATAAATATTATATCTCTCACTTAGGATGGATTCCAAAGATAGCGTTATAACCTTTGAGCATCTTGAAGTATTTGGCCTTCCCCGATCAAAAATTTATATAGGTATTTTTAGTATCAATATGATATCATTATGGTATCAAGTTCTGGGAGGTTTAAAAAATGCAGGAAAAATCAGCGTGGAAGTTGAATGGTTTTGTAGCATTGTTGCTCGCAGTTATTTTTCTGTTAGGTTCGCTGTATTGTTTTGCTCAAACATCTATTATTAGCGGCACTATATTGGCGTTGGTGGCAACCATAACATTCATCTCAATAACCGTGGTTCAGCCAAATCAAGCTTTAGCGATTACCTTTTTTGGCAGGTATATTGGCAGTATCAGAGAAAGCGGCATCTGGATGACGGTCCCGTTTTCCGCCAGAAAAAAAGTGTCTCTTCGGGTCAGCAATTTTAACAGTAAAACCCTCAAGGTTAATGACGTCGAGGGAAATCCGGTAGAAATCGCGGCGGTTGTTGTATTTAGGGTTATTGACTCCGCCCGGGCGCTTTTTGACGTCGATAACTATGAAGCATTTGTGGAAATACAAAGCGAAACCGCCCTGCGTCACGTGGCTACCAAGTATCCGTATGACAATTTCGAGGATGATGGGTATTCTTTGCGTGGAAATGCTGATGAAGTAGCTAATGAACTGACTCGCGAGCTCCAATCCCGTCTTGCCTTAGCCGGCGTAGAAGTGATGGAAGCTCGTTTAACCCACCTGGCCTACGCAACCGAGATTGCCAGCGCTATGTTACAACGTCAACAAGCTACAGCTATATTGGCCGCACGGCAAAAAATCGTTGAAGGTGCGGTAGGAATGGCACAGATGGCCTTGACTCGTCTCGTAGAAGAAGGGATAGTCGAGCTTGATCAGGAGCGCAAGGTCGCTATGATCAACAATATATTAGTGGCTATTATTTCAGACCGTGGGGCCCAACCCATTCTCAACACCGGCAGTATTTATTGATAGGCGGAATCTTATATGGCAGGCCAGAAGAAAAGCTTTCCACTTCGCATAGATCCTGATATATACTCAGCCCTGGAAAGATGGGCCCAGGACGAGTTTAGAAGCGTCAACGGTCACATAGAATTCATCTTGAGAGAATCTCTAAAAAAAGCAGGTCGGCTTACTGAAAAACGTGCCTCAAGTTCTTCTTTGACTAACGATACAGAGTCCGATTCGCATTAAGGAAGCAGCAGGGTACGGATGTGACAGTAAATCCATTCTTCTTGTCACTCCGCCCCCTGTTAATTGCGAGATTTCCCGGCTCCCTCTCGTTCAATATTTCATCAGAATGTTTAGCGCTTTTTGGGTTATCCACTTGGAATTCTGACCTTTGGTTTCGATGTCCTCAATCATCTTTCCGTTAAAGGTGTTCTCCAGCTTCCATCTATGCTCTTGGTTTTGTTTACTCTTTACGATTTCCACGGCTTCATTCATGCGGGGATCCTTATAGCCCAAATCGACTAATATGCCCAGGATCTCCAGTATATCGGTTTGATACATGAGCGGGAAACCGAGCTTCAACCATCCCGGTTTTGATGTTTTTTCCAGCTGGTGACTCTTCTTATAGATGTGGT
Organism: uncultured Syntrophomonas sp.; assembly: GCA_964635975.1. GTDB lineage: Bacteria > Bacillota > Syntrophomonadia > Syntrophomonadales > Syntrophomonadaceae > UBA5314. The sequence goes on from CAZWPO010000004.1 coordinate 127,347, forward strand.
GAACCAGTATGTATTCAGCAAGTTCTTCTATCTTATTTTCAATTACACGGTTTCGTTTCTCCTCTGGTATGGCAGATAATGCTTTGAGCGACTTTATCACTCCCATATGACAAGTATGTTTTCCCCAGCATACGTCGTATCTTTCATATGGCCACCTAGCAGGAGCTTCGGTAATGCCATCGTCACTTCTTTGATATTGGCATATCCATTCGATGCCCTTCTCGACTCTAATGTCATCAATAAAACCCAGCTTGATTAGGCTCCAAACCATGTTTCCGGTTAAGCACGGTATTACCTCACTATGCCTTCCGCCCGCAGACTTTCCGCTTTTATGTATGGCAAACCCGTAACTTTCTATATCTTGCGAATTTTCCAGGATGAACTCCCCGGCGTTTCTTACTTGCTGGTTAGCTGGATCAGCTCCCAATTCTGCTAGTATCATCAGTTGCCACACGGTCCCGGAATACTTATTAAGATAAAACCTTTTGGGCTCACCCCAGTAGCCGGCTTCATTTTGCTGTTTCAGTATTTTCGGAACGACTCCTAAGGTCATTATTTTTTGTTTTGTTTCTAATACTTCAAGGCTCGATTCTGATGAATTCAATAGCCTTGTTAAAGTAAAATATCTAACTGATGGATTTTCTTTTTCCAATAACCAGGCAACGGTTTCTTCATTGGTAATTTCTTTTATATTCTTCACATTTCTTCACCCCCTTACATCTGGTTTTTATACATACAAATTGATCAACGTCTCCTTAAAAATCTTTATTCATGTAGATGCGTAAGGAAATGAAATAAGAAATTAAATACACTAACAAAAGAGCGCTTAATGAGATCAGGAGAACCATCAGGCTTTGATCCCTGGTCGCCTGGGTCAGATTCTGCACCCAGTAAACCTGATTGTTGTTTACCAGATAGGATGCGATCTGTACCGGGGCAAAAAAGATGATTAGAAATATAATGATGTTAAAAATTCTAAGCCACTGCGCCCCGGTTTTAAAGTAGAAAGGTAAAGAGAAAGCAGCCAACACCATTGCTGATACAACTGTGATGGTTATATCACTGAGTTTTATCAAGCGATTATTTAATGGGGAAGGTAGCTGGTGAAAAACCAGACCTATCACTCCCACTATGATTAAAGCCATAACGATACAGGTAAGCAGTGATAAGTATTTAGAAGCCACTACTTCCTTGCGGGTGGTCGGCAAACTGTTGACAATAATGTCGCTGTTATTTTTATATTCTGACTGTGCGATTCCGATAATAGTAATGTACGATATCCCAAAAGCCGCCATGCTGTATGTGAATTCCTTAAAAATAGGATCAGCGAATACAAAGAATAAAAAGATGCTGTAGAAGACACCAAACCATAACATTTTCTTTTGCAGGATAATTTCCTTTTTAATTAAGTGCTGCATGATTATCCCTCCTTGCGCTATAAAGAACGATTTGATCCAGATTGGGATACTCGTACAGGGCCTTATCCCTGAACAAACGTTTAATCTGAACCGGATTGCTGCTCAGCGCTTCAAAACCGAAGTCGCTTTCTCTGATACCCAGCAGCAATTTTCTAGATGTATCATCAAGCAATTCCCGCGGCCCTTTAACCATCAGATACTTTTCTCTGAGATTCTCCCGGTTGTCAGAGAAGACTACACGTCCCTGGTTAATGAAACAGATATAATCGGCTATTCTTTCCAGGTCAGAGGTTATATGAGTGGAAAACAGGATGCCCCGTTTTTCATCCTGCATCTCTCCCTGGAGAATTTCGAGCAGTTCAGCCCGAAATACGGGATCTAATCCCGATGTTGGTTCATCCATGAGTATGAGTTCAGCACCATGGGACAGAGCTAGAACCAGAGAGTATTTCATTTTCATGCCGCGGGAGAGTGCCTTGATTTTCTTTTTCGGAGGCAGGTCAAAAGCTTTAATGTATTTGCGGTAGAGGTGTTCATCCCAGTTTAAGTAAAAGGGAGCAATAATTCTCTTCATCTCATCAAGATTTAGATCTTCATAAAAGTAATTTTCATCATAAACAAATCCAATCTTTTGTTTAATCTCCTTCTCACGGAGGCGGTTATCCTGCCCAAAAACCGAAACCTGGCCGGCATCCCGATTAATCAAGTTCATAATCAGCTTGATAGTAGTAGTTTTACCCGCTCCGTTAGGGCCTACTAACCCCATAATATAGCCTTTAGGAAGAGTGAAGCTGACATCTAAATGAAAATCGCCAAATGACTTGGACAGTCCCTGAACATCAAGAATGGGTTCCATGCTCTAAACCTCCTTGTATAAAAGTGCTAGCATTTCCTGCAACTCCTCCAGACTCACGCCCAAAAGGATGCTTTCCTTTACAATCTCACTCAGACGGTTTTCTATCAGGCTCATCCGCTTCTCACGTAGAAATTCAGAATTTTGCTGGGCAACAAATGAGCCTTTTCCCGATACCGTCTCAATAAAGCCGCCTCGCTCGAGCTCATCGTATGCCCGTTTGATAGTGATGACACTGATCTGAAGCTGCCCGGCCAGGTTGCGGATGGACGGCAGGGCATCGCCCGCTTGCAGTTCCCCCTTTAGGATATGGCTCTGGATCTGCTGCCGAATCTGTTCGTATATTGGATCTGGTGACGCGTTGGAGAGGATAATCTGCAATGGCCATACCTCCAAATAAATATAAAACCCGAGTACTGTATATATTCACTATATACAGTATATGCAGATAATTTTATATCGTCAAGCGATTAATGATTATCGTATAGACAAACCTGTTTAATGATATTGAATCGTTTTGTCTGAGGAAAGTGAGATAGCTTTGACGGTAAGTCATCTTAAAGAGAGTATACTGCAGTATTATTTATGCCAACTTATCACCCCCTTTCCTGGATGCTGCCAGGAATTGGAGGTTTCCCATTTGGCTACTATATTCGGCCATCAGCCACGTGTTTTAAATGCATTTTCCCTTTGTCTACCTGATTACTAGAAAAATGCGTATTGGGTCTACTGTTCCTGATTTACATAAAGAATACTGGCTCCTTTCGATCCCGACAGGCTTTACTCAGTCTGGTTGCAACATCTTTAACCATACCAGGTTTCATTGTCAACGCATTCTCGGGACACTTCTTAATGCAGGCACAGCACTGGATGCATTTTTCTAAATCAATTGAAAAACCATTTTCCAAGCCTATAGCACCAACAGGACATTCCAGTTCACAGATCCCACATTGCGAACATTCATCATTAATTGCTATGAAATCAATAACCCATGGGTTAAATTCCTTATAGGGATAATTTCCAGGTACAGTGATATCGGGAATGTGATCTATTGATGCCATAGACCGTAGTCTTTCGTCTATTTTATTTCCAAACAGCTCAGCCTGGTCAACATCGCTTACGTCCGGACGAGCGAGTGCAATTGGTGTTTCTGAACCGGAAAAGGAGTGTTCACCGATAAATGCGGCACAGGCAAGCGGCACACATCCATGCTCCACCATGGTGTCTTTGAGTTCTAGTAAAGCATCGTCATATTCACGATTACCATAAACTACAATGCACACGGTAGGCGTTCTGCGGGATTTGAGCGTATACAGCCAGTCAACTGCCGCGGCTGGAACCCTGCCGCCATAAACTGGCACGCCGATAACAAGCAAGTCATTTTCTGATGTTTGCAATGCTTGTTTCCTTATCTCAGGTCTCGTAATATCCATAGTTTCCACAGGATTTTGATTGATTCCACGCGCAATACTTTCAATAATCGTTCTTGTAGTACCGGTAGCTGAAAAATATACCAGTTTCACTGACTCTATTTTCATTCGTCCACCTCCATTAAATCTACTGCCCAGCGCAGTAACACCTTGATAATCAGCTGATAATAAAGCAGACCAGCAGGGAACGGGGATTCGCATTCTTGCGCCCGAGAGCCAAGCCTGTTTTAGCTATTGTTCTGACTTGCAACTGCAATATACGAATATCCCTCCCAGCAGGCAGAGTGGAACAACCGCTAAAAATAGCACGCCCCAATTGCCTTCCAGCACATCAAAGGCAAAGATCATGAATAAAGCCGCAGCGATAAGGATCATGCCCCCAATTCGCTCCAATTTCCACGTTAATAGATTGATGAGGTAAAGTCCTACCCAGGGAATGGCGTTGGGGGAATTCAGAATAATACCCTTGAACCCCCCTCCATATTGCTCTGCCCCGGATAACAATGCAAATACGAACCAAAACGTTGTAACTATCAGCAGAATGGTTCGTGCTGTATACCTGTATATCTGGTTTTTCTTCCCTTGACTATAGATCATGTTCGCTCCTTTCCGGCTCATCGGACAGCTCCGCTAGACACTTCAAAGCCTTATCTTTACTGAAGCTGCTGAACCAGAGATAATTTTCTGCATCCAGGATTCTATAGTGACCACTGACCAAGTTTTGCTGAATATGGAAAGCGCCTGCTGCTTCAACCTCTTTCCACCAGACTCTTCCACCCATGGTCCGTATCTTAGGTGTGTAAATGCTCTGCCGGATCAAAACCTGAAGAAGCCCTAAGGGTTCTGCTCCTAAATATCCCTGGATAATCTCACTCTCCGGGAACAACGCACATACTGTTACTACGACCGACCAGCTAGCATTTTTTCGTCCCTTCTCAATATCCACCAGTGTTTTTTTTGATAGGCCTAAAATCTCTGACATTTGTTCCTGTGAATAATTCATTTCCACCCGGATCAGCTTCATTTTCTGACTTATATCTCTGATAATAGTTCTCCTGTCCATCAGCCACCCCTGTTGATAATAATTATAGTGTAATATTACACTATATGTTTATATGTTACAACGCACGGCGTAGTCTGGCAAGAATAACTCTGGAACTCGAGACCCACGTCTTCTTGTAAAGAACAGCTAATTCTGGTGACCAATACTATTTTATTAGATCTAGGCAACATTGATAAATTATAATAAGAAAGTGATTCAAATAAGGACTAGTGTTTAGATGTTTAAAGATATGAAACAGGCCTTGATTGAAAATATCGTTATTGTGCTGCTGGCAATCTTTCTGGTTGGACCGGTATGTGATCCGGTTCTTGCAGACGATGAAGCTTTGCAGATTATTTCGGAATCAGCCGTATTGATGGATGCCAAAACCGGGCAGGTTTTATATGAGAAGAACATGCATGAGAAGCTATATCCAGCGTCCATTACTAAAATACTGACCATTCTGCTGGCAATTGAGAAAGGCAATCTAAGTGATACTGTTACCATGTCCCGCGAGGCGGTTTTCTCAGTACCCAGGTGGACTTCGCATATTGCCCTGGACGAAGGTGAGCAGATTACTGTGGAGCAGGCCTTGATGGCAGCCATCCTGCCATCGGCCAACGATGCATGCAATGGTATTGCTGAACATATCGGCGGCAGCATCTCCAGTTTCACCCAGTTGATGAACCAGCGCGCCCGTGAAGCCGGGGCCCTAAACAGCAGCTTCGTCAATCCGCATGGCCTGCCAGACGATATGCAGCTGACCACTGCTTACGATATGGCCATGATCACTCGCGCTGCCCTTCAGAATAACCGGTTTAAAGAACTAATCGGCACCGTGCGCTATACTATTCCTCCTACCAACAAACAACCTGAATGCCGGGATTTATGGTCGGAGCACAGGATGCTGACCACCAACCGCTTCTATTATCAGGGAGTAATAGGCGGCAAGACCGGTTACACCAGGGAATCACAGAATACCCTGGTAACAGCAGCCAGGCGCGGTGACCGCGAACTTATAGCAGTTGTTATGAGAAGTGAGGACTTTGGAGTATATAAAGACACTATAACTCTATTTGATTACGGATTTAACCAGTTTGTGGAGACCAGCATTCCGCTTACTGCTCCAAACGTGGACACCGCCCATGACCAGGATGAAACCCAAGCCATACAGTGTATTTTGGATCAAAACCAGGGCATAAGCATTAAACGGCTGCTGCATAAAAATATCAATCCGGAAGCCATTGCCTGTGATTACAACCTGATGGAGAATAGCGAGAACAAAGAGGCGTGTTTGATAACGAACATTCATATTAATAATGCCAATAAGCTGATGTATTATGATCTGGGTTCAGTTAATCTGTATGGCACTCTTTTGAGCACTGACCGCTGGGCATGGACCAGCACCCTTTTTAAGGTTGTCAAAATAATCATATCTATTGTGGCGGGTGTTTTTGCTCTGCTTTTTATAGCGCGCTGCTTTTTCAAAACCCGCAGAAAGATAAAGAGCAGTAAATCCCGCTCACGAGTATATCGGTTACCGCGTTGAGATCAGCTTTATTAAAACAGAGAACCCTGTTCGGGCGGCATGGGGAAGCGCACATAAAAAGTGGTGCCTCGGAGGCCGGTCTCAAAGTCGATCCTGGCATTGTGGCGCGCAGCAATACTATAGCAGACCGCCAGTCCTAAACCGGTTCCATTGTCTTTGGTAGTTACAAAAGGAGTGCCGATTCTGGGTATCAAATTGGGATCCAGGCCGTGCCCCTGATCTCTGATATACAAAATAATTTCTCTCCCTTGCGCCATAGTTCCTATGGTTAGAACACCGCCCGGGGACATTGCCTCAAGTCCGTTTCTAGCCATATTGAGGATCATCTGCCGAATTTCGCTAGCATCAATTAGCGGTATAGGGGGTTTAGAGAGATCCAGTTCTACATCCATACCCATGTAATTAGCGTCGGCTTGAATCATGGGATAGATGGACTTAACTGTATCGTCCAGGTACTGGGGCTGCAGCTCAACTCTTTTATCCTTGGCCATGCCCAGGAATTCGGAAATAATTGCATTGGCCCGGTCAAGTTCCTCAATCATGAGCTCAAAAAAGCTAATATCCTTGGCATATTCCTCTTTGGCACTTAACATCTGCAGGAATCCCCGTATCGAAGTCATGGGATTCCTAATTTCGTGTCCGATGCTGGCTGCCATCTCGCCCACCAGGTTCAGTTGATCAAGCCGGGCCAGGTTGGCTTCTATCTCTTTGTGCTCGCTTACATCCTGAGCGCTTACCAGTGCACAATTTAAACCGTTCATACTAACGGCCACCACTGATCCTAAAACAGTGATTACCTGACCTGAACGGGTGCTAAGCATATGTTCATCCAGGTTCACTTCCCCTTTTCTTCTAAGATCCTCCTGCATTTGCGATATGTGTTGCGCATCCATGATTATATTCAATTCTTTTATGCTATGCCCGATTATCTCTTCACGACTGTAGCCTAAAGCGTCCAAACACTTTTGATTCGCCTCTATAAATCTTCCATCCTCTATATTGAGGATAGCCATAGCCATGGGACTTGAATCAAAGGCTTTATAAAACCGTTCCTCAGACTGTCTTAAAGATTCTAAGATTCGTTTATACGGGCTGATATCCCTGATTGATTCTATGGCTCCTACTGTACTGCCCATGCTGTCATAGAGCAAAGACGCCTTGCCCTGTACAAAAATGCCTGATTCACCTATTTCCGGGCAGAAAGCTTCCACAGTCAAATGCCCTTTCTTCCGTCTAAAGTTCAAGTAGGCCTTTTCTCTTTCTTCATTCGATGTCTGCAGCAGGTCAAGAATAATTGGTCTGCGTTCACCATAGAAAGGTAAAGCATATTGGTATTCGCCCTTCCCCAGCATTGACTCGGCTGTTACTCCGCTCATCTCTTCAATAGCCCTATTCCAGGCAATAACTTTGCCCTGTTCGTCGATAACAAAAGTAGCATCAGGAAGGAAATCGATGATATCCCTCATTCTCTGCTGCGATTCCTCGAGGGCATACTCCATTTGTTTGCGCTCCGTTATATCGATGCCATGTGCCAGGATATATTCTTCTTCCGCGATCTGTATTTTACACGCGGAAATAAGACATGCCCGTTTTTGACCGTTTGCGGACCGATAGCTGCTCTCATAATTCGTTATTGTACCTGTCTTTTCTAGGGACTTAAGGAGTTTATCACGTCGTTTGTAATTTTCGAAAAGGCCCAGATCCTCATAGGTCCGCCCTATTACCTCTTCTCGGGTATAGCCCATGGTTTCGATAAACTTAAGGTTGGCATCAATAATTACCCCATCATGCAGACGGGTTATGGTCTTCATTACCGGACTTAAGTGAAAAGCTTTGGAAAACCTTTCTTCTGACTGGCGCAGGGCCTCCTCGCTTTTCCTAAGACTGCTTATATCCTTGAGCACCCATAGTATATGCGGCAAGCCATCAATATAGATGATTTCCAAAGATACTAGATAGGATCTAATTTCACCCCATTTTGAACTGAACCTAACTTCATGGTTGTTTCTAATATATCCCTTCTTATAAAGCTCTCCTATCGTAAAGCTCCGTTCCTCTAGATCAACCCAGACATTCAATTCACTGGCCGTACGCCCGATAGCCTCGTGCCTTTTGTATCCCGATATTTCTTCAAATGCAGTGTTTACTTCTACGTAGCGACCCTCTGCCAAAGTTGTAATCGCCATAACATCCGGATTATTATAAAAAGCACTGGCGAATTTATCCTCTAGCTGAACATGAGCCTTCCTACACGGATTGTGCTCAGCGATATGCTGCAGATACAAAGAAAAGTCCTCCCTCGCAAACCACCCTCATTCCCACATAAAATAATTTAGCATAGACACGTTTAGAAACAGGTCGAATACAGAAAAACCCTTAAACCAACTTACTATCGGAATAATGAGTTAATCCCAAATAATGGTATACCTTTAGGCGTTAAATTG
>CAZWPO010000005.1:0-135858 GCA_964635975.1 uncultured Syntrophomonas sp.
TAAGGTGGCCTATTTTTACGCCAGCATCTGGTACATTTTTAGACTAGCATTAACACAGGGGTAATCGTTGAAATTTAGCAGGGGTGTGCATATTTTGCGAGTAATCGTTGAAAGATTAAGGAAACGTTGAAATTTAATCTACACTCCCTAAAATATACCCCATAGAATGGACGGCAAAAAGTGTAGAGACCCGTCTTGTGGACAGGAAAAAAGGTTTAATCTGCATGGAAGCAATTTTATGGGGAGATAAAAGATGAGTTGGAAGACATTCACGCCTGAAGAACTGGAGAAAATCAAACAGAGTCCATATGTAAAAAGTGCTACGGCGCACATGATCCGTTTCACTTCGGTATTTAAAGAGGAGTTCTGGGAGCAAATAGGAAGAGGGAGGATGTTCACTGATATTATTAGAAGCATGGGTTTTGACCCGGAGGTGCTTGGCGAATCCCGCATTAGTGGTATTACTCAGCATATTCGGGAACAGGCTGAAAGCGGGACAGGATTTCGCGATGTAAGGCAAACAACATTGCTGAACGAAGGAATTCACAAGTCAATGCCACCGTCTAAAGTACTATTACATATGCAGCATGAAATTGCTTATCTGAAGCAGGAGATGGAATTTATAAAAAAATTATCTTAGCGGACAGGAAGGCAAGGCGGAAATGCTGATCAAAGCCAGGGCAGACGTCAAGTTCAGAATCATCCAAGAAATGATATCCCGAGACAACAACCTGCTCAACATTTCATAGCTCTGCAATATTGCCGGAGTTTCCCGATCAGGCTGTTACCGTTGGCTTGAGGCTGAAGATACTAGAACTGCTCGCGAGGAGCAAGACCAAAAGGACTTTGCGCTGATTTTGGAGGCATATAACCACCGAGGCTACGCTAAAGGCGCACGCGGTATTCACATGCGGTTGCTACATCAAAATTCAGCCATTGTTATGAATATTAAGAAGATCAGGCGGTTAATGAATAAATACAACCTGAAATGCCCGATTCGCAAAGCAAATCCTTACCGCCGCATGGCGAAGGCGATGAGGACAAACAATGTGGTTTCCAATTTATTGAACCGCGAATTTCGCCAGCAGGGAGCCAGGGCGATACTTCTGACCGATATTACTTACATTCCACGTAAAGACAGAAAATTTAGCTACCTTTCCATGATTGTAGACGCATTTACTAAACAGATACTTTCCTACGTGGCGAGCGATTCTCTGGAATTAGATTTTGTCTTGGAAACAGTGAACCGGCTAATTGAGAATCACGGTGTTTCTCTGAATGCGGAAACCATGATCCATTCAGATCAAGGCTGTCATTATACAAGCCATAAATTCATTGAAATAGTGAAAAACAACGAACTTCGGCAATCAATGTCCCGCAAGGCCAATTGCTGGGATAACGCGCCTCGGGAAAGCCTATTTGGCCATATGAAGGATGAACTAGACCTCAGTATGTGCGAAACCCACGCACAGATTGCGGCCGTTATCGATGACTGGATTAACTATTACAACAATGAACGCTACCAGTGGGATCTGGCGCGGCTTTCTCCTAATGAATATTACGAATACCTTCAATCCGGAATCTATCCTTTGGCTATCAAGCCGCCCAAGTAAACCGTTAGCTTGTAAGGAATAGGTGTGTTGCAAATAACATGCCTGGCGTAAGCCATAAACAATTGAACAATTTAAAATGTCCTTGACATGGGGTACACTTCAGGAAACCGTATTACCGATGCTGTGGACGGTATTGCTTCGACCTCGAAAGAAAAGTACGAACGCAAAGCCACCATCATTGAAAACGCAACCGACATGACCACTCAGGAAAAGCTGAATGCCCTTGACAACAACTATGGCCGCCACAGGCAGGAAATATTTGAGGGCCTTGTCTTCACCGTCCTTTCCCTTGGGCTTCTGGCAATCGCAGTAAAAAATCCCACCGCAATCAAGCGTGTCCTGCGACTGGCGGTATAAAACACTCCCTATATAAAAGCAAGAATCCTTTCCGCCTTAATGGCAGCAAGGATTCTTGCTTTTATATGCATATCTTTGTATCGTAATCCGTATCCCGCCGTGGAAACACACTGCCAGCTTTCCTGTCGGGGTGGCCTCCATCTTTTCCATCACCTTGAGGGATAACCCATAATCGAAATCCGCAATTGTGCCATCTTCATCAATCGGCCGGATGAGCTCTCCGGCGCGGTACCGAAGCAGTAGTCATAATTAGTATTTTTAGCGTTTCACAAACCATCTGCCAACATTGCTCCCGCTCATGCTGGCATTGCGTCCAAAGTAAAGATGTTTTTCCTTACCCATGATAATAATCTTATGATTTCCAGTTTATTTTCAAAGACGGTACGTCAATTAACGTCTAATATTTATAAATGACTAATCCGCAGGACTGGCTTTAATTCCGGCCCTGCGGTTTTTTGCTTTGAGCGAAAATGTACGACGTCCTTAAATTAGGAATTAGATGTGGAATGGTAAATGGGTGGGAGCTGTTGCTCAGAAACAGAGAGATATACTGGCAATGCGCCGCTTAAGAATCAATATAATTTTTGATAATACATCAGATACTTGCCGGCCATTTTCCTGTCGTGTATACTAATATCAATACACAATATTATAAACCGATATCGGGGAGCGATAATAATGATTAAAAGCATGCTTTCAGGCTTCGTTCGTCTTCATATCCTGCATCATGCTTCCTTGGAATCTATTTATGGAGTAGAGATTATTGAGGAGTTAAAAAGACATGGTTACAGGGTAGGGCCGGGCACCGTATACCCGGTTTTGCACCAGATGGAGGAGGACGGATTTTTAATAGCGGAAAAAGTTAATGTAGAAGGCAGAATTCGCATTTATTATCAAATCACTGAAAAGGGCCGTCAGGTCCTGAGCGCAAGTAAGAAGTGGCTGCGCGAATTGGTCGAAGAAGTTCTGGAAGAGGACAGTTAGAACATGAAGCGGGTCATTAATTTAGATAAGAGATTGAATGAATCTAAGTTTATGAATAACAGACTGGAAAGTGACGAAGCTGTTAAGCTATATTGCAATTGCCCTTATCCGGTAAGGGAAGCGGCAAATATTGAGGCTAAAGAAAAGCGCCTTCTATGGATGAAAATGGTAGTGGATTTATTACGCTAAAACGCATTCTTTTTCAGGAAAGAGGGGTATGCACGGTATATTTTCAACAAGTTGTTTAATTGGTGAAAATGTTAGAGAGGCGAGTATAATGGGTTTCAGGGAGCGGCTTAAGGATTTTTTGGGCATAAACACGAGTATTATATCGATGCTGATTATGGTTATACTCATTGGCCTGGGAGAGAGGATGGCAGAAAGGTTCCTGCCTCTTTATCTGGTGGCGGTTGGTGGCACCGTGTTTGTCGTAGGATTCATGAACGCTATGCAGAATTTTCTAGGGGCCATATACTCCTTTCCCGGAGGATATCTGTCAGATAAATTGGGTTATAAAAGATCTCTTATGTTGTTCACGGTTATTGCTCTTTTCGGCTATGCGATCGTTATTATATTTCCATACTGGCAGGCAGTCATAATAGGTTGTATCTTTTTTATTGCCTGGTCGGCGATTTCCTTACCGGCGGTTATGAGCCTAGTAGCCAATGCAGTCAGCAAGGAAAAACGAACCATGGGAGTCACGCTGCACTCGCTGGTACGTCGTATTCCCATGGCCTTGGGGCCGGTGATAGGCGGAATATTAATTGGTTTATATGGTGAGGTTAAAGGCATCAAAATCGCCTTTTGTATCGCTTTTGTTGTGGGTGTTATCTCCTTGCTGGTAGAGTATTATTTTATTGAAGACAGCGAAGAGAAGAAAGAAGCTCATTTGCATGTCGGGCAGATTTTTTCTTCCTTTAATCCCGGACTGCGCAGTTTGCTTATATCAGATATTTTGATCCGTTTTGCTGAGCAAATTCCCTATGCATTTGTAGTTTTATGGGTAGTGGAGGTTAATAAGATTTCGGCGGCCAAGTTCGGCATTCTGACCAGCATCGAAATGCTAACAGCGATACTCATATATATACCGGTGGCTTATGCTGCTGATAAATATACTAAAAAGCCTTTTGTCCTGATCACCTTTATCTTTTTTACCATATTTCCTTTAATCCTTTACTTCTCTCGTACGTTCACAACCCTTATCTTTGCTTTCATTACAAGAGGCTTAAAAGAGTTTGGCGAACCCACACGTAAGGCTTTGATTATGGACCTAGCTCCTGAACATTTGAAAGCAGCTACCTTTGGCACTTATTACTTGATTCGTGATGTTATTGTGTCTATTGCTGCGCTTAGCAGCGCTTACCTCTGGAGTATATCTCCAGGAACTAATTTTATGGTCGCATTTGCTTGTGGTCTGGTGGGGATGATCGCCTTTGCTATTTGGGGAAAAGACCTAAGTGCGGAAAACAAATAAGAAAGCCTTTTGCTCAGAACGCGGGAACGTAGACAAATAAACTTCGGGCGGGGAATTTATATTAAGGAGCAGTCATGTGACAGAGTTAGCGAGAGTCAGAAGCAATTCAGGAACCGGGAATAATATTAATAGGTTCTAGTTTGTGCAAGACTGCCTGAAATAGTTGATATGATGTTCAATTCTATGTGCAATAGCACCCCTTAGATGTAAGATTACTAACGAAATGGAGATGAAAAATATTGAAGACATTGGCAGTAATGAAAAGGGAACTCCAGGAGAACTTACGCAATTATAAAACGGTTTTTTTACTCACGTTTATCTTTGGTGCTATATTAATGGCTCTTTATACGGAAGTTGGCCCTACCGCAAATTCTAAGAGTGTGTTGGACCCCTTCTTCGAACTGTTTGCGGTCCTATGCCCAATGATAGGCATTCTTACTGCCATGGATGCCGTTGTGGGCGAAAAGGAGAAAGGTACGATGGAGCTTGTTCTTTCAAAACCATTACCCCGCCGTTCTTTACTATTAGGTAAATTCATGGCCTATGTAGTAATGATTGTGCCTTTGTTGGTTGCGGAATTGATTGCCGCTTATTTCTGGGCACAGGTTTCAGGTATATCCCAGTACCGTTGGCAGCTTCCCATGCCGCCTTTCAGCCAATGGATGACGCTGGTCGCCCTTGTCATCTGTGTGTCGCTGTTATTCTTAGCCATCACAACGCTGATCTCTATGTTTGCGCCGACTACGGCAACCACCGCTCTATGTGCATTAGTATTTATGGCTCCTGCCCATCCGCTGGGAGGAGAATTCCTCAGACAAGTCGGGCTGCGATTGAACATTGACAGCTTTGCCGGATTGCCGATTATTATAAAATTCTTTTTAAGTGTTTTTTCCAAATATCAAAAGTTCGCGCTCTCCTTCCCTAGTGATGCCAGGCTTACCTGTGTATCCCTGCTGATCATGACTTTTATGGTGCTACTGGTAGCCAGTATTATTTTCGAACGGCAAAACGTTGCCTTTAAGAATTAGGAGGAAGCGCTATGAATGAAATCGCAGTTGATGCTAAAGGATTAACAAAATGGTACGGCGATTTAAAAGCAGTGGACAATGTTAGTTTTCAGGTTAAGAAGGGCAGTTCTTTCGGCTTGCTTGGACTAAACGGGGCAGGTAAAACCACAACATTTAAGATGATGGTCAGTCTAATCCGTCCGGATAGCGGAACAGCTATAGTATCTGGATATGATGTAGTTAAAGATCCCATGATGGTACACTCACATATAGGCTATGTAGCAGAAAACCCAGCTTTCTATACCAGGATGACCACATTGGAGACTCTACGTTATATATCCCGCCTGCTGGACGTCCCTATTAACGACCAGAACCGGCGCATTGACTATGTGTTAGGACTCGTGGGGTTATTGAATAAAAAGAATGCTCTAGTTGGAGGTTATTCTAGAGGAATGCGGCATCGTTTAGGTCTCGCCCAGGCTTTACTTTCAGAGCCCCAGGTTCTTTTCTTGGATGAGCCTACCCTAGGGTTAGACCCACTTGGTGCTAAGAATATGAGGGAATTAATTCTGAGGTTGCGTAAAGAACGGGAAGTAACAGTGCTAATGTCATCCCATGTTTTACCGGAAGTCGAAGCGATTTGCGACATAGTAGGAATTTTTGATCATGGCCATTTGGTAGCAATGGATACTATTGACCATTTACGCAGTACTGCAAGCGATAGTCTGAATATCGAGCTTACCCTGGCGGAAACCGATCCGCAGGTAGTTGAAGCTTTGCGAAGACTTCCTGGAATTAATCGTATAGAAGCAAATGGAGACCGGTTGTATATTAATGCCATTAAGAGTGAAGAACTACGGCCTCGTATCCTTCAGGAGGCATTAGCAAGTAATGCGAAAGTATTGTCCTTTGGTTTACAGGAGAGCAGTTTGGAAGACATCTTGTTACGACTAGTCAACAACGATGTCATTGATGTGCCAGAAAGACGTTCGGGAGTGATTACATCATTTTTTCGTTTGACTCGAAAAAGGCGGTAGTAAATTAACCGTGTTTGGAGAAATATTGTTTTGCACACCCCCTGACAAAAATGCACACCCCCACAATCAGATCGTTGAAAGATTGATTAGGGGTGTAAAATATACCCCATAGAATAGACACTTAAAATATAAGGTGTTCCTAATTCCGAAGCTGGCAAATAACATGGGGCAAGCTGACGTCGCTGTCGAATTTGTCAAGTTTGACACAACTGACCCAGCAACGATGGAGGAATACAGGAAGATGGTGGCAATCATCAAACAGAGAAGCATTCCCGTTGTGAATCCCCGTAGGTTGAAGCCAGGAGAGATATGCCGAGCCGGTCTTGCCTTGTGCAGGCGACGGTGGGAACTGGGGTGTAGTTTGGCGCAAGCTACCACCACCCAAAGGCATGCTTCCATTATGGAGTCCGAGAAGCCGGAAATGGTGACCCAAGGAAGACAATCCGACAAGATGTTAGAAACGCCTTTCAGGAGTATGACATCAGAACGATTTTGTGGACCGAACGTGATCGACATGTCTCCGAACTGATTGCCTAGAAAGAAGAGAATTCTGGGCAGTATATGCTTCCCGCTCTGTCATGCTGTTCTGCTGTATAGCTTAAAGAGCTGCCGCTTCCTGATTGTGGATTTGGACTGCCATGCTCCGCCTCCACCAGATGCAGACACGTACCCAATCTGAACCCCCAATGGTTCGGATGGTACGTTTTTTATTGGTTTTATGCGGTTTTTGAGACCCTAGTTATTTTGGACAGAAAATTAAAACGTTTGAAAAAAGTTATATCGAAACGTAAAAAAACTCCGGAATTTGAACTCCTTAGTCCAAAACTGAGATCCATAGGAATCTAGTTTTTACGGTGATATTCGGGCTCATATTGCAAAGGTGTTTTGTATTGCAGCTTTTTATGCGGACGTTTTGTGTTATAGAAGATGATATATTCAGCTACTGCCGCTTTGAACTCTTGCTCAGAGCGGTATTTTGTTCGATATAATTCCTCACGCTTCATGGTACCGAAATGAGATTCTATAACAGAATTGTCATATGGAACAAAGGCTCTGGAAAAGGAGTGAGTTACATGTAAGACCCGTAAATAATCGCAGACTGCCTTTGATCTGTAATTCATTCCTCGGTCAGTGTGGAAAATGAGTCCAGCTCCTGGTTGGCGGGTTTCGTATGCAAGACGAAATGTCATTTCACAAGCAGGGTACTGTTGCGATGACTAATTTTGCAGGCGACAACCATTCTAGACACAGATATAATACGTCCGGTTTTTAGACTTAAAGTAGGTGACATCACTAACCCATACTTCATTTGGGGTTTTTACGTGAAACTGCTGATTTACATGGTTTTTGTACTTCTGGGTTTCTTTATCATATAAATCTTTAGCATCTTGACGAATACTAATAAGCTTCATATCGCTCATCAATTCCGCACTATCTCCGGACTAACGTTTACACCTTGACCTCGGAGTACAGCTGTAATTTTTCCAGATCCGAAACGCTGGTGGCTTTCATCATAGATATCCTGTATCTTGATCTTCAGTTCCTCCCGGCTTTTAGCATACCAAGTGTTGTCACGCTTATTGCGATAAAGGTGATTATAAAAAGTTCCGCGAGATACTCCTAAGGAATCGCAGAGCACATGAACGCTATATTGCCCATGTAACCGGTCAAGTTCCGCTAGTTTTTCGTTAAGCGGGGAATGAACAGCAACAGTTTTTAGAATTTCAATAATACATTCAAGTCGAGCAACCTTGTTCGTTAATATCAAGAAATTCTTTAGTGTGAACTCAATCGGTTCTGGACGTGGCTTTTGAGCATTATGGGCCTTCAACCAGCTGTAAAATGTGCTTTTAGGAATGCCGACTTCAGTAAATATTGTCCTTGCTGATTTATTGTTGGCTAAGTACCTTTCTATCATGGCTTGCTTTGCTTTTTCTGAGTATTTTGGCATTATAATTTCTCCTATTGTAAAATGTAAAACCATTCTATATCAGGAGAAGCCAGTAAGAAGGCTGCCAATATAAGTTAATAGATAGGTTTTAAGTCACAAATAACACAGAAGTCCTTTGTGGCAGATTATGGCCGGCAGATTATCAACCGAGGCTAAAAGGATAAGTATTGTTATATAGAGGACAACCATTCGGCTGATGGGAAGCATCTTTAAAATCGGTGACATACAGATCCTGCCGAGCAGGCTTTGAAAAACTATATGGCTTAAAAAATATTGTGAGTGATGTAAATCGGTATGTATATTTTGTTTCACCTGTTCACGGAATTTTCACATCTATCACTGGCACGGGATTTTTGACTCGCTATGTCCTGCTCAGCGGACAAGCGGGCAGAGAAGTGTATGGCGAAAAGGTAGACATGAGCATGTTGGGAATTACTAAAGACAGTTGGCACGCTATCCACCTGTATTTAGGAGTATTTGTATTGATTCTGCTGGTTCTCCATATCTGGCTGCACTGGAAACAGATTTGTGTGATGTACCATCAGCTGATCGCGGCGGACCAAACGCGACAAGTGGTTCTGGTGATATTTATTCTGATCAGTATAATGCTGGTAGTCTTCCCTTATATTATACCTGTCGAGATTGTAGAGGGAGAAGTTCTTAATCAGGGGGCTGGGCGTAATCATTAACAAATTGATAACCTCCATGGCCATTCCTAACTCGTGGTTGTTTATAAAATCAATATGAGTATACTGAAGACAGACGATATATTTGGATAATTTTTAAGATTCAAGTAAGTGTGCCACCATCCACCCTGTAATAATGATGACGATGGGATGGAAGTTCACCTGTAGTGAGAGAGGAGGAGCAAAATGAAAAGGATTTTGGTTTTCTTACTAATGCTGGGACTTTTATTGCCGGGCAGTGCAGCTTTTGCGGCCAATGGACCCGGACCAGGTCAGGGTCAGGGAGACATGGATCAGACAAGACTCAGAACCATGTTGCAGGATCAGGTATATTTGGATGAGGCTGCGACTATAAGGCAGCGGGACCGCGACCGGATTTCTTTTCCGGACACTGTTAACCATTGGGCTCAGTCCCGTATCAGCAACGCTTATGGGTGGGGCTTGATCTCCGGTTATCCGGATGGTAGTTTCGGCCCGGAGCGCAATGTAAGTGGTGTTGAGGCAGTTATTATCCTAGATAATTTCGCCTGCTGTTTTAACGGCCTAAACTTAGGAGATGCTAATGGGGCAAACCTCGACTGGGAACAGGTGCCGTTGTGGGCTCGCACCCGTTTGCAGGAACCAACTGCATTGCAGATTGCCTTAAAGAGCCAGTTCTATGGAGAAGCTCAGGTCAATCGCGTCCAGGTTGCAACCACCTTGGCCAAGATGCTGGGACTGCAACCAGTGGAACCAGCAACTGGGGAGATAGTATTCCAGGATCAGGACCAGATTCCCGCTGAACAGTTAGGGTACATCCTGGCACTAAAAAATGCTGGCATCATTTCCGGAGTTAGGGGCAATTTTGAACCGAAGCGGTTGGTTACCCGTGCCGAGATAGCGACCATGCTGATGCAAGTAATCGACAACCTGAATTGAAAACGGATTTTATCCATTCTAATATAAGGATATTTTTTCATGGATTTAAGTGCACTGCGCCAGCAAGAAGAGCTACCCCTTCTTGTGTTGCTGGATTCATGTGCCTCACCCAACCACCACTGGAATATTAATATGCTATATAGTGGAATAAAATTGGAGGTGTCGTCATGCACAGAAGAAGCAAATCAATAACTAGCAGCCTGCTCTTGGTGACCTTGGCTTTGATGCTGTTACTGGCGGGCTGTGCGCAGCAAGCCCAAACCCCTGCTCCCACCCCTGCCAACAACACTGTTAGTCCCCCAGCTACAACGACTGCCCCTGCTGACGTTAAAGACGCAACCTATGGAGCTAAAAGCGCAGCTTTGAAGACCAGTTGGACTCTGGAAGAAATGCTGAAGTACGCGATTGAGGATGAGTATATGGCCCGGGCCGAATACGACTATACCCTCAAGACTTTTGGGGATCAAAATCCCTTTGCCAACATTAAATCCGCAGAAGAGACACACATCAATGCTCTGAAGGGTCTATACAATACCCGGAATATGCCTATTCCTGCCGACAACTCCTCTCAGTATTTGGTTAAAGCCCAAAATATTAAACATGCCCTAGAACTGTGTGTCGAGGGCGAGATAGCTAATATAAATATGTACCAAGGATTCTTGAATACAACCAATTTACCTGAGGATATGAAAACCGTATTTACCCAATTGAAGGCCGGGTCGGAGAGTCATCTGAGCGCCTTTAAAAATGCTTTGAGCCGCTATTAAATAAAATATAAGAGACAAATCTAATGACAAATACCTATAATAAGGGGTTAACGGCGAAAATGCACACCCCCACTCCGTAATCGTTAAAAGATTGGCTTGGGGTGTGCGTTTGCATCATTTTATGGTAGGTTAGACATGTAAATCCACAACCACCTTGAGCGTGAGCTCAACGTGGTCATGAAATACAACGACTTTCTCAACGTAGTGGTCAATGAACTTCTTTATTTCTGGGAAGTTCTTCTCCCGCACGAATTGTGCAAACACTGAGAAGAGCTTTTTTATTTGTCTGGGGTGAGCTGTGAGGCCGTTGACGCCTGGAGGTTCAGCTCACTAATTCGCGTTTCCGTTTTTGCGTTCATTGAAGTAGTCGAACAGCATCTGAAGGAAATCTTCAACCATCAGCAGGCCGCGGCAAGGTCAGCTTGACATTGAAATAGTTCCGGAATACCAACTTATGGTCAATGACATGAAAACTGAAAGTAAACAACCACTAGCAGCAGTATTTAATCCAAAGCAGGCTGAAAGAATAAATGCGTGCATCAGATACTGATTTTCCAGCAACCGGTGCACGCTGTCGGGGCAAGTATTTGATTATTACATCAAAAAATTTTAGATCACGATAAAACATAGCCTCTCGAAACATTTCTTCGTCTGTAAATGCTTAATATGATTCCAACTGTTGCGGCATTAATGACGAGCTGTGAACCGCCATAGCTTATAAAAGGCAAACCTACACCGCTGATAGGTGCTTGTCCTAAATTCATTAGGATATTCCATAAAAACTGTATGGCAAGAATCGATACAAAGCCGCTTATGAGCAATTTGCCGTAATGAGTCTTTATTTGCCCTGCTATTAAGGCAATGCGCACCAGGAACGCAACCACCAGGGCAATCAGCAAGAGGCTTGCGATCCATCCGAATGTATATGTAATGAAGGCAAAAATAAAATCTGTATGGAGTTCAGGTAAAACCTGAGGGGTGAAGGTAAGACCCTGACCTAAAAACCCCGAATGGGAAATCACCTTACTCAATTGAATATTTAAATATCCGTTCCTCAGCGGATCTGCCACCGGGTTCAAAAATACCACCAGTCTTTTTATTATATAAGGCTTAGCAGCAATAATAGGCAGGGTCAGCAATGCAATAAATGAACCTGCTGTTAAAATGACTTGTTTCATTTTTGCGCCGGAAAAAATCATCAGGACCATACAGGTGAAAATAAAAATAGCTCCGGTTGAAATTGACGGCGCCAATAAAATAAAAAACAGCGGCAGCGCAAACAAGGCGGCAGCTTGCACCAGCTTAAAAGGCTTGTTCCAATCCCACTTACTGAATATGCCTGCCAGGGCGGCAATAAACAATACGGGACTGATCGTCACAAAGTTAACGTTAAACGGTCCTAAATCCAGCCAGCATCTGCTACCATTGGCCTGATTTCCCCATAAAACCGTAATGATGAGAATGAAAAGGGTCCCCAGATAAATATGCTTGGAGTACCTTTCCAGTTTTCTGTAATCAAAAAAGTACAAACCGACGGTCGCAATTACGCTTACAAATGAAAAGAGCACGCTTCTTTCAAATAACCGGGCATCATATGTAAGCAGACTCTGTTTCTGAATAAAATATATCGCCAGTAATCCTATACTTATGAATAGAACGGAAATCAACAAAACGGGCCATTCCGGCTTCGGTTTATGAACTTTGTTCAGCTGTCTGCCGACCAGATCAGCGTCTCCCATTTGCGCAAGGGCCTTGTCAATAGCTTCCTCTTTGGAAAGACCCTGGGTTACAAATTCTTCTACAATTTCTTCGATATGGCCTGCCAGCTCCAGTCTTATATCCTGATGAATATCGCGAAATTTGACCCGGGAGCATACTTCAAGAATATAATTTGCAATTTTTTGATTGCGATTTACGCCCATGCAAAGACCTCCCCGGTTAAAAGCGTATCAACTGCCGAGCGGAATATAACCCACTCTTGTTGCTTTTCCTTTAATTCGGTTTTGCCTTTGGCAGTGATACGATAATATTTTCTTTGTCTGCCGCCTTCATTTCCCCACCAGTAGGATTCAATTATATTTCCGGACTCCAATGAGTGAAGAATCGGATAAAGCGTTCCTTCTTTGAAACTGAATACACCGCCTGATTCCTTTTCAATTTCTTTAATCATCTGATAGCCGTACATGGGTTTTCGGTTAAGCATACTTAAGACTAAAATTACAGTACTTCCTTTGAGCATTTCATTATTAACTGGCATAGACTCCAACCTTCCCTTATAATACATTGCTCATCAATGCATCGATTGTCTATGTAATATTTTACAAGATATTTCTGATAAAGCAATAGTCTTAAGCAACTTTTCACCTTGGGCTACGTCCTGGAAAGCAACGATAATAACGGAAGAGGAAATAAAAACAGTACAGTGTGGCATAATTATGGTACAATAATGACATATAACAGAAGGGAGTTGACGGTTATGCCGCATATTATTCCGATCAGGGATTTGAAGAATACAAGCGCAATTTCTAAAATGTGCCAGGAGGCAACCGAGCCGATATATATTACGAAAAACGGCTATGGCGATATGGTTATAATGAGCGTAAAAATGTACGAAGAAAAATTATTTATGTTGGATGTGTACAACAAATTAGCTGCGGCTGAGGCGCAGGTAGCGGAAGGAAAGGTACTGGATGGAGACGCATCTTTGAAAAGCATAAGAGAAAAATACAATGTATAGTCTGGTTGTTTCGGAGCTTGCTCACAGGGATTTGGATAATATCGTCTCATATATTGCCGTTCAACTTGCAAACCCCATGGCAGCTACCAATTTCCTCGATGAAGTGGAAAAATGTTACGGCTGTTTGAAAAGCAATCCGCTTATGTATGAACGGTGTCATGATGGTTTTCTGGAAAAAGAAGGCTATCGCAAAGCGACCATCAAAAGCTATATGCTGGTTTATAAGGTTGAGGAAGCGGCCAGGGCGGTTATCATTCATCGCTTTTTCTATGGTGCACAGGACTATGTGAAACTGATATAAAGAAATTTAACTTTGTCTAAACACCTTGATGAGCTGCCGCTTCAAAGGTGCCTAGCTCATTCTCGCAAATTATTTTGCGAATGCGAGCAATATTCCGATATATGAGCGGCTTAGGACTGCTCGTGCGGCCAGGAATCCTAACGGCCTGGTGCAGGGCGTCACTTTGTTAGGGTACCCATAAGGCGTTATTTGCCGGTTGGAATTTTTGCAGCACTTTCTAGCATGGGTTTAAATGTAAAGTTTAGGGTTATCAGGTAAAACATTTTCCCCCTCATCAATATCTTCCCTTATCATTTGGGGGCAGTACCCGTAGTAACAATGTGGCTTTTTAAATTTACTTATGGGAAATTTTTGCGGTAGGAAAGTGTTGATGCAATATATAATCTGGTCTTTGCTTTCTTTATGAATCCCTGGTTGGTTAGCCTAGGAATACTGGAAACTAATAATGGTACCGGTTTAAGCTTGTTTTTAATAACCACCATTCATGGATTTAGTCTATCTACCAAATAGTGCAGGAAGGCTTGCCTTACCGTATAAGCGCCTTTAGCGCACAACCTGCCACTGCCAAGCCTTTTTAGAGTACAAAGAAGAATAAGTAGCGCGGTTTGCCTGTTCATTATCCCTCATTCCCGTGTAACTCGCTCCAGGTTTTGTCACCAAAGGTCCCGGCAGGAAAAATGAAGATCAACAATAAGAGCAGCCACCAAGCCTGGTGCCAATCCCATGAGGCGGCTATCATCATAGCCACAGCTGTATTCACAGCGGCGGCTATCAGCAGACTGGCCATACCTATGTAGAGCACTCGTATCCTGGTGTGGGGATGCTTCCACGGGGCATTAAACCAGAGATGGACTAAACCAAGTGCTAAAATAAGCAGATTGATCCATACCGCGGCTGTCATATGGTAATGCCACATTAGAACGGCCATTACCGGTATCCAGATCAGACTCCCTAAACCTCCCAGTGTCCATCCGATTCTCGGCCCACTTTGCAGCATAAGAAATGCTCCCTTCTCGCAAAATTATTCAGTGCATATAGCGAACAATTTAATTTATATTTTACGACGTTTTTTGACAAAAACCTAATAAATCATAAACACAGAGAACGTTTTTGTTGTTTTCAAAAAATAATGCCATGGAAAGCCGGACAAACCAGGGAAGCTGCACCACTCGTGTTACCTTTATACTAGCTAATCACGGCCAGTTTGATTTAGCACCCGAAGACGTTCAATTAATAGTGGAAGCGCCGTATTTTGCCAGAATTCCGGACTTACCATACCGCTTGACATGCCGCCATGCTCATACTGAGAGACATGAATAAAATCCTTTTCTTCCATCTTCCCGCCGGTAATTGTTTCAAAAGCGCGGCCCATTTCCCGGATAAAGTCCTCTTCAGGAAAAGGAATAGAAAAAGCCGCGAAATGCTCCTTGAGGTCGTTCCAAAGATAAGGGTCTCCCCTTAAACCCCAAGATCCAGGACTTTTGTCAAAAATGGCTACTGCGCTTATATTCACACCCAAACCCCCCATCGGAAAATATAAATTAAAGACATAGACCCGTCTATCTTAATAAACCCATTTTTGTTCTCAAAATTAATTTGACTTTATTTTTTTTGTTTTGTTCAATGAAGTCCTCGCACTCAAAGATTTTTCCTTATGCCGGAAGCTGGACTCCCCTGAATGGGATTAATCGTTGACGGTTAATACATACTTATTCGCATACCCCAATATCCACATCCTTGACAAAAAGAGTACTTATACTATTTATTTCGAATTTTGACAAAATACTATAAGCATGATATTTAAGCTTCACACCATTTGCTGTGGTATTAATCTTTTCATGACAATCATAGTATCGCACTGGTTGATTTTATTAACCCGGGTTGAAGCCTAATCCATTGATTAACTTGATACTGCTGCCTAATATATAAGCAGAGGTGAGTTGCATGAAGGAAATCAATATTGCAAAAGTACTTGTGAAAAAGCGAAAAGAAAAGGGTATTACCCAGGATGAGCTGGCAAATTACATGGGCGTTACCAAAGCATCCGTTTCTAAATGGGAAACAGGACAGAGTTATCCTGATATTACTTTTCTACCGGAGTTGGCAACATACTATAACATCAGCGTAGATGACTTAATTGACTATAAGCCGCAAATGACCAGAGAAGATATTAAAAATCTGTATCGAAAACTGGCTTCTGATTTTATATCCAAATCATTTGATTCGGTGCTGTCAGACTGCCGCCAGATTGTCAAGAAATACTATTCATGTTTTACGCTGCTACTGCAAATGGGTATATTGATGATCAACCATGTCGAATTGCTAAAGGACGGGGAGAAATCGGTCTCATTAATTGAAGAGGCCAGGGCCCTTTTTATCCGGGTCAAAGAGGAAAGCGATGATATGAGATTAAAGAAGCAGGCTTTGTATATGGAAGCCTATTGCGACCTCGCCTCCGGTAACCCAAATGCCGTTTTGGAGTTGCTGGATGGAACGATAGAACCTGCGATGCCTCCTGAATCCCTAATGGCGGCAGCTTACCAGATGACGGGACGCGCTCGGGATGCAAAGGCCGTATTGCAGGTCGGCATCTATCAGAATATCGTCGTTTTGTTCAATTTTTTTCCGGCTTATCTCATGCTGTGTACGGATGACCCTTCAAAATTTGACGAGGTGCTGCGGCGCGGGTTTGCTGTAGCAGAAACGTTTGATATGAAGCGCCTGCACCCTGCCGTGGTCATAGGTTTATACATCTGTGCCGCACAGGGGTATATCGCTCAGAATAATCACGAAAAGGCCTTAGATATGCTGCAGCAATATACCGATATCGTAACCGGTGACATTTACCCTCTGAACTTGCACGGCGACGATTTCTTCGATCTGCTGGATGAGTGGCTAATCAAGCTTGATCTTGGCAACGATCTTCCCAGGGATGAGAGAACGATTAGGAGAAGTATGTCTGACGTTATTGTGAATAATCCGGCTTTCTCAATACTATCAGATAAACATAGTTTCCAAAATATGGTTGAAAAGCTCCAAGGCAATTGCAGCGAGGATTAATCTGGAGGTGAAGTCATTATGGAACAGGAAAAGATGGCAGTAAAAAAACGACTGATCTGGTTTGTGGTTCTGACTTTTGTTATTTCATGGGGTATTTTTTTGATGATACCTCTGTTTGGACTGACCTATGGAAAAGTCGTGTCTATAGTTATTGTTGCTTCGGCTATGTTTGTGCCTGCCGTATGCAGCATATTGACAAGACTCATTAGCAGAGAGGGTTTTGGCAAAATGTATCTGCACCCCAATTTCAAAGGGCATATAAAACATTATCTGCTGGTTTACTTCGGACCGACCGTCCTGCTGCTTTTGAGCGGAGCCTTGTATTTCCTGATCTTCCCGGAATCGTTTGATCAGGAGCTTACCCTTTTGAAAGTGGGCGCAGCCAGCGCAGAGGGGCTTTCCGCATACCAACTGCTGATGATTACCATAATCCAGATAATAATCATCGGCCCGGTCATCAATATCATTCCAACCCTGGGTGAAGAACTTGGCTGGAGAGGATACCTGCTTCCAAAATTGCGCATGCTTTTATCCGACCGGGTTGCATTGGTCATGACCGGTATTATACATGGCCTGTGGCATATGCCGGTTATAGTAATGGGGCATAATTACGGAACCAACTACTGGGGCTATCCGTGGCTTGGGATTCTGACCATGATAGTGTTTATTGTTTGGCTGGGGATTATAGAAGGCTATATTTCAATTAGATTAGAAAGCGTGATACCTGCAGCCATGATTCATTCGGCGATAAATGCTGGAGCGGGCTTGCCAATCCTTCTGGCCAAAGGCGGATATAATCCTATTCTCGGCCCGACTATAACTGGCATTATCGGAGGATTGCCGTTTATCGTGTTAGCTGTAGTTTTATTGATAAAAGTAAGCAATAAACGTTCTCAAGCAGAATCGGTTCAGTAGCAAGCAGGGAATGTCCCTGTAATGCAATCTTAAGCTTTAAAGTGATAATGACGAATGATTAAATAATAATAACTGATTGAAAAAAGGAGCCTGTAAATAATGCTTATATTTGGTATTTTGCTAGGCGTAACCGGGCTTGTTATCATAGTCTTTTTTAAAATGCCCGGTTCAAAAACCAGGACGGAATTTAATATGATGATAAACAACCTGACGATCCGAACGGATCATGCAGAAGACTTATTCAAGGAAGAAGATATAACGGGATTGCCAGCGCCGGTCCAGAAATATTTCTGGTACTGCGGGTACATCGGTAAACCTAAAATCCCGTATATGAAGATAGTCTATAAAGACGTTGATTTTTCTTTCGGCAAAGGCAAAACCCCGATAAAAATCGACTACACTCAGTACAACTTTGTTGATAGACCAGAACGGATTGCCTATATCGACAGCTCCATATACGGGCTGCCATTTGAAGGATTGGATTCATATGTCGGTGGAAAAGGCTCCATGAAAGGCGTCATAGCAAAGCTTTTTACCCTGTTTGACCAGACCGGGAAAACTTTGGACAGTTCAAGCCTGGTTACTTTTTTATCAGAGTGTCTTTTCATCCCTAATGCAGCTTTACAGGAGTATATTGTCTGGCAGGCAGTTGATGCCGTTCATTCAAGAGCTTATATAAATTATTATGGGATTTCGGTCAGCGGGCTTTTTACATTTAATGAAAAGGGCGAAATGCTATCCTTTACAACCGACGACAGAGAAGTCGTTTCAGTAGATGGCAAGAGGGAAAGAATAAAATGGACAGTAGTCTGCAATGAATATGAAGAGATGGCCGGTATCAAAAAGCCCACAGTGTTTAAGGCGATTTGGAACTATGATGACGGCGACCTGGTTTATTTTAACGGGAGAGGTACTATCACTTAACATCCTGCATGGTTTCGTCTTCGCCATCAATCTTCATCAGCTTGGCCAGACTGTGATATTTCGTGCGATAGCTATATTGGCAATAAGTGATTCCAATTGGATAAACGAAGACCGCCCCTGGCTTAGTTCATCCAGTCGTCGATTAGCAGCGGGATGGTAATGATCACTATTTTGTTCTGCAAGCTTACCTGCCTTAATTGCTTCGCGTAAATAGCCGAAATTTTGGAATCTTTTTTCGTGGGGAATGGGATTCAAGATCAGGTTATGCCCCTGAACTATCAAGCCTAAATCATTACAGCTAAGCGCATGCATAAGTTCGGTTTTTTGCCCAATAAACACGTAACCATCGCAATCTTCGGTATCGACACCAAATGTTTTTACCCCGTTTTTGTGCAGCCAGCCTATAGTCTCGGGAATATCCAGCATATCTTTGGGCGAGGTCGCCACCAGAGTGATTTCGGTTTTTGCCAGGGCGGGTAGGTCGTAGCAAAGGCGTTCCTCAATAATATCTCCTAATCCCCCTATGCCTGCGCTTACAACTATTGGACATCCCAAATCCTGAGCAACTGCCATGGTAGCTGAAGCGGTTAAAAACCCATCAGCCCCTGCTTTCATACCTTCATATAGGGTCAATCCGTCTAATCTTTTCCAGGATACGGTTCTATCTTTATAATCAAGAAATTCTATTATTGATCCTAAAACTATCCGTCCTTGTTGCAGCCAGGTTACTAGCGCATCAACTGGCCATAGTCTTTTTATCTGCTTGCTGCTGACAGAAACCAGCCCTTGACCCAGCAACGCTGTTTCAACGACAAAACTGGTGGAACTCTGCTTGGACATAATATTCTCTCCCATTCAAACCAAAAAAATCGGGATGAAGTGATAGGTAGACGAAAAAACCATTTAAGATTATAATAACAACATTACAATTATAAATAATATATATTACTAATAGTTATTATACAATTATCCGATTTTTTTGGAAAGAGTGAATTATGGCTGCCAAAACAGATAATCCCGTAGTAAGGGTTTCGCACCTGAGCAAATCATATGGAAACATAACTGCCCTGCTAGATGTAAGCTTGGATATTTACGCCGGCCAAATATTGGCCATTGTGGGTGATAACGGTGCTGGGAAAAGCACCCTTATTAAAACTCTATCCGGTGCGGTCAAAGCTGATTCCGGATACATTCAAGTGGGAGACCAATCCTATCATACCTTGTCGCCTACTAAAGCCATCCGAATGGGTATATCCGCAGTATACCAGGACCTCGCCTTGGTTGATTGCCGAGACGTAGTCAGCAACGTTTTTCTGGGTCGTGAAATAGTAAAGGCTGGCTTACTTATCAATCGGAGCAAAATGGAAAAGGAGGCCCGTCAAGTCTTAGATCGCCTGCAGGTCAGTATTCCTTCCTTAAAAACCCCGGTAGGCCTTTTGTCCGGAGGGCAAAGACAAGGAGTGGCAGTGGCCAGGGCTATCATCCAGGGAGGAAATGTCATTATTTTCGACGAACCTACTGCGGCTATGGGTGTTCAGGAGTCAGCCAAAGTGATTAGACTAATGCAGGAATTAGCCCGAGCGGGGATGGCGGTTGTGTTAATAAGCCACAATCTTCATCATGTGTTTGAGATAGCGAAACGTATATGCGTGTTGCGCCATGGACAGATAGCGGCAGTATGCAACACTATTGATTATCAACCCAATCAGATTGTTGAGCTCATTATGGGGGCTGCTCATATCACCAGGGATGTCACTGGAGTGAAAAGAGATGCGGCAAGTTAGAAGACTGTTTTTGTCATGGAACGAGCAATTTTCCCAGATATTACTTGGCTTGATCCTAATTATCATGGCTGCCCTGCTGGATCAAGCATCACCGTTCTTTATGACCTGGGATAATTGGCGTAACATTCTGGACCAAAGTGCGTTACTCGTAATAATTTCAGTAGGAATGACGTTTGTCATATGTACAAGCGGGATTGATTTATCGGTCGGAGCTATCACAGCATTGAGCGGAGTATGCATGGCTCTGGCCTTACATTCCGGATTATCTGTTGAAGCATCTATTTTTTCAGGTCTAGCTGCCGGAGCTGCTGTAGGTCTTTTCAATGGCCTTCTCATCTCGAGGATGAATATTAGTCCCTTCATCGTAACCCTGGCTGCTATGTCAGTAGCCAGGGGAATAGCTTTGATTCTAACCAAGGGCATTCCCATATATGGATTTCCCAAATACTTTACCTGGTGGGGCAGCGGTCATATTGGTCCGGTCAATCCGCCTATTCTAATGGCTATGTTGCTGGCTATGCTGGCTGCCTTATTCCTCAATAGGACCAAATTGGGTTATTATACCCTGGCTCTCGGTGGAAACGAGGAAGCACTCCGGCGTTCTGGGGTAGCGCACAAAACCTATAAAACTATTGTCTACACCATTTCTGGATTTACCGCCTCAATAGGTGGATTAGTTGTAACTGCACGTTTGAACACAGCTGAACCACTGGCAGGCTGGATGCTGGAACTGGATGCCATTGCTGCAGTTGTTTTGGGTGGTACGGATATGAAAGGAGGGAGAGGAAGCATCACTGGAACAGTGATGGCGTGCTTGCTGCTCGGGATGTTACGCAATGGCTTGACAATTTTAAACATTCCATCCTATTATCAACAGCTTACCATCGGTTTAATTATCCTGGTAGCTATCATTATTTCTGAATTGCGGCTCAGAAATGCCCCGGGACACGGAAATATGACTAAGGAGGGTTAAAGTGAAACGTAGTAAAAAATTAATTGCATTATTCTTATTAGGGGCCTTTTTCTTGTTCATGGTAGGATGTCAGAGCAAAACGACTACCGAGACGCAAACCCCTGCTCCAGTCTCTGATGCCAAGGTAGCTGAAAACGAAAAAATATTGATGAACCAGTTGCAGCCTCTGCCTAAAATGCAGCAAGGTGAGAAAGTCGGCATATTAGTCATCACGCTGGCCAATCCTTATTGGGTTTCACTCAAAGAGTCTTATGAGCGCGCCGCCAAGGAGCTGGGTGTTACCGTTGAAGTTATGGCGGCACCTACCGAGAATGACACCAAATCTCAGCTGGAAACTTTGCAGGCCATGGTTGCCAAGGATTACAAAGGTTTAATTGTGTCTCCTATCGAGCCATTCAATCTGGTGCCCGGTGTAGTGGCGGCCAATAATAAGGGGATCAAAGTAGTGAACCTGGGGCCTGGCATTAATATGGAGTCACTTTCACAGGCTGGCGGTCACCTTGATGGCCGCATCACAGTGAATTTTGAAGAGCAGGGCGAAAAGGCCGCTAAATATATTGTCGAGAAAATGGGTAAAGAAGGCGGAAAAGTAGCTATTATTCAGGGAATACCCGGAGCCGGACAAAGTGAAGGAAGAACTACCGGAGCTAAAAAGGTATTTGAAAGCACCCCGGGGATTAATCTTGTCTCAATTCAACCGGCCAATTGGGATAGGAATACTGCCTACAATATTACCACTAATCTCCTGCAGTCAAATCCAGAGATAAAAGGGATATTTTGCTGTAATGATGTTATGGCTCTGGCTGCAACTGACGCGCTGGCCGCAGCGGGTAAAAGAGATGGCAAAGTCGTTTTTGGGGTAGATTTTACTAATGAAGCCAAAGAAGCAATAAAAGCCGGCAAACTCGATGGAAGCATCGCCTATTCTATGGACGCCTATGCTAAAGCCGGGATCATTTTGGCATTAAAAACCATTCAGGGTATGGAAGTCCCCAAGCAGGTAAATAGTCCCCTGGCGGTTGTCACCAAAGAAAACATCCAGGAGTATGAGACATGGCATTAGAATTGGGCTCACTCTGGAGTCGGCTGTGATGTAAACAGCCGACTCAGACCATTAAATAAGCGGAATATTTTTGCTACCTAGCAACTCCGCTCAATTAACGAACAATATAAGCCTCATTAGCGGTATTGTTCGTACCCTCAGTCTTTGGCGTTTGGTCGTCCATATTCTTTGACAAGCTGAGTATGTTTATGGAACAGTCGACTTATATACCAACCTTACCGGGTTGAAGGATAAAATGCATCTAGAAAAACAATTAACAGATATGGCTATTGCCTGCGGTTGGGATTATTGCGGTTTTGCCGACCTGACGCGTTTTCACAATTACATGAGCAGTTTTTGCGGTCCCTTTATTAATCAATTCCCCCGGGCAGTATCACTGGTCATCCGTCTTTCTAATGCGGTTGTTGATAGTATTGAGGATCAAGAGCATGACAAAATACTATCTTTTCATAACTACAACTATTATGCAATCGACTATTTGCAGAATGCTGGCACCGCAAGAATAGCAAATTTTCTGGAGCGTAATGGCTGGAGGGCTTATCCTGTTCCGGCCTCATATGGTGTGTATAAAGAACGTTTGGCTGCCCTTATATCACATAAGTTAGTGGCAAGAGCAGCCGGGCTAGGGTGGATCGGCAACAATGGTCTTTTCCTGACCCCACGGGAGGGACCTAGGGTCAGACTAGCCAGCATACTTACCGATGCTCCGCTTGAGACCGCCCAACCCATAGAATCAGCCTGTCAAAATTGCCAAATATGCCAGTTGGCCTGCCCTGCTGGGGCGATAAAGGGACGTGAATTTAATGAACAGGAAGCCGATTATGAGCGGCTGGATCCGGTCAAGTGCTTCAATTTTATGGAGAATCGCAAAAAGGAATGGGGCATTGAGATTGATAGATCTGTTTGCGGAATATGTGTTACCGTGTGTCCATTTGGTAGAAGTTTGGGCTCCCGACAGCAGCGTTGAGAATATGGAGAGAAACTGAGATAACTAGATAGCACCGCAGACTGCGTCTACAGAAGGGAGAAGAATATTTTATGCTAGACGAATTTATGCAAGGATTTGCCAGTGCCAGAGAAACGAACCTGATGCGTATAAAAGAGGCCAAGGACAATGGAGGCAAAGTGGTCGGCATATATTGCACCTATTGCCCCCAGGAACTAATTTTGGCGGCAGGAGCAATTCCGGTGGGGCTTTGCGGGATGAGTGAGAATCCTATTGCTGCTGCCGAGGAAACTCTGCCGCGCAATCTCTGTCCTCTAGTAAAATCCTCATATGGTTTTGCAGCCACTGATACTTGCCCATTCTTTCACTTTTCCGATCTGATCGTTGGGGAAACCACCTGTGATGGCAAAAAGAAGATGTTTGAAATTATGCAGGACTTGAAACCGGTGCATGTTATGCAGCTACCACACCTTAATAACACTAAGTCCTCATTTGAGCTCTGGGTGGAAGAAGTACGGTGCTTGAAGGACCGCCTGGAAAAAGAATTGCAGGTTACCATAAGCGACCAGGATATATGGAGGGCTGTTGAGGTTATCAACAACGAGAAGAAGGCAATTAAGGCTATGTTCGATCTGAACCGGGCTGATCCGCCACTACTAAGCGGGATGGAGATGCTCACTGCTTCCTGGTCCCGCAGCTTCAGCAGCGATAAAGGGGAGATGATTGACAATATAAATCGACTGGTACAGGAGCTTGCCAATCAGCCGAAAAACCGGCAAGTAAAGGCACCACGGGTGCTGTTGACCGGTTGCCCGGTGGGTCTGGGCACTGAAAAAGTCATCCGCCTGACCGAAGAACTGGGCGCCTATATCGTTGCCATGGAAAACTGCTCCGGCTACAAGACCCTGGAACTGCAGACTGACACCTATGGATCGGATCCTATAGTGGCTCTGGCGGAAAAATATATGGCTATACCCTGCTCCTGCATGAGTCCAAATCCTTACCGATTGGAGCTGTTAGATAGAATGATCGATGATTTCCGGGTGGATGCGGTCATCGACCTGACCTGGCAGGCGTGTCACACTTACAATATTGAAGCCTTCGAAGTAGGCAAATTAGTGAAGGCAAAGGGACTTCCCTACCTGCACCTCGAAAGCGACTATTCAAATTCGGATTTGGAGAGTCTCAAAGTCCGCATAGAAGCAATGCTGGAGATGATAGAGAAATGATAGTAATAGGCATTGATATAGGTTCGGTGGCTGCTAAGGGCTATATGATAAGCAGTGGCAACCATCATCGAGTTATTGTTCCTACTGGATGGAGTCCCCGCGAGGCAGGGCAGGTAATAATCAGGCGACTCCTTGCTTCGTCGGGATTAGAGCGAGATCAGGTGGAACGGATTTATGTTACTGGTTACGGCCGGGTAGCCTTTGAGCACGCCGACAAAACTGTCACCGAGATCAAGTGCCATGCACGGGGAATCGCTGAACTCTATCCCGGGGTACGAACCATCATCGATATTGGCGGCCAGGACAGTAAGGTGATCAGCACTGGGGAAAAGGGCCAGGTGCTAGATTTTGCGATGAATGATAAATGCGCAGCTGGAACCGGACGATTCCTACAGGTTATGGCCACTGCCCTGGGGCTAGATGTCAGTGAACTAGGGGATGCTGAGAATCCCGGCGAGATGCAAACGATCAGCAGTATGTGCACGGTTTTTGCTGAATCGGAAATAATTGGTTCACTAGCCCGAGGTAATCCCAAAGGGGGCATTATCGCAGGATTACACCAGTCGGTAGGAAAAAGAGTAGCAGCTATGGCCCGACGCATGGGGATCAAGGAACAGGTAGCTTTTACTGGCGGGGTGGCGATTAATCCGGGAGTCAAGCGTGCGCTGGAGGAAGAGCTTGGAACCAAGATTATCGTGCCCGAAGTCTGTCAGTACACTGGTGCACTTGGAGCAGCTTTATTGGCCTGTGAAACTCAAAAATAAACTGACTGACAGAAGAAATTAAACTATTTGCAATAGGGCGGTAGGGTTAGGAAACGGCTTGTTATGCGAGCTGATTAGATGTATAATTTTGGCATTAATAGTCGATTAGGGATTTATAATAGCTATGCCGTATTATTATCCGATAAAAAGCATAAGAGACCAAGAAGAGCGTATGCGCGTTGTCGATAGGCTCTTGTTGCTGCGCCGTCAGTTGGATGCCCAAATTCCCAAGAAAACTGAATCTGAGACTCTTCTGCTGGCAACCTGGAATATTCGCGAATTTGGCGGCAATAGGCGTTTGGAAAGTTATTATTACCTTGCTGAGATTATAAGTCGATTCGATATTATAGCGATACAGGAAGTATCCGCAGACCTGAAAGGCCTGGAAAAAGTAATGTCACTTATGAATCCGCAGTGGGATTATATTGTGACCGACAGTACAGACGGAAGTGCAGGCGGCGGAGAAAGGATGGCTTTTCTCTATGACAAGAGCAAAGTCACCTTTAAGAATCTAGCGGGGGAAATCGTGCTGCCCAGGGAAAAGTTGATCGATGGCAGCCTGCAGTTTGCACGTTCACCGTTTTGCGTGGCCTTCCAGGCAAAATGGTTTAAATTCAAGCTGGTGACTGTGCACATTTATTATGGATCGAGTTCCGGAATTGATGAGAGGCGGCTTGCAGAAATTGATGCAATTGCTGCTTTTCTAGCCAAGCGGGCCAAGCAAGAAGATGAGAGCTACATCCTGCTGGGCGACTTCAATATAGTAAAAACCAGTGACGAAACTTTTTATGCTTTGGAAAGACACGGGTTTATCATACCGGAAAGCATCAAACAACATCCTTCGGATTTAGGGCAAACCAGGCATTACGACCAGATCGCCTTCAGTATTAAATTGAGTCCGTCAATGACAGTATTTTCTGAAGGTGAGCAGAGTGCGGGCGCATTCAATTTTACCGAGTCGGTCTACACATCACAGGATTTGAATATCTACAGACCCTACTTCCCCAAGAAAACCATACAGGAGAAAGAAGAACAGGATATAGAAAAATACTATCTAAGCTCCTGGCGCACATTTCAAATATCTGACCATTTGCCGCTTTGGGTGGAATTGAAAATTGATTTCAGCAATCAATACTTGGAAGCGCTAAAATCCTGGCGCTAGCTTTCACGCTTCTGCGATTAAGCTCGAAAATAGGAGAGGTTGAGGTACGTAATGGACTAATTGTTACTAGCAGTCCTTCGTTATGGAAACCGCTTAAACAAGGTCCCGATCAGAGGCCTTGCCCGCACACTTCGTCATAGCGCTTCCACAAAATAGCGGCAGTCTTTTACTTCCCTTTGGGCTTCTTGCCGGTGCATTTTACATCCCTGGAAGAGGTGCTCATGGTTTTCTCATCATCATCCCAGGGGCAATGGATTAATTCTTCCGCTATCTGAAAACTATTATCTTCAGATGAAATAGTATTGGAACTGCTGTCCTGTTCCTGTAGTTTTCCCTGCATCTTACTGTCTCTGGCCTCTTCTAAAGCATCTCTGGCTGCATCGGCGTCAATTTCATCGGCAACGCCACCATTTTCCTGCATACAGTCTTCAAACCTGCTCTTTCTGGCTTCCTCCATTGCCTTTTGGGCCGCTTCGGCAGATATTACAACGTCATCGCTGCTATCATCTACATCGATAGGTATTCCCTGGCTCCCACTGCCCGGATAGCCAGGGCCGGCTACGCTCGCCCAAACTGGTATTACACCGCCTATAGTCATGAAACAGGCCAGAGCTATAGTTATTATCCGTTTTCTAAACATTCGTATCATCTCCTCGCTTTCCTCATAGAAATATCTTAGTAAGAATTTGTAGTAATTCTGTGAGAACCAGGTAAAAAGTCAGTGAGATTTCCTATAAATCATAAACATCGTGGGTGGGCAGGGCCGACCTTGCTGTCCTGGTCAGCTTCCTCTTTACTTGCTTCAGAGATGAGATTCCCCGGATTCTTACCAGCAGCTTCCCTGAACAACTGATTGGGCACAAGAATACATTCCAGGTTTCGAAAAATATACGATTTGTGAACATAATAATTTGACAACAAGGACTAAGAAAAAGTATATTATACTCAAGCTCCAGGGAATTCCTAAGACGGAAGACTTACAGAGCCGGAAAGCAGAAACAGAACATTGAAAACAGATCATAAAACCGGTGAAGCAGTTCACTATATCCAAGGAAGACATTGAAAAGAGGTTATGCTAGTTCAGAAGTACGGAAGTCTAGAAAACAAAAGTCTGAAAAGACTAATGTGATCGAAATGGAAGTAAAGAAGAGTTAGTATAGGCTAAGAGTAAATGAAGTTCTAAAGACGAAGGTATTATGAAAAGTTAAGATGGGAAACAAAGTCGAAGGTAATGTAGGTTGGAAGTTGAGAAAGGTTCGCTGGAGCTTTAATTATATAATCCTATAGAATCAGATTCTCCCAAGATTATTAATTAGGGGATATAACTCTTTGAAGAATCAATGATCTATAGGAAAAAGGCAAAGGAGATGTTGTGACTGAAAATTGAAAGAGACTTGCCGTAGAAGGATCAGCAGATTCCTTAGAAAGCTGGTCCTTTTGCATTTTCTGATTGACTTGCATAATGGTTGCGATCGGTCCTGTCCCTTTAAATGAACAGAGCACCTTTATACTAAGTCGGTCTTCAATTTAGCAAAATACTCTGTGTAATGATAGCATTAACATATCAGAAGCTCATTGTTAATTGCTGCTAGAACAAAACAGGAAGGAGGAATGTATATGTCTGAAAAACTGGTTATCGTGGGAGGTGTGGCGGCAGGCATGAGTGCTGCCTCAAAAGCCAGGCGGCTAAAACCAGACCTGAATATTGTAGTTTACACAGATGACAAATACATATCTTACGCAGGATGCGGACTGCCTTACTTTATCGGCGGCCGAGTTGAACAGATAAACAGCCTGATTGCTCGTTCAGCAGAGGATTTTGCCCGCCAGAACATTCAAGTCAAAACGCTAATGCAAGTGAAGGAAATCAGACCGGAGAGCAAAACCATTTACATCCATGATTTTATGGAAAAGGTTACCTTGAAAGAAAACTATGGTTCCCTAATAATAGCCAGCGGTGCCCGTTCATTTGTTCCTCCCATAGACGGAACAGAATTACCAGGTATTTTTTCGTTGCGCACCATAAACGACAGCTTGAAGATTAAGTCTTTTTTACTTAAAAACAAACCACATAAAGCAGTCGTCATCGGCGGAGGGTATATCGGATTAGAAATGGTGGAAAACCTGCTGGAAATAGGGTGCCAGGTTAGCTTGCTTGAGAGAGCGGCGCATATCATTCCTAATATGGATGAAGACATGGCTCAGATTCTCACCAGGTATCTTGAATCCAAAGGGGTTGAAGTAAGAACCGGGGAATCGGTAAATGGATTTTACGGGAATGGTTCACTGGCTGGAGTATATACTGATAAAGGTGAAATTCCTGCCGACTTTGTACTATTGTCTATCGGGGTTCAGCCGAATTCGGAGGTTGCAGCCGCGGCTGGAATAGAGTTAGGTGTTAAAAATGCCATCCGGGTAAATGCGAGAATGGAAACTAATATAAAAAGCATTTATGCTGCAGGTGATTGCGCAACGACCATGCACCTGCTGTCAGGCGATGAAGTTTATATTCCTATGGGCACTACAGCCAACAAGCAGGGTAAAGTGGCAGGCGAGAATGCCGCAGGTGGTAACGCATCATTTAAAGGAGTACTTGGTACAGGTGTGGTAAGAGTTATAGAGATGGAAATTTCCCGCACCGGTTTTAGCGAGAATGAATGCAAGCAATTAGGGATCAACTATACTGTCAGTAGTATCAAATCAAAAACGGCAGCCCACTTCTGCCCGGTTTCCAGGGATATTTATCTTAAACTATTAATGGACAAGAGCACCCGCCGCTTGATAGGGGCTCAGATCGTTGGTTTTTCTGGAGCGGGCATGCGTATCGATATGCTGGCGGTTGCCATGACCGTAGGGGCTACCATTGAAGACCTTATCGACATGGATCTGGCCTATTCGCCGCCCTTCAGCCCGGTTTGGGACCCAGTCCTGGTTGCTCTTAACCAGTTTTAACTGGATCGTGTAGAAAAAAGAGGCCAATCATCATTGGCCTCTTTAGTACTACACCTGACGTTTATTTATTTTGCCCGGTGCTGGTAACTTAAGCTTCATGAAACCAGCACTGCCAAATAGCTTATTCCAGACTAGATGGTGTGATGGCAACGGAGTCCGAACCGGTGAATATTGTTGATTCGTCAAAGGATGTCGCGGTTAATTCAAGCTGAGTGGTATCTTGGGTCAGGTCGTCGCTTGCCACCAAATCTGGCACACTGAAATGACAAACCATATCCATAATCCCGTCAAGATTTACATCCTCAATTGAAAACATCAATTTACCGTTGCTCTTTTCACACAGGCCAACTGTCCCCAATAGAATAGACGAAGGATCTATATCTTTCACATCAATGTCCCCGCCGAAAATGACCACTGGCAGAGTGCCTTTGTCTGTCAGGTTTACAGGATTATCAGGAGAACCGTATTTTATGTCTATAGAAATCGGTGTCTCAACTGTAATATGAGTGAGATTTATATTGTCAACGCTGAAATCACCGCCCCAACAACTAACGATGTTTACCCGCAGCAAGCTTAACGGGATTGCGTTAACACCTAAACCGGAGCTTGTCAGGGTTGCATAAGTCGGAGAGGAAGGATATAGTTCCTGGTATGCAGAACCGCCTGCGGCCTTAACGGCTGTGACCGCAATAGCATGGTAGGGATCCGTAGTAAAGTTATTGTAGTCAAGCGAATTGAAATAGAAAGCTCCACCATCGATCGATGTGATTCTTATTTCGGCGCCTGATGGATTAGAAATATCAGAGTCTTTTAAAACATTATTTCCTGATACATCAACAATGGTCTGCAAATCCCCATAACCTATATACTCGAGACGAAATCCTTCCACGTCGATTTGGGTAAAGGTACCTGTAGATTGGTCCTCGAAGTCGATATTTACAGGTACCGGCGCTGCAGAGGCCAGGGGAACATACCCTACTACCATAGTAAAAGACATACATAAGCAGAAAACAAACATCAATAACGAATTTCTTTTCATACAAACCCACCTTTCTGATTCCGATGATCTTTCTCTAAAAAATCTGCTAGTTTTCAAAAAACTAAAGCCCCCCCCTCTCGCGATAACCAGCAATAGCATTGGAAACATAGTAGCAACAAAATGGAATGTATTTTCATAATATTCCGAAATAACAAACTTCGTATCGTACTTAAGTACGATTTCATGAAAAAAGAGACCTGCAAAATTTTGCAGATCTCCGAAATAATGAGTTTTGTATCTCTGAGTTAGTCTAATAGTCCCGCGTCACGAACCAATTTTATACACTGGGCGCGGTTTTTAACTCCAAGTTTGCTGTAAATATTGCCAATGTGGGTTTTTACCGTTCGCAATCCGATATTCATTTCCTGGCTGATTTCCTGGTTGGTATAGGCTGCGAATAACAGTTTTAAAATATTTAGCTCCTGTACAGTCAAGAGTTTATTTGTTCTGGTAGCAGCAATTTCCTTGTCTTTGGTTGCTAAAGTTCGGATATTGGCCTGGGTTTGATCAAGCAGTTTTTTAGCATAGGCAATCAATTTACCGGAAGAGTCTTTCTTCCTCTTAAGATGAATGATACCTTGTTTTAGAACGTCGATAATCTGCTCGAACTCATCTATAAAGTTCCGCATATAGCCCTCTTCCATACCTATAATGAGCGAATTCTCTATGTATTCTTTCGCTTTTGAGATTACACCTTTTTTGTAAGATAGTATCGCGAAAAGGTTCAATA
Organism: uncultured Syntrophomonas sp.; assembly: GCA_964635975.1. Lineage (GTDB taxonomy): Bacteria > Bacillota > Syntrophomonadia > Syntrophomonadales > Syntrophomonadaceae > UBA5314. The sequence goes on from CAZWPO010000005.1 coordinate 31,374, forward strand.
TCTCGACTTTACTATGCAGTCTTGACTCATGGTCGGCGAATGCCAAAAGCCTTGTAAGCAGAATCTCGGCATCATCGTATTGGTTTTTTGCGATTAAGGTTCTTGCATATACGATGAAGTCAAATTCCCTGGTACTTGTTATTTCGCTATAGATACTTAACTTACTTGCATCGATCCACTGATCTACCATGTCTTCGCAACTATTTTCTAAGTATAGACGCGTTTTAAATGCTTGAATAACGTAACTCCAGTGAGCTTTGTTTATGTTTTGGAGTTTTGCTTCACATTCCGTAAGCACATCAAAAGCTCCGGATATGTCTCCCCTGGCCCTCTTTATACGGGCCAGGTTTACCATAACAGGAACGAGGGCTCCCGGGCAATTAGCCAGTTGCGCCTCGGTCAAGGCTTCGAGCAGATAGGGTAGGGCTTCTTCCATTTGATTATTTTCATATAGGTATTCCCCTGCAGCTAGCGGAGCGTATCCCGGATTATCAGTAATAATTTCTCTGAATTTTTTCGTCATATTGCTGTATGCTTCAGGATTATTGCCATATAAATATGCCATCTTACCAATAGGGCAGCGGTAAAAATAAGTATCTCCAGTGTTGAAATCATAATATCCCGTCACTTTAAAGGTGACATTATATGTCTCGATATCGGTAAGCAAAGATAATAATCCATTTAGATTACCTTTTCTCACCATCAAATTCACATTTATAAACCTCAAAGCAACCGCTACCTGCTGACTTAGTTCCGGGTCGTAAGCATGTACGTCACGAGCAAGCTGTTCGGTTCTCCTAATCCAGTAGTGAGAATCTTCATATCGGTTAAGTCCAGCATAATATGACGCGAAAAATATAGCGACCTCTATATTGCATTCCTTATATACTTCTGGAACTCTTTCCAGCCAAGAAATTGCTTCATGATAATCGTTCTTTGCAGCAAGTTCGGGCAGACGTTTTTGTATAAGGTCAAGCGCTTCACTATATATGGAAGCCTTTAAGAAATGTTTAATCGCTTTTTCCTCAAGGCCTTGTTTTTCATACCATCGAGCAGCCTTGGCATGTAAATCTAAGAGCCCTTCTGGGTCTGATTTACACAGTAATTTATAGAGAAAATCCCTGAAAAGGTGATGATATTTGTACTGAGTCTTTTCTGCATCCAGGGCAATAAGAAACCCGTTTTTCTCACAAATTTCGGCTAATATTTGTTCTGTATTGCAATTACCTGTGATTTCAAAACATAAACCTACATCAAGGGTGTCCAATATAGAAGTTCTGATGGCAAATAATCTTTTTTCCAAAGCCCAGGAGCCTAGTACTTCCTTATGCAGATACTCATCAATCCCGTCTCTGCTGCGTTTTATATTTTTAATAACGTTGTTGTTTTTAGTGTTTTCCTCCAAGGACATACCTATGGCAACTAGGGCTGCCGCCCATCCTTCTGTAAAATGCTCTATGGTTCGAACGTCATTATCGCTGAGTTTGAACCCTCTCACCTTATAAAATCCGCAAATTTCCTCTTCCTGAAACCGCAGATCTTTTTCGCTAATTTTGAGCAATTGCGATTTAATCCCAAGGTTGCATAGTTCCATAGCAGGTTCGTTTCTCCCAACAATGATCAGATGCATCCGAGGGGGGAGATAATCGATTAGGAAAGATAAGCCTTTAAGAATCGACGGCTCAGTAATCAAATGCATATCATCAAGGACCATGATGAAGTCGGATTGCATCTGCGCCAAATGGTCAATAATGATGTTTATTTGAAGGTGGGAATTTAGAAATGTCTGTGAAGAAAAAATATAATTGGTATCACGGATTATGCCTGGTTGAATGGCATCCAGAGCTGCACATACATAATTCCAGAATACCATGGGATTGTTGTCTTCTTTATCAATAGATAACCAGGCTGTGGGTAAAACACTGTTTTCCAGCCACTCCAGGACAGCCGTAGTCTTGCCATAGCCGGCGGGAGCTATAACCAGGGTTACCTTGTGTTTGATAGCCCTATCAAATTTGTAACGCAAGCGCTGGCGTGAAACCAGGTATGGATTAACAAGAGGCGGGTTGTATTTGGTTTTGACCAATGGAGCAGTAGGTACAAGATCTATGGCCACTGGTTCACCACCTCGTTAACAGAATCAGTGAATCTTGTCCGATTTTGCGAATCGGCATATTTAATGAATAATCGGGAATCAGTTCTTCAGAAAATAATTGACATTATTTACAAAACAAAATTCTCAATGAGGGACTAATAAAATTATATTTCAAATCAGGATACCATACAATGCAGACTGGGTGCTGAGAAAAGCAGCTTTGTTTTTTAAAAGGCAGGAATTTAATTTCATGGCATTAATATCCAATTTATAGAAAAAGGCTATAAAAATAGCCTTTTTTGTCGCTTTTCAAACATTCGAAATTAGCGGTGATGAGCCCAGGTGATGTAAAACTTGCAGATCTAAAGGCACTATGGAACGGGTAATTGATACATAATGCGAATCAATTATAGCTCAATATAATAAAATACCCGTGCTGTCCCAACAAAGGATTCGGTTGTTGAATCGTATATACGCTACTTATATTCTAATAAAACAAATCGTTCTTGCCCGTTTTCATAAACATAACCATCTATCGTGAAATGTTTCTGAGGAGTAAATTACTCCCCATTATCTAATATTTTTACGCCAGATGTTCATCTTTTCAGCACTGTTGATTAATTCATCTCTTAGATCCGGATGCGCTATATTAATCAGAGCCTCGGCCCGCTGCCAGGTAGAACGCCCGGCCAGGTCCGCTATGCCATATTCGGTTACTATACAATGGGCTTGAGAGCGGGGAACCGTCACTATAGATCCAGGGGGCAGGGTGGGAACAATGCGGGACTTGAGATTTCCATTCCCGTCCCGGTATGAAGAGTTACAGCAAATGAAGGACATTCCGCCCTCAGACAGATATGCCCCGGTGGCAAAGTCCAGTTGGCCCCCGGTTCCGCTTATATGACGGGTTCCAGAGGACTCTGAGGAAACCTGCCCGTACAGGTCGACTTCCAGGCATGCGTTTATCGATACGGTATTGGGATTTTGCGCGATAAGACGTGGGTTGTTTATGTATGCTGCCGGGTAGGTAGCCAGTGAAGGATTGTAATCAAGCCAATCATAAAGAAACTGACTTCCCAGTGCGAAGGCAAAGGTGGATTTACCCCGATCCGCCTTTTTTTTACGATTGGTCAGTTTCCCCGCTTCATTAAGGTGGTAAAAAGCGTCTGTCAGCATCTCCGAATGGCACCCCAGATCTCTTATGTCGGATTCAACCAGCATAGTTCCCACGAAGTTGGGGAGGCCTCCAATACCCAGTTGGATGCAGGCACCACTGGGGATAAGAGGAACGATGTGCTGGGCTATTTTTTTCTCAGTTTCGCTTGGCGCAACTGCGGGAAGGAGCTCAACATTGGATTCAGCTTCTACGATGTAATCGATCTCTGAAATATGAACAACCTCGTCGGCTCCCCCCATAGCCCAGGGGAGCTTTTCGTTTACTTCGACTATGACCTTTTTGGCTGCTTCGATAATAACCCGCCCGGAAGCACAGGCGCAGTGAAGATTAAAGAAACCGTCTTTGTTAATTTTGCTTACTCGAAACATCGCCACATCGACCTGATCGTGAATACTTTTTTGGTAGTATAAAGACTGGTTGCCAAAAATCATGGGAATGCAAAAAGCCCGCTGCCTATCATGCAGTTTGCGATCATAACCCGAGTAATACCATAAATTTAGATTGAATACCTCACCTACAGGATCAGCCTCGATACAGGCTTGGGGACTTAAACTTAGAACATGACGGATGTTTATATCTTTCAACTCATTTTTACGGGCTGCCAGTGCGTTATCAAGCGCTATCGGTTTGGAATGGCCAAAACCAAAATCAATCCAGTCTCCGTTCTTGACTATTTTTACTGCTTCACCCGCGCCGACCAGTTTTGATCGATACTCTTCTGAAAAACGCATGTATCACTTACCCCCTTGATATTTTATCCCTGTTAAGCTACCTTGAAATTTCTAATATTATCTAATCCCCTTGCAAATGTATTCGGCGATCAAGCTCCAATGTCCTTGTCTTTGCGAAAACCGTCCCATTGTGTCCTCAAGAGTCAGGATCCTAAGCTAGTTTTACTGTAGAATTAACAAAAGCGAGGTGGGAACGTGGAATTATTGAGAAGCAATTTTCCAGCGAAATTATATAAGGAAAGATTTCCTCTGCGTTATGGTAAATGCTCATATATAAGGACTCAGGAATACGAATTCTGGTTTAATTTAAATGGGCAGATAAAGTCTATCCGTGGCCTTAACATAAAAAAGTGGCCACACTTGGCTGAAGAGCAAAGCCGACTGCCTGCTTATATATACTTAATCCAGCGCTTGTGATTAGATGGGGGTGCAAAACTTGACGATGTCCAATCCTTTCAAAACGACAAGCTCGATAAACGTATTTTACCACCGTTTTTCGCTTAACTTTTCAAGCTACCATTAAGGATAAAGGTGGTGTTGTAGTTTTCTTGCCGGTCATCAGCTCTAATATATCCAAAACCTCTGAAAATTTTTATATTATCGCCTGCCTTATTTATGCCAAAATAATGTTTTATAATGTTTTATATTACATTGTCTGTTAACCGATGTAGTGCTGCGGTAATAAACCGATTTAGTGGGAGGGGAAGGGGAAACGCACATGATCTCTCCCTGCTTTGTTCTCTTATTCAAGCATCAGACTCGGTTTAAATGCCTTGACGAGAATGACACGGGCAAGACGGGGACAAAGCGTAAAATAAAAATTGGGGCAGAAAATAAATCGTACTTTCGCTATATCGTGCAACTATTGCGGATTCAGTGATTTGGAGTTACATAGTTATAGGTGCAGATAGTACTATTGATAACGCGGTAATTGGCTGCATAGCAGGGAATTAGCTGCCTATCATTCAAGTTACATAGCAAAGTCATAAACGCCGCTGGACTACGGAGGTTTGAAATATGAGTAAAATAATTATCATCTCAAACAGGCTACCGGTAACTGTCAAGAAACAAGATGAACATTTTGAATATCATTGGAGTATTGGTGGGCTTGCAACCGGTTTGAGAAGTTACCATGACCGTTCTGACAGCTTGTGGATAGGATGGTCTGGAATTATAGATGAACAAATCAGCCGAGAAGAAAATAAAATGATTCGGCTTGACCTGCGTAATAATTATAGATGTCTTGCTGTTTCTTTATCCAAATCGGAGATTGACGATTATTATAATGGATTCTGTAATAGGACTATATGGCCTCTGTTCCATTACTTCCCTGCCAAAACAGAGTACAATGCAAATAATTGGAATGCCTACCAGGCAGTTAACCAGAAGTTTTTTTCTGAAGTTGACCCCCTCATAAGCGCCGGCGATACAATCTGGATACATGATTACCAACTCATGTTGCTGCCCCAGATGATTAAAGAAAAGCATCCTGATACCAGAATAGCTTTTTTTCTCCACATACCATTCCCATCATATGAGGTGTACCGGTTGCTGGTTTGGCGAGAGGAAATTCTGCACGGTCTTTTGGGGGCGGATTTAATTGGTTTTCACACCTATAATTATGTTCGGCATTTTTTAAGCAGCGTAAGAAGGCTGCTGGGATTTGAGCATAATTTCTACCAGTTAAGGTACGAAAATCGCCTCGTCCAGGTGGATGCTTTCCCCATGGGCATTGACTATGAGCGTTTTGCATATGGAAATGGTAATCAGGACTTTCTTTCCGAGGTCAGTGAAATATATAATGGCAATGAGAATATTCAAAACATTCTCGCTATCGATCGACTTGACTATACCAAAGGCATTCCTGAGCGTATCAGAGCCTTTGATTTCTTCCTGGAACGATACCCCGAATACCGAGAGAAGGTCCGACTGACGCTCATTGTTGCCCCCTCCCGGGTGGAAGTGGAAGAATATGAAAAGTTAAAAAAAGAGGTATTTGAATTAGTCAGTGCGGTTAACGGCAGGTATGGAACTATCTACTGGATGCCTATTTGGATATATTACCAGACATTTCCTCAGGACAAGTTAATAGCGTTGTACAAGAACTCTGATGTACTTCTGGTAACCCCTCTTAGGGATGGGATGAATTTGGTGGCCAAGGAATATATAGCTACTCGTACAGATCTCAATGGAATGCTGGTTATCAGCGAAACTGCCGGGGCAGCCAGCGAATTGGGCGAAGCGGTAATTGTAAATCCCAATGATATTCAAGCCATTGCCGAGGGAATAAAATATGCCCTTGATATGCCGCTCATAGATAAGAAAGCTGCCAATAAGGTTATGCACGAAAGGCTGAGAACCTATACGGTTCACTACTGGGCTGACGATATATTGCAAGCCCTGGACAACGCGGTTATAAGCTCTTCAAATACAACGTCTCAAAATATCGAAAACCAATATGCGCTTTTGGAACACAACTATACTAAAGCAGGCAGGAGACTCTTGCTATTAGATTACGATGGCACTTTGGTTGGCTTTAAGCCAATACCGGAGCAGGCTAAACCAGATCCGGAGTTAAAACGACTATTATCAGAATTGACCAACGATCCTTTGAATACCGTGGTTATAATTTCTGGAAGAGATAGAAGCATACTGGACGAATGGCTGGGAGAACTTAATTTATATTTTGTAGCAGCTCATGGGCTATGGGTGCGCGCTCCTGAACAGAACTGGGTGATGACCGTTTCCCTAGATAATTACTGGAAAAAGTCGGTTAGAAACGTACTGGAAATGTATAGCAGTCGTATGCCCGGTTCTCTGATTGAAGAAAAAGAGTATTCGCTGGCTTTTCACTATCGTCAGTGTGAACCCGATATGGTAGCAGTAAGAATCAGTGAGATTAAGGAGGCGCTTATATTTTTAACCCAGACCACGACTCTTGGAATACAGGAGGGAAATAAAGTGATTGAAGTTAAAGACAATCGGGTAAACAAAGGGTATGTAGCATCACGATTCATTCATAATAATTATGATTTTATCTTCGGAGTTGGTGACGATTTAACAGATGAAGACCTGTTTTTGGCACTGCCGGCTGATGCTATTTCGGTAAAAGTTGGCGTTGAAGAAACCAATGCTAAATACTATGTAAGGTCCTGGCAGGCTATACGCTCAATATTACGGATATTTACTGAGTTAAGCGGCACCGCAGCATTGGAACGCATGGAGAGCTATATATGAAATACGAAGCGGTTATTTTTGATTTGGATGGGGTTATTTGTAATACTGATCATTACCATTATCTAGCCTGGAAACGTATAGCTAATGAAATAGGAGTCTATTTTGATGAGAATATTAATAATCGTTTGAGAGGCGTTGGTCGTATGCAGAGCCTGGATATCATTCTCGAATTGCATGATGGCTCTCTTAGCGAAAAGGAAAAGTTTTATTGGACTGAAAAGAAGAATGCTCTTTATAAGGAATATCTAAACAATCTATCACCTGAGGATGTAAGCAGCGATGTCTTACTTACCCTGGCCCAGCTCAAGCGCAAACGCATTAAAATAGCCATAGGTTCTTCAAGTAAAAATGCTAAATACATACTGGCCCAAATCGGCCTGGCAAATGTTTTTGATGCGGTCTCAGACGGAAACAATATTACCCGTTCCAAACCTGATCCAGAAGTATTTCTTAAGGCAAGCGAGTATCTGGGTATTGCACCTCGGTATTGTTTAGTTGTGGAGGATGCCAGGTCCGGCATTGAGGCTGCTATAGCGGCCCATATGGACTGTGCTGCCATTGGAGAGGGAGTAGCTTGCGGATTGGCTAATTATGATCTAAACAATATCTCCGAATTGCTCTTAATCGAAAATATAATATGATTATCAACAAATATAAAGTCATATATGGAGGTGCGGTTTTAGTAGATATAATCAATACTATATAAGAGGCGGGAAAGTGTTGTGCAAAACATATCATCTGTTCTCGAATTGAAAAATTTTCCTCTGGATAGATACCACTTGAATCTGAACGAGGTCCTATTTCATAATGCCAACGGTTATATCGGCATTCGTTATGATTTTGAAGAAGGATATGCGGCAGGGTACGATTTCACCCCCAGTCAGTATATAAATGGCTTGTATGATTATGCCGGGTTACAGCAGGCTGAAAAGCTATATGGACTGGTTAGAGAAAAACAGACCATTCTCAACACGGCCAATACGCAAATCATCAGGATAATGTTTGATAATGAAGAATTCAGTATGTTTAAGGGGACGGTGCTACAAAGCAATCTACGCCTGGATATGGAGCAAGGGGTTACTATTAGAAAAGTAAAATGGCGCTCACCGACGGGCAAAGAACTGCTCATAACCGTTACCCGTATGGCCTCTTTTTGTCAGTTGCCCCTTTTCACTATTGAATACGAAGTTGAACCTTTAAACTTTTCTGCCAGTATTGTAATTGAGTCAGTTCATGACGGAACGGTTTTAAATTATTGTAATCCTGCAGATCCCAGGCTAGCCTGTGAAAGTATTCAGTATTTAACCCCTTTGGGATGTGAAATAAAGGAAGGGGTTTCATATATCAGCTCAAAAACGTCAAAGTCGAATTTGGAGATTTGCAGCGGTGTCAAGAATGTCTTGTTTCAAGATTCCCAGCAAGAGTTTGTTATTGATAACAATGATGCTATTTGCAGATTTCATACGCATACGGAATTAGGAAAGAAAATCAGGCTGATAAAATATACGGTTTTCTCTGATTCCATTCGCCATAGAGATTGCAGACTTCAAGCCGAAGCGGAGATGAAGCAGGCCCTGTCTATTCCACTCGAACAAATTTACAGTAAGCAAACCGTCTATCTCGAAAATTTTTGGAATAGTTGTAGGATTGATGTTGAGGGTGATCCGGAAAGCGATGCAGCACTCCGATACAGCATGTATCAACTGCTCCAGTCCGTAGGCAAAGACCGTTTCAGCAATATCTCGCCCAAAGGATTAAGCGGAGACGGGTATGAAGGGCATTACTTTTGGGATTCGGAAATGTACATTCAACCTTTTTTTACCATTACCCGGCCGTATATTTCCAAAACGCTTATTGAGTATCGTTATGCTACCCTGGACATGGCCAGGGAAAACGCCCGGATATTAGGTCATAAGTCTGGAGCACTTTATCCCTGGCGAACCATTATGGGACGCGAATGTTCAGGTTATTTTCCGGCTGGCTCTGCTCAATATCATATAAATGGAGACATTGCTTATGCCATTATTGCTTATTATTTGGCTACCAAAGACCTTGATTTCATAAAGAAAATAGGCGCCGAAATAATTTTTGAGACTGCTCGTTTATGGATAGATGCAGGCAATTATTACAACGGCAAATTTCACATAAATGAAGTTACCGGACCAGATGAATACACGTGCCTGGTGAACAATAACTACTATACAAATCTTCTAGCTCAATACAATTTGATCTGGGCGGTTAAATTCTATGTTGTTTTAAAAAAAGCTAACCTTCTTTATGAAGTCGAACAAAAGATAAATATCTCTGAGCAGGAAATTGAATCGTTTAAGAAAGCCGCGGCTGACATGTACTTACCTTATGATAAAAAACTGGGTATTAATCCGCAGGACGATTCCTTTTTACAAAAAAAACGCTGGGATGTTGATAGCATTCCCAAAGACAGATTTCCTTTACTCCTGAATTATCACCCGATGCATTTGTACCGTCATCAAATCTGCAAACAGGCGGATACGGTTATGGCTCACTTTCTTCTGGAAGATGCTCAGTCCAAGGAAACTATGTTAAATTCCTTTAAGTATTATGAAAAAATCAGTACTCACGATTCCTCGCTTTCTATGTGTATATTCAGCATTATGGCAGCTCGATTAGGAATGGTAGATAAGGCATTTAAATATTTTAAAAATATTATTCGAGTTGACCTGGATGATACGCACAACAATACCGTGGATGGAATTCATACTGCCAACATGGGTGGCAACTATATGGCGGTGGTCTATGGCTTTGGCGGTTTTCGCCTTAAAGAAAGCGGGATATTCTTCGCCCCTATGTTGCCCGGGAATTGGTCTGCCTACAGTTTCAAGATTTGTTTTGAAGGAAGCAGGATAAAGGTAAGTGTTAATGAAAGCGAATGTAGATTTATTCTGGAACAAGGCAATGCTAAAAAGATCTATGTTTATAATCAGAAATACCTGTTAAAAGATAGTCTTGTTCTAAAACGAGGATTCAATACATCTCCATAAATTTAAAAAATATTCAACGTGATTCGGATAACATATTTCTTGAGCCGGTTACATGGGCAGGCAATGCATGGGTAAAACATATATAATTTTTTGCGTATATGGTCCATAACAAGAGCAGTCCCTCCTAGTGATGAATAGGGACTGCTCGGCAGATCTTATTAAAGTGCAAGTAAATGATGTTGTTTAGCAAACTTAACTGGAAGCAGTATTTATTATCGATCGTGTCTTTTATTAAGAGTATCGCAGCTTATTCCCTTACCATCTCTGCATTCTTAATTCCATTTCCAGTTATTGATTGGCTTTGCAAATGATAAGTTGATTCTTTCAGGATCAAAGTTGGTGTGGTAGAAATTTGAATAGAGGTAGTTCGCTTCTTCCAACATATCGAAATTAAACAGTTCCGGATGAAGAATATTGGCGATATTCATAAGCCCCAGAATCCATCTCGGGCTGCCAAAATCCCAATTTGGATAGGTATGGGTGTATATTCTCTTGGAACGAACCGCGTCAACTTTTATTCTCTTTATCAGGCATTCATGATAAAAATCCTCAATGGTATTGGAAATAAAGGAGGAGATAAAAATTACTTCAGGATTGAGCCGGTTTAGTTCTTCGACACTTATAGTCAGACCTGGACGGCCTTCTCCTTGAACTTCCTTGTTTACACTGATACCTCCGGCGGCAGCAACCAGCTGGTTTTCAAAGCGTTCACCCTTTAGACAAAAAAGAGGTTTCCCCATAGCATAATAAACCCGCGGTTTGTAAGTTGCTTTCCTGAGCTTTTCATTTATTTCATCAATTTTCTCCTGGATGTATAAAGTAAGTTTTTTTGCCGGTTCATCAGCCCCAATATATCCAGAGAACTTTTGAATGGCCGAAATATACCGATTTATTGAATTCAAATCATGGTGCAAACTATTAAGGCCATTCTCATCAGATAGTATCTTTTCCCACACTGTTACTACATCTGAAAGCCTGTTAACTCCGGAAGCGATTAATATTGCCTGTATCATTTCCAATGCCCTCGTGAAAGGGTAACCGCCTTCAAAAGCTTTTTCCATATATCCTTCTCGGGGCTGCAAACCTGGCATAGGAATATGATTATCACACTCCAGGCACTTCCCCTCAGAACTGCTGTTGATTCTTCTTGTCTTGGCCCCCATCGGACCGTAAAAGTCTCTTTCAATCAATACATTTCCACACTCCGGGCAATATGTGTATAAATATTCTGTTCCCGGACTGTTGAACAAATAAACATAATTAAGTTTTTCTTTTAATGTCTGGCATAGATGCTCAGCTTCTTTTATAGTGGGTTCAAGTTGAGGCATTGCTCCTTCAAGCGGGATATACCTCATTATTTGCACGGGTATATTGTAACCTGATTCTACCAGCCACGCAGCGAATTTCTCAATACTGGGTTCATCATATTTTTTATAAGTGCAGGATATTTCTACATGCACACCTTCATTTACAAAGGTTCTAATGCTTTCAAGTACAGGTTTGATGCTGGCTGCACCGCAAGTCCGGTATTCTTCATCTGAGAAGCCCTTTATGCCGATATTTATAAAATCCAGATAAGGCGCAACCTGCTGAGAGGATTTTGCAGTGAAATAAGCATTGCTGGAGCATCCAACCATAAGGTTGGATGCTTTGGCTTTGCTAGCAACATTTAAGAAGGTAAAGAATGAAGCAATGGGATCGTTCATCAGGAACGTTATTCCGATACAATTTTCTTCTATTGCCTTTTCAATTATCTGCTCAGCAGTCATATAATGCATTGCAGTAGTATCTATACTCAGCTCTTTAACCAAAACTGTGGATACACAACCCGGACAATCGAAATTGCACCCGGTAGTTGTTATCTGCAAAAACTTTCCATTGGGATAGAAATGCATCATTGGCATAGTTTCAATAGAAATGCAGCACACTACCAGATATTTATCCGCTGCAATCTCACGCAAATCCCCGTCAACTACGGTGTATTTATGGCATAAACCGATGCCGCCTTCTTTTATGCCGCATTCCCTGGCACATATATGACATTTAACTATTTTTTGAATATTATCCATAGCCCCGCCTGCTTTCGACTGATTTCATAATCATGAATTTTGGTTTTTTTCATTAAGTGAATAAAATGATTGTATCCTTCTTCGCCGACCCTACATTTTCGGTCATTTTCCCATTCAGGATTTTGTTCCAGCATCTTTTGAGTGATTTGCGCCAGCAATTCTTCATTTCCAAAACCGCCACCAATATAAGCGCACCCGCCCGGGGTAAGCACCCTGTAGGCTTCATTTAAAGCCATTATTTGGTCTTCCCAGAAGAAAATTGAGCCCCGGCTTACAACCAGATCTATGCTGTTGTCATCATAAGGCAGCTCTTCTGCATTGCCCTGCTGAGTTTTCACACGATCTGCGAGCAGCATGCTATCAGAGTTGGCTTCTGCTATTCTTAACATATCTTCTGACTGATCGAATAATATAAGCTCGAAATCGGGAACCAGTTTTGCCAGTTCCAATCCTAAATATCCGGGACCCGAACCAAGCTCCAAACAAATACCGCTGGTTATACCAGTTTCCTTGATTATGTTATCAGCAATAACCGGGTAAATAGGTGCAAAAATGTTTTTTGCTATTTTATCAAAGCTTTTCGCATCAGTTCCCATCAGAATTCTCCTATCTAGAAAATTTATATATATCCGTAATTTGTTCCTGAGTTAATTCTATATTGTAAAATAATTTGTAAAGCTCTTTGGTGTCGTTTTCAAGGTCATATTTGTAAACATCGGGGTATAATAGATTGCCCAGCCATTTTAGTCCTATCAGCCTGTTTATGGAAGGAGGACGGTCAGTATAATTGAAAGGTTTAAAGGGGACTTCATATATCCGATTGTCTTTAACCGCCTTAAGGGTTGCGAATCTTGAATCCTTGATCATAGCGCTATAGGTAGCGCTTTCAGCTGCAAATCCCTGATCATGGCAGGCGATGATTACATCGGGTGACCACTGCAATAATTGTTCTATAGATACATTTGATCTTCCCATACCTATTTTTAGCTCTACTTTGGCAACATTTACACCACCAACAAGGTCTATTACCTCTGCATGATCAGAACCGCTAGGATCGGTCTGCAAACCTTCAGTTCCTTCTGCGTAATAAACCGTGACTCTTTTGCTGTCATCAATAGTCTTCGCTTTATTGTTAATATCATTTAAAATACTATTGGCATACTGACTCAATTTTTGGGCTCTTTCTTCCTCACCTATCAATTTACCCAGGAATTCGTACATCTTTGCCGTGTTTTGAATTTTTGAATCAATCAAGACAACAGGTATATTAAGTTTTTCGTGAATCATGCTGGCCTGGTCCAGGTTTGCCTGGGTGGCTTTTCCGGAGAAATTAAGCAGTACAATATCGGGAGCAGCCTTGATAATCTCCTCTACATTTCCGACTTTTCCGTCAGCATACCATCCTGAAAGCATTGGCAAATTCAAATAGTCTTTATCTAAATACTCCTTTTCGGCTTCTGTAGATGCCCAGTTCTGGCCGGCAATTTTTTTGGGATTTATAGAATACATAATAATGGTTCCCACGGGAGAAGTGCTCAGCACTTTATTTATTGTTGTGGGCACTTCCACTTGTCTCCCGGCCATATCAGTTATTGATACTGTTTTTACACTGGTCGCTGTCTGCTGGGCTTGATTTTTGAATGCTGAGCACCCTGTAACCCCCAACAAAATTATTAGCAATAGACAAAGTAGACTTTTTTTCATTTCGTTTCCTCCTCAATTATGAAACATTTATTTTTGGAACACATACTTTTACTGGGTTACTATCCTTGATATTAACCTGGCATACATTAACATCCACTCCATATATTCTGCTTAATAATTCTTCGGTAATGATTGATTTTGGTTCGCCTATGTAGGTTTGCTTGCCGTTTTGGAAGATTACAACCCTGGATCCGCACAAGAACACATGGTCTGGTGAATGAGTGGTCATTACCACTGCAAGTTTTTTCTTCTTCAGTGAGTTTATATGATCAATTATTTTTACCTGATTACCAAAATCCAAATTCGAAGTGGGCTCATCCATAATCAATATCTTCGGGGTCTGGGCCAATGCTCTGGCGATCAGCACCATTTGCTGCTCGCCTCCACTCAGCTCGGTATATATCTTTTCTCTCAAATGGCTAATTCCCAGTTCTTCAATACACTCTGCAGCAAAACCATAATCCTTTTTTGAAGGAGTCGAAGTTATACCAAGGTGTGCGTTCCTTCCGGCTACAACCACATCCATAACTGAGAAAGGGAACGGAATGCTGTGCGCCTGAGGGACATATGCAATAGATTGGGCTATCCGTTTTCTGGATAATTTCATGGTGTTTTTTTCATCCAATAGAACTCGTCCACTTATTGGTTTTAAGAAACCCAGCAGCGTTTTAAAAAAGGTTGTTTTGCCCACACCGTTTGGGCCTAATAAACAAACAATTTCACCTCCCTGTATATTGAAAGTTACAGATTCCACTATTTTTATTCCCCGGTATCCGCAGGTTAAATTGTCTATCTGCAACCTCATTGCCATACTCTCCTTTTCTGAAACAAAAGATATATAAAAAAGGGAGCTCCGATTAAGGATGTAATAATGCCCAGAGGTACTTCGACACTGAATAGGGTTCTGGACAAGTCATCAACCAACATTAGATAGATTGCGCCGGTAAGAATCGAAGCCGGTATAAGAACATTATGATTAGTACCTACAAGCGATCTTGATATATGCGGGATAATAAGACCCACCCAGCCGACCATGCCACATAGAGACACAGATGAGGCAGTTATTATTGTGGAACATATAATAAAAAGCAAGCGCACCTTTTGCACGTCAATGCCCAAAGACTGGGCTTCTTCGTCTCCAAATGCCAGGATATTAAGCTTATTTCGAAAGATTATTATTGGGATAATACCCAGTAAGACCGGGATGATTAATAATAAAACATCTCCAATCTTTATAGAGCTTAAGCTCCCCATAAGCCAGAATGTGATTGCGGGTAAGGTATCATTGGGATCTGCAATATACTTCGTCAATGAGATAAGAGATGAAAAAATAGAGCCTATTACTATTCCAGCCAAAACCAGCATTAGAATCGGATCTCCATTTTTTTTGAGAGCAATGCTGAGTGTATAAGTAATCATTACAGCCAAAATTCCAAAAATAAATGAGCTTATTTGAACTCCCCAAAAGCCAAGTGATAATAAAATTCCTATTGCAGCCCCAAATCCAGCTCCATTAGCAGCTCCCAATACATCTGCAGACACCATAGGATTCCTAAACACACTTTGAAACACAGTTCCTGAAACAGCTAAAGAGCTTCCAATTAATATTGAGGCCATAATTCTGGGAAGTCTGACGTTAAATACTATAGTGTTTATCTCTTTATACGCACCAACAGGTTGGTTGGTGGTTTTAAGAATCAGCAAATTAATGAAATCAGTAAATTTGATGCTATATCTTCCGATGAGAACAGAAATTACAAAGAGGCAGATTAGAATTATCATAAACATTGTAAATTTATGAAGGTAGGTATTATTAGATCTACCAAAAACATTTTTCATCAACAATAAATCCTTATTTGGAAATATATTTAGGTCGTAATTTTGCGCAAAACTGGGACATACAACTAAATGAATAATAACACAACAAAAAAGTACACGCCAATGCTTTTAATTAATGTTTTGTATATTAATAGTTCTTTTAAACTAGAGTAATGTAACGTTGAGTTGTGTTGACTGCTGCATTTTGTGAAAGGAAGTAGGCTGTGTTTTAACCGGAGAGCAATATGTTTGACTAAGCAAAGGCACTTTACCCCTGGTGCAATGACCCAGGGAAAATTGCTGAATTTCAGTTTGCAGATTTGCATAATCTAGTTTTGGATGATTAGAGCGAAATGTAAAAGGAGAACTGAAATGGGCTGCATCCAAGCACCTGTTGAGTTAAACGGATTTAAGGGAATAGTGACAATTAACGAGCCGGTTTTACGCTACCCGGGCAACCCAATTTTAACATGCCACGACGTCAATCAGGTCTGGGGTACCGATAGCCGTTTATACACATACACGGTGCATAATGCGGGAATGGCAGAAGTAACAGGTGCGAACGGCAGGAAGCAAACAATAATGCTTTTTCGTTCCCACATTGCTGATGGCCGTAGTGTGATAGGCAAAGCTGTAAGTCAAAATGGCCTTAAAAGTTGGATCGTAGATTCCAGACCATTTTTATTGCCGGCGACAGAGCGTGATATATATGCTGAAGGCGTCAATATTGACTTTGTTATTGAAGCTGAGGCCGGCGGTGTGGAAGACATGCGGGTTAATCCAGTTGGGAGCGACTTATATGTATTGACTTACAGTGCCTACCACGAACAGATTCCCGATCGAGTCAAGGTTATGATGGCCGTAACCAGGGACTTTGATACGGTAATTCGCTATGGTCCTATATCCGAGCAGGATATGCGCAATGTCGTTATATTTCCTGAACCGATAGATTATAAATTTATAGCCCTGCTCCGTCCCAACGACAAAACCAGAGAAGATTCAGGCTCCGGTCACATCGGCGGGTCATTTTCAGAAATATGCGTCAGTTCCGCACCCAGTCCTACCGGGCCGTGGAAAATCGGTGATGTGATTATGAGAAGCGGTCGCGGGCCGAGTGCATTCCAGGCTAAGATCGGACCAGGCGCCCCGCCGATCAGGACACGATATGGATGGCTGAATATCTTTCATGGTGTGCGTTCAACCATGGCTGGAAATCCTTATACCCTGGGCGTTGCATTCCATGACCTTGAAGACCCAAGCAATCCAAGTAAAATGCGTATTAGTGCCAAACCGCTATTAATGCCGAGCGCCAGCGATTGTTTAGTAAAAGAGACCGATTATGTCCACGTTCCCAATGTAGTGTTTAGCTGCGGTGCATTGACCGGCAAAGACGATACGGTGGCAATATATTATGGAGGAAATGATACGGTTATGAATGTCGGTCTGACAAATGCACGAGTTTTAAATGAGATGTGTGATGTTTTCGGCCTGGATCCATTGACAGGGAAGCATCTATATTCTACATAAAATCCTGCGAGATTAATCCTGCCAATACAATGAATATAAGGTTCCCCAAACGAACGGTTAATGGAGTCGGGGTCTAATTCCAAATCATAGAAGCGGCGATAGAATTCCCGGGCTTCAGCCATAATGTGTCGAAGAGCCAATGTGAACTTCACCGCGTTGACTTCAAGTAATAATTACAATATACTTCAAATGAACGATCGTTCACTTGGGGGGGATTGCGTGCCTATACCTGTATTCAGGCAAAACCAAGAAAGACGCCAAAAACTTCTGGAATGCTCAAAAGACTTGTTCATTGAGAAGGGCTATTTTAACACTTCTACTCGAGATATTATTGATAGATCGGGTTTTGGAACCGGTACCTTTTATAATTACTTTATTGATAAAGAGGATGTTTTAAAAGCCCTTCTGGAAGAGTTTGCTGGGCAAATCATTTCAAGTATCAGTGAATACTACACGACCGAAAAAGATTTATATGAAAGGTTTATTGAGACAAAGCGAATTACCATGGAGGTATTTGCCAGAAACGAAACCTTATCGGATATATACATCCGGGTGAATGGTGCCAGTGATTCAATTGACCAGTGCATCAAGGATTTTGAGGATAAATTAATAGGGTTTTATGCCAGGAATATCGAGTATGGTATCAATAAAGATATATTCAATTCGGTTTCGGTTCGCCCTGTTGCTCACTCCATTCTAGCTATGGAAAAATACGTGTTATATAGATGGATAGTAGTAAAGGCCATATCAAAAGAAGAGATGATAGAGATGGTCGTATCTTTCCATGAAACTATGGCCAAAGGTTTAGTAAAACACCGGGAGGTTTCTAATATTGAGATTAAGTAAGGATAATTCATTTAATTTGCAATGAATGAATGTTCGGGCGAAAAAGGCGCTGCCTGCGCCCGTGAACTCATTTGTTAAGGAGGAAAGAACAATATATGAAAAAGATTCTCGGAATAATCATATCCCAAAGAAAGCTGGGCAACTCCGAAATCCTGGTTAAGGAAATTATGAGCAGCATAACGGAAGAGTGCCACTGCGAATTAATTCGTCTAACTGACCTGAAGATCGAACCGTGCAAAGCGTGTTATGCTTGTCTGAATTTAGATAATGGATGTGCTTTAAAAGATGATTTTAATTTCGTTATTAATAAAATAAATGAAGCTGATGCCCTTATAGTTGGTGTGCCAGTCTACTTATTAGGTCCGCATGGATACTATAAAATGTTGACTGACCGCCTGGTCGCAGGATTCAAATACCATCCGTTTACAGCTGGCAAGCCATGCATTGTAGTAGTTCCCTACGGCGTTAGACGCTGGGAAGGCTATACCAAAGCGGCATCCCTGGTAATGCCGCATCTACTACAAATGAAGATAGTTGATTATTGGCCGGTATATGCAACTCTTCCGGGAGAATCGCTGCTTAATCTCCGCAACCTGGAATATGCCCGCCAACTTGGTCAGCGATTGTTTAACAGTCCTGCATTTACTCCAGGAGTCAGAGAGTGCCCTTATTGCGGTTCTGATCTTTTTCGTCTGCTCCCCGACAACAAGATTGAATGCCCGATGTGCGGGATTGAAGGATACCTGGCTCTGGACGCCCCGCCTACCTTTCCCCCCAAGCAGGAATGCCGTTTAGCTGCTCACAACATCCTTGAACATTTCGATGGATGGGTACGCGATATGAAAAAGAGGTTCCATGAGGAAAAGAGTAAATTAAAGGAAGTTCAGAAGGGATATGGAGATTTTGACTGGTGGATAAAACCGTAACGCTTAGAAGCTGGCGGTACAGTTTTTCATACTTCCCCCTTGCGTAGTTTTTGGGTGCTGATCTTTTCTTATAGCTCAACCAGCACAACCATGATCGATTTTCCCAGAGTGTGATATTCATGCTTTACCTTTAAACTCGAGTACTTCTATGTGTACTGGCCTATTACCTACGGGGACAGTGGAACCACCGGTAGGGTCACTTCTATCTATCACTGAAACACTATCCGAAGCAACATTGGCAACATATATACGGTTACTTGCTTCGTCAACGTGTAAAGCAACCGGATTAGCGCCTACCTGAATCGTTTCAATGACGTTATTAGTGCTTCCATCTATTACAGAAACATTATTCGAGAAATAATTATTAACATAAATATGGTTGGTCACCTGGTTGACATCTGCAATTTCTGGTCTACTATTCACGGGAACGGTAGCAACCACAGTACCGCTGCTTCCTTCTATGACTGAGACATTATTTGATACATCATTAGGAATATATATACGATTGGTCACTGAATTAATTCCCGGTAATCGTGGAAAAGGCCCCGTGGGGACAACTGCCACCACGGTATTGGTGCTGCCATCTATCACTGATACATTTTCCGAATCATAATTAGAAACATAAATACGATTGGCCAATGCGTTCACTCCGAGATACCGCGGACCATTACCCACTGGAATAGTAGCGACTACGGTATTGCTAGTTCCATCTATGACCGAAACATTATTTGAATTAACATTGGCAACATAAACGTGGTTGTTCACCGCGTCAAATTCTACAAGCAATGGCCCACTACCCACGGGCACAGTTGCAATTACGGTATTGCTGGTCCCATCGATGACAGAGACATCAGCTGAACCAAAATTAGCAACATAAATGCGATCAGCCATTTCGTTAGCTCCCATAAACCGCGGGAAAATACCCACGGGAACAGCAGCCGTCACGGTATTGGTTAGTCCATCAATGACCGAGACATTATTGGACCTAAAATTACTAACATAGATTCGCTTGCTCACTTTATTCGCTTTGGCAAATCGAGGTTCAATACCCACGGGGATAGTAGAAATCAAGTTATTGGTGGTTCCATCGATGACGGACACATTATTTGAAAAACGATTAACCACATAAATACGTTTAATAAAAATGTCCATTTATCAAAAATCCCTTCTGATATAAATTGATATATACTATGCAAAAAAAGTGCCGTGTATTTCACAAGCGTAAAATGTCAGAGATGTCACAGGGAATCTCTTGCACCAGCTCAAACTTTCCCCTCGGCGTCCCTTATCACCTGGTGATTGACAAAAAGCCGTCAAGTGGGTATATTTATTAGTAATTTCAAATTGTAAAGGCATTGACGGAGAGAGTACGTTTCAGTCGAACGTCTTAGCGAGCCGGGTATGGTGAAAGCCGGTACCAGTAGTCTGAACCCGAAAATCACTCCTGAGCTGCGGACCGAACGATTAATCCAGTAGGCTCCGACGGTTTTCCCCCGTCACCGGGAACGCATATGATGGTATGTCGTATTAATGGGTGGTATAGCGAATGTCTTTTGTGGCTTTCGTCCCTTTGGGACGAAAGTCTTTTTATTTTTTTGACTGGAGGAGATAGCTATGGTAAGCAATGGCATGGTAGAAATTCGCTGGCACGGCCGGGGCGGACAGGGAGCCAAGTCAGCCTGCATGCTGCTGGCGGATGTGGCTGCTCTAGAAGGAAAATTCGTGCAGGGATTTCCTGAATACGGCCCGGAACGCATGGGAGCTCCGATTACGGCTTATAATCGCATTAGTGAAAAACGCTGTACTATCCATTCTAACATCTATTATCCGGACTATGTTGTAGTGGTGGATGAGACTCTGCTGGATAGTGTTGACGTTGCCGGGGGACTGAAAGAGGGCGGCGCGATAATCGTAAACACTCCCAGTTCTCCTCAGCAGATGCGCGAGAGGCTTAAGAGGTGGAGTGGAAAAATCTGTACCATAGATGCCCGCCGCATTTCAGAAGAATTCTTAGGCAAAAATTTGCCGAATACACCGATGTTGGCTGCTGTGGTCAAGGTTAGCGGCGTTTTGGAACCCGAGCGTTTTTTGGTGGATATAGAAGAATCCTTCCAACACAAATTTGCCGATAAGCCGCAGGTTATTGAGGGGAACATGGCAACACTGAAAAAATCCATGGAGGAGGTGCAGGTGGGATGATTTATGCCAAAGATATTAATGAACACACCCCCTGGCAGGATATGACCCCCGGAGGGGAGATCTACGAAGCAGGAACCGCCCGGCTCTTCAATACTGGCACCTGGCGGACCGACACGCCGGTTTTTCATGCCGAAGCCTGCAAGCACTGTATGCTCTGTGTCCCATTTTGCCCGGATAGTGCCATCCCGGTTAAGGACGGAAAGCGTCTGGACTTTGATTATATGCACTGCAAGGGCTGCGGCATCTGTGAGAACGTATGTCCCTTCCCGGCAATCACAATGGTGAGTGGAGGTGTGGCCAAATGAGCGATCGTCTATCGGGCAACGAGGCTGTAGCATATGCCATGAAGCAGATAAATCCTGATGTCATGGGAGCGTTCCCTATTACGCCCTCCACCGAGATTCCTGAATACTTCGCCCAGTATGTGTCCAACGGTGATGTAGATACTGAATTCGTAACCGTGGAGTCTGAGCACAGTTCCATGTCCGTGTGCATCGCGGCACAGGCAGCGGGTGCCAGATCGGTTAATGCTACCTCATCCTGTGGATTGGCGCTGATGTACGAGCTTCTGTATGTGGCAGCTTCATGCCGCCTGCCGATTACGTTGGCCTGTGTCAATCGGGCTCTTTCGGGGCCAATAAACATAAACCACGATTATTCCGACTCTATGGGAGCACGGGATTCAGGCTGGATACAGATCTACGCCGAAAATAATCAGGAGGCCTATGATAATTTTCTTATGGCCATGCCTATCGGTGAACACAAAAACGTCCGCCTGCCGGTGATGGCCTGTATGGACGGCTTCATCACCAGTCACGCGGTGGAGAATATTGAGCTTCTGGATACCGATGTGGTGCGGAAATTTGTCGGGGAGTATAAACCACAACACTATCTGCTCAAGAAGGAGAATCCGCTGGCGGTTGGACCCTACGATATAAGTCCATATTACATGGAACACAAGGTCCAGGAAGCTGAGGCCATGAAGGCAGCCAAGGCCCGAATTTTGGAGGTAGCGCATGAATTTGAAAAGATTTCTGGTCGGCGCTATGGCCTGTTTGAAGAATACCGGATGGAGGATGCTGAGCTGGCTCTGGTTCTAATGGGGTCCAGTGCCGGAACTGCAAAAGCTGCTGTTGACAAACTACGAGAGAATGGAGTAAAGGCAGGACTAGTTAAAATAAGGGTATTCCGTCCGTTCCCGGGCGAGGAGTTAGCTTTGGCTTTGGCCGGTACCCGGGCTGTGGCGGTGATGGATAAGTCCGAGGGCTTTTCAGCCAACGGCGGCCCATTATTTGCTGAGACCCGCAGTGCTATGTATGATCTGAGGGAACGCCCGTACTTGATCGATATCGTTTACGGCCTGGGCGGCCGTGATGTAAGGACCGAGGACTTTGACAAGGTGTTCAGCCGGTTGGCGGACATTGCGACGACTGGCGAGACCGGTCCAGTATATACCCATATGGGACAGCGGTCGAGGGAGGAGATAGCATGAGCAGGGTCTATAGCCTGAAACAAGAAGTAGAAAAGACGCCGCGTCTAACCGGGGGGCACAGGCTTTGCGCCGGCTGCGGCGCCGGGGTGGTTGTAGCCGGGGTTCTAAGAGCCCTTAATAAGGAGGACCGGGCGGTGGTAGTCAATGCCACCAGCTGTCTGGAGGTCTCCACCTTTATGTATCCTTATACCGCCTATATGGACAGTTATATTCATTCCGCATTTGAAAACGCCGCTGCTACCTGCTCGGGGGTGGAAGCTGCCTATAACGCTTTGAAACGTCGCGGCAAGGTGGAAGGAACCGTCAAGTTCGTTACTTTTGGAGGTGACGGCGGCACCTATGATATAGGGTTTCAATCCCTGTCAGGTGCTATGGAACGCGGGCACGATATGGTCTACGTCTGCTATGACAACGAGGCTTACATGAATACCGGGATACAGCGTTCATCTTCTACGCCGGCTTTTGCCCGGACCACCACTTCGCCGGTCGGTTCCGTTGGGCAGGGCAAGAAACAGAATAAAAAAGATCTGACCGAAATCCTGGTGGCTCACAACATTCCCTATGTTGCGCAGACTGCCCCGGTAGGCAATTTTAAGGATCTGCACAGCAGATCTTATAAGGCCATTTACACTGAGGGCCCTTGCTTTTTGAACATATTGTCCCCTTGCCCTCGCGGATGGGACTATCCCATGGCCAGGCTGGCGGAAATAACCAGGCTGGCTGTGGATACATGCGTATGGCCCCTTTATGAAGTAGAGGAGGGAGTGTGGCGCTTGAACTACGCTCCTAAGAAAAAGTTGCCTGTTGAAGATTTTCTTCGCCCTCAGGGCAGATTTAGCCACATGTTCCAGAAAGGCAATGAGTGGATGATCGAAGAAGCGCAGGCCTACGTGGACCAGAAATGGGACCGCTTACTAGAACGCACCAGCGCATGACAATGGCTTCAGGCCGTGAAAAATATGGTATGATAACTCATAACAAGGGGGGAGTGCCCGTGGAACGATCGATGTTTACCAATGAGATTATTTTATCCTGGCTTAAATATTTTTCAGACAACGTTGATATCAATCTGGCAAAACTGAAGATGCTGGATATCACCGGGAAGAATAAAAATTTGATTCCGACCGTAATGAGCAACCGGGCAGTGCTGGTCTTCACGGATGCCGGACATCCGGAGATCTTCTATGACATGTGGAATTCGGAACTGGGGGACTGCGATATCTGGTATAACGAGGGTTCGGATCCAGTGGGCCCGATTAAACACGATAAGGTCTCCGACATGATTAACCGGGGGATCAATTACTCTGCGGCCATGCTGATCCTAAATCCAAACGCTGCAACCAACTACCAGATAGGCATCGATAACAGTCGTTTTGCCAGCGGCTCGGTTCATTATGTATGCCGCGAAGTTCGGGCTGTTATCATGAATAAGCTGAATCTTAAGGACCAGGATAATATATGTATCATATCTGGTGAGAGCATCGCGGTTGAGGCTGCTATCATTGCCGCTGAAGGTAGTGTCATCGCTGTGGAATACGATCGCAGGGATCTAAGTACCATGACATGCAATGTCGAGAAATTTGGACTAAACAACGTGATGATTGTTGATTCCCTGGAAGAGGGTATCCTGGATAAAATGCCGGTGCCGGACAAAGCCTTTATAGTAGCTTCTCCCCGGATCGGCAGTGAAATAAAAAGCCTGTTGGCCGTAAATCCGGCTATGGATTTTGTGATCTATTCATTAGACTTTGAAATCCTCACCTCTCTCCCCGCACTGTTGAACGAAAACGGACTTGAACGGACAGAAGCGATCCACATAGAGGTATCGCGAGTCAACAGCAAAAAAATGATGGAACCGTTTCCGGCGCCGTGGTTAATCACGGCCGTTAGCCTCAAAGGATAGTCGTCAGTTCACATTTAGACTAGTCAAAATATGATTCAAAATAACCGTTGCTTCTAGAGATTAATGATCAAAAGCATGCTGTTCCCATAAGGACAATTATTGCACACCTATTAACTTATAACTTCAATAAAACACTGGGCTCTTAGAAAATGAGTCCAGTGTTTTTGAATGAAATCTATATACTGCAGATTATCAGATTTGCATTACAGGCAGTAGCGTTTTCGGATTAAACGCTATTTTCCCTGTATCTCAGATATTACTCGGATTCATCTGGGATTATTCCATTATTTGAGGTAGTCCTGAACCTGATGGTTACAGTTTCCCCGAGACGCATACCGTTTCTGCCTGTCAATCCTGGCAAAATGACCAGCCGATAACTGGTTAAAGGTCGCAACGTGCTTGTAGGCCTGACAAAAATAAAACGGCGTAAAGCTCGGCTGCTTGAGCGTATCACGCTGATACTGACGCTAGTGCTACCGCTAAAAAGTTTTATCTGGTTGCGGTTGTTGGTCCATACCGAATCGTCCACTACGTTAAGAGTAAAGAGCAGCTGAATTCTTGGATTGCGAGATACCCCTGTAGCGCCGTTGCGAGGAATGGATCTTACAAAGTTGAGCGGATTGGTTCCTGGCATAATAAAACTCCTTTCTCTGTATAAAAATGGCTAAATAAGCTACTAATGCAGGTTATGCTAAATAAATGAATGATGGTTACAATGGGATTATTTTCTAGACAGAATTGAATATAAGGAACATATATAAGCCCCTCAAAATAACATGGGATATACGGGAACTGGTTCACGAAATATGATATTGCATTGGGGCAAAGTGAGAAGCAATGCCGGGTCTGCGTGAATACTGAGGCCATGAAGGACTTCTTAAGAAAGGGCTTAAGATGGAACCGAAAGATGAATATTCCCAGTGGGCACAAAATTACGATAAATGCAGATCGATAACAGGTATATATGAAAGCGAAAAGACATTCCTAGATAATACTATTAAAAAGTATCATATAAAACGCGCACTTGATTGTGCCTGTGGCACCGGACCACACCTGTTATTGCTAGCCAGGAAGGGTATTAAAGTATATGGTAGTGATTATTCTGAGGCCATGATTTCTATCTGTCGTAGAAAGCTTTCCAGGGCGGGTATAAAAGCGATGATAAAAAAGGCTGATTTTAGGTATTTAGAGAAAGTGTGGAACGAGAAGTTTGACGCTATTATATGCATGAGACAGTCTATTGCGCATTTACTCACACAGGAAGACCTCATCACTGCATTCAAATCAATTCGAAACCGCTTAAACAATGATGGAATATTAGTTATGACTCAAGATACGACCCACCTGACTTTGCAGGATAGGTTCCGCTTTGATCTGATGGAAAATAATAAAAATTTCTCAAGGATTTTTGTCCGCGACATCGATAATGGATTTCAGACTCTGAATTATCTAGATGTCTATCATAGCAATAAACGGGATGAGATGATAAATCATAGCATTCACCTAAAAATTATTTTGGATGATGAATATAGGCTGCTGCTCTCGGAAGCTGGTTTTTCGAAGGTGCATGTTTATGGAGGATTTGATATGGCACCTTATAATAAAGAAAAGTCATGGAGGCTCATCGTGGTAGCAGAGAAATGACATGTCAAAAGGGTGTCAATGTCAAGAGAATCGATCCCTTGACAACTTTTGACACCTTATTATACACTTGGCATTTGGAGGACTATCGGGCGAAGACATGGTTGCCGATTTGAGTGATTATGGAGCGGCTCCAAATCCATTTACTAGTGGCTGTTTTTGGATTCCAATAATATATTGCGTTCCCGGTGGGATCCCAGCCATTCAATGCACTTCTGACAGCCTCATAGGCAGAACTGTCGGGTGTCAGGTAAAACTGACCGTCGCTGACGGCCGTAAAAGCACCTGGTTGAAAAATCACCTCGCTTACGGTGTTCCCAAAATCTTGTGAGAAAAGCCGGTTCAGGGCTACTGCTGCAACTGCCACTTGACCGGTGAATGATTCGCCTCTGGCTTCCCCGTAAACCAGTCTGGCCAGGTTGTTGATATCCTGGTTGGATAAAAGACCACCACCTCGAGAACTTGTCCCCCCATTGACCTGCTTATTTATCGTACTAGCAGTTTGAGGCCCAACAATGCCGTCTACTGAAAGCCCGTTGTTCTGTTGGAACTTATTCACTGCCATTTTTGTTTGCCAGCCATAAATCCCATCTACCGGACCAACCTTATACCCCAGGAATCCTAAATCTTTCTGCAGTTGGCTGACCGCAGGGCCCTGCATACCTAGTTGAAGGATTTGATTACCGACATAGGCTTGAGACTGGCAGAACGGCAATGCTGCCAAAAAGCCTCCAGTGATGATAATAATTATTAATAAACTAATTTGTTTCTTGGTCATAAAGCCTTTCCTTTCCCTATTTTTAATAATTTAACCCATTTATCTACCGGCAGGCAAAAAGCCTGAGCCAGTAATCCCGGTTCTCAAGAGCCTTGAGCAAGAAACAGGCACCCGCGTCATACCAGTAGAGTTCTAATTGAAGCGTATTTTGCTGATAACGGATCGATACTAACAGCTGGGTACAGTGCCAAGTATCTCTTGGCAGGGATCCGTGAGGCCTTATCTTCTCAATATAACAACAATGTCGGCAGAATTTCGTAGAAGCGGGACAATTAATTTGACAACCCTGTAACCATAATATGGGAATTTGTATATTATAAATCATGCTTGCCAAAATAAGGAACGAAGGAGAGCCCGATCATATGTATCTCTTTACGATCGAAAATTTTCCCTATTTGCAACTGCCGGAGCTTATTGAGCAGGCTCGGCACTGCCTGCAAAGGAAGCTTGGGTTTTCATTGGTCCGGGTGGGAGATGGAGAAAACATTGTCATGGCACAGGGGTCGGTCTATCCGGAGGAACAAATACGGAATATAGCCTGGGCCAACGATGAAAATTACACAGGAGTTGTTCTGCCCAATTACAGCGCCAGGGACATGATGCTGGACGGTATAAGAAACGCCAGTGTCGTAGGAGTCTTGCACCAAACGGGGGCTTTCGAATGGAGACACCTGACTGAGAAGGTATTCTCCGTCCATCAAATTCAACCTCGACAGCTCTGTTATGCTGGTATCAATCTGTATATGCCAAGTAATCCAGTTATTATTGATTTGATAATCAAGAACCGGGTCCTTCTAATAGGCAAGAATGCCCCGGCTTTTGGAGAGTTTATACACTCCAGGTTTAATACTGTTGCGATGGGGAGTATAATTATAAACAATTTTTTCGAAATACCGAGAGTATTACGCCAGGCTACCGAATATAATTATGAACTGGCGTTGATTTCGGCGGGCAGTAATGCAGTCATCCTGGCGCCTTTACTGGCTAAGTTAGGAAAAGTGGCTATTGATTTCGGTTCTGCGATGAATACTCATTTGTGGAATTAGGGGGAAAGTGCGACTGCTGGGTTAAAGCATATCTTTACCGGTTAGGTAAAGATATGCTTTAACTGTCCTGCAGGGATTCTTGATTATCTGAGCTTGATCTTAATTTTCTATAAATTGATCACACAGTATCTGGGTCGTCAGTATCCCCATAAACAGCATGCAATCTCTTTCAGTCGGGCTTGCTTTCCGCAATGTCAAGGCTATGAATTTTTCAATAGACTTTGGATCAAAAACACCAAATTCTTTAATACTGCTGGCACTGGTCATAAAGCTTACATATTCGTCTTTCATTAACTCAGATATGTCGATAGGAGCACGGTAGGGGAATTTTGTTCTTTTGCTTATCATATCTGGCACATACTTTTCGGCCAACTTCTTAACGATGTACTTTTCATTCAAGCCGCTTATTTTGATGCTGTCTGGCAGAGCTGCAGCAAAATCACTTACGTCATAATCCAAAAATGGATATCTACATTCTACGCTGGATGCCATGGATACTCTATCGCCCTGAGATGAGAGCAGATAGTTAGAGAAAAGAGTCGTTATCTCTAAATATTGAGCTTTCTGCAAAGGGGTCCAATCCCAATATTCTTGGGGAAGGGATTTCTCGAGATGTTCCAGCTCGTCATAGTCATTCATCGCTTGACGGTATTCCGGGGAAAAGAGCTGCCTGCTGAAAGAGCCCAGTTTCCACCTCAGCAGATGTGAGCTGAAACAGGATTGAGGGTCTGTGCTGTTATAATAGAGTGAAAGATTATTGGTAGACTGATTGGACAGCCCTTTCACATAATTATTTACCCGCTTATATAGGGAGGCTCTGAATTTAGATTTCGGATCACGGCTGCAAAACTCTCTTATTTTTACCTCCCTGAATATGTCATAACCACCGAAGAGTTCATCTGAGCCCTCCCCGGACAACACGACTTTGATGTTGTTGCTTCGCACCAGCCGGGCAAGGGAGTACATGGGAAATGATCCAGAACGCAACAGGGGCACTTCGGTATGATAGACCACATCTTTTATGATCGAGGGGATCTGTTTTTTCGAAAACATTATGCTATGGTGATGGGTGCCGAGATACTGTGACATATAGTTCTGATATTGCAGTTCATCAAAATCACTGTCATCAAAAGCTATTGAGAAGGTGTTTAAGCGCTTGTTTGAGATTTTTGCGGCAATACCGGTAATTAGACTGGAATCCAGTCCTCCGCTTAAATAGAAAGATATGGGCACATCCGATATCATGCGATTTTTGACCGATGATACCAGTTTGCTTTCCAGCTCTTCGACATATTCACTTGGATCTTTATATCCTATGGTATTTTTTTCATATTGATGATTCCAATAAGCTTTTATTTGAGTTTGATTGTTTTCATATATCAAATAGCTGCCCGGTGGTACCTGGTAGATGTCCTGGAAAAAGCTCCTGTCCCCCAGGGTCGTCCAAAAGGTAAACACTTGTTTTAATGCAATGGGGGAGATTGCAGCCGGGATCAATCCGCTTTTTATTATAGCCTTCGCTTCGGAGGCAAAGCAGAAGGTTTTGTCTTTATGGCAATAAAACAGTGGCTTCTCGCCAAACCTGTCACGAGCGAGAATAAGCCTTTGTTGGTTTTTATCCCATATGGCTATAGCAAACTGCCCGTTAAGCTTCTGGAACATATCAAGCCCGTGTTCTTCGTACATATGCGGAAGAACGGCGGTGTCTGAATTATTGCTTAAACAGTGGCCCTTCTCAAGCAAATTTTTTCTCAAAGTCTGGAAATTAAAAATCTCCCCATTAAATACGACGACCAGAGATTCATCTTCATTAAATGCCGGCTGTTTACCATTTTGAGGATCAATAATACTTAAGCGTGCATGCCCAAGCCCTATATTATTATCAAAATAATAACCAGTATCATCCGGTCCCCGGTGGAGGGTCTTTCCTATCATATCTTGCAGCACGGTGCTGTATTCAATTTTAAACTCTGATATTAGACCCGCAACGCTGCACATCTTATTTAACTCCTGTTTCTCATATAAAAAGTGGTAGATTACTTCTGAGTATTGCTTTTTCTTAATTCACTTCTTTTAATCTTGCCATTAGGCGTACGGGGAAGTTCATTTACGAATTCTATTATTTGGGGTTTCTTAAAAGCTGGCAGTACTTTTCTGATATGAGTATTTATATCCTGAATGCTGGCCTGGAGGTTCTTGAGAACAATATAGGCTTTGATCTGAGTGGAATCATCTTTTTTCTCGCCGATAACGGCAGATTCCAAAACGTGCTCACAGCTGTTAATGGCATCTTCTATTTCAACAGGACTTATCCTATGCCCCAGGTACTTAATGAGGTCATCTCTCCTGCCTTTGATGTAGATATAGCCATCTTCGTCTATTTCTGCTAGGTCGCCGGTATAAAGCCAACCATCCTTTATCACCGAGTCGGTATCGGCTTCATTGTTCCAATAACCTTTCATGATGTTTTCACCAAATGCGATAATTTCACCAATCTCACCGGGCAGAGCATCACTGCCATCCTCAGTAATGACCCTGAGGGTGACTCCGGGTATGCCTTTGCCGATCGATCCCGCTTTTTCAAAGATCAGGTCAGGTTCCAGGTAGCTCAGCCGGGCTGATGCTTCTGTTTGCCCGTACATGACAAATATTTTTAACTGTGGAGCCAAACCATTAAGTTTGGCAATATCCTCATAACTGGTACTTTCTCCGGCAAAGGTCACATATCGCAGGTGTTGCAGATGGAAAGCCTGCAAGCTTTCCTGTTTGAGCAGTATGTTTATGTACGATCCCACCGTTGATAAGCCGGTAACCTGGCTGGCATATAGCTGTTCTATGACTTTTATGGGATATGATACCCGGTTTTCGATGATGATCGTACCACCAACTTTAGTATGGGTGAGTAATAGTGAATTGCCATATGAATAAGTAAAATTGATTACGGCCAACAAAGAGTCTTTATCGGTTAATCCGAGATACTGAACTATCGCTTCAGTATTTGCGGTCAGGTTTTTGTGAGTGAGGGTTATCCCTTTCGGTATTCGTGTAGTACCAGAAGTGTACAATATAAGCGCCGGCAGGGTACCATCATCTGTTAAACTCCAGGTGGTATCTGGAGTATATGCCGGTCTATCGATCCAGAAACGGTTGATATCGATCATTCTACTCTCGTCAATAGCGACGTTGCCTTGAAGTCTTTTCTTGAATATTGTATTGGTGATTATCAGTCCGGGCGTTGTATCGGCGATTATATAATTAATGATATCGATACTATTATTTTTATTTATTGGAACAGCGATGCAGTTTGCGCGCAGCACCCCAAAAAAAGCAGCGATGTATTCGACGGAATTGTCAAGGTATATGACGATTCTATCGCCGCTTACCAGGCCGGCTTCGTTTATTAGTTTGGCAACAGCGAGAGAACTATGGTAGATTTCTAAATACGTAAATATGCCGTCTTTATCAACAAGATAAACCTTATCCGGATATCGACGGGTGCTGTCCTGTAGGAATGAAAAGATATTATTCATTTAGGATTCACTCCTTGAAGTTTAGCGCGTTAGGTATTTATCCAGTTTATTCTTAACAAGGTTGATCACGGATTCATCACCTGACATAGAAAGCTTACTCAGACCTTCATCCCTTCTCAGGAAGCCTTCACGAACTAGATTGGCAATCTCTAGACTATAAGGATTGAAACCATAATCCCTGGTGTGTATGGCATTGGCATAAGAATTTAAAAGACAATTTGTGCTGTTCATATCAGTATCACGGGGCTTTATCCAGCCTATACTTTCGATTGCTTTTAGGATCTCGTCTTCATTATAGTGACTGAATACCAATGGATATATGAACGAAGGAATATTATTCTGTTGTTTTTCAATCCATGCAGCATCAATGAAATACTTATTAAATTCCTCACCCAAATTCGATACAATGGGGTCCTGAATCTGTTTTTGATTGGCTAAAATCATTCTGTAATCCAATCTGATTATGGGAGCTTTTACATTCGCCTGGCCTGGTGTCCAGCCAAAACAAACGAAAGGTATTTTCCTGAGAATCGCTTCTTTATAAATAGTCGATTTTACCATACCTATGCAGGCTGTACATATCGAGCTGGCTCTTTCGAGAGCCTTTTTAGGGAATATCTCCTGTGAAGCCGCCAGGTTAAAGACCCGGGCAAGTTTCGCAAAAGAAGGCCTGATTATTAAACTGTCGACATTAAGATTTGCAGTCGCTTCATGTATGTTGCGAAAGCACTGTTCTGTTAAAAAGCCATTGTCAAAGGTAACGGCCAGAACAGAAGCTTTAAATTTCTCTTTTAACTTATAGAGTGTAAAGGTGCTGTCTTTACCGCCGCTATATGCCAGAATCACCTGATAAGGCCGATTCTTGTACCTGGCGAAGGCCTCCAGCATCTGGTTCTCCAATTTATTATATTCTACATCTGATATGACATTATTATTTTTACTCTGACGAACACAGTAATTACACAGCCCCGTATCATTGATGCGGACACTAAAAATATTGTCATTTAGAGTGCAGTTATTACAGAGCTTCATAGTATTATACTCCTATAGCTCAAGCTTTCTAATAATCATACGGCTCACGGAGTTTATAGAGTCCATGTTCTCTGGTATGACTTCCGAATCCAAGATCTCAATGCTAAACCGGTCTTCTATGAAGGTCAATAATTCCATAATGCCCATAGAATCAAGGACTCCATACTCAAGAAAAGAGGAATCTTCATTGAAGTCGTTTTCATCATATCCAAACAGATAGTTATCAAGTAAAAAGTTTTTTACGATTTCGGTAATTTCACCTGGCTCAATATTTTCCTTTAACACGTTTTTTCCCTCTTTCTGGATGGCAGTGAATTGTTCAGATCATTAAATCGCGGCTGGTCATAGGTGATTTACTTTCTTCTGTAACATCGGTTATAAAGCGCCAAATCATTAGTTAATATTAAAAGACTCCAAAATTGGAGCCTGGCTTTCGCTTCATGTCTACTATTCCATATACTGGGAAGTCAGACGGTTCTAAAGCTGATATCAGATGCCAATAACTGCTGTGCCAATTCTTTGCATCTCTTGCTTCGTTCTTTCAGGACTCTAGCCGGTATGCCCTGGCAAACCTTCCATGCAGGAAGGCTTTTGGTAACCATACTCATAGCCCCGACAGCAGTTCCTTCGCCTATTTCTACGCCAGGCAAAATAACACATGTTGCTCCTATAATGGCGTATTCTTGGATAAGTACCCTCTGTTTTAGGACATTTGTAAAAGTTGAAGGGATTGTTGGATTGGTCATAAATTCGCCAGAGTAATCATCTGACATAGCGTTGATCGTCACACGTGAGGAACACCCTGAGAAGTCTTTCATAACAATGCCGGCATCAGCGGATCCTCCCAGGAGTTCACAATATGGTGAGATATGTATATAGTTTCCAAGAGTAATGTTACCGGACAAAAATGCGAAATCGTCGATCCTGACATTGTTGCCAAGAGTGATTAGTTCAGGAGAATGGATCATAGCCATTTTACTCAGCGATACATTTACCCCAAGTGATTTGAATCCAATTTTTTTGAGTTCTTCCTGACTTAAAAAAGACCCCATAATACTCCTCCTGCACAAAGTTTGTCGGCATGATATTGAATATGTTGACAATTACTATTTTTACGAGAAATTGGACAAATATTATGCTAATAGAATATCTGGATTATCCTGTATAAATAATACTTCCAAACATGCAATGCTAATTATTTTATATACGACAGTTGAGTAATAATTCCTTTCAAATTGATGTCTATAAAAGGTGGAGAATGAATTAATTTTGAATTATAAGTGAGGAGGGATGTCTGAGACAAAGATTAAATCAGGATATAAAGATTAAAAAAATACAGAACAAAAATGTCCTTGTTTTAATACTGCTTCAAGTTCCTGATTTCAGCAGCTAATTTTTCTTTTTTACGAACCGGGAAACTTAATCAAAATCTTGATATTTAGCCGGTGTGTAAGTTGCAAATAAAACCAGTTAAACTCGTATTACCACCCAATTTAGATGTGGAACTGACACAGAGCGCATGATAAACTGAAAATAGCTATAGCATTTTGCCGGTCCAAACCGGCTTTTTTGTTGGGGAGTTATCAAATCGAAAGGGGTGTATTTATGGATTTCCAGCTTTCAGAAGAACAGGAACTGATCAGGGGCAATGTCCGTGAGTTTGCCCTCAAGCACATCGAACCCGCGGCCGTGGAAATCGACCTGAACAGCCGCCAGCCCGCCGAGATACTAGAGAAGCTGGCCGAGCTGGGCATGATGGGGATTTCTTATCCGGGTGAGTACGGAGGAGGCGGAGCTGAATTCGTTACCACCATGATCGTCACCGAAGAATTGGCCCGCGCCTGCGCTTCCACCGGGTTTCTCCATTCATACAGCTATGGTCTGATTGGACATCCTATCCTTACTTTCGGCAATGACGACCAGAAGAAGAAGTGGATGCCGGGGCTGGCAGCCGGCAAGGTTACGGGAGCCTTCTCATTGACTGAACCGGGAGCGGGCACCGATGTCAGTGCGGCCACCACCGCAGCCGTGAGAAATGGCGACGAATACATTTTAAATGGTACCAAGACTTTCATCACCAATGCCAGCCTGGCTGACGTATTTGTCGTTTTTGCCTATACCGACCGCGAGGCTGGCGTCAAAGGCATGAGCGCGTTCTTGATACCCAAAGGGGTTCCGGGGCTTTTCGTAGGCGAACACTTTGACAAGATGGGGATTAGAGGTTCACAGACCTCTGAAGTGGTCTTCAAGGACTGTACTGTACCCTCTGAATGCCTGTTGGGCAAAGAAGGAGACGGCTTCAAGATTGCTATGAGCGCTCTTGATGCAGGCCGCATCGGTATCGCTGCCATGTCCACTGGCATTGCCCAGGCCTGTCTGGATGAATCCGTGAAATATTCGAAGCAGCGGATCCAGTTCAAAAAACCTATCTCTGCTCAGCAGGCCATTCAATGGTTTATCGCTGATATGTCCACGGAAATTGATGCGGCCCGCTACTTCTATATGTACGCTGCCTGGTTGAAAGATAAGGGTAAATCATTCAGCCTGGCGGCTTCCAAGGCCAAGCTGTTCTGTTCAGAATGTGCAGCACGGCATGCTACAAATGCAGTACAGATTCAAGGCGGTTATGGATACATGAGGGGGGCAAAAGTAGAACGCCTCTACCGGGACGCCAAGATAACAGAAATCGGTGAGGGAACGTCTGAGGCTCAGCGCATGATTATTGCCGGTTCGGCTCTCCGTTAAATTGAACTCGCTCGGATAGCTTTGTAATTATAGCTTAGATAAGAGGGGGACATAAAAAACTGGTGGAAATAACCTATATGTGGGCCAAGTCATCATAATACATCATTGACGATTATTAATAAAAGGAATGAACTACGGCATCGTAATCCGCGTTCCTTCAAATCGGTTAACCGAATGCCCTTGAGTGCCAGATCAGGTCTTGAGAGCGTTCGGTTTTTGCTTCTTTTAGAAGACCTTGAATTTTGCCGCCTTGCGGGGAGGAGTAATCATTTATGAGTAAGATTTAGGAGGGGATAATTATGGGAAGTATTGAGCCTGGTAGCAAAATTACGGGCAGGGTGCGTAGAACGTTAGATGTTGGTGATTTTTCTATGCTTCATATGCTTGGCTGGTATAATATGGCGATTCACAGTGATTCCGAATATGGCAAGGGAACATGGTTTAAGGAACGTTCACTTGCCGGCCCAATCATATTCATGGTTTCTGACGGACTGATTCATAATGCTGACACGATTGCTGAGTTTTTAGGAAATGCGGGCTACGAAATCTATGCTTATGTTGGAGTAGATAGCATGAAGATGACCAAGCCGGTTCTGTTCGGTGACACATTGCGAGTGGAGGCCGAGGTGGTTGATTTTCGTGCCACGAAAAATCCACAGTTATTCCTGTTTTTATATAAAAACAGGTCCTATAACCAACGTGATGAACTGGTAATCGAATACGTAACGACTATGATGGTGCAAAAGAAGGATTAATAAAGTAGCATCCCCGCAAAAGGCCTGGGAAACATGAAAAGACTAGAAGAAGCAAGGGGATCGTCCCTTGCTTCTTCAATAATGGATAGATGTTTAATAAAATTAAAGCTCCAACGAACCTTTATCGATTTCTTACCTTTCATCGCCTTCAAATTTTCGTTTCCCATTAACTTCTTCCTATAAGCCCTTCGTCTAACCGGTTTTCACTTACTCATTGTCTACACCAATCTTACGTCATTTCGGTTTTTCTTTCCCTCGCGGGTTTTCCAAACTTCTTTGCTTTCAGACTGCTATAAACTACTTTCTTTGATCCTCTTTAGATATAGCGAAATTATAATTCACCGGTACCTATATTCTGTTGTAATGTTCGGTTTCAATTTTCCGGCTCTGAAGGTCTTCCATCTTAGGTGTTCCTTGGAGCTTATTTCTACTTTATCAAGCCTGCCAGAATTCATCAACGTTCAAAAATGGCCTCTATCAAACGGTACATACAATTATCAAGAAATAACTCTATAATACTATAATATAATCCTGCATAGTATTTATTTCGTGGAATTTTAACAAAAATAACCCTCGTTTCGTAGTCTCTATAGTAAGAAATTTATCACAACGAATATTTTCCCCACCCGGGCATCTTGTGCTTGCTATATACACGCTGAAAACAATGATATTATAAAATAAATTGCGCATTTTAGAGTAAATATCACCGTGGATATTAGGACTGAGGTGAAAAGGTTGTTGATTACTATTTCCAGGCAGACCGGAAGTATGGGAAGAGAAATTGCCGACGTTCTCGCCCAAAAGCTTGAACTGCCGGTAATCACTCGTGACTTTGTAATGCGGGAGTGGCTGCCGGAGGTGGCCAACAAACATGAACTGCATATGCTTGAGGAAAGTCCACAATTTTTCTTAAATCCTTCGTCCGAAGGTATCAGCTTTGCAGAGTTTTTAGAAAGTAAATTAAAAGCCTGTATAGAAGAACAGCCGGCTATTATCTTTGGCTTGGGCGCTCAAATAATATTTGCCGAGTATAAGAACGCCCTGCACATTAAAATTATTGCATCACAGGAGGTTCGGACCCAACGCATTATGCAATTACACTGTTTGGAGAAAAAGGACGCAGAAAGGTTTCTAGAGCTTACCGACCGAAAACACAGGCGCTATATATCAACCCTGTACGGTAAGGACTGGGCTGATCCGCTGCTTTACCATCTCGTCCTTAACACCGATCATCTAAATATCGAAGAGGGGGCGTCACTGCTGCAGTTCGTTGCGGAGCACAGGCAGGGCGCAGCGTTAAGTCCGGTTGAAGCGGCAAAAACAGGGGAAGTTGATGCCGTGGTTTTCAAGCACCCATCGGAGGAAGAATTTGCGCGGATTCTAGATATGCATAACATCGATTGGGTATATGAGCCCCGCACTTTCCCGATAAAGTGGGATACGGAAGGGAATATAACCCTGGCTTTTACTCCGGATTTTTACCTGCCCAGGTTTGATACTTATATCGAACTCACTACCATGGATCAGAAATATGTATCCGAAAAGAAAAAGAAGGTCCAATTATTGCGTAAGCTCTACCCGGGTACGAATATAAGCATAGTATTTAAGAACGATTTTTATTCCCTGGTGAAAAGATTTGGACTGAGGGAAGGATCTGAATGAGATGAATCAATCAGGCATCGGTAAGGTGATCTTCAGCGAGGAGCAGATCCAACAGCGGATCGCAGAAGTGGCAGAGTCGATCAACCACGACTATGCAGATAAGGAACTGGTAATAGTCAGTGTGCTCAAAGGTTCCATATATTTTGTCGTCGATCTTACCCGGCACCTGAC
The DNA here is from genome assembly GCA_964635975.1 of uncultured Syntrophomonas sp. GTDB lineage: Bacteria > Bacillota > Syntrophomonadia > Syntrophomonadales > Syntrophomonadaceae > UBA5314. The sequence continues at coordinate 69,478 of CAZWPO010000005.1, forward strand.
CATGCCATTGGAAATCGATTTTCTCTCTATCGGGGTAACTCCCGGCGATAATAAGAGCAGCATGATCCGATTCAAGAAAGACCTGGATATCAATTTGAGCGGTAGGCAGGTGCTCCTGGTCGAAGACGTTATCGGAACCGGATTTACTCTGGGATATATTCGCCAGCGCCTGGAGATGGATAATCCCGCCAGTTTAAAGATATGCACGCTTCTTGACAACTCGGCCGAACGCATACTAAATATACCCATCGATTACCGCTGTTTCAATATGCCGGAGGTCTTTATAGTGGGTTACGGCCTCGACTACCAGGAGAAATATCGGAATCTTCCCTATATCGCTGAATATCACCGGGCTAAAAAATTATAGTCTCATAAATCATTCTAAAGGCCAGGGGGAGGAGCTTGGACAATGAAAATTATCGATTTGAGCGAATGGGAACGGGCAACCCATTACCATTTCTTCAAGAGAATGGACTACCCGCACTACAACATATGCGTCAATTTAGATATCAGCCGCTTTCTATCTTCTCTGCGTGAAAGGAAGCTGTCCTTTTATTACGCGATGGTATATGCTGCAGCCCGGGGGCTTAATGAGGTAGAAGCATTTCGCTACCGCATCCGAGGGGAACAGGTGGTGCGGCATGATTTAGTTCACCCGTCATTTACGGACATGTCTGAAGGCAGTGAGCTCTTTAAAATGGTTACTATGGACATGAATATGACTGACTCACTGGAAGCATTCACAGCCCGCGCTCAAGAAAAATCAAAAAATCAGGAAGACTGTTTTATAGCGGCAGACCTGGAGGGACGGGATGATCTGATTTATATCACCTGCATCCCCTGGGTGTCATTCACCAGTCTGTCGCATACCATTTCCTTCAACAAGGACGATTCGGTGCCGAGATTAGCCTGGGGCAAGCACTATACAGAGGGCAGTCAAGTACTGCTCCCGTTTTCGGTGCAGGCCCACCATTCTTTTGTCGATGGCATTCACATGGGGAGATATATTGATTATTTACAGGATTATTTAAACCGTCCGGGCAACTAAGCCCATTTTCAATGCTGATAATGAGGAGAGGAAAATTCAGGTAGTAATATCCAGTAAAATTTGATATAAACAAGATACCGGGTAAACGCTTTAAGCGAGAGGATAGGCGATGTTATGCCTGGAAAAAGTGATGGCCGGATAGGTAATTATAAGTCGAGTGACATTCCTCTGAGCCGCATACCATCTATCGATGTTTTAGAAATGGGGGCCCGTACGCATCACGTTCAGGCTCTCCTGGACGTAGATGTTACCGATGCCAGGCACTCCATAAAAGATCTGGAAATAAGTGCGGGTAAGAAAATCTCCTTTACAGCATGGATTGTTCACTGCATAAGCAAGTCGATAGAAGCCCACCAGCATATAAATTCCTACACCAATCTGAGAAAAAGAAAACTCATCACATTTGAAGATATCGATATTACAGTTCTAATAGAAAAAGAAGTTGAAGGAGAGAAGGTGCCTGTACCGTACGTTATCAGGAGAACGAATGAGAAGAGCCTGGAGGAAATCAGTGCGTAATTGCAGGATGCCAGGACATGTATCGGGGCAGACCCGGCATCCCAGAAGCCTTCGAAATTAGCGCCGCTACTGCTGCGTTTACCGCAAGCCATAAGGATGATTTTTTGGAAAAGGGTTGTCAGGGATCCCCTTTTTGCAAAGAAGACCATGGGGACTGCTGCGGTCACTTCGGTAGGCATGATGGGAACCGTAAACGGTCATGTAGTCCCTAACACGATTTTCACTTCCTGTTTCGCGCTTGGATCGATAGTTAAAAAACCCGGTGTGATAGACAACCAGGTCCAAATACGCGACTACCTGTACATGACCGTATTATTCGACCACGATGTCATAGATGGGGCGCCGGCTGCCAGGTTTGTTGGACACCTGGTAGCTTTGATGGAGAGTGCTCATGGATTATCAGGCGATATGTAATCCAAAATATCAGACGCATTCTATAGATAAAATACTTGCTCCAAACCATCAGTATGCCTTCTGACAGACAGGTAAACCAAAACATGAGTAAGGAGGTAAACAATGAGAAAAGCTTTACTTATCTCACTGATACTTATTTTTTCTCTTACTGGTATTCTCCAATCAGCCGCTGCACCGCATGTAGTACTGGATGGAAACAACTTGACTTTTGAAGTCCCGCCAGCCATTGAAAACGGTCGCACAATGGTTCCCTTGAGAGCTATCTTCGAGGCCCCGGGTGCCTCTGTCCAATGGGATGACGCCAGTAGGACAGTTACCGCGACAAAAAGTCTTACTGTAATAACGCTGACTATCGGCTCTGAAAATGCCTACAAGAATGGGGAGGCGGTTTCGTTAGATGCTCCCGGCATGATAGTCGAAGGCAGGACCCTGGTACCTTTACGCTTTGTTTCTGAAGCATTCGGCGTCCAGGTCGGGTGGAACGGGGATATTCAAACCGTTACTCTGACCAGCCTGGGAGTAGGGCAAAATGGATCACAGATTAATTCTGAGAATAGCAGAAGCACTATAAGCTGTGTGTTTTTCAATTTGAGAAGAGCTCCTGGCAGCGACCAGGCCTTCAGGGAAGCGGTATCAAGGGTGATCGATAGGAAATCCATATCTGAAAAGCTGCTGAATGGATCAGTGAATCCAATAACTACATTTACCCCCCCATTATCAGATGAATGGACCAATGAGAAAGCTACCGCTCCAGATTTTGATTCCATCAGAGCCAGGAAAATCCTCGATGATGCCGGATATCGCATGGACCAGGACTTAAAGTCGAGGATCGATCCTAAAACCGGCAAACCGCTCAGTATCACGATCATAACTCCGCAGCGCCAAACCAGCCCTGTACTCTGGATTATCGGGTATGATCTTGACTACTATCTCAACGCGATTGGCTTGAAGGCTGTTCATCTTGCGCTGCCCGATTATCTGCTCCTGTACCGATCTATGCAGAACCGGGAATTTGATATCCTGGTGCAGGATATCGCCCTGGACCAGACTCCTTATGGCCTCTACGAACTGCTCCATTCCTCCCGGGATAAAGCTGGGACTCCCGCTTATACAGGCCTTCATGACAGCGGTGTGGACGCCTATCTTGAGAAGCTCAGGTCCGGCAAAGATGATCCTTTGAAGGAAAAGGAATCCTGCCAGGCAGCGCTTGATGTGCAGGAACGGCTGGGCGAACTACTCCCATACGTAGTAGTATGCTCCACACCGTCGCGATGACGGTCTGTAAAAGCGATAAAGCCAAGGGATGGAAAGAAACTGGCGCGGATTATTAATAATCCCTGACCATAGAAAGACGAGGGAGGTCGTTTGGCTTATGAAAAAAATAATTTACCTGTTCCTGGCGGCGGTGTTTTCTATGAACTGTTTTACAAGTGTGCAGGCCGCTCAATTTGGCACCGACTTTGTCTATAAGGATATCAAAGAGATGAAGGAAGAAGGGGACTGGTCGATAAGCAATGAAGCGGGCGTGACCACAACCAAAAACGGAGTGATACTTGACGGCAGTACGATTTCGATAAGCAAGGGCATTCCGAAACGGGTGTTGGATTGGAAAGTGGGTGCCAGGTGCGCCTGGCTGGGCAGCGGGCACAGCTATCTGAATGTGCAGCTGGCTACCCCGAAAGCACAGTTATGTTTTTGCTCTGGACGGGGCTTCATCAAAATATATTTTATTGCGGGATAACTCTAAAGTAATCGAATTAGCGGGCTATCGTGAAGCAGCCAATTCTCCGGTCGAAATCTATCTTGAAAAGAACGGGAAAAGCATCATCCTGAGCTGCAACAGTAAAAGGATCGGGATCTATACCGAGGAGGATCCATCACCTGTTACTGGAGTCGCCGTTTCAGCACCGCCGGGCCGGGCAGCGCTCTATTCCTGGGCCGGAGCATTCGTGCCTGAAGCATCGGCAGAAGGTCCCATCGACCAGGAAAGTGATGTTACAGATGTTCCGGACAGCGAAGAAACAGCGGCGCAAAGTTGGGAGTCTTATAATCCGAGTTCGAACGGTTCTACGCTCCTAAACGGCAATTATGGTGCGCAGGCAAATCCGGCTGATAATATTGATCCTACGACCATTCCATCCACAGAAGCGATCCCGGAACCTCCGCCGCCGCCGCCGCCCCCCAACCTTCAACCCAATCCTTGGAACCAGGTCTGGATCGTAGTAAACCCCGGCACCTACGTTATTAATGCTAATACGGTCTATCATAATGACGGCGGAAGTGAAGAGGTTCAAAACTATGTAGGTAATGGGATCGCACTAACACCAAATGTCAGCGTTGTGGATGCGGCTATGCAGCATGTGATAGAGCAGCATAATCAAGAGCAGCAAGCGCTGTTTGAACAGGGTGAACTGGCTCCTGAAACATATAATGAGCCCAATCCATTCAATGGTTTTAAGCCAAGCTTCTATGTGACAGTTAACACACATATAATAGGCGATTTCTCGACGGAAGCGACTTCAGCTGCGGCTGTTCTCACCGTTCAAGCCCAGGTCACAGATGCAAATGGCAATGTCGTCTTCGAGACAAAGATAAACGGCGTAGGCTCAGAGGGGCACGACACGGACTACTACCATGTCCAGGCTGCCCAGGCGGTAAATGATTATCTGCAGACGGTTATAGGTAAATGATGAACCCTGTAGGAATACTGCATTTAAGGAACCCAGCTGCCAGGATGATTATCCGCCGGATTTCTTAATTGAAACTGCTTCCAAGATTAATGTTCAAGCTTGTTGCACTCATTCTCTTATATCGGGACGACTAGGTTTCCAAATTGGGCTGGGTAAAATTTTAGCGATGGCAGCAGGGTATCAATACTGTTTTAGGTCCCAACGTATAATTACCTGCTTGATGACTTCCGATCTGGTTATCTAAGTGAAAAGATATAATCGATGATCAGAAGACCTTATGGACTTCCACAATACCATCTTCAGTATTTTTTAGTCTGAAGCCAAATTTTCTGAGCACGTGAAGCATAGCCTTGTTTTCCATCAAGACCGAGCCAACAAAATACAAGAGACCGCTCCGCTGAGCTAGAGAAATAAGATGGGACAGTATTACCGTAATTATTCCCCGGTTTTGGTAGTCGTCCCGGGCAGCAAATGATAATTCCGCCGAATATCCGGTTTCGTTGATAATGTACTGCCCCAGCCCCAAAATCTTCTCAGATTCTCCCTGTTTGACTACTGCAACAATGACCAGACCTTTGGTATAGTCAACTGAAATCAACTCCTGCAGGCGTTCGTGGGGCATATCGTGTCTGGGAGTAAAGAACCTCAGGTACATGCTTTTATCGGAAAGAGAATAAAAGAAATCTTTGAGCAGAGGTTCGTCGCTGATCTTTACCGGTCTCAGCAGAACCTCCAAGCCGCTCCGGGTGGTCTTATAGGTTTCGAACTCCTCCATGTACAGGCCTCTTTGGCCGGGGACAAATACCTGATCCTTGTAGATGAGGTTCCTTTTTTTAGCCTCTTTGATAAGCCCGGCCCTGAATTTAGGGTGGGCGATTGATATCAATTCCATGGCTCTTTCGCGGATGTTTTTTCCGCGCAGGAATGCTATTCCGTGTTCGGTTACCACATATTGAACGTCAGCCCGGTGGAGGCTCACTCCGCTGCCTTCTTTAAGGTAGGGCACTATCCTGGAAATTTCACCGTTTTGAGCCGTCGAATGCATGGCCAGGATAGTTTTGCCGTGATTAGCCAGGGCGGCACCCCTCATAAAGTTGGCAAAGCCGCCTATTCCGCTGTAAAAAAGGCTGCCAATCGATTCTGCTGAAGCCTGCCCGGTCAGGTCTATTTCCAGAGCGGTATTTATAGCTGTCATATGGTCGTGCTGGGCTATAGTCAAAAGATTATTAGTATAATCAATTCTTCTTAACTCGATAGTGGGATTGTTATTGATATACTGGTAGGTTTCCTTCTTGCCCATGCAGTATGAAGCTATGGTTTTACCCTTATTCAGGGTCTTCTGGCTATTGTCGACTACCCCTTTTTTCATCAATTCCACGATGCCGTCAGTTAAAAGTTCTGAATGCACACCCAGGTGTTTCTTACCCGAGAGGTGGGGTAATATTGCATAAGGGATCCTGCCCATGCCCACTTGAATCGTGTCCCCATCCTGAACCAATCGCGCCACATATTTGCCAATCTGAGTTACGATCTCGTTGTCTTCCCGGGGATCGTACTCTGGTAAGGGTTCATCATGGGGGATGATAAAGTCAATATTATCGATATGGATAAATCCATCCCCGTGCACACAGGGCATATAGGAATTCATCTGAGCAATAATCAGAGAGGCGTTTTCCACAGCGGCTTTAACCATATCGACGCTGACTCCCAGATTTAAATAACCGTGCTCATCGGGCAGTGATGTCTGGATCATGGCTACATCAATGGGGATGAATTTTTGCTCAAACAGAAGGGGCAGCCTGGAGAGAAAAACCGGGGTGTAATCCGCGTCTCCGGTGTTGACCGTAGCCCGGGCCGTATCACCGATGAAAAAGGAGTTAAGACGGAAATTGCTTTTAAATTTGGTATCGGCATAAGGGGCGGAATCAAGGGTCCAGGGATGCAGGATTTCCGCATCGAAGAAGGCCTTGGGATTGTTGCGCACGTATTCCATCAGTAATCTTACCAGATGTCTCGGCTCCCCGCAGCCGGAACTGATCAATATCTTGTCCCCCCTGTGGATATGGCTGAAAATATGGGCTTGGCTGGCAAACTTTTTAGGATATATCTTCCTCAATTCATCAATAACTCTGCTCTTTTCATCCATAATCACCTTGCATCTTCCCCTTCATTTAATCTCTATCTAAGTGACCCTGAATTCATTTGATTGAGAAAGAACCGGGCTGCAGATCATTTCCATGACTTGCTTTAAGCCAATTCAATTTGCAGGGGTATAGCGTAAAACAACTAATGATAGATGTGCTACCTGCCATCATTTTAGCACATTACGGGATAATCATTACCATAGTATATGTCTCATTGAAAGGAACCCTTAAACAAAGTACTGGCGGATCTAAAGGATTTTGTTGAGCTCGACAATTCCATCTTCGGTAATTTCAATCGTAAATCCAAATTTCTTAAGCACATGCAGCATAGATTTATTTTCTACCATTACCGAAGCAGTCAGGCTTAACAACCCGCTTTTTTCAGCCAGGTAAACCAGGTGGGTTAGCAGTACCGAGGTTATTCCCCTGTTTTGATAATCGTCTCGGGTAGCAAAGGAGACTTCAGCAGAATAACCGGTTTCATATATAGCGTATTGCCCGAGTCCTACAACTGTTTCACTCTCCAGCTGCTGGATTACGGCGACTATTGACAGGCCCTTGGTATTGTCTACGTTAATTAGTTCCTGCAAGCGTTCATGGGGCATATCCTGACGGAAAGTAAAAAACCTATAATATAGACTTTTATCGGATAGAGAATTAAAGAAGTCCTGGAGAAGAGATTCGTCACTGAGTTTAACCGGTCTTATTAAGATATCCAATCCGCCCCTGGTGGTTCTGTAAGTTTCAAATTCCTCTATATACTTTCCTTTTTGGCCGGTAACGAATTTCTGGTCCTTATATATCAGGTTCCGTTTTTTAGCTTCTTCAATAAGCCAGGATCTGAATTTGGGGTGGGCGATGGATATCAACTCCATAGCCCTTTCACGAATACTCTTGCCCTGCAGGTATGCTATTCCGTACTCGGTAACCACATACTGGACATCGCCCCGGTGAAGACTGAATCCGGTACCCTCCTTTAATGAGGGTACGATTTTCGAAATCTCACCGTTTTTCGTAGTCGACTGCATGGCGAGGATCGTTTTACCCCTTTTAGCCAGCACCGCTGCCCGCATAAAATTAGCAAAGCCCCCAATACCGCTGTAAAAAACATCGCCGATCGATTCGGCTGAAGCCTGCCCGGTAAGGTCAATTTCAAGAGCAGTATTGATGGCCGTCATATTATCATGCTGGGCAATAGTCATTAGACTGTTTACATAATCAATCCTTCTTAACTCAATCGTCGGATTATTATCAATATAGTCGTAGGTTTCCTTCCTGCCCATGCAATATGATGCAATGGTTTTACCCTTATTCAAGCTTTTGCGGCTGTTATCAATTACTCCCAGCTTCATTAGATCAACAATTCCATCAGTTAGAAGTTCGGAATGAACTCCTAGATGCTTCTTGCGGTTCAAATTGGATAAAATAGCGTGCGGTATGCTTCCATAACCCACTTGGATAGTATCCCCGTCCTGCACGAGCCGGGCTACATATTTGCCGATCTGGGCAACCACATCGCTGTCCTCCCGGGGATCGTACTCGGGTAAAGGTTCATCGAAGGGAACAATGAAGTCGATATCATTGATATGAACAAAACCATCACCATGCACACAGGGCATGTGGGCGTTAACCTGCGCAATAATCAAACCGGCGTTTTCTACCGCTGATTTAACTACGTCGACGCTCACCCCCAGGTTAAAATAGCCATGCGCATCGGGCAGTGAGGTCTGGATCAGGGCAACGTCAATAGGGACTAGTTTCCGGTCAATCAAATCAGGCAGCCGGGACATAAAAACCGGTGTATAGTCAGCTTCTCCCTTGTTTACTGTGGCTCTGGTAGTGTCGCCGATGAAAAAGGAGTTTAATCTAAAATTACTCTTATACCTTTCATCGACGTAGGGTGCGGCGTCGAGGGTCCAAATATGAAGTATCTCAGCATCAAAGAAAGCCTTGGGATTGTTTCTCAAGTATTCCATAAAAGCTTTTACAAGATGCCTGGGCTCGGCGCAGGCAGTTCCAATCAGTATTTTGTTCCCGCGGTTGATATGGCGAAACATATTATCTTTAGTAGTGAATTTTTCGGGATAGAGCTTTCTCATCTCATCTAATATGCTGTTCATTTCGTTCAAGCTCATGTTAAGCATCTTCTTTCCTAAGTAGTATTCACAGAAATTATTTTACACCGTCTATCAGCCTGTTTACACAAAGATTATACTTAACAGGTTTTGGAGGATATTTTCAGCGTGTGGATGTTAAAAGCTATATAATAGATAATTCCCAACAAATAAATTTATTCCTTCCATCCTCGGAAATGAAGCACCGTTTATAAATAAACAGATCTCTTTCAAATCCGCCTGGTATCCTGAGTAGTCCTGTAGTTTGCATATCCCACTATGATGTTTCGATTAAAGAGTGGTATATTTTAGATATATTTTTTACACTTTGGAGCGATGCCTCATTCAAGCGGGAGCAGGTGCAAAACTAATGAGCAGGGAGTTGTGGATTTATGAAGCGGATCAACATGATTGTAATCTTAATTACCTCATTGCTAGTCCTTTCGCCAGCGATGCTGTATACGCCAGCGGCCAGCGCAGCAGCGCCATCAGTGGTCGTTGATGGGAATCAGCTCCAATTTGATGTGCCCCCGGTCGTCCAGAACGGGCGCACTCTGGTGCCGATGCGGGCGATTTTCGAAGCCCTGGGTGCAATAATCCTATGGGATCAGGAGACCCAGATAGCTGCTGCTGTCAAAGGAGATACGGTAGTTGCGGTACAGATCGGTAACTCGGTCGGAGAAGTCAATGAACTGGAAGTCTCTCTAGATGTTCCCCCACAGGTCATCAACGGCCGGACCATGGTGCCGCTGCGCTTCGTCAGCGAGGCCTTTGGATGCGACGTGGGTTGGAACCAGCAGACAACTACCATCACGATATCTACCTATGGAACTCCGGTCGAAGACAATAACACCAATAACAACGACTATAATAACAACGAAGCTTTGGGAATAATCGGTTCATGGTCCAGCTTGGAGTCGTCTCCCACCGGAACGCTGGTTGACCCGATAACCGGTGGGGTAGAGGGATCTTACAGTTCTGGTGAATGGTATATCTTTAGATCGGACGGGACCTGCAGGTACGTGATCGCCAGCTATGGATTTGCGCTGAGCGGTGTGGCCGAGGTATTTTCTACCTATGAGGTGATCGGGGACCAGATCTTCTTCACAAATCAGATTGAGAACTCCTATCCCAGCGACGGCCGACCTACTGTGAAAGGCACGTCCATACCCAATAATTCGGTCAAATTCAAGTACAACAGTGAGGCGGATACGCTAAGAATCGACGGCGTAACAACATTTTACCGCATAAAGGAGTAGCATAATCATTGATTAGGGAAAAGGCTATGGATACAGCTTTTCCCCTTTTTTATTCATCTCTTTGAATATAAACTAAAAATCAAAAAATACTATTAGAGAACCGGGGATCAATCTTGAAAGGAGGCCGCAATTTGCCAACTAAAGAAAAGAAGAATAAAAACCAGAAAGTTGTAAAAAATACCAAGGACAATTCATGCCCTCAAAAGGAAGGGGACAATTGCAAAGCACCCGGAGTTTATGGCGATTCAGATCCTATAGGCGGCGGAGGCTGATAGACAAAGGTTTATATAATTTTTCAGGGCCTGCTAGTCTGGCCCTTTATTTTGTTAACCAAGCACAGGACTCAACTGATCATTTAAAAGCGTCTCCAAATCACGCGCCGGCATGGGTCTGTAGTAATAGAACCCCTGGACTTCATTGCACATGCGCTGGGTAAGAAAATTGAGCTGATTTTCTGTTTCCACTCCTTCTGCGATAAGGCGCAAACCCATGCCCCTGGCCAGAACGATGATTGTCTTGGCTATTGCTTCATCCTTTCCGTTCAGGTCTATGCCATGTATGAAAGGCATGGCCATCTTGATCCTGTCGACCGGAAGTTGTTTTAAATAACTCAAAGATGAATATTCCATGCCGAAATCGTCAATGGCGATGCTTATACCTTTTTTCTTCATCGCGTCTAAAATCTCAATAACATAATTGGCATCACCGATAGCAATGCTTTCTGTTATTTCAATTTCCAGGTACTGGGGAGCCAGGCCGGTTTCCTTCAAGATCTCTTCAATCTGATCAACTATGTTGGGATTTTGGAACTGCCGTACAGAGAGGTTTACGGCTACCGGAACTTTAAGCAGGCCGGCATCCTGCCAGGCCTTATTCTGCCGGCAGGCAGTCCGTATCACCCATTCCCCTATTGGATGTATAAGCCCGGTTTGTTCCGCTATGGGAATAAATTGCCCGGGAGAAACCAGGCCTAGCTCAGGATGATTCCACCTGATCAAGGCTTCGAATCCGATTATTTTATTCAAAGTCGTGTTTATCTGAGGCTGGTAGAAGAGCTCCAGTTCGTTTCGGTCCAGGGCCCGGTACAAGTTATTGCTTAGCTTTACGGTTTCAGTAATCTTATTCTTTATGAGTGGGCTGCAGAGAGCCCACTGGTTGCGTCCTTTTTCTTTGGCTTTGTACATGGCCAGATCAGCATTTTTTATAAGCGATTCAGCAGTGTCTCCATCCGTGGGACACAGCGCCACACCGATACTGGTTGTAATATAGAGCTCCTGATCCCCAACTGTGAAAGGCTTTTTAAAACTGCCCAGAATTTTATTTGCTATGGTGTTTAAAGAGTCGATATCTTGAATATTCTCAATCAATATAACGAACTCATCTCCGCCGATTCTGGCAATGATGTCGCTTTCCCGCAGCGATTCGGCGATCCGTTTGGACACTTCGACCAGTAAACTATCTCCCATGGAATGCCCGAGGGTATCGTTTATCATTTTAAAACCATCCAGATCCAGAAACATCACCACAAGTATTTTTTCAAGGCGTTTCGACAGAGATATAGCGCGGGTTAGATGTGTGGAGAACATGACCCGGTTGGGAAGACCGGTTAGATGGTCGTAATAAGCGAGTTTCTCAACATCTTCCTGCATTTTTTCGCGTTTAGCCATTTCTCTTTGCAGTGTCTGATTGGCTTCACTCAACAGCAGCTGAGTTTTCTTTCGTTCTGAGTTATCGATTATACTTTCTACAAAATATTCTTTGCCCTGTATTTTCAGGGGGATAACCGTTTTGATTATGGGCATGATTTCGCCACTGGCCAGAAGCATTTGCCGTTCAGAATTGTCAACGCTATTGCCCAGGTCAGAAATGGGGCATTTACCGATATCTGCAGGACATAATAATTTGTGACACACTTTGCCGGCAACTTCTTCAGCTGAAAAACCGCTTAAGCTGAGCAGTTTTGAATTGGCATATACTATTTCATGGGTGGAAGCGTCTATGATGACTACTCCAAATCCCAGTTTTTCCAATACTGTCGGAGCGGACAAACTAAGATCATGGGATTCGTTATTTAGCAGCGATTCATTCAATGCGATCCCTCCGCGACTTGTTTCTATGAATATCGGATTTTTACGATTCAGCATTTAGCAGCAAAATTTGTCGAAGTTTTAAAGCATGAAACAATGAGCTCTACAGGCAAATGAAAAGGGACCCTTAAGGGTCCCGGTCGTTGACTAATATAATCGTATTAAATACGGATATGGATTATGCTGCCAGATTCTCATTATATCTCGGGGTGGTTTTCCAGAAATTTTTCCGCCCAAACATCACAGGACTTTGGCACAGCAGGTTGGTTCCAAATTCGGCGCATCGATTCCAGGAAGCGTTTGGCCCGCGCCTCTTCTATGTTCAGCCTAGTAGATATTGCTTCGACAGTATTGACTGAAAGGGCAGGGGTTTTTTCGAGACCGTTGTCAAGCTCATCTACATGTATATCCGATGTCGCATTGTTGCTGCCCAGCTCGGTTTCCGCTTCGAAGGAGGTCTGGCTGCCTTCTGCCTCCGGGCCATTTTCGCTGTTATCGATCTGGTGACCGGGGATGGTGTCCTGATCTGAGTGAGCTGCGGAACTGGTGCTGCCGTTTATCGTCAGTTCTCTCTGGATTTTATTGACATCGATCTGGGCGGTCAGGTAATCAAGTTCCTGGCCAAGTTGAAGAAGCTGAAACTGAATCTCCTTGAGCTTTTCTCGCACCGAGGTATGGAACTGCTGTAATAATTCGGCCCATTCACTGGCAGCCTTAAAAGCGCCTCCGTACTCTTCCGATATCGGGCTATTTTCCCGGGATCCCAGGCTCAATTCCGGTTGAAACAAGATTTCCAACTGATTGAGCTCCTTTTCATTTAACATGACAATTCCCCCGCTTTTCGGTATTTGCAGGCATAATAAATGGAAGCCCGCCTTTCTTATTATACCAGAAATTACCAAATAATTAAGATAGAAAGTATCTTCTTTTTATATAACATTTCTTTGAAATATAATTACTTTTTACCCGATAGAATCGAATTTAAGGAGATAAGACGCTCAGATGATTATATTTCAGTACTTTGGCGACAAGGAATAATCTGTAAATAAAAAGGCTGGATAATATGCTGAAAAATGTCGATATATAATATGCTGGCCTGGTATTATAACAAAAAACAGCAGTAAAATTATACCAAATAGCAGGTATACAGCGATCAAACAAAGAAAATATGTATATACATGACGAATTTCCAAGTAAAGGTTGTGTAATATGGGTGAGAATCGCTTTGCCAGTGAAGATAAAGCCAATAAAAGTATCCAGAAAGTGATTGACGAACAATTTCAAACATTTGTTGAAAACATTATCATCTCTGTCCTGGTTATCCAAAACGGAAAGTTTGTCTATGTGAACCCAACTTTTGAACATCTCAGTGGCTACAGTGCAGATGAGCTCTATGCCATGAAATCCAGCCTCGACATCGTCAGTTCTCGGTTCCGGAAGCGAATCAGAGATATCCGATCTTACATGCGGAAAAAACGCTCCAAATACCCTGATCAAGAAATCCAAATTATAAATCGATGCGGAGAACTAATCTGGATCGATTATCACGAGGCGGTAATAGATTATCAAGGGAGGCCAGCTATTCTGGCATCGGCCATCGATGTTAGTGAATGCAGGCAGAGGACGGAAGAACGCAACTATTCCGAAGAAAAGTATCGCAGCCTGGTTGAGAATATTCATGATATTATCTATACCTTGAACAAAGAGGGAATCTTCACCTTCGTGTCCAATTCCTGGACTGCGCTCCTAGGGCATCAAGTGGACGATGTGGTCGGCAAACCGCACCATATCTTTCTGCATCCCGATCATATACAAAGCAGTGAAGACTTCATCAAGGAAACAATCCAAAGCGGGCAGAAACAATCCAGCATTGAATTCCAGGTGCGCCATGCCAATGGTTCCTGGCGCTGGCATACAGCTAAGGCTACCGTCCTCAGGGATGCAAACGGAGAGATCACCGGTATTCAAGGTATTGCCAGAGATGTTACCGAGCGCAAGCAGTTCGAGGATGCATTGAGGCAGAGCGAAGAGAAATATCGCGGCATTTTTGAAAACATATCGGAAGGGATCTATCAGACCACTCCCGAAGGCCGATTCATTAGCGTAAATCCTGCCATGGTTAAAATGTTCGGCTATACATCAGGCGCCGAAATGATTGATTCAGTAAAAGATATCAAGGGCCAGCTTTATGTTGATCCCGGGGACCGGGAAAGACAGTTCGAAGTCTTTAAAAATCAGGACCTTTTCGAATACGAAGCCGAAATGTACCGAAAAGACGGCCAAAAACTATGGATGTCCCTAAAGACAAGGGTGATCCGGAAACAGGATGGCGATGTATCATACGTGGAAGGGATCTGCCGGGATATCACCGCTCAGAAGATGGCTGAAATAGAGATCAGGGAATCTCACCACTTTTTGGAAAGAGTCATCGAATCTCTTCCGGACGCGACTATGGTTATTGATTGGCAGGGAAGAGTAGTCTTCTGGAATAAAGCCATAGAAGAGATGACCGGGGTGTCCAAACAGGATATGATCGGCCGGGGAGACTTTGAATATGCCATACCTTTCTACGGAAAGCCCTGTCCCATATTGGTTGATGTGGCTTTGAACCCTGATGATGTCTATGATCAGATGCAGGAAAAATATAAGATCATCAATATAGATGGCGAAACTCTGTCTAGTGAGATATACCTGCCGACTACCAATAATGGCCGGGGGTCTTACCTGTGGGTGACTGCGTCGAGACTCCTGGATTCCGGGGGAAACGTGATTGGAGCTATCGAGTCGATCCGCGACATCAGTGAGCGTAAAGAGATGGATAAAGCCAGGGCCAAAGACTCGGCCATCCAAAGAATGACGCTGTTATCCATCGGTGATGCTGTGATCTCAACTGATAAGTATGGAAATATTACTCTGTTTAATAAGGCGGCAGAGGATCTGACCGGCTGGACACAGGAAGAGGCGCTGAAAAGACCTCTGGAAGATGTTTTTAATATATACAATGAGCTTACCGGGGCTAGATGCGACAATCCGGCACATGAAGTATTGAAGACCGGGGAGATCGTGCAGCTTTCCGACCAGACCGTACTGGTTGCGAAAGACGGCACGGAGAGGTCGATCGAAGACAGCGCGGCACCTATCAAGGATGAAAAGGGCAATATAAACGGTGTGGTATTGGTATTCAGGGACTTTACAGATAAAAAAGCCCGGCAGGATGAGATAGCCTACCTGAGCTATCATGACCATCTGACCGGCTTGTACAACCGCAGGTTTTTGGAGGAGGAGATAAGGCGGCTGGATACGGAAAGGAATCTTCCTATAACTCTGATTATGGGCGATATTAATGGCTTGAAGTTAACCAATGATGCTTTTGGCCACAGGGCAGGAGACCGGCTGTTAACGATTGTCAGCGATATCATGAGGAAAGAATGCCGGACAGATGATGTAATCGCCCGGGTAGGCGGTGATGAATTCGTCTTTCTGCTTCCTAAAACTGAAGATCGTAAAGCACAGGCTATCGTTGAGCGGATCAATGCCCGGCTGGCCAGGACAAAAATCGACTCCATCATTCCCTCGGTTTCTTTTGGATGGGCTACGAAGCACGAAATCTCAGAATCGATAGAAAATGTCTCCAAACTGGCGGAAGACCACATGTACAGGCTGAAACTCACGGCCAGCGCCGCTATGAAAAGCAGGACCATCCAGTCGATCATAAAGACTCTATATGAAAAGAATAAACAGGAGAAAAAGCATTCACAAAACGTCAGTAAAATATGCGCCTCAATCGGAAATGCTGTGGGAATGAGCCAGGATGCCATCAACGAGCTCCAAGAGGCTGCTTTGATGCATGACGTGGGTAAAATAGCCATCAATGAGACCGTGCTAAAAAAAACCGGCAAATTTGACGAATCCGACTGGTGTGAGATGCAAAGGCATGCAGAAGCCAGTTACAGGATCATGAGTTCTGTGCATGAATTTGCCAAAATGGCCGGATATGTTATTGCCCATCATGAAAGATGGGATGGCCAGGGCTACCCCAAGGGATTAAAAGGGGAAGACATTCCTCTGCAGGCCCGGGTTATGGCAGTGGCAGATGCTTACGATGCCATGAGCAGCGATCGACCGTATAGAAAGGCGCTAAGCCGGCTGGATATCATAAGGGAGTATAAGAATAATGCTGGAACCCAGTTTGATCCGGACATAGCCAGGATTTTTGTGGAGAGAGTACTGGGCGAAAGGTGGGAATAGAAAAGAACAGGGAAAACCGCGTTAGCAGCTTTCCCTATTCATAAAACGCAGTCCCTAACGGATTCGCCCTCCCGGTCCCCCGGGTATATTTCTATCAGACTGTCCGTAGCTACTTACTGTTCCGGAGATTTGCACGCTTGCAATCTGGTTCCCGGGAGTATAGGTCCCCCCGATGTATAGACCATCCTTTTCGCTTCCATCTGAACTACCGTCTGAATATATGGAACAAGAAGATCCCTGCTCCAGTTCCGGTGAAGAGAATACCACAGTCGCAAAGGCTTTCGCAGGTGCGAAAGTAAGAAGGTTTTCTCCGCCCGGGCCCTGGATGCTGATAAGCGTTCCTGCGGCCTGGCTTCCCAGGTTCAGCTTCAGGCTGGCCTGTGAGGAGGAGGAACTGGGAGCCTCGGCCATCCCGGCGCTTCCTGCTGCCACCAGAAATCCGCCATTGATATTGAAGCTGCCGTTGTAATCCAGAGCTCCGTTGCCGTCGTTAACAGGCCCGTTTATGATAACTGTACCATCGTTCATAGTAAATTCACCATTCACGTCTATACCGTCCCCACCGGAATCAACGTAGATATAGCCTCCGTTGATGATCAACTGGCTGCCGTCCGATGCTACAAAACTATTCTGACCGGGTCTCCCGTTTATCGATGAACCGTCATTTCCGCCCGAGGTATTGATGCCGTCATCGCCGGCTACAGCATGGACACTGCCCCCGTTGATGGAAATAGATGCACTCTCCAGGGCTTCATAGCTCTTGTTAATGGTAATTTCCCCGGCATTGAACACCAGTGAAGTGTCGGCATGGACGCCATCGTCACCCGAGCTAATGGTCAATGTACCGCCTCCGATAATGATGCTTCCATTGGAGTGGATCGCGTCATCAGCAGTATCTAGAATCAAACTGCCATTTTCAATGGTGATATTCTGAAGGGCTTTTATGCCCTTCAAGCTCTCGCTTTCAGTGGCGCTGGTGCTGCTATTATTTTTATCCATCCCCGGGAAAGCGCCATTTCTCTGGCTGGTGCCGTTAACGCTTCCCCCTCCGGAAGATATAATTATTTCTCCCCCCTTGATGAGTACGCTGCTCTCGGCCTGGATGCCGTCCTTCAGGGCAGTGATTTTTAACGCTCCGCCTTCGATATAGACAAAACCCTTGGAGAGGTCTTCATCATTGCTGGACTGCAAACCGTCGCTCCCCGCATTCAGCGTGATACTCCCGTTCTTGACGGCGATAAAGTCTTTCCCTTTAAGACCGTCACCGGAGCTGTCGATGATAATGTTTCCGCTGGCGATCTTAAGCTCGTCTTTGCTGACTATGCCATGTTGATAGTTGGCGTCGATTGTCAGGGAACCGCCTCCATTTATGCTCAGGTCATCTTTACTGAAAACTGCAGCATTGGGTTCATCTGATGCGGAATCTTCAAGGATGTAAACACTGCCGTCGATGATGGTGTTTTGGGTCCCTTCGGCCAGAGTAAGAACGGTCTTTTCTGCATTTTTAATAAAGATAGGCGCGTTGTCATGGCATGATATACTGGTCCCATTCAGAATCAGCCTGACGATTTGTTTATCTTCGCTGTCAACAATTATCTGCCCGTCGTCCAGGGTACCAGAGATAACATAAGTGCCTGCCGACTGTATAGTTACGTTAGATCCCTGCACCCAAGCTCCCTGACCGGTGCATTTAATAGTGCTGCCGGCAAAAGTAATATTACAGGCCTGGGCTGCATCCCAATTGCTGTTTGTATCATCATTATCGAAATCAACCGCGATGGATGTCTGCGTTGTTGAAGATACAGTGGATACGCTTTCGGCCTGGCTGCTGGAGCAGCCTGTCAGGGTCGCGGCGCTCAAGCCTGCTATCAAGGCCAGGCTTATTATTCTGCTTCTCAAGCTGTTGCTTATCATATTAATCATTTATTATGCACCCCTTATCTTAAATATAGATTTTGTCTTCAAAATCGCTGACTGTAAGCGATATATCCAGGTTGCCGTTGCGGCAGCGGAGTTCATCGAGGAATTCCTTCTGGGCGCAGTCCTTTTTTAATACGATCTGGTAGACTAACTTGAACAGAGATCCGAAGTCGCTGGTTTTAACCGTTTTTATCCGCCATGAATCGGTGTATCTGCTAAATATATCATCAAACAGGGCCTGGTAATTCAGGTTTTCGGGTATGGTGATCTTGAGCAGCATCTCTGTGCTTTTGGATCTGGCATAGCTTATTTTGTGCAGGACCAGCATAACCGCGCTCAGAATCACTGCAAACAGAGCGGCATATTCTATGTGGCCCATACCGCAGGCCAGGCCGACTGCCAGGGTAAAGAAAACATAGGCGATATCCTTGGGATCGCCGGGCGCGCTGCGGAACCGTATCAGGGAAAAAGCTCCGGCCAGGCTGAATGCGCGGGCGACATTGTCGCCAATCATCAGAATGATGATAGAGATGATAGCCGGTAGCATGATCAGCGTAGTTGTAAATGAAGGTGAGTAACCTTCTTCTTTATGAGTCGCTATGTAGGCGCGGCTGATCACCAGACCCAGTAGCAGGGCGCTGGCCAGTATCAACAGGGTTTTGCTGATGCTGAGAGTTTCGCTGACATTTGAATTCAAAAGGGCTTCTAACAATATGGTTGCCTCCTTTCCAGGGAATTTTTAACTGGCTTTTCTCAAAACATCATAACCGGAATTTCTGAGATTTTGATTGTATTCCTGGCCGTATTTTGAAAAGCTGGTGCTGTAGATCTTATGCTCCGACAGTAGATCCACCAGCCACATCGGGAGAGCCGCCGGAACTTTCACCTCCATCAGGTATCTGCCGGGCAGGAGATCTTCGCCGAACAGGCCTTTTTCCAGGCAGAGCTCATTCCGGCGGGTAATGATGCTGTGATCCAGGGTGATGCGAAAATCGTTGTCATGGATGCCGATCAGAGCGCTGCGTTGGTAGGCTATATAAGCTGCCGCTCTTAGATCATGGCATTCCAGGAAATAAGCGATCTCTTTCAGCACCTGGGTATTCATATAGCCAGCATCCCGTGGATAGATTCTCTTATCGAGAAATTGATAAGCTTCGCTCAAGCTCAAAACTGCCCGCCGCTTGCTGACTATACCTCCGATTTTTTTCTTCAGCTCCAAAAAGACTCTGCTGTTTATGGAAGCGGGTATACTGTAGCTGCGCAGGCGCAGTTTCTCTTTGTAATACGGCTTGGAAAGCGAACGGCTGATCAAGCTGGAATCATGGGTATCATAATAGATGTTGTAAATGCTGTATTCCCGACCGTCGCTGCAGTTTTCGTCATAACGCAGATGCTTCGAGAGCTCCGGCAGTACAGCGCTTTTCTGTGCTTCATCTAGAAGAAACTTCTTCTCATATCGTTTAAAAGTCGTTAAGGGCATGTTCATTCTCCTATCCAGGCGTATTTTATGTTTGTATGATACCGGGCGAAGCTTAAATTTCTCTGAAGTAAAAAATTCAGACTATTTTCAGATTCATCATTTAGGCTAGTATTAATGGAAGGGCATATCCCTATTGGAGATGTTGATCTATGAGGATTTTGATAGTAGAAGACGAAGTCCGACTGGCTGAGGCCCTGGGACAGATAATGAAAGAGAATAAGTACGCGGTCGATGTGGTGAATGACGGAGAGGCGGGCCTGGATAACGCTATGACCGGCATCTATGATGTTGTCGTCCTGGATGTTATGCTGCCCCGCATGAACGGCTTCGATGTGGTCAAGCAGATGCGCAGGAATAAGAATCAGACCCCGGTCATCCTCCTTACCGCCCGGGGAGAGGTCAGCGACAAGGTGACCGGCCTGGACTGCGGAGCCGACGATTACCTCACCAAGCCTTTTTCTACCGAGGAATTACTGGCGCGGGTCCGTGCTTTATCGAGGCGGCAGGGCGAAGTCATATTGAATGAATTATCGTTCTCGGATCTCAAGTTGAATCTATCCAGCTTCTTGCTGCAGTGCGGGTACAGGTCGGTGCGCCTGGGACTTAAAGAGTTCGAGGTGATGCGCATGCTCTTAAGCAGCCCTGCCAACATCGTTCCCAAAGAAGATATCCTGCTCAAAGTATGGGGCTCGGAGACCGATGCCGAGGACAACAACGTAGAGGTGTACATCTCTTTTCTGAGAAAGAAGCTGGCCTATCTGGGATCATGCGTAAATATCGCTACCGCCCGCAAGGTAGGCTATTACCTGGGGGAGAACAAATGATTGGCAAGCTGAGGCATAAGTTTATATTGATAAATATGCTGCTCATCAGTATAGTACTACTCTGCACCTTTTTGGCCGTCTATCAATCGACCCGCCAGCGCCTCGCTCAGGAGAGCACCGATCTGCTGCACAGGACTATAGAGGAGGGGTTTAGAGAGAAGCCCCTCAGAGAAGAATCGAATCCCGGTATAAGAAGGCCGGATTTTAAGCCGATGCCCACCTTTACAGTTACCACCGATACTGAGGGCAATATAACCAGTGCCAACGGGGTTTTATTCGATCTCTCAGACCAGGAAGCCCTGGGCGAAATCGTAGCCCGGTGCATAGAGAGTGATCAGGATACCGGAATCGTTGCCGGTGAAAACTTGAGGTACTTGAAGCAGGGCATACCTGAAGGCGTTAAGATAGCCTTCGTAGATCGAGAATTTGAGACTACCACACTGAACTCCCTGGTAAAAACATCGATGCTGGTTGGAGCCGGAAGCATGACGGCTTTCTTCTTCATCAGCCTCTTCCTGGCTCGCCTGGCACTCAGGCCGGTGGAAAAGGCCTGGGAACAGCAGAAGCAATTCGTGGCCGACGCTTCCCATGAGCTGAGGACCCCGCTCACGGTCATCCTGGCCAATACCGGCATCCTGCTTTCGAATAGAGAGCAGACTGTAAACCAGCAGGCCAAATGGGTCGAGAATATCCAGAGCGAGGCCGCTCGCATGAGCACGCTGGTCGATAATATGCTGTATCTGGCGCGCACGGACGATGCCGGGCAGGAGATGGCCGCCCTGGAATCGGTGAACCTCAGCGATGTCGTCTGGGGCTCTATCCTGCCGTTTGAACCGCTCATATTTGAGCAGAAAAAATCCCTGGCTAGCGATATCGAGCCTGGTTTATATATCAGCGGAAATGAAGGCAGCCTGAAGCAGTTGGTGGGGATCCTGCTGGACAATGCCTGTAAATATGCCGATGAGCAGGGGAGCATAAGCGTAAGACTATATGAAAATGAGGAGCACAAGGTACTGCTGGAGGTGAATAACAGCGGAGCTCCTATTCCGGAAGACCAGGTGGAACAGATATTTGAACGCTTTTTCCGGGTGGATAAATCCAGATCCCGCCAGCAGGGTGGGTATGGCCTGGGATTGGCTATAGCCGAAAGCATCACAAAGATGCACCATGCCCGGATAAGTGTGAAGAGTACGGAGCAGGAGGGGACTACGTTTACAGTATCCTTCGGCGCCCTGCCGAAAGCGCTCTAGGGCACATTTTTGGCAGATCCCGGCTGATGGAAGAATAATAGCTCGATCTGCCGTTCGTCTCTGCGGACCAGGGCGACATGGTCTCCAGCCGGAAAATGGATTTTGCTACCGGCTTTAGCGACCGCTGGCAGGTCCAGCTTCACATCGATCATCTCGCCGCTTTCAAGCGACCAGACGCACAAAATATCGCCGCCTGCCCTGGAACCGATCGACCTGCCGACTGCCAGCAGGTATCTACCATCCGGGCTGAAGGCGATTTCCCCAAATGTATTGATTTTATCCTGCTTCCTCGCCTGCAGCTGGGAACCGGCAACATTTGGGTCGAAGAGAGCAATCCTATCTCTAACGCTTACGGCGAACTGCTTTTTACCGGGGTGAAAAGCCAGGGCGCGGGGTGTCACCCTAAATTCCTTTATCCTGATTCCGGTTTCGACATGATACAGCGCCACTCTATGAAGGTGGGCAACCGCCAGCATCTGGCTATCCGGAGAAAAATCGATCCGGTGGAGGGGGGAGTCAGCCGCGGGTTCCTCCAGCTGCCTGTGCAGAGAAAAGTCATGCATATTCCATATTAAAGGCCGGGAAGAATTGTCCAGCGAGGCCAGGTACCGGCTATCGGGGGAGAAGACCACCTGGTTGCAGCTGCCGGCATCGAGCAGGTTCTTGAAAAAGCCCTGCTTGTTCAGCCTGCCCTCCAGAAGCGCCAGCCGTTCTCCTGCGGGAAATGACCATAAAACCGCCTGGCTCTCGTCGCTGGCGGCAGCAAGCCATCTTCCGTCCATGGAGAAGGCCAGATCCTGAATGATGCCGGCAGGAGCCTTTAGGGCCAGTCTGGGGGACTCCAGATCCTGGCCCTGCCATACGATGACTTCCGCAGAGCGGTAGGCGGCAAGGCTCTTTTGGTCAGGGGACAGACGAATCCCGGCCGGTTCCAGGTCATATTTTTTTATAGCTTTGATTTGGGGGACAAATGCCTTAGCCAGCGTCGATGCTCCTCCTGCCTGTTGAGAATTAAAAGGTTTATATAGAACAGATTAAAGGACTATAAAAGAATCTATCATAAGCTGAAGGAAAAATAAACTTGGGCGGATTAATTGGCATGCCAAGCATTGACCTGAAACAGAGAGTAACTTACTATTAAATCAATATATTATTTGAGCCGGATAGTCTTACCCGGCTCTTTTCAACCTTCGTAAAAATCATACCTTCTACGGATCATTAAAAAGCAGGCAAAGAGAAAGAGATAATGGTTGCTGTCTCAATTATAATGATGGAGGATGTTTCAGATGGAAGCGAAATCAGCTGCAGAATCTCGAATCAGTACCGCGGTGGTGGTCCTCCCCGTTCATACCACTCAGATCGGAGTGATGCACGGAGGGGAACTCATGAAGATGATGGATAACGCAGCCGGAGTAGTATCCCAGCGCCACTGCCATCAGAACCCGGTTACCGTGTCGGTGGAAAAGATGGTCTTTAAAGAATCAGTGGAAGTCGGAGACCTGATCATCGTCTCCGGAGAATTGGTATATACCGGCAGGTCTTCCATGGGGGTACTGGTGAAAGTCGAGCGGGAAGACCTTCATACCGGGGATGTCAACCGGCATGTGATGCACGGGTACTGGGTCATGGTGGCCCTGGATGATAACGGCAAGCCCACCGAGGTGCCGCCTCTCAAGATAGAATCACCCGAGCAGCAGAAGGTCTTTGATGAAGTCAGAGCCCGGCTGAGCAGGCCGTTCAATGGTCACGGCAGACCGGCAGCAGCTCTGGACCGAGGGGAGGCTCAATTAGATGAATCCTAAACCGGCGTCAGAATCACGGATAAGCACTGCACTGGTGGTGCTGCCTTCGCATACCAATCCCGCTGGAAACCTTCACGGAGGAGAAGTCATGAGGCTGATGGACTCAACGGCCGGGGTAGTGGCCCAGCGCCACAGCCACTGCAATCCGGTAACAGTAAGCGTAGATAAACTGGCATTTATCAAGACGATCAGGGTGGGCGATCTGATATTATGCGACGCGGAGTTGGTCTACACTGGCCGCACTTCGATGGTCATACATGTCAGGGTGCGCCGGGAAAGCTTGCGTACCGGAGAGATCACCCAGTACGCGATGGAAGGGCACTGGATGATGGTGGCTCTCGACGAGAATAAGCGGCCTACTCCCGTTCCTCCCCTGAAGATCGAGACCCCTGAGCAGCAGAAGATATTCGATGAGTACGAGAACCGGAAGAAAAAGTATCGACCCTAAGACGCGGGCCATAATACCTGTACGTGCAGGAGATAGGAGTGGCAGACATGAAGCAGGTGTTTATGTTCACCAGCAAGACTTGACCGCACTGCAATACGGCGAAAGAGTTTCTTGCGCAGAATAAGATCCACTATATGGAAAAGGATATCGATGCCGATGCCCAAGCCCGGGCGGAGATGATCAAGAGGAACGCCAGGGGAGTGCCGAGCTTCCTCATCGGAGACGATCTAGTAGTCGGATTGGATAAGGCCAAAATATTGGAACTCGTCGACCACCGGGTAATTGAATGCGAGCAGTGCCGCACCAGGATGCGGGTGCCTATAAATAAGGGCGCGCTTAAAGTAAGCTGCCCCAGATGCAAGCATTCATTCAACATGAAACATGATAACTTGTAGTGAGCTATTCATAAACAAGCGAGTCCGTATTTTTGTCTTTTCATGTCATATTATAATTCGCCACAAATTGTTGCTGCCTGTTTCAATTGCTAGTCTTTTTTCAGCTCAAAGAATGATGCTCTTTTGTCATGAATCAACAATTATTCCGTTTATGATGGCTTCAGCAAGGTGCTTGTAAAGTAATGGTCCCCGGATGAGTGAACTTATCAAAAGGATGCTTTTAGAGCCTGGCTTTTACAAGTCAAGTCATAATGAATGTTTTCAGATAACCTTTCACAAGCAAAAAGGTGGATGATTCCCACGCTTTTATGTGGAAAGCATCCACCTTTCATATTGGATCTATAGTTCTTCTGGAGGCATCTCGATTACATTGCCCTCCACATGGCGCTTTCTCATCAGCTTCCGCTTTTTCCGGTTCTCCTTGCTCTCCAGGACGATGTCCAGATCGTAATCTTCGGGGTAAAGGTCTTTGGCCGCGATATGCAGAGACAGCCGCTTGTGGTTTATCCTGAACTTCTTCTTCATCACCATCACTACCACCTCACCCCGGCTGTTCACCGGCTCGCAGACGATCCCGGTCCGCTCCATGGTGCTGATATAGACACTGTCGCCTAACTGAAAAGCTGCCGGGGGGGTTTTCTGCTGGCGCAGGCTTCTCTCATCCCTGACCCGGGCGGTGTTTACCTTTTCCAATAGCTGCCGGTGGCCTTTAGCAGGCATATCCCCGGAAGCGATCGGGGGAACGGACTCCAGCGAATAGTCTTTTTTCTCTTTATAAGTGATCTCATGCGCCCTTTCGACGATGCTCCTGTCTATACCCAAGCGCAGGGCGATCAGGAAGGCCATGCTCTCCCCGGGCTGGCCGATTTTGAGCTGGTAGAGCGGCTGCAGGGTCAGGTAGTCGAATGTCATTGAGCCATTTTCGAATCCCTCGGTATGGCGGGCGAATTCCTTTATCTCACTGATATGGGTAGTGGCGGCGATAGTCGCTCCGCGCCTGAAGATCTCTTCCAGCACTGCCTCCGCGAACCCTCTGCCTTCACCTGGATCGGTACCCGCACCCAGTTCATCCATCAAAACCAGGGTATGAGGGTCCGAGCAGCTTATTATATCGGCTATATTTTTGACATGGGCCGAGAAGGTGCTCAGAGACTGTTCGATGCTCTGCCCGTCTCCGATATCGGTGCGAATATCAGTGAAAACCGCCAGCTCACTATCTTCACCGGCAGGAATATGCAGACCTGATTGGGCCATCAAAGTCAAGAGGCCGAGCGTTTTCAGCGCGACTGTCTTACCGCCGGTGTTGGGACCGGTAATTATCAAGGCCCGGAAGCCAGTTCCCAGTTCTATGTCAAGGGGTATGGCTTTTGACCCCAGCAGGGGATGAAAGCCCCTCTTTATCTTGATTATATTCCGGTTGTTCAGCCTGGCTGTAATGCCATTTAGGGCCCGGCTGTAACGTCCTTTGGCAAACAGAAAATCATAGTGGACCATGGCTTCCAGGTCTATCCCTATCTCCTGACTCTGTGCGGCCACTTCAGCGCTGAGCTCGGTGAGGATCCTGATGATCTCCTGCTCCTCTTCGGCCTGCAGCAGGTTGTATTCCGCCTGCAACCGGTTCACCGAGGCGGGTTCCATGAATACCGTAGCGCCGCTGGACGATATGTCGAGCACAGTACCGGGGAAAATTCTTTTGTACTCTTTTTTGATCGGGATGACATAGCGCCCGCCGCGCGTGCTGACCAGGGCTTCCTGTATCATATCCGCCATGTTTGATGATGTCAGGATGCTGGTTATCTTTTCTTTGATCTTACCTTCGACCAGGATTTTTTTCTTTCTTATCCGCCCTAGCTGAGCAGACGCCCGGTCGCTCACCTGGTCCAGGTAGATGGAACCGTCTATCTTCTCCCGCAGCTCCAGGCATTCATACATGGATGCGGTATATGACGATACTACCGGCGCGATGCTTTCCATCCCGGACATGAAACGCCTCAAGCGCCTGACGCTTTCCAGCAAGTCTTTCACCCGGGACAGTTCCATCGGGCTCAAAACAGCGTTTTTACGCACTCTGGGCAGGATCTCTTCCAGATCTTCGGCCGCTGAAAGCGGGATGCTGGGATTTGTTTCGACTATACGCCTGGCTTCCGTGGTTTCCAAAGACCACCGCTCTATAACTGCTATATTCACCGAAGGCTGCAGCTCGTCGATGATTTTTTTTGCGCCTTTCGAGAGGGCGAAGCTCTTCAATTCTTCTTTGATTTTTCCGTATTCCAGGGTCTTCATAGCGGTTTCATTCATCTGTTTTTATTCCTCCTTATCAGTGCTCGTCGCGAATGCTCACGCCCTTGCCGGGTGGAGGATGATAAAGGTTGTATTGAAGCAAAAAGCCGTCAGGAACGTTCAGCTCGCTAACAGCTCAAAAAGACCGTGCCGGGCACGGTCTTTATAGACATTTATGAAGCTTGGCATACCGTTGTTACCCAATTACCACCCCACAGCAAAGCAATAGACATTCACCAGTCCTGCCCGCTTTGGACTGCTCTATTTGATTTGGCTTAATTGGTCACAACGACTTCGGACAAAAACACAACTCCTATATTGATATCTACCTTAATAATGATAAAGCAAAAATCCAGTCATAGCAATGTTTTAGTGATATTAACGGCTGATATTCAGTCTGACCATTTTACCTGATGCAAATACGGCTTTAACAGTGTCATTCTGCTTGATGGCCGATAGTGAGGCTGACTGATCATTGAGCAACACCTCGGTAGAACTTTCCACAGCGAACGATGTCATGGTAAAAGAGCTGCCCAGAACATAACCGATGTTTACCGTACCGGTGTTTTCACTGGAGAGAGTGAAATAGATGACCGTTCCCTCGATGACAGTCGCTACGGTAAAAGGATCGTTAGACGCCAGTACCTCGCCCGCCGGACTGCCCTGGCCGGAGTCCGCCTGTACCCTGACCATCACCGTTCCGGCTGCATAGTCATGGTTGCCTACCGGCTGTGGATTATCAGTGCAGGGCTGCCAGTTGGCTCCGCCGTCAGTGCTGTACTCGTAAAGACTGCTGCCGGGATATCCGGGTACGTCGGTCCAGCCGAAAGTATCAGCAATATCATCGACCAGCGGAGAGGTGGGTGCTGCAGGAGTCTCGGCCGCGGAACCCACCAATTGGGGTCTTGAATGCCGTGATTCTTTGGAGTCCTTGTACTCTCCCGTGCCCAGGGCCTTTACCCTCACGGTATAGCTTCCCGGAGAGCTCATATATGATGAAAAGTCATAACTGAGGTCCTCCCCGTGAGCCAATGTGGCCATAGCGACTGTCTCCTCATCCAGGAAGAGCCTTACCCGATAGCCGTTGTTTTCGTTGTCAACGGGCTGCCATTCGGCCGTGCAGTTTTCCAGAGAGGGGCGTTCCGGCATATCCAGCCGTACGATTTTATGCTTGTTTTTGATCGGAGTCTGCTTCACATTGTCACAAGCGGAAGCAAGACGGTTCAGGCAAAATAAGAATAGAACCGCTATCAAGCAAACAGGGATCCACTTTTTCATCTAATCGCCTCCTTATAAATTGTATAAAACTATAGGACTTATATCATAAACACATATACAATTAAATTATAACAGGCATTCTTGCGTTTTGAAAAGATTATTTTTGGGGTTGAGAATAAAAAATCTTAAAGAAAACTTCTCCCGGCTTGAACTGGTTCTTTTTACTGGTGCAAATTTTGAAGGCAAGTAAGCATTATACCGCCGTATAACGAACAAGCTTACCATGATGATATTACTTGGGATAAAATAGGAAGTAATAGTAAAACAGAGATAAATCGTTTGATTAAAGAGGAGGAGTTTACATGGAATTGATTGAGGCCATCAAATCTCGTAAAAGCATTAGATCCTATCTGCCCAAGCCGGTCCCACAGCATCTGCTCAGGGATATACTGGAGACAGCTACCCGGGCTCCGTCAGCAATAAACACCCAACCCTGGAAGATCATCGTTATGAGCGGAGAAATACTGGAACGGGTCAAGGCCGACAACGTGGACCATGTACTGTCCGGAGTGCCGGCAGTATTCCATTCCAGTTATACCGGAGCCTACATAGACCGCCAGGTAGAATTGGGCAAGGAAATATTCAGACTGATGCAGATCGAGAGGGATGACAAAGGAAAAAGGGCTGATTGGTCGCTGCGCGGGTTCAGATATTTTGACGCTCCAGTGGCTATCATCCTGGCTGCGGATAAGGCTTTGTTAGAGAGATCCTGGGCAGTATACGATATAGGCGCCCTGGCTCAGACTATCTGCCTGGCTGCTCTCAATTACGGCCTGGGAACCTGCATCGAAGAGCAGGGCGTGGTCTATACTGAAGTGATCAGAAAACACACCGGTCTGCCCGAGGACGTACAGCCAGTTATCAGCATTGCTTTGGGATATCCAGATCCGGAATTCCCGGCCAACCAGCTGGTGAGCAGGCGTGCTCCGGTAGATGAAGTAACCAGTTGGCTGGGATTCTAGGTTGGGAAGGCCGCACTGGCTGGCAGGTCTATTGCGGTAACGGCCTGTTGCCCCGGCCGATAGTCATATTGCTGCCTTAGGCAGATTAATAAATAGTATTTTAGGGAGTGAATCTTTTTGCAGGATCGAAATGCGGCAGAGCACTTGCCGCCCCAAAATGACCCGCTGGCGAGATACCTGGGTATAACCCTGTTGGAAATCGGCGAAGGCTGGGCCAGGGCGGTAATGGAATCAAAACCGGAGCTTTTAAACAGCCAGGGCATCACCCACGGAGCGGCTATTTTTGCACTGGCCGACGTGGTATTCGGGGCGGCCAGCAACTCCCATGGGATATCAGCCCTGGCCCTGGATATCCATATATCTTATATTAAAGCCACTAAAGCCGGAGAAGTTTTGTATGCTGTGGCCCGGGAAGAGAATATCACTTCAAAAACCGGACTGTACAGGATGGAGCTTACCGATCGCAGAGGAGATCTGATAGCAGCTGCTCAGGGTAGGGTGATCAGGAGAGCTTGATCAACGTCGTTAAGAATCAGCATCGCCGGGAGGTTCGACCTATATGCAAACTATTCGGCCATTCTCACGCAATTCTTGCTGCTGTGCTTGCCTTCGTACATCGCCTGGTCGGCTCTGCTTATATTCTCATCGATGTCCAGCCCGGGATCGACCTGGGCGCAGCCAATGGTGAGGGTGATGGGAATAGTAGCATTATCGCCTATTACTGGCGAAGCTTCGATCCTGCTCCTTATTTTTTCCGCTATTGTTTCCGCTGATGGAGCATCTGTCTCGGGGAGTATAATCAAGAATTCCTCACCACCCCAGCGGGAGACTGTGTCGTGCTGGCGCAGGCTTTGCTTCATCACTTCGGCCACATGCTTTAGAACCTTATCTCCGGTCTCGTGGCCATAGCTGTCATTTATGGTCTTAAAATTGTCGATGTCGGCCATCAGCAGGCTGAAAATCTGATGGTTCCTTGTAAAACGCGAGATCTCGTCGTTCATTCTCGCGATGGCACTGCGGCGGTTCGCCAATCCTGTCAGCGGGTCGCTGGTAGCCATTATCTCAAGCTTATCGAGCAAGGTTTTAAGCTCTTCGTTCTTTTTTTCCAATTGAGATGCATATTCTTCTACAGCTTCCCGGGATTTTTTTAATTCAATATGGCTGTTCACTCGCGCATACAGTTCCAATGGGTTGAATGGCTTGGCTATGTAGTCCTGCCCGCCTGCCTGAAAACCTTTTACGATATCAGCGCTGGCGATGCTGGCAGTTATGAATATAACCGGGATTTTAGCGGTACTATCCTGGCTCTTCAAGATCCGGCAGGCAGTAAAGCCATCCATTTCGGGCATAACCACGTCCATAAGGATTAAATCGGGGCTTTTTTCCCCGGCCAGTTGCAGCGCTTTCTGCCCGCTGGTGGCCACAAATACTTCATAGCGGTCGCGCAGCAGCTCACCGAGCAGCTGAAGATTCATAGGCTGATTGTCGACGATCAATATCTTGGCCATCATCATATCACGGTCTTTCCTATTTATTCATCAAAACTCAAGATATCGAGCAATACCAGGGCCCTATCGAAATCGAACTCGGCCAGGGCGTTTTTGAAATCCAGGCGGGTCTGACGATGTCCCCCCGGATATAGATGGTCTATTTTTTCCCAGGTTTCGAGAGCCCCGAAACTGTTCTCACGCAGATGTGTTCTTAATAATTCCAACAGTTCGCTGAGCTCTGCATCAGCCCTCCGTTCGGGCGGAGCGTCCTGATCATGATGTGAAGCGCCAGTCAGCAGAGGCGCATTACCCAGTACTTCCTGGAGGCACAGCTCGAAGTCTTTAAGTGCTTCTTTAAGAGCCTGCTCTGAAGGGGACTTCATCTCTGCCTCCAGTATCTCCGCCGATTTGAAGAGCTTGAGCGCCCCTATCGTTCCAGCTGAACCTTTAATCGTGTGGACAATCTCCCGGGCCTGAACGGAATCACTCATCAAACTACCGTTTATTTCCTCCATAGCGTTTCTGAAGCTGCTGCAGAATTTTAGAATGATGTCTTTGAGCAGTTCGCTGTTTCCGAACAATCTATCCATGGCGTTTTCAACGTCAATGCCTCTGAGTGGGGGAAGAGAATCGTATTTCGCTGCCCGGCCGGTTTTTAGGTCAAATGAGGCTGCTGCCTGGTTCTGATTTAACCATAGGTCGAGAATAGACAGCAACCTTCCCGGATCGACCGGCTTGGAAATATGATCATTCATCCCGGCCTGCCGGCAGCGCAGAAGGTCTTCGCTCATGGCGTGGGCAGTCATGGCTATTATAGGGATACTTTCGTATTGATGTATTGAACGGATCAGCCGGGTAGCCTCAAAGCCGTCCATTTCGGGCATCTGCAGGTCCATCAAGACGGCATCGAAGCGGCCTGAGTCCATCATCTCCAAGGCTTTCCGACCATTGTCGGCAATGCTTACCAGCAAGCCGGAATGCTTCAATATCTCGACGGCAACCTGTTGATTGATGGGATTGTCCTCCACTAATAGTATCCTGTAGCCTTGCAGCGGATAGGAAAGCACGCCATCACGGCTTTTGCTCAGCGGTTGACAATTCACTCCGTCTTTTTGCTGCAGGGTTTCAGTAATGGTGCTGATGAGCTGCGACCTCGAAACTGGTTTAGTAAGAACTGATGCCCCTAATTTTTGCGCCGACGCATAGATATTGTCCTGATCGGAAGCGCTGACCATGAGTATACAGGGGATTTTTTTCTGTGTGTGGTAATCATTCAGTTTTTCAATGGCGCTAAGTCCATCCATATCAGGCAGTCTCATGTCAATAAGGACCAGCTCATAAGAATCTCCAGTCTGGCTGCAGAAAGCGTCCACTGCCTCCTGACCGGACGCGGCCAGGGCTACATTAAAACCGGTGGAACTCAGATAAGAAGCCAGAAATCCCCGGGAGGTCTCATTATCGTCTACGATCAAGATGCTGATTCCTTCGAAGTTGCCGCCCGGACTGCAAGATTCTTCTGACAGCTGGCCTACTGTAAAAGGCAGGGTAAAATGAAACGTGCTGCCCTGCCCACTGACACTCTCAACGCCTATGCTTCCTCCCATTATTTCCACGAGGTTTTTTGATATCGCCAGCCCCAATCCGGTGCCGCCGTATTTACGGGTAATGGAACTATCAGCCTGGTGAAACGATTGGAAGAGGTGGGCTGACTGTTCCCCGGTCAAACCGATGCCGGTGTCTTTAACCGAGAATTTTATCAGGATCTTACTGGACGTTTTTTCTGGCGGCGTTAGCAGGTCAACCCTTATCGATACTTCCCCCTGCTGAGTAAATTTTATTGCATTAGCCGTGAGATTGGTCAACACCTGCTGCAGGCGCAGAGGGTCGCCTTCCAGGATCGACGGTATGGATTGGTCGACATACAAGAGCAGTTCCAATCCTTTTTTTTCGGCATCATGACTCATCATCGCCAGAACTTGTGACAGTATCTCTTCCAGGTTAAAGCTGATATGTTCCGCAACTATCTTCCCGGCTTCGATCTTGGAAAAGTCCAGGATATCATTGATGATCTCCAATAGATTTTGGGATTGAGTCTCTATTTTCTTCAGGTAATCGGCCTGACGTGGGGTTAGATCGGTCTGCATAGCCAGATGAGTAAGGCCGATTATTCCGTTCATAGGGGTGCGGATTTCGTGGCTCATGTTGGCCAGGAATTCACTCTTGGTCTGTGCTGCGCGCTCCGCTTCCTCCTTAGCGGCAGCCAGTTCAGAAGTTCGCTCCGAGACCCGCTGTTCAAGGTCGCTGTTTAGCTGTACCAGTTTTTTTAGCATTGCATCGAGTGACTGCGCCAACTGGGTTATCTCATCCTCGCCATCGATGCTGATGACCTGTTCCATATTGCCTTCGGCAATAGCATGGGCTTCACTCTGCAGGATTCTCAACGGTTCGATAATGGTTTTGCGGCTGAAGCGGAATCCCATGAACACTGCCAGGCAGGCGATAAACAATACCAGGATGATTAGTGTCAACCCCAGATTTATGAGAACCGCGAAGGCGCTGGCCCAAGGATTTTCAACAATAACCCCCCAGCCGGTCAGGCCGATGATGGAAGTAGCCCCGATAACCCGCTGATCGTTGAACCCGGTATACTGGAAGACGCCGCTCTGGCCATCTATGATGCTCTTGACGGCAGCGATGGACTGCAGGTTCCTTATTTCAGGAGGTGCTAATTGATTCTGTGAGGCTATGAGCATGCCTCTCTTGTCGACAAGATATACGTAAGAGCCGGGTTGGTGATTATATTCGGAAGCCACTTTCCACCAGTCGGATACATCGATATCGACGATCAAAGCACCCTTCAGGATTGAGTCCTTATCAAAAATAGGGACGCATATGGCCAGATGGGGTATTTTATTTGCGCTTAAATGGATATCGCTTATTATGGCTCGGCCTTCCTTCAGGTCAGTCAACAAGCGAGGATTGTCTTTTCGCAGGAAATTGGAGGGCAGGGCTACATTGGGGCGCGAAACCTGGAGCACCTGTCTTCCTGAAGCATCGATCACGCTGACCAGTTCGAATTCATTCCTGAACTGCAGCACCTTTTTGGCACGTGTCTGCAGTGACTGAAGATCCTCCTGGGGATCAATAGTGAGCGACAGGCCTCTCACCTGCCCAATAGTTTCATTTAGATAGCCGGACATAGCGACTGACATCATCTCCGCAGCTTGCAGACTCTGCCCTTCGACTCCCTGCAGTGTGACCTCATAGTAGACCATGAGGAAAATTCCGCTTAGCACCAGCATAGGAGCCACAACAAAAAGCAGCAGAAGAGAATAGAATTTTTTGCTTATACTGCCTGCTCTGAACATTTTCATTCCTCGAAAAAAAAGCTTTTTTTATCATTATCGACAAAGTCCGAGGAATCCTGAGCATAAGAGAAGATATATCATTATATTAGCCGATTTGCTTAACCATGCTTGAGCGATGGCGCTGCCTGAATTTTTGATGTAAACTATACTTTATCGTTTCCTAAGAAAGCACCTGAGGGCAACACATATGTTAGAGCAACAGATAAATGATCAGGCAACAGAGCCTAAACCTGCATTGGTATCGGCCGGCCTGGTGTGGACCAGAAACTTCACCCTGCTATGTTTGGCCAATTTCACATTGTTCATGAGCACCCAGGTGCTCTTCCCGGTGCTGCCTATCTACCTGCTGTTTATAGGCGGCGAGCAAAAAGATGTCGGATTGGTCATGGGAGCATACACTATCTGCGCCATGTCAGTACGACCCATGGCAGGCTGGCTGGTGGACAGATACGGCCGCAAAAAGATATTAGTCGCGGGCATGATTATGATGTTAAGCGTCTCTGCCCTCTATAACCTGGTCGGAACGGTGGCGCTTATGATGATCATTAGAGGGTGTCATGGAATGGCTTTTGGCATAGTTACTACAGCTCTGGGAACCATGGTGGCAGATAGCCTGCCGGCTCTGCGTCTGGGTGAAGGCATGGGGTATTTCGGATTGACTTCTTCGCTCTCCATGTCGATAGCACCGATCATAGGCTTCTACCTGGTGGGCAGATCGGGCTATCCGCTCCTATTCTCGACGGTAGTAGCCCTGACTGTTCTGGCTCTATCCTGCAGCCTCCCTGTGCGAGGTGGCCGAGTTGCTGAAAGGCAGCGGATGGAGCCGGAGCTCAGCCTAATTCAAAAAGTGCTCGAAAAGAGTGCTATGCCCGCGTCAGCGGTTATGTTTTTCATAGCTGCAATATATGGCGTGGTGCTCTCCTACATATCTCTGTATGCCAGCCAGTGCGGTATCAGCAATGTCGGTCTGTTCTTTACAGCCGTTGCCGTTACTATGCTGGTTTCAAGGCCTGTCTCCGGCCGCTGGTCTGACCGGGGAGCGACCGGTCGGGTTATTTTGATCGGGCACATCATGATCGCTGCTGGTATGTTGGCCACCGGCTATTCCACCACTATCCCTGCTTTTGTTGTATCCGGCGCTATACTGGGGATCGGCTTCGGCTTCTGCGTACCTACGCTTCAGGCGGTGGCAGTACGTCCTTCAGCAGCGTTCAGGCGGGGCGCTGCTACGGCGACCTTTTATACCGCCTTTGACCTGGGTATCGGGCTGGGCACTATTATCTGGGGGTATGTAGCCGCCGGATATGGATACCAGTTCATGTTCTTCAGCACTATCCTGCCGCTGGCTATGGCGGGAGGAATATATTACTTTTTCAGGGACGCCTTTTGAGAGCGCCCGCTGTTGATAGAAAACGAGTGAGGCAAAATCGCCTCTGCAATGGTAGAATAATTATTAAGATAAACCTTGTGCATACCGGAGTTTACGCCCCGTATAACTATGGGAGAGGATGATTTTATGGCAGTTTTGGCGCTACCGGTAGATCAAAGGGTGATAGACATTGATTCGAGGCGTTTTGCATCGATTGAAAAGGCCCTGGTAGAGCTGGTCACCAACAGCGATGACAGCTATTCAAGACTGGAAAGGGAGGGAATCATACCTGCCGGGAGCATCAGGATAACTTATGAGCGCCACCAAAATGGAGCGGTTTTAACGGTGAGCGATCAGGCCGAGGGGATGTCATTTAAGCGCATCCGCTCGGTTTTGTCCTATGGAGGGGCACACAGCCTGATGGCCCGGGGAGAAGCCAGCGGCAGAGGATACTTTGGACGCGGGTTGAAGCAGGCTATCTATGGTCTGGGCCACGGTTGGATCGAATCTCTTCATGACGGGATGATTGCCCGGGTCGACCTCTTCCGTGCCGAAGACGGGAGCTATATGTATGATGACTGGGATCGGGACCGCACAGCTGTAGAAAAGGACTTTCAACGCCTGCACATCCCCCCGGGCGGCAACGGGACCCGGGTGACTATAGTGGTAGAGAACCAGCAGGCCAATATACCATATTTTGCTTCTCTGGTAAAAGCTATAGGCAGCAACATCTATCTCAGGGATCTGCTGCAGCGCCGCTATGTCGAGCTGGTCAATATTAATGAATCTAAGAATAAAGAAGCCTCTGTCCAGTTGAAGTATGTCGAGCCCGAGACGGAAGTGCTCATAGGACCGGAAGCTGAAGGTTTATTTACATACCAGGGGCAGGAATACGGATTCAAGCTCACTCTGAAAAAATCGGAATCCGCCGAATTAATACTAAAAGGGGATGAACGCACTAACGGTCTCCTGGTGGTAGCAGGCTCCGCAGTACTGGACTGCCAGTTTTTCAAGTATGAAAATCAGCTGGGCACCGAGTTCTTATTCGGGACCGTACTCTGCCCGGGTCTGGCCGATATGCTGGCCAAGGGACACGCCATCATCAGCGATGAGCGGGAAGGATTGAATGTTAAAGACCCTTTTGTAGCCGCGTTCTCGGAAGCGGTCAGCGATATGATAGCAGCAGCAGTCAGCAAAGAACAGCAGCGACTGAGCCATATCGACCATGCAACGACTTCCAGGAGGACCCAGACCTTAATCGAGAATGTGTTGAAAAGGATGAACCAGGTCGCTGCGGAAGAACTGGGGATTATCCTTCCTCCCGGCCCGGGATCAGGAAAATACGGGCCGGTAGATACTGGAAGGCCTGCAGTATTGAGGTTTTCCACCCCCTTTTACTATCGCCAGGCGGGACATGCATTTCACGTGGCGCTGTTCGTGGATAGAAATCAGCTTCTAGAGCAGGAGATACTCTCATTTTCCTACCAGCTTCCGGATAGCATTGTAGTTGAACCGGAGCTGGGGGCGTTAGTAATATCTGATCTCCCTGAAACCGGGCGGCTGCGGCTGACGGTAAAGGGTGAGGAAATTGGCGCTCGGGGACACATAGAAGTCACGTCCGGTCCGTATTCGGCTGCTTGTGAGCTGGTCATCGCCGAACAAGCCTTGAGCAAAGCTCATGGAAATGCTTCGGGCAGGGAGCCAGCTCCCTGGAATATGGATAACTCGATGGACCTGTTCAGGGGATATGAGCTGCGCAATCTGAACAACGATTTGGATAGGGCTGTCTACAGCCCCGAGGAGCGTCTGATATACATCAATACCGAAGCACCCACGGTAAGGCTCTATGTGAACGGGCAGGGGCATTTCAAAGATGGAGCCCGGCTGCTGCTGGCCGAACTGCTCCTGGATGTTATCACTGACGAACTTGCGCACCGTTATATAGACCGGACCATGCAAAAAGGAAATGTGGAAGCTTACCGGCAGGCTAAACATGATTTCGTCCGCCGCTATGGGGTGGAAATTCATTCAATTCTGCTGGGCATATAAGCGATAGGTTTTTGTCGCGCAGGTTATGGCCGGGTAAAATAATCGTTGCATTACATAGCACTTTCCAGTGCAACCTGGTTTCGACCTCTTTTTTTGGCTTTGTAAAGAGCCTGGTCGGCTTCAGCGAAAAACTCTACCACGAATTCGTCTCTGCGGGGAGTGGTGCTGGAAACGCCCAGGCTGATGGTAACCGGCTCACCGATGACCTGGTTGTCATATCTGTTTAAAGCCCGCACATCATTCAGTAGACGTTCAGATGTTAAACGGGCTGAGGTACTGTCGGCTCCGGGAATTACAATGGCATATTCATCTCCGCCCAGACGCGCTACCAGCATATTCGGGTCGTTTATGCTGGTGCTCAAAACCAGTCCGACTTGCTTGAGGTAGCTGTCGCCCGCCTGATGCCCGAAAGTATCATTCAAGTCTTTGAAATTATCGATGTCAACCAGGATGAGGGAGATGGGGGTGCATTCTTCTTGGGCTTTGCTCCATTCCGTGTCCAGGTATTCATCAAAATATCTCCGGTTGGGCAGGTTGGTAAGAGGGTCTATGTATGAAAGGCGCTCCAGCTGTTCATTGGATTCGCTTAGCTGAGCCCTCTGCTGTTCGATCAACTGCTGGTTTAAATAATCCCTTTTTTGGCTGGCATAAATAATTTGAGAAGTAATCCAGGCAAAGGACGTCATAATGATTGAGTTTACAGTATTGAACATAAATGCTGATTTATCTGTTTGAGTAAACCAGCTGCCTGTGAACAATATGATCAATGATGTCCCAAAAAAAATGCTTACCTGACGCCTATTCAGGTATACGGAGGATGCCGCCAGAAATATTCCAAGCAGATAAACGGTTATTTCATCTCGTACTACCTGCACCATACAGGTAAGGATGGAGATGTATATTAGCATAAAGAATATGTATCCATAGGTAAGTCTTCTGTAACTGTGGGGTATTTCATGGGCGTGTTTGGGATTTTTGACGGTTACTAAGAAAGCCGAAGAGGCAAATATAGTTATTAACCTAAAGGAAATGAGATACGGTCTAAATGCCAATGCAACG
Organism: uncultured Syntrophomonas sp.; assembly: GCA_964635975.1. Lineage (GTDB taxonomy): Bacteria > Bacillota > Syntrophomonadia > Syntrophomonadales > Syntrophomonadaceae > UBA5314. The sequence goes on from CAZWPO010000005.1 coordinate 107,975, forward strand.
GCTTTGTCGAAAGTACCCAGCAGAGCGTAATCTACGATAATTAGTAAAGCGGTCATAAATATGGCAAAACTCGCGATTATCCGCATCCGGCGTATATTTACGAAAAGCAGTGCATCTTCGAATGAAATTTGCCCGGATTTTGAAGCCGAGCTAAAAGAGGTTTCAAGATAATTACTCATTTTACTAAGCATATGAACAGGTCTCCAGTTCGAGTTCACGGAACGATATCGAATGCTGTAATTTCGAGACAAGAAGCATTATCATTATTATCGCATAATCGTGGCGCCTTGTTTAAACAGTAATGGGGATAAAAGGAAAACATGGTCATAAAAATACGAGATTGGGAAATAGCTCATGGATGAAGAAGGATAATAGTATTAGAAATTCAGATGCGCTGCTGGGAGGTAAGTAAGTGAAGAAGGTCATAGTTATCGGAGGTGGGCCGGCCGGATTGATGGCTGCTATCATGGCTGCCATGAACGGGGCCGGGACTGCCCTAATCGAGAAAAAGGATAGAGTGGGAAAAAAGCTCAGCATCACTGGAAAAGGCAGATGCAACCTGACATCTTCGGTCGACAGCCGAGATCTGATCAAGGGATTTCCAGGCAATGGACGATTTTTACACAGCGCCTTTAACGAGTTGTCCAATACTGACTTGGTAGCGTTTTTTGAAAATCGCGGTCTGCATACCAAGGTAGAAAGGGGAAACCGGGTGTTCCCTGTCTCTGATAAGGCTTCAGATGTAGTTGAAGTACTTTACAGAGCTGCACGAGAGGCAGGTGTTGAGCTAAGCCTATCAACGCCCGCTCAGGGTTTGGAGATTAGAGAGGGGAGGATTGCCGGGATCAAGAGCGGCCGTGGACGGATAGCGGCCGATGCTGTGATAATTGCGACCGGTGGCATGTCATACCCGGGAACTGGATCTACCGGAGACGGGTATACCTGGGCTAAACAGGCCGGTCACCGGATAATAGAACCGCGCGCTGGCCTGGTGCCGCTGGTGGTGGCTGAAAACTGGATAAAAGCCCTGCAGGGTTTGAGCCTCAAGAATGTTAAAGCCAGGGCTTACACAGAACAGGGAAAGCTGATCAATGAGGATTTCGGAGAGATGCTCTTTACCCATTTCGGCCTGTCAGGCCCGATAATCCTGTCTATGAGCCATGAAATAGGCAAATACCTGTTTGCAGGGCAGGCGACGGCATCAGTCAAGCTGGACCTAAAGCCGGCATTGAGTGAAGATAAACTGGATGAACGAGTGCAGAGGGATTTTGCCAAATACTCACGCAAGATGTTTAAGAATGCGTTAAATGATCTGCTGCCCCAGAAGATGATCCCGGTGATCATTGATCTGAGCGGTATCGATCCCGAAAAGGAATGCCACCAGGTGACCAGGCCCGAGCGCCTGGGGCTGGTCAGGCTGCTGAAGAATTTCACCCTTACGGTTAATGGCACAAGGCCCATTGCCGAGGCTATTGTCACTGCCGGAGGCGTAGATGTCAGGGAGGTCAATCCCAGGACCATGGAATCCAAGCTGGTCAAAGGACTCTATTTTGCCGGTGAGGTTTTGGATGTGGACGGATACACGGGCGGCTACAACCTGCAGGCGGCTTTTTCCACCGGCCATCTGGCAGGTTTACACTCAGCACGGGATTGAGTAAATCTTTTATCTTCTGCCGTTCTGTTGACAAGATGCGTACCAGGCGTGTAGAATAACTATCAATCAATATCATAAAGGCTATGAAGGGGAGGAGTACATATACTCCCGAAATATAGAGAGGGGATGGCGGTGGAAATTCCCCAGGACGGGTATATGGAAGGTAGCCCCTGAGCAGTGGACCGAAATCTTTTATGAGAGTAGACTTCAACGGATTCCCACCGTTACAGGGGAAAGGTATCGGCGTAATGCCCGTACTGTTAATGAGCGTGTACACTAGTACAAATTTAGGTGGTACCACGGAGTTTAACCTTCGTCCTATGCGGACGGGGGTTTTTTTGATTTTATCGGCGCTAAATGCGAAGGAGGTAAAAGGCTATGAAATATTCCGGTGCAGAGATAATCATCAAACTGCTGGAAATGGAGGGAGTAGAGATTTTGGCCGGGATTCCAGGCGGAGCCAATCTGCCCTTGTATAATGCCCTGTCAAAAAGCTCGATAAAGCACGTCCTGGCCAGGCATGAGCAGGGGGCTGGCTTCATAGCCCAGGGCATAGCCAGGTCTACCGGTCGGGCGGCAGTATGCTTTGCTACCTCCGGACCCGGTGCTACCAACCTTATAACGGCTATCGCCGACGCGAAAATGGATTCGGTCCCCATGGTGGCCATCACCGGACAGGTCTCATCGGACTTGATCGGATCGGATGCTTTTCAGGAGGTGGACACATATGGCCTGACGGTACCGATAAGCAAACACAACTACCTCGTGAGTTCAGTAGAAGACCTGCTGCGTATCATACCGGAAGCCTTTGCCATTGCGGAATCAGGCCGGCCGGGGCCGGTGGTCATAGATGTGCCCAAAGACATCCAGGTTCAGCAGTTTGAAATAGAGGAATGGCCGCTCCCGCAGAAAAGAAGCAGCAGCGATAATCCTGATGGCAGAAAGATTCTAGAAGCGGCTGACCTGATAAATCACGCGCACCGCCCACTGCTCTATATAGGCGGGGGAATCGTCAATTCGGAAGCCCACCATGTGCTGATCAAGCTGGCCCGCAAGAATTCTATCCCGATAGTTTCGACTCTGATGGGATTGGGCTGTTTCCCCTGCGATGATCCGCTGTTTTTGGGGATGCTGGGAATGCACGGCTCACGCTCCACTAATTATATTGTCAACAAGGCCGATCTTCTGATAGCCCTGGGTGTCCGCTTTGACGACCGGGCTACCGGCAGCGTAAGCAAATTCTGCCCAGAAGCATCTATTGTTCACGTAGACATAGATCCAGCCGAGATCGATAAAATCAAACCATCCAATGTGGCAATAAACGGTGACGCCAGGAATATTCTGGAGAAGCTGCTCCCCCGAATCCGAGAGGATGCACGGACTGATTGGCATAGCTATATCTCAGATCTTAAGAAACGCTACCCTTTCGTCATGCCCGTCAAGAACAATTTATTTCATCCCATAAATATAATCCAGCGCCTGGGCGCGCTGGCTGGCCCGGATGCTATCATAACCACCGATGTGGGCCAGCATCAGATGTGGGTGGCCCAGTCCTACCCGTTCAGGAAACCCCGTACACTTCTTACCTCGGGAAGCCTTGGCACCATGGGATTCGGACTGCCCGCCGCCATCGGCGCAGCCCTGGCCAATCCTGACAGACGCGTAATCTGTTTTTCCGGCGATGGGTCCCTGTTGATGAATATCCAGGAACTGGCTACCCTGGCAGACTGGCAGCTTAATATCACCATCGTGCTGTTCAATAACGGCCACCTGGGGCTGGTCAGGCAGCAGCAGGAATTGTTCTATGGGCAAAACTTTGTTGCGTCCAGGTTTGAAACTAATCCGGATTTTGCAGCATTAGCCCGAAGTTTTGGCATAAGGGGATTTGACCTTAATGAGAGCAGGGAAGGCTTATTCCTGCTGGGGCAGTCTCTGCAGGAGCCGGGTCCTGCTCTGTTCAATGTTCCCATCGATTTTGCTGAAAACGTTTTTCCCATGGTACCTCCAGGAAAAGCCATATATGAAATGATAGGCGGTGAAAGGCATGAGTAAAGCAAAAGACGGGCTTATTAGCCTGACGGTGAGGAATCATCCCGGGGTTATGTATCATATCACTGGCCTGTTTTCCAGGCGGTCTTTCAACCTGGAAGGCATCCTGTGCGGGAGGATAGGCGATGGCAGCACCAGCAAGATGTATTTGCTGGTGGGCGAGGACTACAATCTGAATCAGGTCATCAAGCAGCTTAACAAGCTGCATGACGTACTGGAAGTGTCGCTGGTGCACAACTATGATGCAGGTGTTTTTGAACGGATAAACGACATAGTAAAAGCCGAACTGAGTTAATTAACTGAAGGGGGTGAATTGTCCCTTATCTAAGCGTCTTAATTTTGTAGGTACCTCGGCGGTTTTTTAACGTAAATCTGATCTTGATAAGGGTTCGGTAGAGAAGATAGAGTAAAAGGCCTATAACGATGATAGCTATGATCGGAGCGGCTATTGAGAGCAGAGAAATGAGAAAGGCGCCGACTGACTCGACAGCCGAAACGAAAGGATTGATGATACCGGCACTGGCGGCAGTAGAACCGTGGTGAACGCCGTTGCTGACCATGCTGGTGGCGGTCGCTGCTCCTCCCCCGGCAATTATGGCAAGAGACCACTGCAGAAGCGGGCTCACGTCAGTCATAACCGCAGCAGTCACCAGGACGCCGGCGATAACGCCAACAGGAGTGCTGATGGTTGTCAGCAGGTTGTCTACATAAGGGAAGAAGTAGGCCAGCACCTCGACAAAGGTGGCAACCCCAAGAGCTATGACGGCCGGATATGTAGCCAACCACTCGAATCCTGATCCCAGTTTGACGTAGCCGTTCAGGCCGGCAAGACCCAGAACCAGCAGCGGGACGAAAATCCTGAAACCACAAGTGGCTGCCAGGCCCACACCTATCAGCACATTCAATAGAATTGTCATAACAAACCTCGCCCAAATAATTATTAGCTTCGCAGGTACTTTCTAATGCAAATTATAAGGTTATAGATCCGGGATGTCCACGCATAAGGTATATCGTTCAAAATATTCTACAAAAAGGATATGATTCAGATGCGAGAGCGTTTATTGGCAATAGGCTGCGATATCGCTCCCCTGGAGGGGCGAAGGGCTATGGATGGGTATAGTGCCGATTGGCCCGGGCAAGACCTCCACTGGGAAGGCGGCAGCTTTTCCCTATATGGGGAAGCGGCCGGCGCGGAGGTAAGCGGCGATAGAATAATCAGGCTTTCGGGTAGCATCCAGGCAACCCTCCATGAGCGGAAAGCTTTGTCGGGGTGGATGGAACTTGAAATAGGCTCTAAAGATGACTCTTTAGCCAAAGATATATACCTGGTTGGCACCCGGCCTCTGCCAAAGGATAATATTACCTGCCTCTGTCGGCATCCACTGTCTCCAGACTACCTGCTGGCCGGGACTAACGACCGCCAGCTTCTGGTCCTGGATGCTAGCCTTGCGGCTGATCTGGCTGTGCTGGCCACATACGACCTGCCGGCTCCCATAAAATCTCTGGTCTGTAGCGGGAAGCGCCTGCTCGGATTGGAGATGACGGAAGGCAAGGGGATATATCTGTTTGATATAGCAGGTCCATTGCAAGGTGGTGTTATTGCAGAGGGCCTGTATGTATTGCCGGTGGCGCTGCAAGCCCTGGCTGAAAACGATGCAAAATCTGCCTGGGGTCTAACGGCAGACGGAATCATCTATCAACTGGACTTTACCGGGGTGCCGATCTCAAGTGAATCAACGCTTGCTAATGCTCTCAAAAAAGCCGCCACCTTGGAGAGCCGGCATTTTACTTTGGCGAAGCTGGTGGAACAGGCCAAAAGCGCTTATCGATCCATCACTGATATGAAATCTCCCGGGCGATATCTTTACCTCAAAGAAGGGGTTTTTTCAGGATTCGCTTATGATGGAAAACAGTTCTGGGTGTTTCGCCAGCCGGTCTCTAAGCAGAGTGCAGGGATATTGCTACTCTACAGTCAGGAAGGTATCCTCTTAAACTCATTCTCATCACAACCGGAAGCGACACTTTCTTCGATAAATTACTCCCACAACATGCTGATGGTCCTGGACCTGGAGCATAGATTGTATCATCAATACCTTATCGCTGATGCCATGCAGCCGGCAGCGGTTTTCACTCCTCATCCCGGCTGCCATCCAGGATACCTGCCCGCCGGCACTTCGGATTCAGGGGGTATACATAACCTGTGCCTGCTCTACGCCGGCGGTCAGGGCAAAGAAAGCGTCCACCGCTACGACCGGGAGAAACTTATTCCTCTGGCCGCCTATATAGCGGAAGATGGTACTGCAAAGGACTACTTCATGGATGGATTTTTGATGCTGGCCCAGTATTCGCCTCTGTTAAACGGGCGCTCCTTCGGGGTAGACCTGAATGGACCCCCGTCCCGGAAGGAAGACTGGCTGGCGCTTTTTGACGAATACTATCATCCTGAGGCTAACTTGACTGCCCTGGAAGAAAGCCTGCGAGAGCTTCGCATACAGCTGCCGGACCGGAAACCCCGGGCGGCACGGGTGGTGCTAGGCATTCCTACACCGGATCCCCGCTGCCGGGATTGGGACGGAAAGGGGTACTCCCTGGTTCACGATTCCCATCGGATAGATGTGCAGGGCTGGGCGATGGGAGAGATAATCGAGCGCTGGCAGAAAGCCAGGTACCGCCACCTGATGCTGGCGGGATTTTACTTCATGACCGAGCAGGGGAGCTTTAATGACCCGGTTTTACATGCTTTCCCCCGGCAGTGCCGCAGCCGCGGAATGCAGTCCTTCGCCATACCCGGCCTATACTCCGCCTGGATGACCGAGTTTACCCGAGCCGATTTTGACTGCATTGCTTTTCAGTCGTCACACGCCTTCACCAAGCCGGCTGGCCGCCCTTCATACTACCTTTTGAAAAATGCCGGCCACATCGCCCGGGAGTTCGATATGGGCATGGAAGTGGAACTACCTTACGATGTGATGGAAGATTCGGGACGTCAAAAGCTCCAGGATTATTTGGATATGGCGCACATCCAGGGCTGGGCTGGTGCTTTCAAAGCTTATTTCCAGAGCTACGACCTGATCAAAAGCCTGGCTGAATGCAAAGAGTCTTCAAGCCGGGCTCTCTATGACAGTCTCTACGCTTTAAGCCGGCTTTCCTATGAGGCAGCTGCCCATCCCAGCCCCGGTTTTGTTCCCGTTGACGCCCGGGCGGCATGGGATGCTCAAACCGGGTATGATCGGATAAAAATCAACCTTGAAGGACATAAGGGCATATTCAGCGTGAGCAGGATCCATGCAGGTTAGCAGAGGGCACGCTTGTAATACTGGGCAATATGTTCTCCAGTTATGATCAAGCGGTTCTTTCTGATTCTTAAAAGCGGCAGCCGGGATAGCCCTCTGCCGAGGAAAAAATGTATCCTTAAGTGTCGGGGATAAATTTTTATATTGATAATAAAAGCACAATCATATATTATATAAGTGTTAAGCGGTGGATTGGGGAGAAACCCCTATGAAGAGGGTGGCTCTACGGAAAACCAGTATTTGAAAGATGAGTGGACTACTGATCTTTGGAATACTGGTTTTTTTGTTGAAAGTTCTGTATGGGGGAAAAGAGGATGAACCGTAAAGTTCATAATAATGGAGCGAGCAAAAACTTTGTCAACCTTGAAACCAGGAAAAAACTGGATGACCGTCAGCGCAAACAGGTGCAGCATGAGCTTAAGGTTTACATGGAGCAGTATTTTAAAAGAAAGCTGGGCAAGGGTGTTGATTACACCAAGGTTGTGCTCTGGGAAGACATGCTGATCATCAGAGGAGAAAGGTTCCTTACTGAGCCAGAAATCTACATAGTTGAAACACCGGCTGGGAAAGAAGTGGTCCGGGCAGCTCGTATGCAGGTAGCCAGGCAGCACTCGGTCGATAATGTGCCCTATTTCGAAGAAATACTGCAGGCCAAGGTGATACACCAGACTTACGATATCGAGCCTGAGAACGATTTCTGGATGCATGTGATGGTTTTTGACCGTGTGTTAACAGACTGATCAACAAAACAATATCATACCAGGTGGCTTAAAGAGAAACCCTGTGGCAGCTCTGTGAAAGACCATAGTTTGCGATAGTTTTTGATTAAACAACATCTTATCAGGTGGCTCTAAGGAAAACCAGTATTTATGCGTTGATATTGAACGCGAGAATATTGGTTTTTTCTTTTAACTATAATGAAACTACGCATTGACGGTTGGGATAACTTAGAGAACTAAATATCTGGTGGATTGCGAAGAAACTGAAAAAGCGGCTTCAACAAAGACCAGTATTCTTATGTCTGATTTGGCAACGGGAATATTGGCCTTTTTGTTTTCGAGCAGATTCGAAAAGAAAGAGGTGGTGTGAATCCCAATGTAAAGCCCGGTTCGAATTACTAAATACCATATTGATGAAATGAGGAGGAAATTTATAATGGCAGATACTATGAAAGCACTCGTTTATCGTGGCCCTGAAAAGATAGGATTGGAAGATGTTCCTGTACCGCGGATTATCGAGCCCGATGATGCTATTGTTAGAGTAACTACTTCTACTATTTGCGGCACCGACATCCACATCTGGCACGGCGGAATGCCGGAAGTAGCGCCGGGAAGGATAATCGGCCACGAATTTGTTGGCGAAGTCGTAGAAGTAGGCCCTGCGGTCCGCAACAACAAAGTGGGCGACAAAGTGGCAGTATCCTGTGTTACACAGTGTGGCGAGTGCTACTACTGTGTTAGGGGCGTCTATTCCCACTGCACGACCGGGAGCTGGATTTTCGGATACATGATTGACGGCTGCCAGGCTGAATACGTTCGGGTTCCCCACGCCAACCTGGGTATGTTCACCATCCCCGATGGACTTACTGAAGAAAACGTCCTTTTCGTAGGCGACATCCTTTCAACAGGTTATTTTGGCGCCGAACAGGGCAAAATTGAACCCGGCGACACGGTGGCAGTCATGGGCGCTGGGCCGGTGGGTATGTGCGGAATGGTTACATCCAGACTGTGGGGTCCTGCCGAGATTATCGCGGTTGACATCAACCAGGAGCGTTTGGATTTCGCGGTTAAGAACGGCATAGCTGATGTGGGGATCAATCCGCTTAATGTTCCCGATGTCGGAGAAGCTATCAGAGAGAGGACTTCAGGACGGGGCGCCGATGTCACCATCGAAGCTAACGGTTTTAAACCTACGTTTGATATGGCTATCGACGCGGTAAGACCAGGCGGAACCGTTTCCCTTATCGGCGTGTTTGAAAAGCCCCAGGAACTGGCTATGAACACATTGTGGATCAAAAATATCAGGATCAGCATGGGTCTGGTAAATGCCAACCGGATTCCTGAACTGATCAAGCTTATCCAGAAGGGCAAGATCAATACTGATTTCCTGTGTACACATAGCGCTCCCTTAAACGATATAGTAAAAGGTTATGACATCTTTGGCGGCAAAAAAGACAACTGTCTTAAATGGGTGGTTAAACCATATGTAAGATAAATCTATTTTACTCCTGTCCGACTTGAAATAGCACCCAGCCTGCGCAATTGCCGCAGGATTCATGCTCAAAATTTTTTGTTCCACCGCCTGCTTTTGGGTCAGGCGGTGCTTTTTTCCCTGTACTAACTGTTCACTGATTGTAGACTGTCTTGTCTTTTTTTTTTGAATGGGCTAATATAAACTTGTAATTTAATAAGGGTTGATTTCGGAGAAACCTCGAGGGTGGCTCCACAGAAAACCAATGTTTGGGTGATTGGGCTTGGTAGCTTAATTGCGAGAATATTGGTTTTTTGCTATTTCAGCGGTTTGGGGATGTGATTTTTATGTCAATAAAGCGGAGAAGTTTTAGCCATACTGAGCGTCTACAGCTGCAGCAGGAAATCAAACAACATACCGAAAAGTATTTCTGCGGCAGGCCGGTCAATAATTCAGGCAGCACTGAAGTTGCAATATGGGAAGATATGTTAATCATCAGGCGGGAAGGGTTTCTGACTGAGTCCGAGATTGAAGTAATTCAAACCCCGGCTGGGAAAGAGGTGGTGAGAGCGGCGCGGCTGCAGATTGCCAAACAGCACGCGACCGACAATGCCCCCTATTTTGAGGAAAAACTCCAGGCCAGGATTCTGCACCAGCATTTTGACTTTGAACCGAAGATCGACTTATGGATCCATGTGGTCGTTTTCGACCGCACATTTATGAGATAGCTGATATGCACAGAACAAGCAGAGGACCAAAGATACTTGAAGTACTCTGGCCCTCTACTTTTGTGTGGTACTGCTCACTTAGCGAGTACCTCCTTTTGGAATTACTACCCTGATCAGCGGCTGCCCTGGGCTGTTTGATCCTACCGGCCTTGTACGGTTGAATCTGATCCGCTAACTGGCTTCTAAGGGGTTTACCTTCTTAACATGAGTAGATCTTGGTGATCCGGTTCACTTAAGACTGTTGCAGGAAAATCTTGCTTTTTGCTTCACTGCTAATCTTAGTTCCCTGATCATGGTTTAGCGATTGCCATTGCCACAATCATCTCGGAACCACAATAACCACTGGTGATTATTGCCCTCAAGATAAGCCTGTGATTTTAAAAAGAACATTCTCGTGCAGCCCCTAGAATCAGGGTAATTCCCAGTACTTCGCGGCTGCTTTTCCTGGTAAGATAATTCTATAGCCAGGATTCAAAACGGTCAAGCATTGTGATTGCTTTCTTTTTCATTTGTCGAAAAAACTCGAAAGAAACTCGTTGGTCTACTTGCATAGACCTTAGTATCGTTATAAAAGGGGAGGATGGGGGCAATGTGCGAGGGGATAATAGCTGCAGCTGGGAAATCGCAGCGAACCGGCGGGCAGTATAAAATGGAGCTGGATCTAAACGGCAAGACCCTGCTGCAAAGGAGTGTCGAGAGCATGCTGCCGTTTTGCAGCCGTATCTATGTAGTAGGTGGCTTTAACATAGAGAGCCTGCAGCAGATGTTAGCTGCATATAGCGGGGTCGAAATACTGTATAATGTTAACTATGAACAGGGAATGTTTTCCTCCATACTGGAGGGCATACGGCACATCAGGACCAATCGTTTTTTCTTTTTACCCGGCGACTGCCCGTGTGTTCCCCATAGCGTGTACCAGAAGATGATGGAGGTCGACGGAGAAATCGTAGTCCCTGTTTACAGAGGATCCCCCGGGCATCCCATTCTGATGAGGAGCAGCGTTATCGAAAGGCTGGGCAAAGGGGCCTTCAGCAACCTGCGCGAATTCATAGCTCTGAACAACCCTTCACACCTGGAGCTCGGCTCCCCGGGAATCCTTATCGATATAGACACCATCGAAGATTACCAGAAAGCGCTGCCATGGTTTAAGCAAGCCTAGAAGGAAGGATCAGATGAGGAAAATAAGCGAACCGGTAAAACGCTTCGATTTTGAAGAAAAGGTAGACGGCAGCGCCAGGTACTGTGCGGATATTCACCTGCCGGGCATGCTCTATGCCCGTGTCCTGCGCTCTAGCAAACCCCGGGCCAGGATCCTATCTCTTGAACTGCCACCCCTGCCAGAGGATTATTTTATTGTGGACAGAGATGATATTCCCGGCAAGAACTCGGTGCCCCTGGTCTATGATGATGAGCCTTTTCTGGCCCGCGAGGTGGTCAATTATATCGGCGAACCCATCCTTTTAGTGGTTGGACCTGACAAACAGATCATCCTGGATATCATGGAGAGTATAAAAGTCATCTATCAGGAGATGGCCCCGATTTTTAGCATCAATGAAGCCCAGCAATGCCGGGAGGATTTCATCTTCCAGGACCGCCCCCATTTTGTTGAGTATGAGTATAGTAAAGGCGACCTGTTTGAGGCCATCGAGAAGTCGGTGCTCTGTGTAGAGGACGACTTTACCACCGGATATCAGGAGCAGGCCTACCTGGAGACTCAGGGTATGCTGGCGGTTTTTGAGAACGGCCGTATTACCGTAACCGGATCCATGCAGTGCCCCTATTATGTGAAGGATGCGCTGGTGCAGGCGTTCAACTGGTCGGAAGATCGGGTGAGGGTCATACAGCTTCCCACCGGGGGCGGGTTCGGCGGCAAGGAAGATTACCCCTCTATCGTTGCAGTACATGCCGCCCTGGCCGCTGTCAAGACCGGACACCCGGTGCAGTTGGTCTTGGACCGCCGAGAAGACATCCTCTATACTACCAAGCGTCATCCTGCCCAAATAAAAATTAAAAGCTACCTGGACGCGGGAAACAAGATAATCGCCCGCGATGTGGAGATATTGATCGATGCCGGTGCTTATGCCGGGCTTTCCAGCGTGGTGCTGCAGAGAATGATGTTTTCTGTATGCGGGGTATACGCGGTGGAGAACCTGCGCGTGCACGGTCGGGCAATGGCAACCAACAACGCAGTATGCGGCGCGTTCAGGGGATTCGGAGGACCGCAGGCATTCTTCGCTATTGAGATGCATATGGAGCATATCGCTAGAAAGCTCGAAATGGATTCCCTGGAGCTCAAGAAAAAGCACTTTTTAAAGAAGGGCGATACATCATCGACCGGCGGGCTGTTTCAGTATGAAATAATTCTTCACGAGATTGTCAGCCAGTTAGAGGAAATATCCCACTTCAGCGAGAAGCGCAGAGAGCATGCAGCTTCCGGCACCGGGCTGAGGGGGATAGGGATGTCGATCTTTTTTCATGGCTGCGGATTCACGGGCAAAGGCGAGAGCGACATCCTGAAATCCAGGGTCATGATCCAGAAATTATCAGACAGTGACGTAAAAGTGCAGGTGTCCAATGCAGAGATAGGGCAGGGGATCGGAACTACGCTAAGTAAAATCGCGGCCCAGGCCCTGGATATACCGTTCGAATACGTCAGCTATGGCTACCCGGACACCGACTTCTGTCCGGATTCAGGGCCGACTATAGCTTCGCGATCGGTGATGATCATAGGCAGGCTCCTTTACGACGCGGCCTTAGAGATGCGGCAGAGATGGAGCGAGCCAGCCTTTAATGTTATCAAAGACTTCTCCTATCCCCGGAACCTGTTCTGGGACAACAGCCGCTTCCAGGGCAACGCCTACCAGGAATATTCCTGGGGAGCAAATGTGGTGGAAGTAGAAATCGATCCGACTACCTGCGAGATAGATGTGCTGGGGGTATGGGCGGTATTTGACGTAGGCACCCCCATTGACGAGCGCATAGTCAAGGGGCAGATAGATGGGGGCATCGTCCAGGGTCTGGGCTACGGGAGTATGGAGATAATGAGATCACAAGACGGCCGCATCCTGCAGCAGGGGCTGTCTGATTACATCATCCCTACTTTCCTGGACTATCCCGGTATAGAGAGCCGCTGTGCTGAAAATCCATTTGACAACGGTCCGTTCGGGGCGCGGGGCCTGGGTGAGCTCACCCTGGTTGGGGCGGCGCCGGCTCTGGCGCTGGCGGTTGAAAACGCTATCGGCAGGGAGATAAACCAGCTCCCGGTCAGTCCTGAATACTTAATGGAGCTGATATATGGTGACTGATATTGCTTTTACACTCAACGGTCAGCCGGTGAGCATGCCGGTGAACCGGCTTAAACGCCTGGTCGATTTTCTGCGAGACGATCTGCATCTTACCGGTACTAAAGAGGGCTGCGGGGAAGGCGAATGCGGAGCCTGTGCCGTTCTGGTCGATCAGGAGCTGGTCAATGCCTGCCTGCTGCCGGTCGGGTATATAGAGGGCAGAACGCTGATAACCATCGAAGGGTTTAAGGATACTCCGAGATTTAAGATTTTAAAGGACGCGTTTGATAAAGCGGGCAGCGTCCAGTGCGGATTCTGCACCCCGGGTATGCTGATGGCGGCCGAGGCGCTGTTGATCCACAATCCCAGGCCAACTGACAGAGAGGTCCGCCAGGCTATGTCCGGGAACCTTTGCCGTTGCACCGGCTACAGCATGATAGTGGAAGCAGTCCAGACAGCTTCCCGGGAGGGGGAGGGATTATGGTAGATGCTTTCCGCCCTGCTGATCTCGACGAATGCCTGGAGATCTTGAGTAAGCAGCAGCTTACGGTGCTGGCGGGGGGGACTGACCTGATGTCCAGGAACCGGGTCTGGAGCGGAGCCCTGCCAGCATTCAAACGGCCGGTTCTCTTTATCGGACATCTCGAGGAACTAAAGAACAGCCATATCGATGAAGATTACATAACGATAGGCAGCGCCTGCACCCTGGCACAGATATTGAGAAACAAGGAAATACCAGACTTTGTAAAACTGCCACTACCGCAGATGGCTTCTCCTGCCATCCGTAGCGTAGCCACCATGGGAGGTAATATATGCAATGCTTCGCCGGCTGGCGATACCCTGCCTATGCTGTTCGCGCTGGACGCGCAGGTGGTGACCCGTTCTCAAAAAGCCTCCCGGGAGATACCTATAGCCGAATTTATCACCGGCCCGGGGAAGACAAGCATCCATAGAGATGAGATCCTTATCGAGATAAAGATACCGAAGCGCGTTCTTAACCGCTGCTACTTCAAAAAAGTAGGCGTCCGTAGGGCCAACGCGATCTCGAAAGCGTCTTTCTACGCGGCAGCCCTGTTCGAGGAAGGCCGAATACAAGAGCTGAGGATGGCTTTCGGAGCGGTGTCGCCAGTCCCGGTACGAAGCCGCAAAGCGGAAGCCCTGCTTGCAGGCCTTGAAGTTGAACAGGTCGCCGGGGTGATGCATGATGTAAAAAAACATTACCAGCAATTGATCGATCCCATCGACGATATCAGGTCAACCAGCCGATATCGCAGAAAGACCTCGTTATTGATCCTGGAGAATTTTCTTATGAAGGAGCTGATTTCAGATGTATAAGCGAATACTTAGTGTAGTATTCTGGGGATCATTATGGGGTATCACCGAAGCCAGCCTGGGATATCTGATACATCTATCCTCCCTGCCAGTATCGGGACTGATCATGTTCCCGGCGGCCTTCTACTTCATGAAAAAGGCCTACAATGATGACACCCGGCCGAGCACGATCTTCTATGTATCCCTGATAGCAGCCCTAATCAAGCTGACTGACGTTCTGATCCCAGGCCGGATACTGATACTGGTCATAAATCCGGCTATAGCCATACTACTCGAGGGACTGGCGGTCAGCCTGCTGGTAAAATACCTATCCTCTAGCGCTCGCTCAATCGCCTATATGTCAACTTTCGGAATGGGGTTGCTGTGGCGGTCGCTCTTCCTGGTGGACCAATATATCATCTCCCGCTACAATCTTCCCGCCGGACTGGTCACCAACGGGATCTATGTCAGCCTCAAATTCCTGGTCTGGGAGAGTTTTATCAACAGCATATTGATATACGCTTATCTGCGGATTGCAAGTTCCAGGAACGCTTTTAAAATCAGACCGGCTTTTTCATTTGCAGCTCTAGCCATGGCGGTTGTCCTCCAGCGCCTGGTATGATCCGGGGGATTCTATGGTCTTCATTTTTAGCGGGGAGATAGACTCGGGGAAAAGCTCACGCATGATGGGACATTACTATGAATATGGCAGTGCAGATTCTGATGGCCTGGTAGCTTCTAAGATTTTCGAATCAGGGGTCTTTATCGGCTATCAGCTGACCAGGCTTTCTAATGGCGAGAAAGTTCTGCTGGCCCTTCAAAGGCATGCATATAACGATCAATTCCGGGATGGTTTTGAGTGGGGCCGCTTTATCTTTTCAAAGGCGGCATTTGTTTTTGGCGAGAGTGTATTAAGCGAGCTTTCGGATGATCCCGAGATCAAAAATATCTACATCGATGAGATAGGGCCCTTGGAACTTCAAGGACGGGGATGGGCCCCTTCCTTTCAAAGGGCATTGAACAGCAAGAAGAACCTCTTTGTATGCATCAGAAGCACCTGCCTGAACTATGTCATCAGGAATTTCGATATAGCTGAATTCAGCATGCTCTAGAACTGGCTCGGGTATGACAAAAATAGGGAAAGTGCTCAAATTGTCACGCGCTTTCATGGCCAGGTGAAATCGATAATGGGCAAATAAATGTAAAGGACCGGCACTTATCGTACATACCGGTCCCTTACTCTAGCACGGTACTGCTCACCTGGCGAGTACCTCCTTATGAGATTATTACCCTGCTTTCATCTTGGCCTGGCGGGGAGCCAGGTAGAATTTTTGGGGGATCCTTATCTTAACTGCCTGCTCTCGCGTTTTACGATGCAATCAAGATCCTCTTTTGAAGAACGTTTTGTTTTCTTTTTCCCACCCGGTTCCTTTCATTTTTTTACCTCTTAGAGATTTTCGCTCATTTGGGTAATATTCTTTCAAGGAACCTGCCGCGATGAAATTTTGAAAACAACTTTTTCCTCGCAATCCCCTGCTATTCAGGGTAATTCCAGTACTGAAGCGGGAACTCTTTCCTGGTAAATTCATTCTACAAACATATTTACAGCAGGTCAATAATTGTGATAGATTTCATTTTCATTTATAGGCTTTCGACAAAAAGCAAACACTCCAGTGATGAAAAAATCCGCTTTAAACGCGGATTTTCAGGGAAAGGGCTATCAGTTCTGCCACAGTCCCGGTATGCAGAGGCTCTATTTATCTCTCCATCAAGGCAGTGTTACCTGCTGCTAATTTTGTATATGAATCCGTCGCGGCTCAGATTGCTGTAAATGCCCATGCGGTTCAGAGTAAAGGGATTATCGGCGGAGCTTACATGCTCGGGATTTACAGTCACAGCCGCCCTGAATCCGCAGTCTTTAACGATAGTCTCTACATCATAATTGTGAAGGCCATAGGGGTAAGAGAAGACCTCGACCTTTTTCCCCAGCTCAGCTTCGATGACGTTTTTGGAATCGGCGACCTGGCGCCAGGCTTCATCCCAGCTCACCCTGGTCAACTGACTGTGGTCGAGGGTATGGCAGCCGAAAGTGATACCCCGATTGGACATCTCCCGGATCATATTCCAGGTCAGAAAATTATTGTCAGCCCCTTCTGCGGAGACCGTGTTGGTAGTAATGAATATGGTGGCGGTGAAGCCGTATTTCTCCAGTATAGGCAGAGCGTATATATAATTGTCGCGATAACCGTCGTCCAGGGTTATCACCACAGGCTTTTCCGGCAGTGGCAGGCCTTTCTGGTAATAATCCAATATGGCAGTTATGCTTACGCTGTGGTAACCGTTATCCTTGAGGTACTGCATCTGCCAGTCGAACTCTTCCGGCCAGATCCGGTATAGACTGGTATCATGATACGGATTGATCCTGTGATACATGAGGATGGGTATAGAAAGCGGATCAGCGGGCGCAGCCGGTTTGCCCCAGGATTCACCGGTGTGATATCCCAGCATATATTCCGCCGAAGGACTGCTGGTAGGAGGGGGCGGTGTCTGGGCTGCGGCCAGCGGGTCCGATTCGGCCATGGCTACACCCGCACCCGGGGAAAATATACTAACCGCGGGGGAGTCTGAACCGCAGTAGTTCCAGGCCGAAAACGCCCCTAAATTGACGATCATCACGATCAATAAAGTGCAAATATATTCTAAACGCCTGTTCAAGGGAATCCTCCAGATAATGAAAATTCTTCTCCTTCTACTCGAAGGTGTGCCTGAAGAATGGCGAGTATTCTCAGATGTTTTTCCAATATTGATTACTAGTCACCATAATTCTCCACAGAATTCTATAATCCTTTAGGATTACAAAAAAAATATGAAGAAGAAAGAGAATCGTGAGGAATTTTCAGCGCCCCGGAGAGTCAGGATGGGCCGGCCCATTATGCCATTATACTATAATGATAGGCTGAAAGGGGCACAAGGGTATGAACGGAGAATCATCCCCTTGTATCACTCTTATTCGTCATCATCCGGCTCGAAGAAGGGTTTGCGATAGGATCTCTGCATGTAGGGGGACAAAGGCATCTTGAGGATGGACAACAGCTCGCCCTCCTGCCACTTCTGATATACATACAGGGTTGTGGCATGCAGGAGGTTAATAAGCCATACCTCGAAACTGTCGACGCCAGCCAGGTCGTAGAGGCCAAAGGCTGGCAGCAGCATATTTAAGAAATAGAAGGAAAATCCCAGATCCACCGCTGCATTAGCCAGCATATAGTATAGGAAACGTCCATTGGCGAACCTGAAGATCCATATGGTTAAAACCGGCGCCATCCCGAAAAAATAGGGGAGCATTTCGAATAACGGATACGAGGGGGTCTGAACCACCCAGGCGCCGATACCTATCCCTATATCGTGGATGATGACCGTGGTAACGACAGCGAAAAGGCCTACCGGCATGTAGCGCCGGACCTCTTCTTTTTTCATGAATAAAAGGGTAAGCCAGGGAAGGGAAAAAAGCAACCAAGAGAATACCTGATTATTCATCTGCAGAACCCTCCAAATAGTACTTGCATGCTACTAGCTTGCTGCAGGTCGGCATTTTTATGCATCGTGCAAAGAGGGTGCTGCAAAATGTGGGAAAATCGCTCATATAGTTCATTAAATAGTGAATTCCCAGAGTGTTAATCTGCCGGGATTTTGCACAGAATAATTGATTGCCTCCTTTTCATAGTTGATGAACCTGAATCAGAGGCCAAATAGAGCAATGCTCTTGTCGACTAGATACGGATCGAACTGGCTTCCGGCACAGCGCTTTATTTCTTCCCACACCTCAGCTTCGGACCTTGCTTCCTGGTAGGGGCGTCCGTAAATCATCACATCATAGGCATCTGCGATAGCAATTATTCTGGAAATGAGCGGAATTTCTTTCCCCTTGATTCCTAGTGGATAGCCACTACCATCCCAGCGTTCGTGATGATGCAGGATGGCTTCAGCTATTGGAGCCATTTCTGGTGAGCTGAGTGCTATTCTATAACCTATCTCAGGATGCTTTTTGATGGTATCCCATTCCTCAGCGTTAAGCTGCCCCGGCTTGTCTAAAATGCTGCTGGGTATCGCGATCTTGCCAATGTCATGCAGGAGCGAGAGCAAGCGCAAATTGTCCAGCTCACTCTGGGGAAGGCCTGCCGCCTGGCCGATTTCATGGACCATAGACTGTAAGCGGAGGCAATGCTCCTCGGTCTCGTGGCTCCGGCTCCAAAGTGTCTGCTGCAATGACACTAAAAAAGAGCTGCGAATACTTTTATCTATGAGTAGTTTGTTCCGATACATTTTGTCTTCCGCTTCTTGAACCATCGATCTGATGTCCTGGTACATAAATTTTCTGGTAGACAGGCCAAGGGATAGACTGATCTGTATAGGTAACTGGCTGAACTGTCTGCATTGTTCTTGAATCCGCTCTACAATTTGAGAAGCGGTTTTACTTGTGCAGTCGGGGAGTAGGATAATGAATTCGTCTCCTCCCCAGCGGGCTACAGTATCCTGGGCTCTACATGATTGCGTCAGAATTTTTGCAACAGTCCTCAGCAGCCGATCCCCCTCGGCGTGGCCCATTGCGTCATTTATCAGTTTCAACCCGTTGACATCACCCAGGATTAGGCTCATCGGCAGAACATCCAAGTTGCTGGTCCGCTTTAATTCCTCTTCAAAATAAGCCCGATTATAGAGTCCGGTAAGCTTATCGTGAAAACTCAAGTAAATAATCTCCGCTTCGGCTTTTTTTTGCTCGGTTATATCGACCAGGATATTCAGCATACAGGGCTCGCCGTTGATTTCTATCCCTTCGGCGGAATATGAGCCCAAGCGCTGTTCACCAGATTTCGATCGGAAGAGTATCTGGTAGTCGCGGACCTTTTCTTGGCTCATGATCTTATCCACGACTTTCTGGCGGTCTTGAGGATTGACCCAGAAATCGATATCGAAGGATGTTCTGCCCAGTACGTCATCCCTGTCATGCCCTAAAACACTGCGCGAGATTTCATTGAGCTCTATAAAGCGGCCTTCCTTGAGAGTCGTGATGCTCATGGACACACTACTATTGTTGAACGCCCGGGAGAATTTCTCTTCTGATTGGCGGATAGCATCTTCCATCCGTTTGCGATCGCTGATATCTTTAGTGATGCTCAGCAAATACTCGATACCATTAATTTCTATGATTTCAGCGGAAAAGAGGCAGTATATTATATTCCCGGATCTGGTATAGAATCTGGTCTCTTTATTTCTGATGCTGCCAAACTCCCGCACCTGTATGACCAACTGTTCGCGTTCCCCGTCTACCCATAGATTCATCTCGGTGGCAGAACGCCCGATGATCTCTTCGCGCCGATACCCGATTAGACTTAGCCAGGCATGGTTTGCTTCTACATAGCGGTGGTCGCTTAGCCTGCACATCATAATGGGGTCGGGGCTCATGACAAATGCCTTGGAGTATCTATCACCGGCTATCCGCAGTGCTTCTTCCAGTGATTTTCTTTCGCTAATGTCTTTTGTTACCCAGAGCAGATGAGGAATACCCTTGATATAGATGAGTTCCGAAGAAAAAATAAAGGTCCTTATTTCCCCTGATTTGGTTCGAAAGCGGATCTCTTGATTGCGAACGTAATAGTTTTGCGATCGGAATTCCTGGATGAATATATCCCGCTCCTGGGGGCTTAACCAGATATCCAACTCAATGGCGGTATGGCCGATAACTTCGTGCCGCTCATAACCTGAAACCTCCAGAAAGGCTGTATTTACATCCACATAACGTCCTTCTCCTATTGTGGTGATAGTAATAGGATCAGGACTGCAGCGAAAGGCAAGCTCGTATCTCTCCTCAAATAAACTCGGTATTGCTTCACAATCTCTACTGCCGCTTGCCTGATGGAATGTTTCTGAAGTAGTCGGTAGCGGAAAACTTTGAGCAGGTGCCGAACTTGATCTTAACTCGTCTCTGGCTTTAGCTTGATTCTGCAAAGAGCAATCCTCCTCAAACCATAAAACTATGTACGGTAGATAAGAATATTATCGAAAGTTGATCATAGACATTTAAGCATCTGGTTAGACATTATTTCTTGAAGAAGATTTATTAAATACTCAGGTAAGTTTTGCTTTGCTGTCTATCATAAAAGTCCCTCTACTCTTCGCTATCAGTTTTCTATCCTTATTAAACAAGTTGGCTTCGGCAGCGGCGGTTCTCTTCGTGGCATTGATAACCTGACCTTCAGCTACAAGCTCACTTTCCTCAATAACAGCTGCAAAATAGGTTATACCCATATCAAGGGTAACATTGGTGAGACCGGCATGCCCCAGGGTTGCAGAAGCCCACCACATAGCAGTATCTGCTAAAGCCGCATATATACCGCCATGCAGCCTCCCCTTGAATCCGGATAGTTCTGGATGAGCGGTCATTCTCAAGCCTGCTGAACCCTGCCCCAGGTATACCAGGTTGATGCCTATAGTATGGAGACAAGGTACATCGTTGAAATAAGTGCACAGGGTATCGAAATAGTCTTTTTCCAACCCCCGGTTTTCAACTCCTGGTTTTTTATACATGAATCCCCCTCCTTCATTTTTCAAATATACTATCTGCAAAAAATTAACTGAACTGGATAGAAAATGTTCAAAGGCAAACCGCTATCTACCCTTGAATAAAAGTGCGCTCGTCCGATACTCGAGTTGAGAGCCAGTTTCATTTTAGATACGGTTTATGTCCTCCAGGAGATAGAAATTATTTAGGAGTACAGCAGCGATGCGCTCGTCCTCAAGCGAGGAATTTGTGAGCTCCTCTATTTTCTTCAAGCGGTAGAGCAGGGTGTTGCGGTGTATATGCATCCTTTTCACGGTTTTGGAAGTGCTGCACATCGAAGTGATATATACTTTCAGTGTTTGGACATATTCGGTATTATTCTGCCTGTCGTAATTATATAGAAGCTCCAGCATTGGATGCATATAGTTGAATGACTTAAGGTTCTCTCTCACGTGAGAGATCATATTTTCCAGAATCAATTCAGTATACCAGTGCACATTGAGCTTAGGATAATGGCGTCTGCCCAGCATCAGTGCCCGTTCTGCCTGATATTTGAAGATATCCATATGCAGAAGCGAGTTGAATTGATTGCTTATGCCTAGAGCCAGGCTGCTGTCACTCAGCAGGTTGTGCAGCACGTTTTGCCTGATCTCCAGGGTTTTAAAGGGGCCGTCATGATGGTCATATTGAGTAAACAAGATATACAGCTTATGGTCCAGTACTGCATTATAACAGTCATCTCTGTCAACGATTATCGATTGCGCATAATGTAGTAAACTGCCAGATCCTTCATCACTGACAACCGCAACGCAGAATGGGGAAACAAAGCTTTTAGCGAGTCTTTTCTCCCAGTTGGCCAGAACATCCAAGGTTCTTATCGATCCGCCCAGCAGGTCTCTGATGAAAGAGCTTATCAATACGGGATAGTCAGTGCCTCTGCTATGGGTCTGTTTCATCATTTCCAATTTAACGGCCTGTGCTACCAGCTCTAGGATCTGTATATGCAGATAACAGTATTCCTTTTGGGCGAATGACACGGATATATATCCCTCGATCTTATCATCTATTTTCACACTGCAGATCAGGTTGGGTCGCTCCTCATATAACCCCCAATTGGCCCAATAAGGAGAGTCGCCTGCTTCAGCTCGCCCCAGCAGCCCCTGGTCATAAAGCTGCCAGATTAATTCTGAAGTCAATTCTCCTTTTTCATAAAAGCAGTCCCATATCTTATGCCCGAGAGCCTGGTCCGGGTACTGGGCCAGCTTCCTTAGCTCCGCGTTTACAAATACTACAGGTCTGTCCAAAAGCTCAGAAGCCGTCCGGCATATTCCGGCTAGTCCCCCCCGGGTCAGAGCTTCGAACAGTTTCTGATAGGCTGCAGTCAATAAATTATCTGGCAAAATAATCACCTCTACTTCCAGTATAGATGATTTGTGCATTTGCACAAAATAGATCGCTATCTTTTGCCTATGCAACATAACAGTCTAATAGAAAAGCGAATATAATGACAATTAAGGAATGAATCAAGGCTAATTGTTAAGAGACCTTCAAGTCATATAAATATGAAACTCCTTCAGTTGGGTAACTCCGGGCCATGAGCGTACTAGATCCTGGCCCGGAGAACCAATTTTTTGTTTTGGCAAGCAGGATAATGCCCTTTTACTTTAAGGGGAAACAAAAGGGTATTATCCTGCTTTCCTTTTTGTAACTTTTTCGAGGATATTGTCAAATAATAGCGAAATTTTAAAGGGAAATCAAGATTTGGGCGTAGGCTAAAAGACCCGTCGATCCTGTCTATTATGTTTCGGACGTCGGTTAAGATGCGGTCTGAAGGCTCGCGGGGAATGCTATTCTGCACCTTTTTCAACGTCGCTTACCGACACGATCTGTAGCATCTGATCAAGGATGCAGCTGAATCGTGAGAGCGAAATGTCATACATTCATCAGGAAGCTGCCATGGGATTAAATGTCATGGCGGCTTATATTGGTTCCAGAAGACCGCGATGTGAGTCGAGTGCAAGTTCGATACCGATTATTTCATCCGGAAGGAGGAAAGAAGATTAAACAGAGATGCCTGTTTAAGGTAAGATTGCTTGAGAAAAATTGGGGGATAACTCCAGCGAGAGGAGAAGAGCATAAGTGGACAAAAAGAAAATCGGCATAATAGCAGCGGTGGTCGCGGTTCTGGTGCTGGCGGTCGGGGCCGGGATATGGAGCCAGAGCTCGGCGGACCGGGTGCAGAAGCAGCTGGATCTGGCGGTGAAATACATATGTGAAAACGACTTCGAGAAAGCGATTTTAGCTTACAACGAAGCCATCAAGATTGATCCCAGGGAAGTCAAGGCCTACCAGGGTCTAGCCCGGGTTTATGCCCTGCAGGGCAAGTACGATGATGCTAAAGCTGCCTATGAACGGGGTCTAGCTGCGGTTGAGGCAGAAAAACAGATCACCCTGCGACTGGGTCTGGCCGGGATGTATGTGGACCAAAATAAACTGGCTGAGGCCGAAAAAGCTTTCCAGGAGATAAAAGACGCCAATCCCAACTGCCTGGAGGCCTACTTTGGATTGGCCATGGTCTACCAGCAGCAGGGGAACAACGCCAAAGCGGAATCGCTGCTGAGGCAGGCGGTAGAGAAGAATCCCAATGATTACCGGGGATACAACACCCTGGCTCTCTTCCTGAAGCAGAACGGAAAAGCTGAAGAAGCCTTCAATAATCTGGTCAGATCGCTGACATTGGAAATCAACCAGCAGGAAGCCTACCTGGTGCTGTCGGATATGTATAAAGGGCGATGGAGCGATCTACAGGCGAAGGTGGCATCGGTATCAGACCAGCAGACCAAGGCTATGCTGGAATTCTACGCTTATTACGGGGCTGAGAACTATCAGAAGGCCCTGGATATTTACCGGGTGAAGCTGGCCGGGCAGGCTGGCAATCATAAAGCCCGCGTACTGGCCGCCATAGCTATGTTCAAAACCGGCGATGCCGTAGGGGCGGCAGCGATGATCAAGCAACTCGAGGGAGAGAAGCTGAATGAATGGCTCTTGAGTGATATCGCCTGCTACTACCAGATAGCCGGGGATAATGAGAAGGCGAAAGCCATGGCCGTAAAAGCACTGCAGGCCAACGGGATAAACCTGGAAGCGGTGGCCTTACTGCAAACCCTTAATGCGGGTGAGGCCAAATACTATGCGGCTGAGATGCTGCTCTACAACTGGAAGCCGGTCAAGAAAGTCAAGCAGGAGCTGAAAGCCCGCTCGCTGTTCGTCCCTGAACTCGTCAATACTTCACAGCCGAAATCCGACCTGCCCTATGATCAGAGCAGCCATATATTTGTCCCCGAGGAATACGCGGATGCTGCCACCCAGGCAGAATTTGACAAGTACTGGGGCGGCGTTGCCGGGCAGTGTACGAAGGAAGTAATGAGCAAGGCTAATACCAGGCCAGATCTGCATTACTGGGAAAGTGGACAGGTGCAGCGCCCGGTGGCCTTCATTGAGCAGGGAGTAGTAAAGGGCATCGTCAACCTCAGGGTCTGCGCCACCTACGATAAAAATTCCAAGGATGGAGAGCATGTATATGCGGATGGTGATAAGTTCCTGATGAAAGGCAGTTATCCCGTCGCCAAAGCCTATAAGCAGATCTTTGTGAAGGATGCAGCCGGATGGAACCTTGCCGAGACCAGTGAAGTTCCGCTAGATTTCCTGGTCAAGGAACCAGATGTAATACTCAGCAATACACCGGTAGTGCAAACCGAGCCCATTAAGCCTGAAGAACCCAAACAGCCTGATACAAGCGCTATGCCTGACAGCCTGTTTGTGTATAAAGGGCTTACCGTCGGAATGACTCAGCAGCAAGCAGCCAGCCTGGTAGGTCAACCTACCAATAAGTTTCAACAGGATTCGAGGGTACTGTGGCAGTATGAAAATTTCAAACTCCGTTTTGACAGTTCAGGTAGAATCAGTACCATTGATGTAGAGGTGACATCCAACGGCATCAAGTTGGGTGATCCTGAAAGTAAGGTAATAGCTGCCTTTGGAAAGGGTGAAAAGTGGGATCCAGGGTACGGCAAGATTTATTTCCTGAGCTATAAAAAAGATGAAACCAAACAGATTCATTTTATCATCAATGATGGCCAGGTTTGGTATATCGAGATCGGAAAAAGAGTTTTTGATCCTGGTGATTAAACAATGTTACATTTTTGCTTCAACCGTAGCAGACAGGTGAAAAACAAGCGTTTCTTCAAAAACCAGTTAAATGTTTAAGAGGAGAAGAGCATAAGTGGACAAAAAGAAAATCGGCATAATAGCAGCGGTGGTCGCGGTTCTGGTGCTGGCGGTCGGGGCCGGGATATGGAGCCAGAGCTCGGCGGACCGGGTGCAGAAGCAGCTGGATCTGGCGGTGAAATACATATGTGAAAACGACTTCGAGAAAGCGATTTTAGCTTACAACGAAGCCATCAAGATTGATCCCAGGGAAGTCAAGGCCTACCAGGGTCTAGCCCGGGTTTATGCCCTGCAGGGCAAGTACGATGATGCTAAAGCTGCCTATGAACGGGGTCTAGCTGCGGTTGAGGCAGAAAAACAGATCACCCTGCGACTGGGTCTGGCCGGGATGTATGTGGACCAAAATAAACTGGCTGAGGCCGAAAAAGCTTTCCAGGAGATAAAAGACGCCAATCCCAACTGCCTGGAGGCCTACTTTGGATTGGCCATGGTCTACCAGCAGCAGGGGAACAACGCCAAAGCGGAATCGCTGCTGAGGCAGGCGGTAGAGAAGAATCCCAATGATTACCGGGGATACAACACCCTGGCTCTCTTCCTGAAGCAGAACGGAAAAGCTGAAGAAGCCTTCAATAATCTGGTCAGATCGCTGACATTGGAAATCAACCAGCAGGAAGCCTACCTGGTGCTGTCGGATATGTATAAAGGGCGATGGAGCGATCTACAGGCGAAGGTGGCATCGGTATCAGACCAGCAGACCAAGGCTATGCTGGAATTCTACGCTTATTACGGGGCTGAGAACTATCAGAAGGCCCTGGATATTTACCGGGTGAAGCTGGCCGGGCAGGCTGGCAATCATAAAGCCCGCGTACTGGCCGCCATAGCTATGTTCAAAACCGGCGATGCCGTAGGGGCGGCAGCGATGATCAAGCAACTCGAGGGAGAGAAGCTGAATGAATGGCTCTTGAGTGATATCGCCTGCTACTACCAGATAGCCGGGGATAATGAGAAGGCGAAAGCCATGGCCGTAAAAGCACTGCAGGCCAACGGGATAAACCTGGAAGCGGTGGCCTTACTGCAAACCCTTAATGCGGGTGAGGCCAAATACTATGCGGCTGAGATGCTGCTCTACAACTGGAAGCCGGTCAAGAAAGTCAAGCAGGAGCTGAAAGCCCGCTCGCTGTTCGTCCCGGAAGCAGCTCCCGCGACACCTGTTGCCAAACAGAACTCAAATATCCCCTATGATTTGAGCAGCCATATCTTCGTTCCTGAGCAATATGCGGATGATGCCACCCAGGCGGAATTTGAGAAGTTCTGGAGCGACGGTAGCCGGCAGTATTTTAAGGAAGTTCAAGACAGAGCACCCACAAGGAAGGATATTGATAGATGGGAAAGAATACAGGTTCAACGCGTTGCTTATTTAGAAAAAGGACTAATTAAAGGTATTGTTAATTTAAGGGTTATAGGTGGTTATAACCAGACAGAAAGCATCTATAATGAGAAGGATGACAAATTCCTTATAAAAGGTAGTTACCCGGTAGCCAAGGCCTATAAGCAAATCTTTGTGAAGGATGCAGCCGGATGGAACCTTGCCGAAACCAGTGAAGTACCGCTCGATTTCATAGTCAAGGAGCGGGATGACGTACTCAGCAATGTGCCTGTGCAGGCGGAGACCCCAAAAGCAGAAGAGGCTAAGCCTGAAACCCAGCAACAAGTTGGTTTAGGCCCAATAAAAACTGCTGATTTGAAAATAGGGCCAGTTTCTCTAGCAACCCCCAAGACCGTAATTCAAAGCATCTTTGGACAGCCTATTCGAACCTATTCGAGTGATGGGCGCGCTATGGAGATGGAGGTATATGACGGACTGGAACTAAATTACAGTTATGGTAAAGATGGTCATGTAGTTGATTCCATAGTCTGTAAGACAAACCAATATGCAATGCCCCGTGGTATTAGGGTTGGCTCCACGAAAAAGGAAGTTATTGATACTTATGGCGAACCATCAATGTCTTCGAACAGCTATTTGACATACTTTATTAGTCCGATTGTTTTTAGTAATTTTCACTGGGATGAAGCACATGTTAACTTTACAATCAATGACGGTTGTGTAACGGGGATAAGCATCTCTGCAGGAGATTTTTAGAAATGCAATTCAGTGGCTCTCTAACAGGCGGTTCAGCGGGTTAATAATCCTTTTTTACTGGCCTAATCAAAGCCGATTGAATAGCAAACTTCGGGATCGAATATAATAGTGCCCCAAAAAGGGGCGGCCCTGGAGATGGGCGGAGTGACCTAACGCAATGGCGTACAGCTCATGTGTTGGGGCGCGATATCGTTATACCGGTATTCGGGGTGAACCAGTTGACCATCCGTGTTGAAGAACCATCATGCGCAGGGGACATAATCGATCTTGCCAACGCCACCCTGGAATAGTAGCTTATTAAAGATATGCAAAATGAAGTGAATATGTTTGGAGATCCCTTACCTTAACGTTTTGTTTTCATTAAGAGAAGGCACTATATGGATAAACCATTTAGTGCCTTTCTTCATGTATATATATCAACTCTTATCAGATTGACATCATTAATGAAT
>CAZWPO010000006.1:0-135319 GCA_964635975.1 uncultured Syntrophomonas sp.
GGTTGTAAAAATTCAGGTTCCCCGCGGGCTTTACCAACAAGGCATGTCGATTATTATGTCTGCCGGAATAGTTGTTATTATCGAAGGCGCGCTAATAGGAATTCTAGTTCTGTTGCTCATGGAACGTCTGGTCTTGTCGCGACTATCCCGCTTGAACAGGGAGGTAATCGACATCGGCAAAGCCGGTTTTGGCTCACGTGTAACCAATGATGGCAGTGACGAACTGGGACAGCTAGCTGGGGCAATTAACAATATGCTGGCCGGTCTCGAAAAATCTAACCTCGAAAATACCAGGATTCTGGAGAGCATTTCAGACAGCTTCGTCTCTTATGACGAAGACCTGCGGTATACCTACGTAAACAAGGCGGCAGAACAGATGCTGGGATTTCATCGTGAAGATTTGATCGGGCAAAAAGCCGATCAAGTCTATCCCGAAATGGATAATGATTTTAGAGATAAATACCGCCAGGTTCTGGGCGAAAAAACGCCTCAACATATTGAGGTCTATCTGGATTTCTTGCAGAGATGGTTGGAGATGAACATCTACCCAAAGGAGAAGGGGATTTCAGTTTATTTTCGTGACATATCCGAACGAAAACAAAGAGAAGATACAGCATTGCGCCAATCAGAAGAACTATTTTTCCAGGCGTTTCATAGGAATCCCATTATGATGGCAATATTTTCTACTGAGGAAGATAGATTCATTGATGCTAACGAGGTGTTATTAACAACTTTAGGATATACTCGAGACGAGATTATTGACCACAAAGTTTTTGATATGGATCTATTTAAAAATCTTGAAAAGGTCGAAATGTATAAACAAATTCTTATGGAAAATGGGAAGCTTGAAAATATTAGGATTAACTTCTTCACGAAATCAGGGGACGCTCGCCGCGGTCTACTATGGAGCTACCTCTTTTTCTCACAAGGTAAACCCTGCCACCTGGCGGCCGTAATTGATATTACCGAACATAGCCGCATTCAGGATGAGTTCGAAAGATTGGATCGTTTAAATCTGGTGGGGCAAATAGCAGCCAGTATAGCCCACGAAATTAGAAATCCCATGACTACAGTGCGTGGTTTGCTGCAAATAATGAATGAGCAAGAGGAGCTCGCAAAAAATCATTCTTATTTCGACTTAATGATTGAGGAATTGGACCGGGCCAACACAATTATTTCCGAGTTCTTAAGTATTGCCCAGAATAAAGCGGTAGATTTGAAGTCTGAATGCCTGGATTCAATAATCAGAACGCTTTATCCACTAATTCAAGCTGATGCCAATTATTCTGGGACTCAGGTAAAATTGGAGCTCTGCAATCCACCAAAGCTGCTCCTGGATGAGGGCGAAATCCGCCAACTAATATTGAACCTGGCCCGCAATGGACTTGATGCTATGCCAAGTGGCGGTTTGCTGACCATAGGAACCAGAGTTCAAGACAATGAAATTGTATTATTTATTAAAGATGAAGGCGGCGGCCTTGATCCCTCCGTCAAAGATAAACTGGGTACTCCTTTTCTCACCACCAAGGATAATGGAACCGGGCTGGGCCTAGCCATTTGCTATAGCATCGCCGCCCACCATGATGCTAGAATCGAGGTCGACACCGGCGACAAAGGTACAACTTTCCTAGTTCATTTTTCAAAGGGATA
Organism: uncultured Syntrophomonas sp.; assembly: GCA_964635975.1. Taxonomy (GTDB): domain Bacteria; phylum Bacillota; class Syntrophomonadia; order Syntrophomonadales; family Syntrophomonadaceae; genus UBA5314. The sequence continues at coordinate 1,651 of CAZWPO010000006.1, forward strand.
GCATGTTTGAATGAACATCGATGAGCTTTCGCTAAACTTATTTTATACTGCACCCTTTGGGCTTAGTCTGAATCAAGTTCCGCTGCTATTTCATCAGCCAGATCTTCGCCTAAAATGACAGCAGCCTGATGTTCAGGCAGGGCCTCTACACTTCTAAGTTTTCTTTTCATAGCCCGGGAGCGGCGGGCGGCATCGTCGATTATGCTGCTGGCTTCCTGTATCTTCTTCTGGGTTTTTTCCAGTATAGCACCGAATTTATCGAACTCGGTTTTAACCGCTCCCAGAACTGCCCAAACTTCGCTGGAACGCTTCTGGATGGCCAAGGTTTTAAACCCTACTGACAGGCTGCTGATTATCGCAGCCAGTGTGGTTGGCCCGGCAACATTCACCCTGAAATCATGGCGGAGGCTCTCAAACAGCCCGGGGCGGCGCAGCACCTCAGCATAAAGCCCCTCGGTAGGCAAGAACATGATTGCGAAATCAGTAGTTGCAGGGGGTTCTATGTATTTGGAGTATATTTCTTTAGCCTGGGTTTTGATGCGCAGTTCCAGAACTTTTGCTGCCTGCTCAATTGCCAAAGGTTCTCCTTGATCATAAGCATCAATCAAGCGGTAGTAATCCTCCATGGGAAACTTTGCATCGATGGGCAGCCACAGGCTTCCTTCCTCCTGATCAGGGCCTGGCATTTTTATGGCATATTCGACCCTCTCGGAACCCTTTTTCACAGCAACGTTAGCAGCATACTGATCGGGAGTCAATATATCCTCCAGGATGTTACCCAGTTGCACTTCTCCCCAGGTACCCCGGGTTTTTACATTGGTCAATACTCTTTTGAGATCACCCACCCCTGAAGCCAGGGTCTGCATTTCTCCCAATCCCTTGTGCACCACCTCCAGGCGTTCACTGACCAGTTTAAAAGACTCTCCCAGGCGTTGTTCCAGGGTGGCATGAAGCTTCTCATCAACTACTGCCCGCATCTGCTCAAGCTTCTGTGCATTATCAGCCTGCAGCTCTTTCACTCGATTCTCGACCGTCTCACGCATCTGTTCCAATTTCTTTTCATTACTTTCAGTCAAGCCGCCTATCTGGCGAGTGAAGGCAGCCAACTGATTCTGCTGAAGCTCGGACATCTGGGTCATGCGGGTGGCTATAGAATCAGACATGTTTTTCAGCTCCCGCGCTGTTACTTCATTACCACTCTGCAGCTTCGTCTCCAGGGAAGTCCGGATATTATCCAGCTTCTGTTCAGTTGTCTGGGTCAGAGCTGCTATCTGCTTACCGAATGTGTCGAGCTGGTCTTTTTGCAGTCCTCCTATCTGGCCGATACTAGCCCCCAGTGTCTCCTGCAGGGCTTTCATACTCCCGGCAAGTTCCTCCCGGATATCCCTACCGGATTTATTCATTTCCTCCCGATTACGGGCCATCTCATCCCTTATCAGTTGGTCGTTTTCGCTGCGTATTTGGGCCAGGGCATCCCGGAGACCGTGAATCTGAGATTTCATATTAATGGTCAGAAAACCCAGCACCAGTAGCAGCGCCGCCATCACCACAATCAACGCCTGTTCCACATCGAGACCTCCCTAAAACCAGTTTAATCCATTGTATAGCCCCTTCAAGGTGCTGTCAAAGCTTCCCGCTGGTGTTTTTTGGACTGATGGCCTATGTATACCACCCGCTTGGTTTTGGGCAAAGAAAATCCCTAGATTGATTGGCGAAGTTAAGATGGAGGCATAAAGGCTGCCCATGATTGTACGTTGATTGAATGAACAGCCTTTATGAAAAAGATATGTGCATTTCTAACAGACTGGGAGGAGTCTAGTCTTTCCAGAGATTATTAGCCGCATACTTCAACACTACATTACAGCAGTGCTCACAATACCCGTTTTCTTTCATTGCATCAACCATGGTATTATATTTTTCGTGCTGCTCCTTATCACGCACCCGTGCTTGAGTTATGATGCGGGAAAGCTCCCTTACTGATGAGGTAAGTTTTTTCTCTATGGCTTCACGGAGCGGTTCATAACATCCGTAATCAATTGTTTTCTTGCTGCGCAGTAGGGAAAACATATATGCCGTAACATCGTGCCTAAAACCTCTAGCCGCGCTTCCGGTCAAACCCAACTGGCCTTCTATGGATTCCAGGAATGCTTCATCTGGCTCCAGTTCTTCACCGGTATTCCTGTCTTTTAACTTCACTTTGTTAACAAAGGCTTCCGCATGGTCCAAGTAGTTGTTGAACAGTGTCTCCGCCTGCTCACGATATCCGTGGATAAAGGCTTTAGTTACCTCTTTTTCCAGGATGCGATGATATTCTTTTTTGACCACATCCTGCAAGTAGCCTAGAAATTTCTTCTTTTCTTCCTCCCCGCTGTCACTGCTGCGCACGGCTTTTATAAGCGACTCCAGCAGCACAATGGGATTAATGCAGTCATGTTCGGATTCAGAAAGAGCATTATCGATAGCCTTCATGATAAACCGCGTGGATATGCCTTTGAATCCTTCACGACCAGCTTCATCCTTCAACTCTTTAATATCAATTTTCTGAGTTGCATCCTTCTGCACTATTTCCTCGCCATTGTAAATTTTCATTTTACTTATCACGTCTACTTTGCTGGATTCGTTCAAACGGCTGAGTATGGCAAACATAGAAGCAACCTCGATGCTGTGTGGTGCTATGTGGGCACGGTAATTGCTTTTCTTTAAGATCTTCTTATAGATTTTTACCTCCTGGTCAAGCTCCAGGCAGTAGGGGACCTCAATCTTAACTATCCGGTCCAATATAGCTTCATTAGTATGGTCAGACTTGAATTTGTTCCATTCGGCTTCATTGGAGTGAGCTAAAATGATACCGTCAAAATAGATCATTGACCCCTTGCCTGGCGATGGGATTGATTTTTCCTGCGTGGCAGTCAGGATAGTATGCAGATATTCCACGTCATTCTTAAATATTTCGATAAACTCGACCAGGCCTCGATTTCCGGCGTTGAAGGCTCCATTTAACGAAAGCACACGGGGATCGTCTTCCGGGTATAGATCCATCTTGGAAATGTCCACCGATCCAACCAGCACCGACGCGTCCTGGTTGTTCGGATCTACCGGCGGGACTACAGCTATTCCTTTTCTTGATCTCACCGAGTAATCACTGCTGACCACTTGAAAATTCTCGAATTCACCATGATAATCATGAACCAACCGGTAGCGACATATCGGGCACAGGTCTCCTTCAATATTGACTCCGAGTAAATCCTCAAATCGAGGCCTGAGGTGCTTGGGTATCAGATGCAGCGGTTCCTCTCTCATAGGGCATCCTTTGAGTGCATATACCTCAGGACTTTGTTCCAGAGCACGCTTCAGGCTTTCCATTATGGATGACTTGCCCGATCCCACAGGGCCGACCAGGTAAAGCACCTGCCGGGATTCTTCTCCCCGCATGGCCGCTGAATGGAAGTATCTCACGATCTCCATGATCGTGAGATCGATACCATAAAAATCGCTGTCAAAAAACTTGTACCTTCTCAAGGTCTCATTTCCAAATATTCTTTTCAAGCGCGGATTTTCTTCACATTTGATTATTTCTACGCCCGGACCGCTGATTAAACCATAAAGGCGTTCATGGGCTAGCATAACCATTTTGGGATCTGCTTTGACCAGGCTGAGATAATCAAGAAAAGTGCCCTCGAAAAACTGGCTCTTCCGGCCTTCACGGTCCTTTTTGATCAGGCTGGCAAAATCCTCGTTCAAGGTCCAACTCCTCCCTCCAAGTTGTTTCAAAATTGAGTGCTGTTTTCATCCCCGTTATCTATGTATATGCAAAGAACGAAATATTTTGAATTTTTAGCCTGGTATAAAATGGTGATACAGATTGCCACCTTGTTCAGTTAAGCGCAAAAAAAAGACTGCCGTTTTTAATACAGCAGTCTGATCTCATTCCGCTTTGCTCAGTCGCATAAGATAAGCAATGCATTCAAAATCCTGCGATTGAGGTGGAATAAGAATGGGGACACACCTTCACGCTTATCTTTTATCCGAAGCGGTATTGCACTCCATACCCGCCAACTGGATAAGACCATTCCAGAACCTCAGTGCCGCAGGCGATCCGGCAGGTTCCGCATTCCAGGCACCCATCGATCGTAAATTCCACTTCTCCGGCCGAATTCAAGGTATAAAGGCCAGCTGGACATACCAGTACCGCTCTTTTCAGCAAGGGATTCTTCTCCTGTCCTGGTTTAATACGGATGTGCGGGTGGGCATCAGGTTTAAAGACATCCAAGCCTAGTTTAGCTTTTAGACCCATGACCTCGCTCATATCTTCATCACCTTCCTTAAGTCGCCTATCATAGACCAAAGTTCTCTGGCAGAAATCTGTTTTTTCATCGAGGTATATAGTCTTTCCTTTGGCCCATCGGGGACCCAATACAGGTCGCGCATCAAGCTCCCTGCCATTTCGGGGTAATGATTGAAAAAGCGCGGATTGTCCAGGGACTCGGGAGCTTCCTGGAAATTCTTGAAATCCTTGAAGACAAAACTGTCTTCAAGCATATCCTGGTAGCATTTCAAGCATGCCCTGGAGAAATCACCTGTTTCACGCGCCTTCAGTACCGCTTGAGCTGCATAGTAACCCGAAGCCAGCGCATATTCCATCCCCCTTACGGTGACACCTATGTTCATAGCCATTCCAGCTGCGTCGCCAGCTACCAGAATACCATCTCTACAGAGGTTCCCCCAAGTTTTTATCCCACCTTCGGGGATAACATGAGCTGAGTACTCCACGGTCTGCCCACCTTTTATAAGCCTGGCTAGTTCCGGACGCTGCTTAAAATCATCCATAAGCTGAGGAGCTGAAACATCAGGATTGCCCTCCATCAGATCTTTTATGCCGACGACAATCCCCAATGATATACTGCTTTGATTGGTGTATAAGAAACCGCCGCCGAATTTTCCTCGAGTCACTTCACCCATAAAGAGGCGTGCCGCTCCCTCATTCCCTTCCAGCCCGAAGCGCTCCTCGATGATGCTTCGATCGAGCTCGATAACCTCTTTGAAACCTACTGCATAATGGTGAGGATCACCTGGTTTTCTCAAGCCCACCTGTTCTGAGAGCAGTGACAGAACTCCATCAGCCGCGATGACAACATCAGCACCCAGTTCATCCCCGGCGGTGTTAACACCAATCACTTTGCCATCTTCTAATAATAGCTCATCCACACGGCTCTTGCTTACCAGCATCGCCCCTTGCTTTTCAGCCTGCTGAGCAAACCAGCGGTCAAATTTGGCGCGCAGAACGCTGTAACTCTGGTAGGGAGCTTCCCTTAATTCGCTGCCTGTATAGCATGTGCTCACAGAACGGTCACGGGCCATCATAACCACTTCTTCACGCACGATGTGGCGCTCCAGAGGAGCTTTTTCCCATAATCCTGGGAAAAGTCCTCGTATGGGATTTAAATATAGTCGCCCGCCGGTAACATTTTTAGCGCCCGGATAGTCGCCCTTTTCCAGGACAACAACTTCCACCCCGGCCTGGGCCAGTGTATAAGCTGCTGCTAGACCTGCCAATCCGGCTCCCACTACTATTACATCGAATTTGTCCATCTAATACACCTCGCTTATTCAGGTATACAGCAATGGTTGATCTGATTTGTCATTCACTGAGGGTTTTGTTTACCTGGCTGTCTATTAAGTCCAGTGAACGCTGAAAAATGCTAGAAATCTCCGGATCAACCATTGATCGGATAAAGTTATTAAAATCTAATGCCATAGGCTCCAATTTTTCCTCAAGCAAAAGGCGCCCTTTTTCCGTCAAGTACATTTTGATGCTCCTGCGGTCTTCAGGATCCTCCATCCTTTCCACCAGATTCTCACGAACCAGGCGGTCAACCAGCCCAGTTACAGCGGGACTATCAAGTTCAACACGCGAAGCAATATCTTTTATACTGCTTCCTTCATTATTCATAATATCAAAAATGACGAAGGACTGCGCTGCTGTCACTCCGTGTTCAAGGCATCGGGTGTTATACATCCGGCTAACTTTGCGCGAAAGTGCATTAATGCGGAAACACCAGAAATTTGTATAATTTAGCATCTTATAAGAGCTCCTCAACTCCAATTTGTCTTCAATACTTGTATTTTTTTATCCCGCAACTTCTTACATTCCCAGCAGCTGGCTATAGCAAGCTATTTCCCTGTAAAATCGGGTTTTTTCTTCTGACCAGTAAATACAGCTACCCCCTCCTGATAATCAGCTGTCAGGGAACAACCCACTACTCCGTCACGTTCTGCTTCTAATTGGACTTCCAGGAAAGGCAGCAAGCTCTTGTTCAGCAGTACTTTAGATGCTGCAAAAGCCCTGGTCGCACCTCTGGCCAGTTTTTGGGCTAGCTTAATAGTCTCTGATCCCAGCTCCTCGGGGCTCACCACTTTGTTCACCAATCCCCATTGGAGGGCTTTGTCAGCTGTAATAACCTCATCCAAAAGGACCATTTCGCTGGCCCTGCCCAGACCCACGATAAGCGGCACCATCTGGCTGAAACCGCAATCCTGGCAGATCCCCACTCCGGTGTAAGCCTGTTTGAATATTACCTCCGTGTGGCAGATACGGATATCGCAAGCCGCCGCGAAGCTAAGTCCAGCTCCAACACAAATCCCGTTGACACTGGCAATAATCGGCTTGGGAAGCTTGCGCATATCGGATATCAAGCGGGCCGCAGGTACAGTCAAATCTCTAAAGAAGGCTGCAGGATCGCCATTTCCGTACTTGGCTGCAAAAGCAATATCGCCGCCAAAACAAAACGCCTTGTCGCCAGCTCCGGTCAGCACTACTGCGCGAATACTGTCATCATAGCAGGCCTGGAAAGCATCCACTAATCCATGTAATAGATCTGCATCCATAGCATTGTTTACCTGGGGACGATTCATTATTATCGTAGCAATTCCATCTTGTTTATTTAGTAACACGGTATCATTAGCCATGTTATAACCCCCTTATAATATCTCTAACATCTATTCAAGTGCGTTCAGCAGCTCGGGAACAGCCGCTTTTAGGTCAGCTGCCAGACAATAATCGGAAATCTGGTTGATATAAGCGTTTTCATCATTGTTAATTGAAATGATCACCTGGGCATCGCGAACGCCAACGGTAAACTGTACCTGGCCGGAGACGCCAAGTATAAGGGCCAGGGCTGGTTTGCATATCTTACCTGACAATCCCACCACACGGTCTTCGGGAAGCCATTTCTTATCGCTAGCCACCGGCTTAGAGCAGGCGATTTCAGCCCCCAGAGCTTTAGCTATCTTCTCCACAAGTTCCATATCTTCCCGATTCTCAAGGCCCTGTCCTACGATAACCAGGCGCTCAGCTGCCTGAATATCAACTGTGTCACCGATTTTGTTACGCGTCTCCAATACCCTAATAGATGGCACTGGGATAACCATTTCCAGTACCTCGGGAGCATCTGCAGGACCACCTTCAAAAGGCGTAAAAGCCCTGGGAGAAAAGGCGATCACCTGCTTGGTACTCTTAATAGCCTGGGTAGCTACCGTAGCTCCCCCCAATGTGTTTCTAACAAAAACGTCCCGGCCGCCGCCTTCCAGTCTGAAGCCTTTGACATCAGTCAAGCAGCCGGCCCCCCAGGCTTGAGCCAGGCGTCCGGCTAATTCCTTACCCCTTCGATTTGAGGATAACAGTACAGTTTCGGCGCCGAGCTTATCAGCTGCCTGTTGCAAGATTGCAGCCATGCCAGCTGTATCTGCAATAGGAAGCTCGCTACAATTAATATAATAAGTTTTGATACCGCTCCCCGCCAGCTCCGCAGCCTGCTGCTGGTCAACCGCCAGAGCATTACCCCCTCTGCCCAGCTCACGAGCAGCAGTTGCCAGTTCTCGTACCAATCGTGTTTTCTCACTAAATATTAATACTGCTGCCATTTATCTCTTCCCTCCAAAGCCTTCGGATTCCAGGGCTTTTACTAAATCAGTCACTCCGCTTAATGATATCTGGCGGCGCTGGTTTTCCGGTGCCAGGTTGCTTATGGTCTCCATTACCGCCGCCGGAATATCGGCGCTTAATTGGAGTGCCTGCTGGCTTTCCCGGGGCTTCTTGCCAGCTTTTAAAATCTGAGTAACTGAAGGAATACGCGGCTGGTTTATATCAGATGATACCGTTAAAACTGCCGGTAAAGAAATTTCCAGAACCTCTTCGGAGTCCTCAAGGGAACGGGTAGCTTTAATTTTATCGCCGATAAGCTCAATGCAATTTACATACCCTGCCTGCGGCAATCCTAATATTTGCGCTACTCTTGAACCAACCTGGGAAGAATAATTGTCTCCGCTGCCTTCACCCAGTAAAATCAGGTCTATCGCGCCCAGCTCTTTGATAGCCATGGCTATCAGGTGAGCGTTTTGATTACTGTCTAAGGGGTCGGCACTGATAACGAGCCTGGCTTCGTCAGCCCCGGCCGCCAACGCCTCCTTGACCGTATCTTCCAGATCGTCTGAGCCCACACACAGTGCAATAACCTGGCCTTCTGAATCTTCTTTTATCTGTATGGCTGCTTCCAGAGCATTTTTATCAATATTACCGAAAGTCAGGGGAACATCATCCAAAACCGGCTCCCGGTTGCGAATCCGGACCTGTTGGAGATCGGGAATTTGTTTCATAGCTACGACAATCTTCATGAATTTCTTGTCCTCCTTATTGAGTCCTTAAGGGTTCCCCCCTGTAAACTTAGTCCCCTCAAAGAAAGGGGACGATTTAATTGCAGATTTACCCAAATAGAATCTCCCCTGCTACTATAACCTTCTGCATATCCAATACGCCTTCTACCTGGGGACCCATCGCGGCATCCCTGTATATACGGGTGATATCATAATCCACCATCAAACCGTAAGAACCGTGGATATCCATGGAAAGGCGGGCGGCATCCATACCATTGCGGGCTATAACTGTTTTAGAGAGGGCTGCTTCCCGGGCAAAATCGCGGACACTCTTGGGTTTGTTGGCCAAAAAGCCCAGCCGGTAAGCCAGCCACCTGGATTGTTCATAAAGCATGGCAATATCCGCAATCTTTAGTTGGATAGCCTGGAATTTGGCAATCGGCTGCCCCCGGTGCATTTTTTCTTTCGCATACTTTACCGCTTCTTCATAAGCCGCCAGGGTGTTGCCTAAAGCTGCAGCGTTCATGCCTATTTTGCCAAAAGCTATTCCGTACTGGAGCACCGGATAACCATCTCCGAGCTGGCCTAAAACGTTTTCCACCGGTATTTTGACATCCTTTAGATAGATATCGACCAGATCCCCTCCATGCCAGCCCAGCTTCTCCCAGGGTTTTGATATAGAATAGCCCTCACATTGTTTTTCAACAAGGAAAGCCGTAGGTTTTCCACTCTCGGATTCTATTGCAAAAAGCACCAGTGGTCCCGGGAAGCTCCCATTGGAAATAAACCGCTTGGTGCCATTAATAATATACTGGTCTCCCTGTTTCACAGCCGTAGTGGTAAGCTGTTTGGGATCGGAACCGGTTGCCGGTTCTGTAAAAGCAAATGAACAGATATGCTCGCCTCTGCAGGCCTTGGGCATATACTTTTTCTTCTGATCCTCGGTTCCATAATTACTTATGGCCCCCAGGCCCAGGTTGTGAGCTGAAATGGTCATGGCCGGTCCGGTAGAAACTCTGGCAATTTGCTCCAATGCCAGGACGTAGCTCTCATAGCCAGCCCCCGCACCTCCGTAAGCTTCGGGCATAGCCATACCAAATAGGTCCAACTCTGCCAGCCCCTCTAGAATCTCAGCAGGTACCGCATTATCCTTTTCAATCTGGGCAACCATCGGCTTAATAGCCTGTTGAGCATAATCGCGGGCCATCTTTTGGATTAACAACTGCTCCTTGGTGAAGTTAAAATCCATTTCTTACGCTCCTTTCTTGTTTAGAGACTCCCCTGTAAGAACCTGCATATCACCCCCATATTTTTTAAAACCCCCGCAACATTTATTCCTGATCTCTATTTGGCAGACCTTTACCCGCTAGCTGATAAATGTTAATTAGTTACTAATTGACTGGCAAATAATTAACATGTTATCTATTTTACTGTAAAGTTATCACCCCTTTGAAAGCCTGTCAATCAGTTTCCCTGTTATTAAATTCACACAGTAAGGAATCCCAAGTAACGGCTTCAGATTGTCTCAATAATAATGGGAAACATTAATAGCACGTTAAAATTGTGGCCAAACAAGAAAAGGGAACGTCCCTCCTCACCCCAAGGTGTTAGGAATGTCCCCAATGTATGTCGATTGCAGCCTTTTCAGTAATCCAGATTTTAGCTTTCGTAGTTCGTCCTGCAGCTCCTACACTACGGAGCCTATGGCCTGACGGGTACGCAACTTATTAATAGCCACTTCCAATCCGTCTATGGTGAGCTCCTCCATGGGAAATATTTCAGCAATGCGCTTAATCGTAGTGGCTCCTTCTGTAAAAGGCCAGTACTGTTTTGGGATTGGATTTATCCAAACCGAGTATTCGAAGTGGCGTCTCAGTCGCTGCAGCCATTCAATGCCGGGACGATCATTATGCAGTTCCCAGTCAATGATTCCTCCTATGCGTACCAGCTCGTAAAGTGCCATACTGGCATCACCGACTATAATCAGGCGGTAATCTGAACTATAAGTATTGAGTACATATTCTGTGTCTGTATAATTGTCCAGACTGCAGTGTGAATCGTGGTACAGCCAGTCGTAAATGCAGTTATGGAAATAGAATATCTTTAAATCTTTGAAATGATTAGAACGATTTACTGCCGTGAACAGCTGGTTGCATAAATGGCTATAGCTGTACATAGAGCCGCCTGCATCCATGAGAAGGATCACCTTTATACCGTTCTCGCGTGGCCTTTCCCAGACCAGTTCCAGGCGCCCGGCATTGTCACAAGTCTTATTTATGGTGCCGTCCAGGTCCAGTTCACTGCGGACTCCGTCTAACCTGGTGGTAAACATGCGTAGTTTGCGAAGGGCCATCTGAAATTGGCGAATCCCCAGGGTTTCATCGGTTCTAAACTCTTGGAAGCGCCTCATACCGGCTACTTTAACCGCAGATAAATTTCTCGACTGGCCGCCTATGCGAATGCCTCCGGGATGATATCCGGAATGCCCGAAGGGAGAAGTTCCGCCGGTTCCCACCCAGCGGTTGCCGCCGTGGTGTTCCCCGGTCTGCTGGGCCAGACGTTCCGCCAGCATGCGTTTCATTTCTTCCAGGTCTAATTGGTGATGATTGCGCCTCATTTCATCAGTAACTTCCACCGATGGCAGTTCTTTATCAAGCCATTCCCAGATCTTATCAGGCAGCCCCTCAGGAGTTTCAATATCCCCGAAGAACCTTGCAAAGGCCAGGTCAAAACGGTCGTAATGAGCTTCGGTCTTAACCAGAATAGCCCTGGTCAGGTAATAGAAGCCGCTGAGACTGGAACCGGCCAATCCCTGTTCCAACGCATCCATAAGGCTATCCCATTCGTTGAAGGAAACCGGAACCCCGTAGTCTTTCAGCGTATAATAAAAGCGTGTAAACATGAGTGTGCTCCCTGAGTTTAGAATCTAATAACGATAGCGCCCAAAGTGCCCGGAGCTGCTGTTCCGGGTTTGAGTTTTGCCCTGCAACTGGCTAAGCAGGCTGTCCAGATCTTCGTTTTTCTTGAGTAAAACACCCAAAAAAGGTAGATCCTGCTTAATCCTGGCTGGGCTTATCCCCCCAACCACCAGGGCCTGCAACCAGTCGATCAATTCGCTAGTGCTGGGCTTCTTTTGAATGTTGGGGATATTTCTGACCATATAAAAAGCGTCCATGGCCTGGGCAAGAATTTTTCGTTCCAAATTGGGATGGTGAACACCCACAATCTTCTCCATACCTTCCGGATCGGGGAAAGCAATGTAATGGAAAATGCAGCGCCGCAAAAACGCATCCGGCAGTTCTTTTTCAGCGTTGCTGGTAATAATAACGATGGGACGGGTTTGAGCGCTGATGGTTTCCTTGGTCTCCGGGATATAAAAACTCATCTGATCAAGTTCCCAGAGCAGGTCATTGGGGAACTCCATATCAGCTTTGTCGATCTCATCGATAAGCAAGACCACTCGTGTCGCCGCCGTAAAAGCTTCCCCCAATTTTCCAAGCTTGATGTACTGCTTGATGTCAGATACATTGTGGTCGCCAAACTGACTGTCATAAAGCCTCTGAACGGTGTCATATACATACAATCCTTCCTGGGCCTTGGTGGTCGATTTAATATTCCAAATAATAAGGTTAAATCCCAATGCATCAGCAATACTCTGGGCAAGCATTGTCTTGCCGGTACCGGGCTCGCCCTTTATCAACAAAGGCTTTTCCAGGGCTATGGCAATATTTACGCTATTCATGAGCTCATCTGATACTATATAATTTGAAGAGCCATGATATCTGGTATTCTGCGACATTCTTTTTCCTCCGTTTATATGCATTGTCTCCACCCAAATATAGCAGAAACGGGCACTTGGCGTCAATCAAACACTGTTTCATCTTCTGCTCAGCACCGCAAATTACCAGTATGAAAAAAGCAAGCGATCAGTATTCACCTGCATGCAAATATGCTACAATCTTAATGATGAGTTTGCGAACGGAGGTAATGAACTTTGTCAGATCACGGTCATGGTGAACACGGTGAGCATGGAAAAAAAGCTATTGCCAACCCCAATTACAATTTACCTATTTCAATTCCGGTAATAGTGGTTCTTATTTTGGCAGCGATGTGGTTTTGGGTGCCAACGGTACACATTTAGTTAAGCATTCTAGATCAGAATAACAGACCCTTAACAGGCGGAATGTTTTGGGTTGTATTTTTATTGCCATTTTCCTGATACCAAAAAGATTAGTGTTCAGGACAGTGGCAGTTTTGTTATTGTTCAAATGCAGCCCTGTACAGATTCCAGGTGCGGCGAACGGGATTAGCCATATATCCCGCAAATTTACCACAATCAAAATCAACAGATAATTACTCACGGTCCTGACAAATGTGCTACAATTTGTTTCATAGGTTTTAAGAAATGGAGGTATATTAACCTTGTCTGAAAACACTCATGCTGTCGCTGAACATGGAGCTAAGAAAGTTGCCAATCCCCATTACAGAGTCCCTATAGCTCTGCCTATCATAGCCATCCTTGTTGTCGTGGCCATGTGGCTGTATGCTGACCGCTGGGATCCCAACCCCGAAATTACTGTTTCAAAATACTTTCAAGCTGTAAATGCTCGTCAATATGACATTGCAGCTGACCAATGGAGTGTATTTCCGGTAGCCGGTCTCTTCCCTGAGTACCAGGAATTGACCCCTGCGGAATTAGTGAATAAGCGGCCTGAAATAGTAAAGGAGATTGCAGAGATACTGGAGGGGAGTCCCGCTCCCAATAATGTGAAAGCAACCATAGAATCATCTCATACCAAGATCGGGGAATATGGTGCCCTGGTTGCATTCTACCAGGAGCAGGAAGGGCAGCCCAAACAAATGATGGCGGCCTTATTGATAAAGGAAGCTGGTCGATTTAGAATTCTAAGTCATGGACCTGCCAGCGCCGAAGCTATAGAAGAGTTCTCCAAGTCCGAGTTTAAAGAATTCGATGCCAACCTCAAATCTCTTTTCGAAGAAAACAAATAGGACCAATCCCCGAGCAGCTGGAAATGGTCCGGCTGCTCAGACCGTCAAAAAAGGCGACTAGCTGTGTCACTACATAAAGCCCGCTCGGTCACCGTATCCCATATACGGCTCAATCGCGGGCTTTATTTGTTCCATGCTATTCACCTTTTTTGCTCTCCCTGCCAGCTTGCCAACTTCTTTGACAAGCTGAACACCCGGAAATGGTCCGGGTGCTTTTATATTCCAGATTATGTTATAATAAATATTAGAGTTTCTGTCGTAATTTGTTTAACATTATTCCTTATTTTTCTATAACTGCCTGTGACATTATCTTTATTTGCAGTGTTGTAAGCTTACTTCCCATTAGGTTTTTAGCAGCAAGTTCAAAGATTTCTATAGCTTAAGTTAGTACCCCATATTATTCCATAACATGCTAATAATTATATATCATCACATAATCAGCTATGACAGGGCGTCATGTCGAAATTTCGAATAACCTTTTTGGCAAAAAGTGTTAGTTTTTCCCCGAAAAATTGATACAATTTTGTTTGTCTGGGAGGTGTTTTCGATTATTATAGCAAGATTAAAGTACGAAAGAGAGAAAAGAGGCTGGTCTCAGAAGTACATTGCAGAGCAGACTGGCATACCTAGCAGCAATATTAGTAGATATGAAACCGGTGAGCGAAAACCAGACATTGCCACCCTGGTGACCCTGGCGAATTTCCTGAACTGCTCCGTTGACTACCTTTTGGGCCGTTCAGATACTGCATCAATTCTGTCTCCAACCCAAAGCGAAGAGCTGGAAAATCTGCTCTATCGAAAGCAAGGCCATCTACTCTACAATGGGATTGCTCTTAAAAGGCAGGAGATCGATGATATACTTAGCCTGATGAAAATATTAAAAAAATACTGCAATGACAGCGGTAAGAACGAAAATGGTCAATAAATATTAATAAACTTGTTAATATGAACCCCGCTTATGCAAGCGGGGTTCGGTTCTCAGGCGCCTCTTCCATATTCAATGCTTAAATACTGAAGATGGGTTTTGATCTCAGTAATAATCAAACGGACTGCAACATCGTCGCGTTCGTCGTTTATCCACGCTCCCCGTTCAATCTCGTTGACGGTTAGTTTCATCTGCTCAATTCCTTTATAAATTCGAGCAGTATCATTTTCCATGAGATAAAAAGCCAGTTCACTAAGATCTTGATAGATTTCTTTTACCGAGGTATTCCTAATGCATACACTATCCAGGTAATTAACCTGTGCTAATATAGCCCGATAGCAATTATTTACCGGGCTCTGGGCCTTCACATTACATCCCCTACTTCCGATGTCATATCAAGTCATATTCTCCCGAAATATCGGAAAATATGGTTTTCTAGCCCATGTCCGGGCACTCCTAAAATTTTAAAATAAGTGGGTGGATTCGTCAACACATAAGTGCCAGTTAGTCAATTAATTCTATAAACTGCCACTTTATTGATCTTATTAAGACATTTTTTTGTCCTGCATGCTGTCTTCTTGCCGCTTCTTGAAAAGCATATAGTTTATACTATCTACCAGAGCCTGCCAGGATGCTTCTATAATGTTTTCAGATACTCCCACCGTACTCCATTTACTTGTTTGATCCGCTGATTCGATAAGCACCCTAACTTTAGCCGCGGTTCCTGCATTGCCGTTTAAGACACGCACCTTGTAATCACTGAGATGCATATCAATGATTTCAGGGTATACCTCGGTTAAAGCCTTGCGCAACGTATTGTCTAGCGCGTTTACCGGCCCATCGCCATCGGATGCGGTATGATAGCTCTGCTCGCCAATGGTTATCTTCACCATAGCTTCAGCGGTAATATTGTCATCCTCACCCTTTTCGATAATCAATTTCAGGTTTTTAAGCTGGAAATAATCTTCGAACTGCCCAAAAGCTTTGCGGAGGAAAAGTTCTAGAGACGCCTCCGCTCCCTCAAACTGGAATCCTTCGTTTTCTAATTCCTTGATTTCCTTGATCACCTTGCGGGTCTCGGCATCATAATCGTTGACATCGATATTCAGCTCGCGGGCTTTGTACAAAAGGTTGGATAATCCTGATAATTCAGAGACTAAAACCCGCCGATGGTTGCCTACCTCTTCAGGATTAACATGCTCATAGGTCATTGAGTCTTTTAAAAGGGCACTGACGTGAATCCCTCCCTTGTGTGCAAACGCGCCTGATCCCACAAATGGCTGGCTGTTAAAATGGGGCATGTTGGCAATCTCACTTACATAGTGAGATACTTCTGTTATCCGCTTCAGATTACCGGCAGGAAGTACTTTTTTGCCCATCTTTATTTCCAGGTCAGGAATCACCGTACAGAGGTCGGCATTGCCGCATCGCTCACCAAATCCATTTATGGTTCCCTGAACATGAGTGCAGCCATGGGCTACGGCGATGAGAGTGTTACTGACCGCACATCCGGCATCATTGTGGACATGAATCCCCAAAGGGATATTTAAATGGGGTTTGACGCTATCAATGACTGTCTCGAGTTCCCATGGCAAAAATCCGCCATTGGTATCACATAAGACCAAGCAGTCGGCACCGGCAGCCTCAGCAACTTTTAAGACCTGAAGTGCATAATCGGGGTTGTTCTTATATCCGTCAAAGAAGTGCTCAGCATCAAAGATCACTTCTAGGGAGCGTTCCTTTAAATATACGATAGTCTCACGGACCATGTTCAAGTTTTCTTCCAGGGTAGTCTCCAAGGCCCTGATGACATGAAAATCCCATGACTTGCCTACCAGTGTAACCGTTCCTACACCTGATTCTAAAAGCCCTTTTACACTGCTATCCTGTTTTACCGAAATACCTGGTTTGCGGGTGGAACCGAAAGCACAGATGCGTGAGTTTTTCCATTCCATGTTCTGTGCCTGGCGGAAGAAATCCATGTCTTTAGGATTGCTACCGGGCCAGCCTCCCTCAATATAAGAAATGCCGAGATAGTCAAGTTTTTTAGCTATTTTAATTTTGTCATCTACCGACAGGGACATCCCCTCTCCTTGAGAACCGTCCCGCAAAGTAGTATCGTAGATTAATACATCCAGTTTTTTATCCCCAATGGATTATCCTCCTTAAAAAATTTAAACGTCGATTAGTCCGGTAATGCACCTCTCACACCTATTTCGCTGAATTAGTAGTGGCTCCTCCAAGAAAACGATATTAGCTATTCGGCCTGGCTGACAAACCTTGCTACAAGCGTGCCCATTTCCTCAGTGTTTACGAGCTTTTTCCCCGGTTCCATGAGGTCGGGGGTTCGATAACCCTCTGCCAGGGCTTTATTGACAGCCAGTTCTATCACCTTTGCTTCTTCTTCCTGGTTGAAAGAATACCTGAGCATCAGGGCAGCAGATAAAATGGTCGCCAGCGGATTAGCTTTTTTCTGTCCAGCTATATCAGGGGCACTACCGTGCGATGGTTCATACATGCCCACCCGGCCCCCGATGGAAGCACTGGCCAGCATGCCTATCGAACCGGTCAGCATAGAGGCTTCATCAGTCAGAATATCCCCAAACATGTTCTCGGTTACAATTACATCAAATTGGCGGGGATTTCTAATCAACTGCATAGAGCAATTATCAACATACATATGAGTTGTCTCAATATCCGGGTATTCCCTGGCAATTTCTGTGACCGTCTCTCGCCACAGGCGCGATGACTCAAGCACGTTGGCTTTGTCTACCGAGCAGAGCTTCTTACTTCTGCGTCGGGCAGCCTCATAAGCAAACCGTACGATCCTATCTATCTCATAGCTTGAGTAGCTGAGTATGTCCGTGGCTTTTTGGCCTCCGTCGGGCGTAGTTTCCCGTTTTTTCTCTCCAAAGTAGAGCCCTCCGGTAAGCTCCCTTATAACAAGAATATCAACGCCTTTTAAAACTTCTTCCTTTAATGTTGAAGCGTGCAGCAGTTCATCAAACAAAACACAGGGGCGCAGGTTGGCAAATAAGGCCAATTCTTTACGCAGAGGCAGCAACGCGCCTATTTCGGGACGCAGGTGTACAGGAAGTTCATCCCACTTTGGTCCCCCGATTGCTCCCAGTAAAACCGCGTCAGACTGGCGGCATAGATTTAAGGTCTCTACGGGCAAAGGATTGCCGGTAGCATCATAGGCGCTGCCTCCAACCAGGGCTTCATCGAACTGGTATTCATGCCCGAAACGTTTGGCAATGGCCTTCAATACTTTAATTGCTTCAGGTACAATCTCTGCACCGATTCCATCTCCGGGAAGAACTGCTACCTTAAACATTGTCTCATCCTTTCGTCATGTCATTTGAGAAACTACAAAACAGTTTCATTACACGCTGCAACGGGCGTAGGATTGGCCCCCCGCCTGTTCTTCTGATCGGAACCCGACCGTTTAGAAGTAGGCATCTTTTCGCATCGCTATTGATCACTGAGCCGGTCTTTCAAGTAATTGATCAAACCTCCCTGGGCCATGATGCCCTGCATGAATTCCGGGAAAGGAACCGCTTTAAACTCTTCCCCGGTCCGCAGGTTCTTGATAATCCCAGTTTCCAGGTCGACTTCGACTTGATCTCCCTCATTGATCGAATCAACCGCTTCACTGCATTCCAGTATAGGCAGGCCTATATTGATAGCATTACGGTAGAATATCCTGGCAAAAGATTTGGCTATAACGCAAGATACTCCCGCCCCCTGTATAGCAATAGGAGCGTGTTCTCTCGAACTTCCGCAGCCAAAGTTCTTGTCAGCTACGATCAGGTCTCCAGTCCGCACTTTGGAGGGAAACTCGGGATCGGCATCCTCCATGCAATGTTTGGCCAGTTCCTGGGGATCGAATGTATTGAGATAACGGGCAGGAATGATGGCGTCGGTATCCACGTCAGTTCCGAACTTATGCACCTGGCCTTGCATTTTCATTTATAATCTTCCTTTCCTGGCATTAAGCCTTTATTGGAATGTTAAACTACTTTATTTCCCAGGGTGCTGTTATACAACCCTTTATAGCACTGGCCGCGGCTACTGCCGGGCTGGCCAGATATACTTCGCTTTCCGGGTGCCCCATGCGTCCAACAAAATTACGATTGGTTGTAGCCAGAGCGCGCTCGCCTTTAGCCAGAATACCCATGTGCCCTCCCAAACAAGGCCCGCAGGTAGGGGTGCTGACCACGGCTCCGGCTTCCACCAGATCCTCTATCAAGCCCTGCCTCAATGCATCCAGGTAAATCCTTTGCGTGCCTGGTAAAATAATCAGCCTTATCTCAGGATGCACCTTATGCCCCCTGAGAATAGAAGCAGCAATCTGCAGATCCTCCATACGCCCGTTTGTGCATGAACCTATAACCACCTGATCTATTGTCACCCCGCTGGCTTCACTGACCGGCTTGGTATTCTCAGGCAGATGCGGGAAGGCAATAACCGGCTCCAATTTCGATACATCATATTCACGTATTTCCTCGTAATGCGCATCGGGATCAGAACGATAGACCTTGTACGGCCTTTTTGCCCGACCTTCAACGTAGGCGATAGTCTTGTCATCTGCCTCTATAATCCCATTTTTCCCCCCCGCTTCGATGGCCATATTGGCCATGGTAAAACGTCCATCCATGGAAAGGGCAGTTATTGCTTCTCCAGTAAATTCCATAGACATGTAGCGGGCACCATCCACACCAATGTCCCCTATAGTATGGAGGATTATGTCTTTGCCGCTGACCCATTTCGGCAGTGTTCCATAATAAACAAATTTTATCGAATCCGGCACCTTGAACCAGGCTTCACCGGTAGCCATACCGGCCGCCATATCCGTGGATCCCACACCGGTGGCAAAAGCTCCTAAGGCCCCGTACGTGCAGGTGTGAGAGTCTGCTCCGATGATCACATCCCCGGGCAGCACTAGGCCCTGTTCTGGTAGAAGGCAATGTTCTATTCCCATTTGCCCGATTTCAAAATAGTTCCGTATTTCAAAGCTCCTGGCAAATTCTCTTAAAATTTTGGCCTGTTCAGCAGCCTTGATGTCTTTGTTAGGGGTGAAATGATCAGGAACCAGAACCACTCTATCCCGGTCAAAAACCTTTGATAAGCCAAGGCGTTTAAACTCACTGATAGCCACCGGAGCAGTGATGTCATTGCCCAGCACCACGTCCAGCTTGCAGTTGATGAGCTCGCCCGCTTCAACAAACTCGCGTCCGGTATGTGCAGCCAGTATCTTCTGGCTGATAGTCATCCCCATTAATATATCCTCCCTTTACGATATCTGCATCAGTTCGCGATACAATTGCCACTGGTAGAAGAAGCGATCTATCGCATTTTTTCATGATAGAACGCTGGCTTCATTACACCGGTGCTCTCTCCTGCCGGCCGTTAATGTCGAATTAAGATATACAATACAATAAAATAAAGTTAAGGTCTGCAAAAATTCCGTTACCCCGGCTTCTAAAAGATACGTCGTCTGAACGGAATTTTCGCATTACGGAGATATTCCTTTGGTAATCTTCCCTACTATTTGGTCTCTTTTAACCAGGGCATCATAGCTCTGAGCTCAGCGCCAACTTCTTCAATCATGTGTTCTCGATTTTGCCTACGCAGGGCGTTGAACTGGGGTCTGCCTACCTGGTTTTCCAGGAGCCAGTTTTTAGCAAATTTTCCACTTTGAATATCTTCCAGCGCTTCCTGCATTGCATAACGGACTTCCGGCCCGATAATGTCTGGGCCCTTGGTGTAATCCCCATATTCCGCTGTATCGCTTATGGAGTAACGCATATATCCCATGCCGCCCTCGTAAATTAGATCTACGATCAGCTTAAGTTCGTGCAGGCATTCAAAGTAAGCGATTTCAGGCTGATAACCCGCTTCTACAAGCGTCTCAAATCCACTTTTGACCAGCTCGGTCACTCCACCGCAGAGAACGCACTGTTCTCCAAACAAGTCGGTTTCAGTTTCCTCTCTGAAGGTTGTTTCGATAACCCCTGCTCTTGTGCAGCCAATTCCGCAAGCATAGGCGAGCGCAACATCACGAGCCTGCCCCGTGAAATCCTGTTCCACAGCTACCAATCCGGGAACTCCTGCCCCCTTGGCATACATACGCCGCACCAAGTGCCCCGGGCTTTTGGGGGCTACCATGAATACGTCGATCCAAGCCGGAGGAACAATCTGCCCGAAATGAATATTAAAACCGTGAGAAAATCCCAGTGCATTGCCTTCTTTCAAGTGGGGCTCAATCTCAGCTTTGTATACCCTGGCTTGAAACTCGTCAGGCAGCAGTATATGAATGATGTCAGCCGCTTCTGCCGCTTCTGCAACGGTCATTACCTTAATGCCGGCTTCAATTACGGAATTCCATTCCTTCTCAGTTGCTTCGTCAAAAGGCTTGCGCAGACCGACTATGACATTGAGCCCGCTGTCGTTAAGATTCTGCGCCTGGGCATGACCCTGCGAACCGTAGCCCATTACTGCGATAGTCTTCCCTTTCAACAAATTTAGATCAGCATCCGCGTCATAGAACATTTTTGCCATTTTTATTTTTCCTCCTTTTATTGAGTCCTATTGTTTCACGCCGCGGACCATGGCTACTTTGCCGGTTCTAACCAGCTCAATGATGCCAAAGGGCCTTAGCGAATCTTCTATTGCATTAATCTTTCCTGAATCGCCGGTGGCTTCAATTATCAAGGTATTGCTGCCTATATCGACTATCCGTCCTCTGAAAATATCAACGATCTGGACTATCTCAGCCCGCACATTATTGTCAGCTTTTACTTTGATCAGCACCAGTTCCCTCTCGACTGCTCGCTCATCGGTAACATCAACGATTTTGATAACATCTACCAGCTTGTAGAGCTGCTTGCTCACCTGCTCTATTATGCTGTCATCCCCGCTTACCACGATGGTAATCCTTGAGAGACTTGGGTCTTCAGTTGCTCCTACAGTCAGACTTTCGATATTATACCCACGGCGCCGGAAAAGGGTTGTTACCCGGGTCAATACACCAGGCCGGTTTTCTACTGTAACCGATAAGGTATGTTTTTTCATTTTTACCCCTCCTCCTCCAGCATATTAATTATCGAACCGCCAGGCGGGACCATCGGATAAACGTTGGCCTCTCTTTCCACCCAGAAGTCCAGTACAACTGGGCGATCCGTGATAGTCAGGGCCTCAGCCAGAGCAGCATCGACTTCACTCATTTCTTTGATCCTTCGGCCATATGCTCCATAAGCTTCAGCCAGTTTTACAAAATCCGGCTGGTGGCTTATGTCAGTAAATGAATAACGGTTATCATAGAATAGACTCTGCCATTGCCTTACCATACCCAGGAACTGATTATTCAATATACATATTATGACGGGAATTTTGTAGGCCACGGCAGTGCCCAGCTCCTGAATGTTCATCTGAATGCTGCCGTCGCCGGCGATGTCTATAACCGGCCGGTCGGGGCAGGCTAGCTTGGCGCCAATTGCGGCCGGGAATCCATAACCCATCGTTCCAAGACCGCCCGAACTAATAAAACTACGCGGGTGCTTATACTGATAGTATTGAGCTGCCCACATCTGATTCTGGCCTACTTCGGTAGTAATGATAGCTTCCCCTTTAGTTAAAGCGCTAATCTTTTCAATAATATGCTGGGGCATAATACGCCCTTCACACGACACTCCATAGCGCATGGGATATTCCTCTTTCCAGCGGTCGATGGTCTCATGCCAGGAGCTTAAGCTGTCTACCGCTTCCAGACGCTCGTTGATAGCGTGCAGGACCTCGTTTACCTGACCCACAATAGGGACGTGGACTGCCACATTTTTGCCGATCTCAGCTGCGTCGATATCGATGTGAATGATCTGGGCATGGGGAGCAAATGTGGCGATATTGCCAGTTACGCGGTCGTCAAAACGGACCCCCACTGCGATCAAGAGATCGCATTCACCGGTGGCATAATTAGCATACCGGGTACCGTGCATTCCTAGCATCCCCAGGGAAAGATAGTTATCGGAGGGGAATCCTCCCATCCCCATCAGAGTAGTGGTAACCGGAATTTTCCGCTTTTCAGCCAGTTCCTTGAGCTCCTCGCTGGCTCCGGAAGCTATAACCCCTCCACCGGCGTAGAGCACTGGGCGCTCGGCATTTTTAATCAATTCGACCGCTGCCAGTACCTGCCCGTTGTTAAAGCCTTTCATAACCCGGTAACCGCGAATGTTAATATCAACCGGCGGATCCTGGTAATCGATCACCCTGTCCATAACATCTTTAGGCAAGTCTACAACCACAGGTCCAGGGCGGTTAGTGCGGGCGATATAAAATGCTTCTTTTACTATCCTGGCTACATCCTCGGTTCTTTCGATCAGGTAGTTATGTTTGGTTATGGGAAGGGTTATTCCGGTAATGTCTGCCTCCTGAAAAGCGTCTTTCCCGATCATACCTGTTACAACCTGCCCGGTAAAAGCCACCAAGGGTATGGAATCCATGTAGGCATTGGCTATACCGGTTACCAGGTTGGTAGCGCCGGGACCCGATGTGGCCAGGCAGACTCCCACCCTTCCAGTCGCTCGCGCATAGCCATCCGCAGCATGAGCCGCACCCTGTTCATGCCGTGTAAGTATATGTTTGATCTTGTCCTGTTTATAAAGAGCATCATAAATTGGCAGCACAACTCCACCGGGATAGCCAAATATTATGTCGACTCCCTCTTCCTCCAGGCATTTTAATAGAATCTCTGCTCCTTTTAACATCAAGCTCTATCACCTCCAAAATATCTATATAATGAATGCATGCAGCAATGCTGATTTCTAATAATCTTGCACGTAGAATAAATGAAAGCGGGCTCTTTGATGGCCCGCTCTTTCTACCGGTTGAGCCTTTTCACTATTTGTTGAATATGGCTCCGGTACTGGCTGATTGTACCATCTGGGCATATCTTTTCATATATCCGCTGGTAATCTTAGGTTCTGGAGCGATCCAGCGTGATTTTCTCTCATTTAAAATCCCCTCTTCAACCATCAGTTCCAGGCTAAGTCGGGGAATATCTATTCGAATAATGTCTCCTTCTTCGACCAGTCCAATAAGACCTCCCGAAGCACCTTCTGGAGATATATGACCTATAGCAGCTCCACGGGTTGCCCCGGAGAAACGTCCATCAGTAATCAGAGCAACTTCCTTATCAAGTCCCATGCCGGCTATCGCTGAAGTGGGGGTGAGCATCTCCCTCATTCCCGGGCCACCTTTTGGTCCTTCGTAACGAATTACAATGACATCTCCCGGACGGATCCGGTTTCCCAGTATGGCTGCAACCCCTTCTTCCTCAGAATCGAAAACCCTTGCCGGGCCTTCATGCTGAAGCATCTCGGGATCAACAGCGCTCTTCTTGACTACAGCTCCCTGGGTGGCCAGATTACCAAAAAGAATAGCCAAACCGCCGTTCTGGCTGTACGGGTCATCCAGAGGCCGAATTACTCTGTGATTAGTTACCGGACTGGTTGCGAGGTTTTCACCCACGGTCCTGCCATTTACGGTCATACAGGAAGTATTGATCAAATCTGCCTTATGCAGTTCATTATATAAGGCTTGTATACCGCCTGCACGGTACAAATCTTCCATATGGTCAGTCCCCGCAGGACTAATTTTGCATAGCAGTGGAGTGCTGTCACTGATCTGATTGAATAAATTGAGATCTAAATCAACGCCTGCTTCACTGGCTACAGCCATCAAATGCAGCACCGAATTGGTTGAGCATCCGATGGCATTATCCAGACGAATAGCGTTTAAAAAGGCATCGCGGGTCAATATATCAAGAGGTTTTACATCTTCACGTACTAAATCAATTATACGCATACCGGCCATTTTAGCCAACCTGATACGCTCAGAATAAACTGCAGGAATTGTTCCATTTCCAGGAAGCCCCAATCCCAGTGCTTCAGTCAGACAGTTCATGGAGTTGGCCGTAAACATGCCTGCGCAAGAACCGCAGGTCGGGCAGGCTGAATTCTCAAGTGAACATAGTTCACTCTCGCTCATCCTACCGGCTGCAACTGCGCCTACCGCTTCGAACACCTGGGTTACACTAACAGTTCTCTCGCCTACTCGTCCAGCCAGCATAGGGCCGCCGCTAATAAAAATGGAAGGCAGATTTAAGCGCGCCGCCGCCATCAGCATTCCTGGTATAATCTTATCACAATTGGGTATAAAAACCAAACCGTCAAGAGCGTGAGCTACAGCCATTATCTCCACAGAATCAGCAATCAGCTCTCGACTGCCCAGAGAGTATTTCATGCCTATATGATTCATAGCGATGCCATCGCATACTCCGATGGTGAAAAACTCCATTGGAGTGCCGCCGGCCATGTATACCCCGTTCTTAACAGCCTCAGCAATCTTATCCAGATTCATATGTCCAGGAATCAAATCATTTTGTGAATTAACAATTCCAATCAAGGGACGTGCTAATTCTTCGTCGGTTAAGCCCAGTGCCCTGAACAAAGAACGGTGGGGAGCCTTTTCTAAACCGATTTTGACATTATCGCTTTTCATAAATAACCCCTTTCCTTCTTCCGACTGCTTCTCCTTGAACGCAGTGGAATCAGTGCCTTGTATATAAAAAAGGATAAAAATACCCCTCGCCCCCATCAGGGACGAGAGGTTTTTTCCCGCGGTACCACCCTGTTTGTCGCTTAAATAATAAGCAACCTCTTACAGCTTGCCGAAAGCTCTGGCAAGCCAGCTTGATAACGAACATTTCCGTCCGGCGACACCTACTTGGTTCTGATACCTTTCAGATAGCAACTCCAGGATGAGCACCCTGTCAAATATTGATGCCGGCTTACACCCTTCCGGCTCGCTGTTATCAAGAGATTTGCAGGTCGGTTCCCTTCATCGTCGATGGCTGTGAACTTATTATCTATATAGTATATTTAATGGCTTTTAGGCTGTCAATATGAATGATTGATGCCTTCATTCATTTTTTGCTGCAGTTTATGGATGTATTCGTGCAAATGGACATGTCTTTTCCGGCCTTGCCTGCGTCTCTTGCTGCTTTTACCCTGCATCCTCTTTAACAGCGACCATAGCATACGGCTTCCTTCCTCAGTCTGGCAGGCTTCCGAGGGAGTCATGCCGCTCAAGACGGCAAGGCGTGACTCAGACCATTTATTCAGGTAAGCTTCTTTTAAAAATCCCTCTAATTCGGGATGCTCTTTCTTAACCTCGGCACTTAAGATATCAAAAACACCCTC
The DNA here is from genome assembly GCA_964635975.1 of uncultured Syntrophomonas sp. GTDB lineage: Bacteria > Bacillota > Syntrophomonadia > Syntrophomonadales > Syntrophomonadaceae > UBA5314. The sequence goes on from CAZWPO010000006.1 coordinate 27,496, forward strand.
TTCCCTTATTTCCATTCCGTCCATTTCTAGATAATCAAACATATGCTTTTCAAAGCTCTTTCTGGCCAAACCCATATCCCGTTCCCCAAAAGTAGACAGGGTAAGCCAATTGGCGCCAACAATATATTCAGCAAAGAATCCCCGGCCTTCCGGGGTTGGGTCAAATTCGTAGTAGACCTGCACGTCCCCTGCCAGTTTAAAATGATAGGATTCGATCTCTTCAATGCGCCTGATGACATTTTCCCGATCTTTGATTATATAACGAGTACTGATAAACCGCATCCCTTCATCCAAGCCGGATTCGAACTCACCCTCATCGAGCGCTTCAGCAAATTCCACATACCTGCCCCTGAGGAAATTATAGGCGGTGAGCAGCCCAATTTTAGACTCGCCCCTGAAACAGACCGGACTGTCGCCACCGTGTCCCAACAGCATCTCAAAATCTTTTAAGGCATTGCTGCGCGGCGAGAGTAATACCAGTTCCTCTCCATTGATCACCAGGTCGGCAACTACTCCGGAGAGAAATGATACCCCCTGGTTCAAGCTGTCATCCGCACAATTAACTCGCATATGCATGCCGCAGGGCAGTTCTTCGACCTCGTAAATATTTTCGATCCTGTCCAAAATATCGAATAAACGGTCCAGGTCCAAAATATCATACATCCGATAATGAATCTTTTCCAGGTGCTGCCCTGAATCGCTGGCAGCATTCAGGATTTCCCGGTTCTCATGTCTTATATCAGCTATTAGCCAGTCCCCTCCCTGTGACCTCTGCAGATTGAACACGTAACTGTGCCGGTAAAACTGAGCTTCACTCACAGTTGTGCAATAGGCCTGCACCCAGACCGAGTTTCTAGAGCCGTATACCTGGTCAATCTGGCCTTCCAGCATAGCGGAACCAGGTTTAAGCAGTTCTTCAAAATTTTTGTCCAGCAGGTGTCTGCTGCAAGATGGCCTGGGAGTCAGACAGGCAATGAAGTCCAAATCCAGAAATTTAAGAGCATGAAAGAAACTATTCACCACTTGAGCGGGACTGATTTTTTGCGAAAGCCGATTAACAAGTTCCAGGCCTTCGCTGTCAGACATGCAGACCGGGTAGTCCAGGTACTTCTGGTAAAGAAAACGTCCCAAGGCCGGCCGCGTCATATTATTGATATTGAAAGCATAGGCCTGTGCAACAATGAAACAGGTCTCCGCCAGAGTAATCTCAACCATATCAGGCAGCAGCTGGCGATCACTCTCGTATTGTTTTACGGGCATATTTTCAATCAGGAAAAAACTGTGGATCCCGTCCGGGTTGAAGGTAAGATAGAAGCATTCTACTTGCAGGGCGCCCGACTCCAGCTGCCATGCAACGTCTACGGTCATGCGTCCAGTATGGCGGCTGCAGCTGGCATGAGCTTTATAGAAGCGATTGGAAGATGGAATCCTGGTCAGCACATCCATTCCCGCCAGGCGATATTTCTCCAAGGTCCGTGCACATAAAGGCTCCATCTCTTTCCCGTACTCTGCTTTTAATAAATGGAAAAAATCCACCATTTGCGGGGTATAAAAAGAAGAAAGCCCTTCTAAAACATGACTTCTAGTCTCAAAGGGTATTTCCTCAACAGTCTCCAAGAGGAATATCTTGCCCTCCCGACTACCAATCATTTTCTTTATGTCATCCGCCAGGTTTTTTAAGACCGCCCTGGGGACTGGGCTTTTCCTCTTTTTCATAAGTGGCTCCTTTTGTTACTCAAGTCACTGTCATTGTAAAATATTTTCACAAGCAAAGCAAATTATCTATATGTTCTATTTCCACATAATACTATTATATACATATCGTGGTATGATTATTTCGCTTTCTACAAGTATCGCCAAAGTTTAAGAAAAATTTAGATTATTTGGCAGGAAGAAGCACAACAATACCGAATACTACGAGAAGTGGCAAACTCCCTGTCTTACGGCCTGCCACAGAAAACGGCTAAAGGTGAGTATGTGAGAAGGATTCCTATTGAACAATTAAAGCCGGGCATGGTTATTGCCAAAGCTATTTATAATAGCGACGGTGGCATTTTGCTTCATTCCGGCATAAAACTGACAGAGACTTTTATCAATCGCCTTTCTTCTCTGTCGATTGTTTCCGTATACATTAAAGACAGCTTATTTGACGATTCCAGATACCAGGATGTAATCTCAGAAGAAACACGTCTGGCTACTATAGTGGCGGTTAAGGCCAGTTTCAGCAATCTGGAGAATGAGCGGCGCATGAATATGGGCATGGTTCAAGCAATGGTCGATAATATACTTGATGAACTGCTAGAAAATCCTCATGTTCTGGTAAATCTAAGCGATATCAGGCTTTTCGATGATTATACCTTCGCTCACTCCGTTAATGTATGCGTTCTAGCACTGCTGACTGCTATTGTCCTTGGCTATGACAAAGTCAGGCTGAAAGAACTCGGAATCGGTGCCCTTCTTCACGATATAGGCAAGACCAGAATCGATAAAGAAATATTAAATAAACCAGACGATCTAAGCAAAGAGGAGTTCGAAGAAATAAAACGCCACACTGAATATGGGTTCGAAATTCTACGCCAGTACCCGGATGTATCGCTTCTGGCATCCCACATAGCCCTGCAGCATCACGAAAGATGGGATGGGTTTGGCTATCCGAGAGCGCTTTCCGGAGAGAATATCCATGAATACGCTCGCATAACCGCTGTTGCTGATGTATATGACGCCCTGCTGGCCGACCGCCCATATCGTCCCTCGTATACCATCAACCAGGCCATCACAATAATCAAGCGCATGTCAGTTATTTATCTGGATGAGCGTTGTGTAAATGCACTGGTAGCTAATGTAGCAGTGTATCCCCTGGGCAGCATCGTTCAGTTGAATACCGGAGATTACGGAGTAATTATTGATGTCAACCAGGATACGCCGACCCGCCCGGTGATCAAAGTATTTTGTGATAAACATGGCCGCCGCCTGGCGCAAAACCACGAAATCGACCTCTCGAAATTGTCGACTATCATCGTTTTCAAAATTCTGGGCCAGGAAGAGATTGAAAGACTGCTGGGTTGACAGGCTTCCAATCGCTGCCGCATAAAAGATTATTATTCACCTCATACTTTAGAGAGGTGATTTTTTGTGTTCGTAAAATATTTGAGTTTTTTACTAATTTTGTTGATAGGCGGATCATGTTTGTATGTGTTCTTTAAAATCGTTCTTCCTTCATTAATCAGTAAAAGCTGAGAAAACTATCCTTAAATATTTCCCTCTACAGCAGACCACAATAAAACAAAGGAGGGATATACTTGACCAGATTTCGGACTAGTGACGGACGCGAAGATATGAAACAGAAATTCCACGTTTTTGGGGCCATGGCCATACCCCTGGCTTTTTTAAACGGGTTATATTTCGGCGGCTATGCCCTGAGAAAGATCAGGCAATACTGGGAAGGTGGTCCTATGGATTAGGGGCTGTTATCCTTATTGCTTTTAGCATCTGGTTCACATATAGAGTGTGAGCCATTTTTTTGTCTTCTCGGCAGTATTTCCGAACGTTCCGCCCGTAATCCACCATAAAATAATCTGCATTAATTTTGTATTAAATTTTTAGGACCCAGGGCCCGACCTTTTGAGTATTCTTTGTCCCAGGTTTTTTATTGCCCTTTAGTCTTATATTTGTGCTATAATTAATTATATTTGTGTCATAAGTAGTAGCTGAAAATGATTTGCTTTTCTGATATAATTTTGTTACCCTATTAGGCTCAGTGTTGATTTCTGGTTTCAGGAGGATGTTATGCCGTCGGGATACCCTGTAAATGCAGATTTGCTTAAAAACATAGATTCTCCATCACAAATAGTCTTCTTCTATGACAGTCTGGACGAATGGTCACAGTTCATGTTATATATGTTGCAGTCAATATCGGATCGTGAAGAACGCTTTATCTGTCTCGTCAACCCATCTGAAGAAAAGTATCTCAAGACCTTTATTGACTACAAGCGCCAGGATGCTCTGTGGGATGTTTCAATGGAGCAGATAGCCATATTTGCTACCAGAAGTGGCTCAGATACAGGGGCGCCAAATCCGCTGGCTACCGGCGAATGCTTAATGGAAGAAATACGCAGCAGCGTGAATATGGGCTACAAAAAGGTAATTGTCCTGGTAAGTCTAGATGCTATGGCTGCAAACGGTAATAGTGAAGATTTCATAACCGCCTTTGCCAACCGGCTAAATGCTTTTATGGACTCATTACCCTGCATTTCTATATATGCTTTGAACAGCAAGGAATACTCGAGCGACCTTTTGCAAAAATTGTTCCTTCAGAACGGACAATTCATCAAAAACCTGAGGCTGTATGAAAATCCCTATTACAATGAAGCATTCCCTGACCGTTCTCAAGGCCAGCCCGACTGGCTGGACAGCATGGTTGAGAAAATCGAACACCATAATTTGCAGGAATTGTGGGAATCGTTTATTGAGCATACTTTCCATTGCCTGGCTCTTTATACTGCGGACGGGCGCCTGCTCAAGTGCAACAAGGCTTATTACTCTCTTTTAGGCTATAGCGAGGAGCAAGTTCGCAGCATCAGCCTCAATGATCTGCTTTCCCAAACCGGCTGCAGTTCTCTATCCCAGCAAGAAGACATTCATTTTTGCGCAGGAAACTTTGAGACTCAGGATGGTAAAAACCTGGCAATAGAATTACAAGTACAGAAAGTGTCCGACTCCACAGAGAAAAAGTATTATGCAGTATCCCTTAATGATGTCAGTGACAAGCATGAGCTGAGCGGTAAAATGCAGGTCCAGGAAGATGAGCTGCAAGCCGTTTTGAGCTCGATTAATGATACTATTTTTGTTGTGGATAAGCACCTGTGTTACACGGGAATATACGGTCGCGGGTTTTTCGAAGATGATCTAGTATCAGACATTTTTGTTGGTAAAACCCCCGCACAGATTTTCATTAAAGAGAAGGCTGATCTATTTGAACAGCAGTACAAAAATGCGCTGGCGGGAGAAAAGGCTACCTACGAATACACCCTGGGCAGCAAAGAATCTCCACGCTTTTACCAGTCCTCGTTGGCCCCGCTTCGTGATAAGCACCAGCAGATAAATGGCATTATAGGAATCAGCAGAAATATCAGCGATCTCAAGTTTGCCCAGAAAGAACTGCAGAGGAATTACGAAGAGATCGAAGCTATGAACCAGGACCTTGAGTTTTATCAGAATCGTTTGATTAAGAAAAACGAAGAACTGCATGAAAGCCAAAACCGCTTAGAACTAGCCCTGTGGGGCGCGCGGGAAGCCTTTTGGGATTGGGATCTTACCACTGACCAGCTCTATGTGGATGATCGCTGGGTGGAAATGCTAAAAAATATTAATAAGTCTGATAATGTTTTTTCTTATAGGGAACTGGTAGCTCTAATACACCCTGATGATTTTCAACAATTCCGGGAGAAAGCCACGGCTTTCCTGAAAGGGGAAAGCGAGGACCTTGAAACGGAATACCGGGTTTATTCATCTCAAGGCTGGATATGGCTCTTAGTCAAAGGCAGGGTAGCGGCCCGCGATAAAAACGGGCGCGCACTTCGTATAGCGGGAACTTATCAGGATATCAGCGATAAGAAACAGGCCGTGTCCGCTTATGAAGAAATTGAACAGCGCTATCAGGCTCTATTCGAACAAAGTCCGATCGGCTTGGTGCGTTTTGACGCCCGCGGGGTTATAACTGACGCCAACACCCGCTTCCTATCATTGATGGGAGTTGCCAGCAAAGAAAGACTTGGCAATTTCAATCTTCTATATTCCCGGGAAGCTATAGAAGCCGGGCTGGAAGACCGCATCAAAGAAAGCATGGCTAACAAAACGGCGAGCCAGGGTGAGCTGCTCCTTCAGCTTCCGGAAGGGAAAAAGATCTGGCTGCGCTATAATATAGACCCGGTCCTTAACCATGATGGATCTCTTAGGGAGGTTATCATGGCTTGTGAGGACTATACAGAAAAGAAAGCTAATGAGATGAAGATAATGTATCTGAGCTTCCATGATCGACTAACAGGACTTTATAACCGTGCCTTTTTTGAAGAAGAGCTTAAGCGCATAGACGTTGAACGCCAGTTGCCTTTAAGCATCGCTATGGGTGATATAAATGGTCTTAAACTGGTAAATGATGCCTTCGGCCACCAGGAAGGAGACCGTCTGCTTCGCAGAATATCTGACATATTGAGGCAATCCTGCCGTGAAGAAGATATCGTTGCTCGCTGGGGTGGGGACGAATTTATTATCCTGCTCCCCCAGACTGATTTCAAAACCGCAGCCAATATATGCGAACGTATTAAACGAAATTCGAGTACCGCCGAAGCCAGCCCAATAACGTTGAGCATTGCCCTGGGTTATGCAACTAAAGAAAAAATGTCCCAGAATATAAACGATATCCTCAAGAAAGCTGAAAATGATATGTATCTGAATAAGCTGATGGAGAGTAAAACCACCAGAAGTTCGATCATATCTTCACTGGAGAACACGCTCTGGCAGCGCACCGTGGAGACACGCGAACATACAGAACGCATGCAGCGTATAGCCTTGCGCATGGCTGCCGGAATGGGTATGCGCAAGCATGATGCGGATAAGTTGATGCTCCTGGCTAAATTACACGATATAGGCAAAATCGGAATTCCGGATGAAATGCTGCGCAAACCTGGAGTACTGCAGCCTGATGAATGGGATACAGTGAAAAAGCATTCGGAGATAGGGTACCGAATAGTGAACGCCTCCCCCGAACTTTCAGTTATTTCTGAGGAGATACTATCCCATCATGAAAGATGGAATGGCCTGGGCTACCCACGCGGACTTAAAGGCGAGGAAATACCACAGCTAGCCAGGGTCATATCGATAATCGACGCCTATGATGTAATGACCCACAGCACTCCCTATAAAGGGCCAATCTCGCATGAGCAGGCTCTGTCTGAAATCCAGCGCAACGCCGGAATTCAATTCGATCCTAAACTGGTAGAAATCTTCGTATACAACTTTTCCTAGGGAGAACCAAAAAATGAATAGCTGCGTTATAAAAGAATCCCGGTCAGTCGAAGTATCTCATATACGCCTCGACCACGGGATTTTTTAATTCTTGCTCTTCGCTTGGCTTATTACGATTTTAAATCCCACCCCTATTGCTATAAGCAGATAAATAGCGATTACTTCCATATAGCCGGTTATTATTTTCCCAGGCTAGCTGAGAATGACTTAGCCTTTGCCTGATTTTAGTTGCAACAGCTGACCTTTATTATAATGGTTTTTGTGGAAGGCATGCCGCCATTAAACAAAATGAGGAGGTAATTACATGGCTGTTACATCAACCCCTATATCTAGTGAACTGGTTCTGGTCATGGACTACGGAACCAATTCAACCGGCAAACAGCAAAGTAAAGAAAGGTCTTTCAAATCACTCGATCCCGACTCCAGCGGGGATAATGTTTATGCAGCTGCCCAAATCATCCTGGCGCTTCATGAAAAAAATCACCTTTCTATTCAGCGCCGGGATTTAGTGGAACTGAGCGAGCAATAAAACCGCAGCTAATCCAACACCATTTGCATCCGAAAAAGAGGAGGAAACTATGTCTTTAGAAAGAACACTGCAATTGAAGTTTACTACCACTAATAATAAAACCTATCAAATCAGCATTGTTGATGCCCGGGCCGATTTATCGGACAGCAATGTAACCACTGCCATGAATGATATTATCGCCCTCAACGTTTTTGCACCTGATGACAATGGATTGAGCACAAAAAAATCGGCTAGCCTCATCACCAAAGAGATTACCGAGTTTAGCCTGGTCTAAACCAGGGGATGCTCACCCTTGATCACGCACCGGCAAAGGAATGATAGATATGGAAGAATGGTTAAAGCTTATTACCAATGTTGGATTTCCCATCGCAGTGTCCACCTATTTATTGATTCGGATCGAAAGTAAAATTTCCGACCTGAGCCGGGCTATCTATGAGCTTAGAGAGGCAATTATTACCAGGGCGGTGCCTTTAGAACGCGATTCATCATCTCGTATGACTTTCCGCTAGTCTTTTTGCATATGCCGGCCCGATAATTCAGGCCTCTTATGCCCTGCGCTTATCTGATAAGCGCAGGGTACTTTTTTAATTCTTGTATCAACAGAATTTTTGGCGCTCAATTTGGATATGCTAATGGCGATATACCGGCTTATCTCTTGGAGTATTGAGGTGAATGATTATGAACCAAAAGGCGCCAGCCTATATATTCTTAATTATATTTATAGTACTTGCTGTTCCTGCATGTTCCTCCAAGAAATCAGGCGAAAAAAAGCCGGGTTCAACAGCTGGAGTAGGCAATCAAGCCCCTTCCGAAGCCAATGAGATAATGAAGGAAACAAACAAGATCATAGTCTCCCTGGAGAAAAAAATGGCCATAAAAAAAGTCCCCGCCATAGCAATAGACAGCTCCGCCAAGCAGGGACAGGGTGAAGGCAGCAGTTCGGTAACATCAAAATCCAGCACTGGACAGACTCAGGGACAAAGCAATAACCAGGCCGGGCAAAGCGGCGGCCAAAAAAAGGAGCAAGGTACTGGCCAGAACCAAATGGACAATCAGGACCAGGCATCCGGACAAAATCAGCAGGGCCAAGGCTCAGGGCAAATTAAAAAGGGTCAGACCCAGGATGGAAATCAGAATCAGCAGGACACTCAGCCTGCCAATAAAAATACCAGTACTCAGCAAAAGCTGCCCAACGGCAGCGGCAGCTGGCAGGAGGAGACCAGCAGCCTGAAGAACATCCTGCGCAATTGGAACACCCTGGAACCTGAGACGGTCAAAGCCGGTTTAAGCGTGGAGGCTCGCGACAAATTCGAGGCATCCCTTGAACAGCTGTCCACAATGGTTGGGCAGCAGAATTTGGAAGCCAGTCTTATGGCAGCCATCTCTCTTTACCGGGACTTTGGGGAAGTAGCCAGGGCACTGAGCTTGGCAACGCCACCGGATCTATTTCTGGTTAAATACGAGGCACTGGCAGGAATAACCGAAGCTTACCAGGGCAACTGGAAAGCTGCCGATTTACACGCAAGCCAGATCGATGCGCACTGGGGCCAGTTGCGAATGCAGCTCAAGGATGCTGATACGAAGCTGGTGGACCGTACTGAATTCTCTCTTCAGGATATTAAGCAAGCCGTTAAAGCCAGGTCCATTGAACTTGTTGCCCTCAGAGGAGAAATTGCTATTAATAACCTGAAAGAGCTGGAGGATTCCATATCCAAGGGCTCACAGCAGTCCGCTCAGGGCCAGGGGGGAGGCTCAAGCCAAAAGAATGGGAGTCAGGGGAGCGGCCAGGGCAGTCAGTAATGCTTGGAAAGAACATCCCTTAAGCTTTCACGATCCAGCTATTAGACCCATCTTGCGCAGTTTGTGATAAAATCCTACTAAGAGGGCGGCGCTTTTCACTATGCCCGGATCACGGAAATCGGCACCCTTATTTTGCGCAAGGGGTGGTTTTTTGTCCGCCATATATTTCTATCGCATCTACGAGACCCAATCGGAGATTGACTTAAATCGCTTGGAAAAGGTTCTACCTCAGGGACATGCACCCGCGCGGGCCAGGTTTTCACGGCTGCGGCCAAAGTCGATCCTGGTTGATAACCCCCCGCTTTTAATCAATCTGGAGCCTTTGATATTGGACAGCGAGAATATGGGCGCGGCATTTACGACTCAAGCCCGCATCTATGATATAGGAGCTATAAGCATCTGTCTGGTCTATGAATACTCCCCCTCCGGTGTACATTCCTTTGAATCCCTGGCTTTGCGTTTTGCTGGGCAGGAAGGGCTAGACGCGCTTTTTCAGAGCCAGCTTATGCGTCTTTCAGAACTGCTGGCCCCGCTTACGGAACCACTGAATGTCGATGCGGAGTTTTATGAAGACTATACAGTTTATCATATTGCCCGGCCCGCTGAGGTTGACGATCCAGTCGCGTTGCTGATGGGTGAAAAGAGTGACTTCAGCGATCAGATACGTGAACTGGTGCTGCGCGACCGGCTTTCCTACAGCCGGGATGACTTTGTAACTCTTACCTGGGATACCGCCCTGATCTGCGATCCGGAAGATCCTGGAGATCTTCGGGATCTGATCGAATTTGCTAATGTACAGCTACTGGAACTGCGCTACTATGACAATCTGCTCAGCAAGCAGATGGAGGCAATGAATGATGAAATAGAGAAGGCGGGGACCGGTAGCTCTTTCAGCCGTCTGCGCAGATACCGCAGGATAATGAGTAATTTAATGCATTTCATTACGGATATTACTGAAATAAGCGAGAAAATTGACAATCTCATTAAAATTACCGAAGATGTATACTATGCACGGGTTTATCAGACCATTTTGCGAGTTCTTCGCAGTGATCAATGGCGGGCCAGTGTCAACCGCAAATTGCAGGTGATCCAACAGAACTATTCCCTGCTCAGCAGCGAGGTTAACACCGAGCATTCCAATGTGCTGGAGTGGATAATAATAATTTTGATCAGCCTGGAATTTGGTTTTGCCCTGTGGGATGCTTTCTTATAAATACTTTTTTCGAATCATTTCACCGCTCCGCAGGCATTTTTAAGGGATTTGATGGGCTCCCGTCTTTTCTTATCTTCAAGCTGCCGGATTGTCTGCTCAGCCAGCTTGTGATTTAATAGTTTTAGTTCAGGTTTGCTTTTCGCCTGGATGGGGAACATTAACCATCCAGTAAGTGCAAACCGAAAGCTCTGGAGGTGTTGACACTGGTTCCTGTGATTGGATTTTTTGGTTACTCAAACTCAGGTAAAACGACAGTTGTGGCTAAACTAGTTAAGATCCTCACCACCCGGGGATACCGCGTGGCTGCTATCAAACATGCAGCGCACGGATACGACATGGATGTTCCCGGCAAGGATTCCTGGCAGCACTTTAGGGCCGGAGCTGAAACAGTTGTACTGGTGGGGCCGGATTCTATGACCATGCATAAGCGCACCCGCACTGAATCGGGTCTTGTAGAGGCGGTAGAAATGATCAAGAACGATCCCGATATAGAATTGATTCTTGTAGAAGGTTTTAAAAGCCAGCCGGGACCCAAAATTCAAATATTACGCGGCGAAGGCTACACTGATGAAGACATTGATCAGCAGGCCATAGCCGTAGTATGCGATGGCCCATTACCCATTGCCCCCCCTTGCTTCTATTCCCATAATCTGGACCCTCTTGCCGACTTCATAGTGGCCCATTTCCTGGAAGAAGCCATAAATATGGCAAAACAAAGGTAGGAAGTGCTTTAATGGGGAACGAAAAAACAGTTTTGGATGCTTTTAAAAAGGGAGGGAAACCACTCAGTGCCAAGGAAGTTGCTGAGGCAACTGGACTGGATAAAAAAGAAGTTGACAAAATAATCAAGCAACTCAAAGATGCTGATAAAATCAACTCCCCTAAACGCTGTTACTATCAAGCGAATTAATCCGGCTCGGATAGTGACGCTGTATTGAGACGGCTTTGTAGAGCGTGACGCGAGCAATATAGAGTTTTTACTCCTTCACAACTCCGCATCTGGTGCACGTGAAGTGAGTGATAACTGCTTTTTCCCGGTCAAGATGGGGCTGCATCCTGTGGCCAATAATCCAGCATACGATCCTTCTGATCATAATTTTCCACCACCATTATATGTGTCCTCTATTCTTCTAATTCAACTTATTCAAAGCGCAAAAACGCGGTGCAGAGATTCGCTTGTTCATCCTTATTTGACAAGCAATAGACCGTTATTAGGCAGTGATGATACAATTAAATAAAGGCCTTGATAGGGTCTCTTTTTTATTATGAATTTATGGTTTCTAAAATAAGGAGGATCACAATGCGTTACGAAGGCACTGTATACCGGCCGCCCAGTGAGGCTTACAGTCTTTTGATTCAAGCCACCATAGGGTGCCCCCATAATCGTTGTACTTTTTGTAATATGTATAAAAACACCAAATTCCGCATACGCAAGGTAGAGGATATCAAAGAAGACCTGCGTATGGCAAGACAGCATTACGGAGAGTTTATCAACTCCATTTTCTTCCCGGATGGCAATACCATATATATGAAGACCGATCAGTTGGTGGAGATCCTTAGCTATGCCCGTGAACTCTTTCCCCATTTGCAGCGCATAACCACCTACGGCTCAGCTCGTTTTGTCAATTTGAAAAGCGTTGAGGACCTGAAACGCCTGAGGGAGGCAGGGCTGGCACGAGTCCATATGGGCATGGAAAGCGGCGACGATCTTGTCCTGGAGAGGATCAAGAAAGGGACTGATTCTAAGGGAATAATAGAAGCAGGATTAAAATTGAAGGAAGCCGGAATCGAAGTAAGCGAGTATTACCTGGTAGGCATAGGCGGCAAGGAACGCAGCCGCGAACACGCCCTTAACAGTGCTAAAGTCATCAGCGCTATCAGCCCTAACTTTGTTCGCCTGCGCACCCTGGTGCCAGAACCCGGAACCCCTCTTTACGAGGAACTGCGTGAAGGTAAATTCGAGCTCCTGAGCGCCCATGAAGCACTAAACGAAGTGCGCCTCTTTATTGAAAACCTGGAATGTGAAAACACTGAACTTTTAAGTGATCATGTATCAAATTACGGCAACATTAACGGGGTGCTCCCCCAGGACAAGCAGCAAATGCTGGATCTGATTGACAAGTATTTACAGATCGACGAGTCCCGTTATGGGCCCCGCCACTTGTAAATCAGAAAATTCAAGGCGAACGAGGGATGGAGCCTCGTTCGCCTTGAAGGCTAGCAATGGCATGGGCGTTAATGAAATGACGAATAATAAACGAAGCTAATAAAATCAGGTTGCCCGAGTAAAGCTACTATCGGTTTAGTTCTCTTGTCCAATAAAGGTTAGGAGGCTAAATAGAATCCTTATCAACGACTGGAAGGCAGTTGAAACACTATCTTATCCTCAAATATCTTCTTTTCAAGCAGCTTCAAGCAATACAGATGCTCCAGGTGGGCTACCGCTTCGCCGGTGGCGAACCACTGTTGGTAGCTTGAAACATCATCCCAGGTATCATATACCATATCCCAGTGCATACGGCTGGCTACCTGATAGCCATCCATAGGCCCCTGCTTAAGAATTCCCAGTACTTCCTCAAGCCGAGCTTTATGGTGTTCTTTTAATTCAACAATCCTTTGGTGATAATCGTAAATAATATTGCGATGACCGGGAAAAATCATTGAGATTTCCATAGCGTCTAGTTTGTTCAAGCTGCCCAGGTAATTACCCAGAGCATCATCGACATTGAAGCGGGCGGTAATATTGGAGCTGATGTTAGATAATATCATGTCCCCGGCTATTAAGAACTTCTGCTCCGGTTCATACAAGCACATATGCCCCGGAGTATGTCCGGGAGTGCTGATACAGGCAAAATGGTAATCTCCGTAGTCAAGCTTATCACCTTCTTCAACATAGGTGATAGGCTTTACTACAGATGGTATAGCCCCTTGAAAAGACCCGCGCTGCGCTTTCAAATATTCAGCAGGATAGCCGTGTGACTTATAAAAGGCATCAGCCCTTTCCCAAAACTCGTCGGTGCTGGCATTCTCGATGATATGACCATCTATCTCACTGCAGAATATCTTTGATGATTCGGATGCCAGGACAAAAACCAGACCTGAGTGGTCAGCATGTAGATGGGTAACAAAAATATCGATTTGATTCCAATCAATAGCTAGTTCTTCCATTGCGTCCATCTGGGCGCCGTAACATTCAGGCCAGTTGAAGCCGGTATCCACCAGCAGGCTTCGATCCTCGCCTTTTATAAGGTATGATTTCAAGGCTTTCAAAGGATTGTTGGGCAGGGGTATATCCAATTGATAGATCCCCGGCAATATCTCTCTAGTCATATTTCCTCCCCCTTCTGTAAACCTACCACCTACAAACTTACTTTTTCCCCGGTATTGTTGTTTGTCTCCATCACCTAACATATATGCTAAATTGGCCCAGGATATTTTCTCAACTATCTGCTCTTCAAAAATCAGCTCTTTCCAGGTCAAATCGAGATGTGTCATCTAGATAACCGCCGGGAATAACCTCGTGGCCTCTTCGGCTTGTTCATAGATCATATCAGCCATCGCATCTGCAAATATAAAATTCGTAAAGTGCGTTCCAGCTAATTACCTTCAAGAAATCCAATGCCTGATTTGCTCAGCAATTATGGTAATAGTTTCTTCCTTCAAAAAAACATCACCATGTAAAGCTTTGTTCACAATCCTTACTGGTATCCCCAGTTGTCTGACCTGAAAACAGCTTTCGCTAACCTCCTTGAAATCCCGGTCGCCGAGAATTATCAACCGATTTTTTTCCTGGTCGAATGAGGGTGCTAATGAACTAAAGATTTTCAAAAAGTCTTCAAAGGAGTTTCCCTTCACCCGGTGACTCCTCATATTCTTCAGCGGGAATCGCAGCGAACGTCCTACCTCCGGTCCCAGCGGCGGTGAAATCGCTATTACAAATTTTGCGCTGCTCAATAGTCCCAGGCGTCCGCCCAACGACTGGCCGACCAGCACTACCTGACCAAAGCGCTGCCAGTCTCCCATGGCTGCCTCGATATCCTCCAGTATGTTTTCATCTAGAGGCGCCTGGTTTTCCCCGTGCCCAGGCAGGTCTATGGCGCAGACCGCCATACTCTGCTCAGCCAGGCGCCAGGCCAGACCCAGCACCTCCTCCTTACAGCCTCCGTATCCATGCACTAATACTACTCCCCCCAGGGGATTTTCAGGAATAATGCCTGCCGCCGGTACGGTATGGCCCGCGGCTTGAAGGTTCACTCTACAAATAATCATTAGCTCTGCTCCCTGACTACTGCCTAATTACTCATTGATTTCAGTTTTTTAGATTGCAAGGGTTTCGATTTATAAATGGAGTGAAATAGTGAATAGTATTAAAATTCGGCCTTTTACTTCTATTCCCTTTTTGCTTCTGAATTTGGGCTTGCTTATATTCCTGACACCGTTACATCTGGGAAAGTTCATATGCACAAAAAAAGCAGGGAGAAGGCCTTATCAGGATTCCTTCTCCCCGTATGAGAGAGTATAATCAGGGGGTTTGAACGTCGATCGATTTATTGGATTGCGCCAATCATCCGCCAGTATGGGATGCTTATCAACAAAGCCACCACTACTGCAATGATGTAGCATATACCAGCGGTAAATATATGCCCGGCCGCCCAGCCTTTGTTCTGCATTATGCCCTCAGCCATCAGCATCCAGGGCTGCTGGTAACCCAGCAGGAAGAAATTAATGCCTGCCAGGTAGGCGAAGGTGACCACCAGCGGGTGTATCCCAAACTGATTGAATACCGGTATAAGAACCGTAGCAGTGAGGGCAATAGTTGAAAATCCCCAGGGTACATCAATGAAGCGTATCAGCAGCATCCCGAATGTAGCTACCAGCATAAAAAGGAGTGGATTAGGAGCTAAATTCAGCATGGTCGGTTCCAATAAGGGGGCTATCCAGGCAGCAACCTTGGCATCAGTGAAAATTGTAGAAAGGCTGATAGTTACTCCAAAGAACACGATTACGTCCCAATTAGCACCGGTTCCGATCTCGCTAGCTTTGATTACGCCGAAGAGGAGCAGTAGCACCATAGCCATCAAAGCTGTGGCCGCCGCTGGAATACCGTGCAATTTCTCGGTTGTAAAGAATAGCAGGGACCCTACCAGGATAAGTGCAGTGATTATTTCGTCCCGGCTGATGGGACCCAATCCAGCATACTGCTGCTTGAATGTATCGCGCGGTATGCCGATAGCTTCTTTAGGCTTCATCAATATATAAACCAGAACCACATATACGATGGTTACAATAAACCAGGGCAGGGCCAGCATCTGGAACCAGTTCTCAAAAGTGGCCAGGGGCTTTAAGGCGGCGGGCAGAAATCCTACCATAATCGGACCGGATAGAGAACCAGTAAGCCAGCCGGTCCCAGGGAAGAGGCACATGGCAAAGGCGATAAGCGCTATATAAGCGGAACCTTTAGAGTTGTATTCCTGCTTACAGGCGTCAATTACACCCAGGGCGATAGGCATTACAATCGCCAGCCTGACTGTAATAGAAGGCGTCAGGGCCGACAGTGCCATACCAATGATAAACCAGCTCAATGCCATGGTAGCCCAGCTGGGCTCAAAGCTTTTCAGTACCAAATAGGCTATTCTTTTTCCCAGGCCGGTCTTCTGCAGCACAAATCCAAAATATAGAGCCGGGATAAGTATCCACACTGCCGAGCTGACAAAGCCCGAAGCTACCACATTGTATTTGAGGCCCAGCATAAGTCCAGCTGACACTAAAAACGCACTTCCGGCTAGAAACGGAACTCCGCCAGGTTTGAATATCCATAAGCCCAGCGTAAAAATAACTGTAGCCACCACGTAATGCCCCAGAGGAGCAAGGCCTGTGAACGGCTTGAGCAGGGCCACAACTAAAGCGATTATAGCGACTATAACAATTCCTGCTACCTTGGAATCTTTCATAATTTCATCCCTCTCCAAATAATAATTTCTCATTTATAAATGTCTTATTTACCGTGTTGTATTCAGGTCCCGCGACTGCAGTCCATGTGTACTCACAAAACAGCCGTTGATTATGTCCTAACATTACTTCTTATATAAACAATGCTTGATATGCTTTCAACCAAACAAATCATACCGTATTTTTCAGGTATGGAGCTTGAAAGAAGAGGATGATGGGACGATTACACTCCTCCATAAACCTCCTTCCAGGGCCTTTAAATTGCTGTTCGGGGATAAGTGATCCCAGCAAATCCTAAATCTCCCCGTTTCTCTACCTTATTTTCTTATTAAGCAAATATCGTGCCATGTCATCCATCAGAATATTTTTTTACTAAGTCCTGTATTCAGGCATTTGTTCTGCTGCCAATCTATCGTTTAATCTTTATTGTTTCGGATATGTAACACCGCTCACACCCGGCTTTGTGTATGAGAGAATTATAGACACTGTGTATATCTGGCAATATGCGGCCTGGACTATATTTTTTATGTCTATTTTAAAAGCTAAACGGGTGTTACAATATTGTAACACCCGTATCAAAAATGCATCACAATTAGGCCTTGTGCTTTAGTGCATCTACTTAGCAGGTTGAATTAATTATGCTATTTGGCTATTCCGTACCGGGAAGCCTTACGAACAATTGTTGCAGCGCTTACCTTCAATGCCTTGGCCATCTGCCGCGTACTACTGTACTTCGAATACGCCTTCTCTAAGATCTGCTTCTCAACTATCTCAACTGCTTCATGCAGAGGCATGATCCCCCCTACATATATATCACTATCTTCAAAGTTCTGATTGATAAAGATTTTCGGTAGGTTTCTCCTGCTTATCAAGTTCCCGACAGTCGTTACCATCAGGTTTTCCACCAGATTTTGAAGTTCTCTGACATTCCCCGGCCATTCATAGGCTAACAAACTCTCCAGAACCTCTGGGGATATGGTCTTGCTGGTGTTATTCTTCTTGTTAAAATGCGCGGCAAAGTGACTGACCAGCGGCGCAATATCTTCTTTTCTTGCCCTGAGAGGGGGAATCCATACCGGGACAACATTTAGACGATAATACAGATCCTCCCGAAATTCCTTATTTTCTACCATCTCCTCCAGGCTGCGGTTGGTTGCCGCAATAACCCTTACATCAATGGGCAGGGCTTTTTCGCCTCCTACCCTTACTACCTCACGGTTCTGCAGCACCCTAAGTATTTTGGACTGCAGGTTGTAAGGCATATCTCCAATCTCATCAAGAAAGATAGTCCCGCCATTGGCCATCTGAAAGAATCCTGCTTTGCCGCCCTTTTTAGCTCCGGTAAAAGCGCCATAATCATAACCGAAAAGTTCTGATTCTAAAAGGTTGGCTGGAATAGCTCCGCAATTGACTTTTATAAAAGGTCCGTTCTTGCGACTGCTGTTGTCATGAATAATATTAGCTATCAATTCCTTGCCGGTCCCCGACTCGCCAGTGATGAGAACAGTTGAGTCAAATTGGGCCAGGCGCATGGCCGTCGATACCAGATCCTTCATTTGCTCCGAGTTGACTACGATCTGCTCCGATCCGGCATACTGCAAGCGCAGATTCCTCAATTCATTTTCATAATGTTGGCTCAGATCTTCGACTTCTTCGATCTTCTTCCTCAGCCTTTCAAGCTCGGTAAGGTCCCTCACATTGGTAACCACCCGGAAAATATTGCCGTTTTCGTCAAAAATGGGGTTGCCGGTGGTCAGGGTAATTCTTCCGTTAAAACTTTCCTGAATGATAGTTGCAGCTTCCTTGAGCTCCAAAACCACCCGCGTTACGGATTTTGAAACGATGCCTTCTCTCTCGATATCCCACATATTGCGGAACATTAGATCACTGCGCCGATTGCCGGTTATCCTCTCAAAAGCCTCATTAAGCCGGATGATGGTTCCTTCACCATCAGTAATGCAAAGGCCGTCAAAAGAAAACTCGATAATTTTCTCCAGCTCTTTGAGCAGGCTTTTATAGCGTTCAAGTTCTCCGGCTATATCTTCGAGTTCGGATATGTCCTGAAGTACTGCCACGGCACCAATTATTTCGCAGTCTTTCAGGATCGGGGACCGATTGCTTATGAAACGGTGTTCGTTTACCTGCACTTTTTGAACGGCTTCCTCTTTCCCAGACCTGGCTATCTCTGCCAGTCCGCTGTTAGGGGCAAGCTCCTTGAGCGGGGTCCCTATCACCTGCTCGGCCTTCACCCCGAAAAACTTTTCGCAGGCTTTATTGAAAACCCGAATCAATCCATTTCTATCGACCGAAGCAATCAGGTTGTGAGTCGAGTTAATGATAGTGTCGAATTCGCTTGAGATCTCATGATAAGAATCAAAGAATGCTCTGCCCAGTTCTCTAAAGCTTATGAAGCCGACCAAGCTCTCCCCATCAACTATAGGGAGGTGCTCAAACACCGGATAAGGATCAAGGTGTTCTTCAATCCGGTCGCTTATAGACCCGGTCCGCGGCGAGTGAATCATGACCTTATCCAGGGTAACTGACAGGTCAAGCTTCTGACCCACCAACTGGTAAATCTGCCGACTCGTAAAGAGTCCGCGCAGATTATCTTCTTCGTCAACTACAGGAGCCGAATCCACGTGGTGTTTCCAAAATAGAGCTGCCGCCTCTTGAACCGTATGTTCCGGTCTAAGGGTAAGTGGATGGGGCTCCATTATGTCCCGCAGTATCACTAAATCACCCCATACTCTCCATACTTTTGCCGATACCCTGTTAATATAAATCCCTGGGATGCTAAAACTTATTACTACTGTCTAATAAATAAATTCCGCCGGCTGATGCTGGCGGAATCTCATATAAAGATTCAATAACAATATCATTCGATGCCCCGGTCAAACAACATACGCTTTAATATCTTGCCAGTCGGACTCTTTGGCAATTCCGGAATAAATTCCACCAGGCGCGGCACCTTATATGATGCTATATTGTCTTTACAGAACGCGATGAACTCCTCAGGACTCATTTCCTCACCTTTTCGCAATACCACAAAAGCCTTGGTGACCTGATTGAATACCGGGTCGCTAACGCCTACTACCGCGACTTCGCTGATCTTGGGGTTTTCAATAATAATATTTTCCAATTCACCAGGATATATATTATATCCTCCGGATATAATAACATCTTTTTTACGGTCCAACAGGAACAAGTAGCCTTCTTCATCTATTCTTCCCATATCCCCGGAGTGGTACCAGCCATTCAAAAAAGCTGCCTGGCTTGCTTCGGGCAGGTGCCAATAAGCTTTGAATACACCTGGCCCTTTAATGAGCACCTCGCCAACTGCTCCGGGTTCCAGCGGATGTCCCTGATCGTCAGCAATAATCAACTGGTTGCCAAAAGCCACCTGGCCCACTGAACCTTTTCGAGAATGCCCAAGGCGGTTGTAGGTGAACGTGGAACTAGTTTCAGTTGCCCCATACATTTCAATATAGTTTACGCCAAAATGTTCTTCTATTTGCGCAATGTAACCGACTGGCATCGCTGCTCCGGCACAAAATGCATTACGCCAATATTTAAGACTGTAATCGGACTGCTTTTTGATGTGCTCCAACATAAAAACATACATGGTAGGAACACCTGCATAATGGGTTACCTGGTATTTACTTATCAGCTCCAGAGTCCTTGCTGGATCAAACTTTCGTAAAGTCAGCATAGTAGAACCAGCATTAAAAGATCCCAGTACCGTAAAGACAAAGAAGATATGACAGAAGGGAGCGCCGGTCAAAAGCATATCACGATCGTTAATATGCAAAACTGAAGTGCTGATCGCACCGATAGACGACAGGTTGCTATAACTCATCATGGCTCCCTTGGGACGACCGGTAGTCCCAGAAGTGTACAGCATCATGGCTATTTCATCCGCGCCGCACTTGACTGGTTCTAATTCTTCAGACGCTGATTCTATCAGTTCGTAGAAATCGAGACAGCCCTCGACTTTCTCACCCACGGTAATAATCTGTTCAATATCTGGAAATCTATCTAGCTCCATCATCACCCGTTCCCGGGTTTCTGATGCAGACCCTACCAGGAAACGCGCCTGAGAATCATTGCAAATGTAAGATATTTCACCCGTTCTAAAAAGTATATTAAACGGAAGGGCTATTGCTCCAATACGCTCCAAGGCGAAAAAGGTAAACAGGTACTCGGGGCTGTTGGGCAGGAAAATGGCAACCATCTCTCCTTTTTGAACTCCCACTTTCAAAAAAGCATTACCCAATTTGTTGACTATTTTATCAAACTCCGACCAGGTGAATTCCCTGCCATCATCACCACATATTATAGCTTTGTAGTCGGGACGAAATGAGGCATTGACGGTAATTATACTGGAAAGATTCATTAATTCACCTTCCTTATTTCTCAACCCTTGCGGTTTTATCATGCCTGGCCAGGAAAAATCCCCATTCCCCGCGATATAAACCAGAGCGATGACGAAAGCAAGTCGAGTAGAACATCAAGATACCGGTCTGTTATAAACTCCTCGAAAAAATCAAGCAGGACAAAACCATAATGTTTAGCCTGGTTATCTAGTCTAAATGTTTCATTGGAAAGGGGCTGAAGGCAAGTGAAGACATTTGATGGGTTTTTTCATAAAATGCTGTATAGATACAACAAATAGAGACGCAAAATCTTCGCCCCTTTTGGTTTTGCTACTGCACCGCCAAAGGTATCGAGAGCGTCCCTACGATGTGTATGGTAATTGTACCAAATTAACTTATGATTGAGAAGCCCCAAAAAAATGATACCAAATAGGCCAAAAACGATTTTTAAGTATTGGAATAATAAATAAAATATTACTGTTCTGTGCGGAGCCGATCCCCCGCACGGAACAGCCGAACCAAGAGGAGGAGGTTTGAAAATCTATTTCACCTACTGTAGTGGAAAGATCTCTTTTCTCATTGATCAACCTGTATATCTGCCGGTCGGTTAAGAGCCCTACCAGCCCGCCCTCTTCATCGACCACCGGGGCTGAATTTATATGATGATTGAAAAAAAGCCGGGTGGCTTCCTCAATAGTTTGAATCTCTGGATTATGGCGCATCCTCCTCGATTATAATTGCGCAATTAATTCAAAATGCTCCTGCAGTATTTGCTGCAGTTCATTGATTACCTGGTTAAAATTATTTATAAGCTTCTTGATTTCTTCGGTAGAGGCGTTATCTATATGAATTCCAACCACAACATTTACTATACAATCCAATGATGAGGCCAGAGACAGTGCGGCCTGGCGGGCCAGTTCATCTTCCTTGTGTCCGGTCACACAGATGACAGAAGCCGAGGCCGATAGTTGAGCGGCATCTGCCAGGCTGGATCGGGGGATAGCTAGAGCTGATGCACCGATATGATAATGAGTTCCACCGCCTATGATCACATTTATATCACGGCCGCAGCAAACCGCCCGGGCTTCTACCCTGTAGCGCTCCTGCCCGTGAGAGACTGAAAAGCCCGCCATATCTTGGCGCGGTTGACTATCAGCTTGATGCATAATTATTTAACACCCTTCCATGGCTTGAAGCTCTGGTGCTCAAGCCCGAACTGCATTAGTACTTTACCGATGATGTGGTCGATCTGCTCCTGGATAGTCCGGGGCTTATTATAGAAGGTCAGCATGGGCGGAATGATGGTACAGCCGCAGTCGGCGGCCCCGACCAGGTTGCGCAGGTGGATCTTGCCCAATGGGGTCTCCCGGGGCACGAGTATTAAAGGGCGCTTTTCTTTCAAGCATACATCGGCGGCCCTCACTAAAAGGTTGTCGGCAAAACCGTGCACCACTGCCGACAGGGTCTTCATGCTGCAGGGTATGATGATCATCCCGTCGGTTTTAAAAGAGCCGCTGGAAACAGGAGCAGCCATGTCTTTGATATCGTAACAATAATCGGCCAGCGCCTGGACATCTCCCAGCCGCCAGTCAGACTCATATTCCAGGGTAACTCTGGCCCCTTCAGAAATAATCAAGTGGGTTTCATGATCCGGGAAAGCACGCAGTGCCTTGAGCATCTCAACCCCAAGTATAGCTCCACTGGCTCCGGACATGCCAATTGTTATCTTCATCTACGTGTCTCCTGCTCTCAGCAATATAACCCCCCTTGAAAAGGGAGTGGAACGAGGCGCCTTTCCCGCTCGGCCCCTACTTAAACAAAAATACGCTGCCGACCTCACCTTTAACCACAAAGCCCGGCAGCTTGTGGTACAGAAACGCCTCGGCGTGAAAACCGGTGCAGTGACAGACCGCCATCTTCTCTATATCAAACTCGGCAAGAGCTTCAACGGTCCTGTCCAGACGCTCCTGGGCCGCATCCAGCAGATGGGTGCCGCCAATAAAGGCTAGAATTTTGCTCTTTCCAGTCTTCTTTACTGCATAGTCTATGATGTTTACCACGCCCGAGTGGGCACAGCCACTAATGACTATCAATCCCTCCGGGTGGTCGATTATCAATGCGATGTCATCGGGAAGAGTGTCGTCCACAAGTTCGTTGTTGACTAAAACTTTAAACTTTCCTCTCCCTCCTACATCTTCATAATCGTTTATCCGGGGTATTTCTCCACTGAAAAATATACCCGGGTAGATCTCCTGGAAATCGTCAATAAGGATCAGCTCGCCACCGGCTGCCTCAATCTGCTGGCGACTGAATGGGCAGCCTGGCTCCATAAATTTACCATCACCGAGTGGGATTACCCGGTGCGCAAAAATATTGGAATGGGCATATATCTTTTTGGGACCGATATCTTCAAGTAGTGCAAGTACTGCCCCGGTATGGTCGTAGTGACCATGGCTAAAGACCACCGCATCGATATCATGTAGATCAACCTTGAGCGCCCGGCAGTTCTCAAAGAGGGTGCCCCGGTTGCCTACATCGAAAAGGATTTTCTTGTCATCTGTCTCCAGAAGGGCGGCAAATCCATGTTCGCCGGTTAAGTCAGATAAAGGCACTGTGTTTTCAACCAGTATAGTCACCTTAACCATTACTTTTCCTCCTTTTCTTTATCTCTACATTTATTTAACCATAACCTTGCAGATGATGATAAGGGTAAACAAGTGCTATCCAGGATGACATCTCGTAATTGTTTATCTCTTACTATTTATCCCAGCCGCTGTAGACACTATTCCATTTTACAGGCTGGAGGGGGCTGGGCTAAATAACTCATTCCGGGCTGGGCTGCCGGGCTGACGACGGCAGCAGATAGATCCCCCGTCTAATTGGACATTATACTTTAGACTCTGGCAGCTTTAGCCTCGAGCTCCTGCTTTAAATAAGGCTGACGGGATATATACAGCCAGGCAGCTGCGCATACAACCCCGGTGATCAGATTCATAACACCCAGAATCCAGATCAAATTTTGCCATTGGAAGGAAACGACAAGCATCCCCACGCTTCCCAGCAACAGGCGGAAGCAGTTCATCAGTGAAGAGGCAGATCCGATGTCGCCCCGCTGCTGCTCCAGCATCAGGACCGCGCTAGGCGGGCGCACCGCGCTGTTCGCTATGGTCCCCGGCATCAATGTCAGCACCAGCAGCCAGGGACTGGAACTGCCCAGCAGTATGATCAACAGACCACTCACGGCAATAATGGCAAGACAGCATGTGATAATCGACCAGCGGGAAAAGCGCTTAAACAAACGCAGGTATATCATGGGGCCCATCATCAAAAACAGGGCATTCAAGGCAAAGTAGAAGCTGTAGGCCTGTTCGCTGATTCTGAATCCGTCTACATATATATAGGAAGATGCTGCTATATATGCACCATGGGGGATAAGGGCAGCCGAAAAAAGGATAAGCAGAGTAAAAAAGCCCGGGTTTTTCATTACCGTTCCCAGGCGTCCTAAGGTCTGCAGCACAGTCCGGTCAGACGGATCATGCAGCGTCTCTTTAAGCGCCAGAGCGCCTACTAAACCTACTCCACCGATAGCGGCCAATACCCAGAATACTCCCTGCCAGGAAATGTATTTTAGAACCAGGGCCCCCAGGATAGGCGCGACTGCAGGCGCTAAAAAGTAGAGGGTCTGGGTCACGGACATGATAGATTCCAGCCTGGAACCCGACCAGACGTCTTTTATCATAGCGGTGGAAATGGCGACTGCCGAACCCGATCCCACCGCCTGGAATATTCTGAACACGATGAGCTGAAACACATTATCCGAATAGGCGCACATGATGCTGGCAGTAATATAGATCAATAACCCGAATATAAGCACCGGTTTGCGCCCGTATTTATCGCTCAGGGGCCCCCAAATTAGCACACCAATGCTAAAAAAAA
The DNA here is from genome assembly GCA_964635975.1 of uncultured Syntrophomonas sp. Classification (GTDB taxonomy): domain Bacteria; phylum Bacillota; class Syntrophomonadia; order Syntrophomonadales; family Syntrophomonadaceae; genus UBA5314. The sequence continues at coordinate 52,319 of CAZWPO010000006.1, forward strand.
TAAAGAACAGGCTCAGGGTAAGATTTATAAGATTGGCAGAAGTATTGAAGTATACGGCCATACCAGGAAGGGCAGGCAGGTAAAAGTCCATTGAGAGCGGCACAAATGCGCTCAAAAAGGCGATAAGTGCCACCAGGCCTTTTTCCCCTAAATACCTCTGCTGCAGTTCTCTTCTTCCAGCCAATCTGAAAACCTCCCGCGTAAAAATTACGGCTACCGGCAAAGCATTAAATTTCCCGCCGATCACTGCCATAATAAAAAAGTCCCCGGGGAACTATTATATTACGTTCTTTAATCCCCCGGGGCTTGATTTTAGGTATCCAATACTGTATCCGAGCCGCCACGGCTCTGTAATTCCTAATGCTAATTATAGGATTTCTTGATCCTGCGCCTGCTTCTAACTGCTTTTGAGCAATCTTTTTAAAATTTTACCATTTGGACTCTTGGGCAGTTCCGGCAGGAATTCGATATGACGCGGAACTTTGTATGAAGCCATCCGCTTGGCGCAAAACTCAATCAATTCATCTTCGGTCATGGTTTCATTCTCTTTAAGCGCGATGTAGGCTTTGGGCACCTCATTGCGGATCGGGTCCTTCTCTCCCAGAACCGCGGCTTCCATAACTTTGGGATGCATGTAAATGATATCTTCCAGCTCACGGGGATAAACATTATAACCCCCGGAGATGATCATCTCTTTCTTACGGTCCAGGATATACAGGTATCCGTCCTGGTCGCATTTGCCAAGGTCGCCGGTGCGGTACCATTCGCCGAAGAAAGCATCTTGAGTCGCTTCAGGCATTTCCCAGTATCCTCTGAATATTCCAGGCCCTTTTACTATAAACTCGCCTATTTCCTCCGGACCCACATCCTGGCCCTCCTCGTCTACTATCCTGACCTGCACCCCGTACGCCGGCTGCCCAATGGAGCCAATCTTCTTATGCCCCAGCCGGTTGTAGGTAATGGTCGAGCAGGTTTCCGTAGCTCCGTAAAGTTCTACAAAGCCCACACCGAACATATCCTCGATTTTTTCAATGTGCTCCGACGGCATGGCAGCGCCAGCACTGTGGGCCATCCTCAGTGAACTTACATTATGCCGGCTGCTGTCATAGCAATTCAACATGAATATATACATGGTCGGCACACCACTGAAGTGGGTCACCTGGTACTTTTCGATCAATTCCAGGGCCTTCTCGGGATTAAAGCGCTTCATGGTAACCACCCCGGCGCCTACGTTAAATGGCCCCAGCGTGGAAAGTACATAACAGATATGGCAGAAAGGAGCACCGGTCAACAGCATATCCCGATCATTTATGTGCAGGGCTACTGAACTCAGTTGTCCCATCGCCTCCAGGTTGCCGTGGCTGAGCATGGCGCCCTTGGGATGGCCGGAAGTTCCCGAGGTGTATACCAGTGCGCCCAATTCATCATGGAAGCAGTCTACTACTTCAAGTTCATCCGAAGCATCATCTATCAAAGAATATAGATCAATACAACCGGCAACCGGTTCTCCCACGGAGATGACCTTTTCTATAAAGGGAAAGCGTTCTCTTTCCGAGTTGAAATAGTTTTCTAACTCAAAGGATTGCCCGATCAAAACCTTGGCCCGGGAATTCTCCAAAATATAAGCCATCTCCTCAGTTCTGAAAAGCACATTAAAGGGAAGCGCCACCGCGCCAATACGAGTTGCTGCAAAATAAGCAAACAAAAACTCTGGAGAATTCGGGAGATAAAGGGCTACCACATCACCTCTCCTTACTCCCAGGTACTTTAAGGCATTGCCCAACTTGTTGACGATCCTGTTAAGCTCGGCCCAGGTAAATTCTCTTCCATCGTCTCCGCAGATAACCGCCAGGTTATCCGGCTGATAATAGGCGTGTTTCTTAATAGCATTCGATATGTTCATTACTACCCCCACCTTAGTATTACGTTCCAACAACTAAATGCCTGATATTATTTATCTAACAACTTCGTGGATCCTGGTCTTAACGTTCAGACCCTGGTGGCTGAAAGTTTTAACGCACCCCCCACAACTTCATCCACCTGTTCAGTTCCATGCTGCGATTATCTTAAATCCTATACTCAGATCCCAGCCTAATATATATAGAAGAATTAGAGCAAAACTCATGCCAAGTTTAATAAAAACTTCCTGAAACGTAAGAAAGCCCGCCTCCACTAATCAAATTCATATATGATTAGTAAATGTGAGCCTGTTTTCCCATTGTTGCCTTACATAGTGCCGCACCCTAAAAAGATGCACCAGGTATACGATAGGCGTCGCATTTTTAGTACATTGAAGCAATATTGCAACATGCGATGTGTGCTGCTGGCGGTCATTGGAAATCGCGGTTTAAGCATAAATAGTTCATAACATGCCATGTTTTGGCCTGGGAATGTGAATATTATAGCATTATAATAGTATATAAGCGGTGCTATAATATAAAAAACCATTTGTCGAAATTCTTCGTAATATGTAGTATTTTCTGGGAAGGATGTGAATATTTTACCAAACCAATTTGCACAGAAGGTGTTAACATAGAATAAACACTTACTGACCGACCCACATCTTCTGGCAAATATCCTATTGTTTGCCGGGCATTGCTATGCCTGGAATGCTTTCCTTAATATACTCAATAAAATAATACTAAATAATTACGAAAATAATGGGGACTTGGACGTATTTAGGATTTATGGCTTCCTGAAAAGTGTATCACAGCATAGAAATATAGAGTTGTGATTTTTGAGGATGCCCGGTTATGTGCTTATGGGGGTGCAGAATGATTAAACAAAGCGACGTTATATTAAACACCCACAAGAAATTTTGTTCAAGAGATGACTTAAAACAGGTCATTATCAGTTCCTATGACGCTATAATGGTTACCGATGGCCAGGGCAATATCATCTTATGTAATCCTGCTACCGGCAAACTGCTGGACTTGGATGCTCGTAATCTCATAGGGAAAAACGTGAGAGATTTACGCGATATCTATAGTCCGTCAATAGCACTGCAAGCATTGGAAAGTGGCAAAGTCACTACGGGTATGCTTAAAAACCGGCACGGTTCGAAAATCATGGCTACCGCAACACCTATTCTGGATGATAATGGGCAGATATCGATAATTGTTGTAAATTCCCGTGATGTGGAGATGGTGGAAAAGTTCCTGGAAGCCCTGGATAAAGAGACCGAAAAATCAAACCGCTATAAAACCGCTGCCGAATACTTAAGCGATCGGGATATCAGCCAGCAGCAAGTAGTGGCCAAGAGCAAGAAAATGCTTCATATTATAGAAAATTGCTCACATATCGCCAAATCAGACAGCACGGTCATGTTATACGGCGAGTCCGGCACTGGCAAAGAAGTGATGGCCCGCTATATACATCGCAACAGCTTGAGATCCAAGGAACCTTTTATACCCGTGAACTGCGCGGCTATTCCTTCTGAACTTCTTGAATCCGAATTCTTCGGCTATGTCGCCGGAGCTTTCACTGGGGCGAACAGCAAAGGCAAACCCGGTTTGCTGGAAATAGCTCACAAGGGGACCTTGTTCCTGGATGAGATAGGCGACCTGCCGCTTTCAATGCAGTCCAAGCTGTTAAGGGTTATCGAAACCGGCGAGGTTCAGAGATTGGGCAGCACCAGCGTGTTCCAGACCAGCATTCGCCTGGTAGCGGCGACCAACCGAGACCTGCAGTCTATGGTACAGCAGAAACTTTTCCGAAGCGACCTGTATTACAGACTGAATGTAATACCTATCGAACTGCCGCCGCTGCGTGACAGGCCTGAAGATATTCTGGTCCTGGCGGAAAAATTTTTAGACGAGTTCAACAAAAAATATGCTCTTAAAAAAGAGTTTACTCCCAGTGCTGTACGGGCTTTCCTGAGCTATAACTGGCCGGGCAACGTTCGGGAACTTCGCAATGTAATCGAGCGCCTGGTAGTGACTTCGACCGGAGATTCTCTTGATTTTCAGAGTGATGCTCTTCTGGGCAAGAAAAAAGCAGAAGAAAAGCACCAGCCCGGTGAAGGAAGCTTTGGGGTGTATGAGGGCACACTCAAAAATGTGCTTAAAAAAGTGGAAGAAGAGTATATTAATCAAGTTCTGGCCGAATGCAACGGGCGCATCGGTGAAGCCGCCCAGCGTTTGGGTATCCATCGCACTATGCTTTACCGCAAGACCAAAGTAGCTGTAGAATAAAGTTTTTCTTTCCTTAATATTTAGTTTGATTTTTAAGCCCACATCAGATCTCGATGTGGGCTTTTCTGTTTGGGTTAAAAAGATTGGCATGCTTTTTGCTGTAATATTAGTTTGAACGTATAAAGAGTTTGCCAGCGACAAGCAGCTTTCATTTTATAATATCAAAATTGTTTCCTGATCATATTTGATTGAACGCATGTTTTGTCAGGGCGCGCTAAAAGTAGTACGGCAAGTTATGGGGGATATAAATGGACACAGAAAAAGCCGATTTGCTGGTTACAAATAAAAGATTTTGCTCCCGCGAAGATTTGAAACAGGTAATCTTGAATTCCTATGACGCTATCTTTGTTATTGATGGGAAAGGCACCATTCTGCTGTGCAATCCCGCCACGGGTAGGCTTTTGGATACCGATCCACAGAAACTGATCGGCAGGAATGTCAGATACTTGATGGAAAACGGGATATATGATCGTTCTCTGGCCATGCAAGCCGTAGAAACCGGGGTTACGGTTTCAGGCATAATTACTAATCGCCACGGCACCAAGCTCATGGCCACTGCTACGCCTATTTTTGACGAAACTGGAGAACTCTCAATAGTAGTGGTTAATACCCGCGACAATGATATGGTGGAAAAGTACCTGGAGGCCCTGGACAAAGAGAGCAACAAAGCTACCCGCTATAAAATTGCAGCCGAATACCTAGGCGATCGTGATGTGACCCAACAGCAGGTGATAGCCCACAGCAAGATAATGAAAGAGATAATCGAAAACTGCGCCCACATAGCTAAATCTGACAGCACAGTGATGCTGTTCGGAGAATCAGGCACCGGCAAAGAAGTGATGGCCCGGTTCATCCACCGCAACAGCAACCGGGCTAAAGAACCCTTTATTCCGGTAAACTGCGCTGCCATACCTTCTGAGCTGCTGGAATCTGAATTTTTCGGCTATGTTTCCGGAGCCTTTACCGGGGCCAGCACGCGCGGCAAACCTGGCCTCCTGGAAATAGCCCATAAAGGAACCCTGTTCCTGGATGAAATCGGTGATCTGCCGCTCTCCATGCAGTCCAAGTTGCTGCGGGTGATCGAGACTGGAGAAGTCCAACGCCTGGGCAGTACGACCATCTTTCATACCAATATCCGCCTGATCGCGGCTACCAACCGCGACCTGCAGAGCATGGTAGAGCAGAAGCTGTTCCGCAGCGATCTATATTACCGTTTAAATGTCATACCAGTTAATCTGCCCCCCTTGCGGGAAAGACCTGAGGACATCCTGGTCCTGGCCGAGAAGTTTCTGGGGGAATTCAACCGCAAATACGCCCTGCAAAAGGCCTTTACGCCTGCCGCCATACGCAGCCTTATGGAATATAGCTGGCCGGGCAATGTACGTGAGTTGCGCAATGTTATCGAGCGCATGGTGGTGACATCTTCAGGCGGTGAGCTCAGCTTTGACGGCGATGCTTTGATAAGCCACGTCGAACATGAAGAAGAGACGTCAACTCCCGGCATACGCCCGGTCTACGAGGGCACTCTCAAGAATGTATTGAAAAAGGTAGAAGAAGCATATATCAACCAGGTCCTGGCCGAATGCAACGGGCGCATCGGGGAGGCCGCACAGCGTCTGGGCATCCACCGCACCATGCTCTATCGCAAGACCAAAGGTGCAACATAATAATGTTGCACGCTAGATACATGTATATTTTTTGCGACGTTTTTTTGTAGACTTAGTGCAACCATGTGCTTTTTGAAAGTAGTCAAAAAAATAATAAAATAATTTATTTTCAGGGACATAAACGGTATAAATTCAGCGTTTACGTCCCTTTAATCTATTATCGGAGCTTTTTCGCAGGCAAAAAACGATAGTTGGCATGCATCTTGCTCTATAAAAGGTCAGAGGTGCACCAGCGAGAAAAGAAGTAGGCGAGAGGGGGGTTCTTATAGGGGAGAGCAATCCGTTCTGAAATATCCAAAAGAATAATTTGCTACTGCAAAGATGTGGACAAAAAATTCCTAAAAATTTTTTCTTTTTTCTTAACCGTCGTTAGAGTGACGATTATGCCACTAAACAGACCTTCACACACCTCTAGAAGGTCTTAAAGATATCTTTACACCTTGTAGCCAAGCTACCGAGTTTGTACCAGTGATCGGATTAAATTAATCAATCAATAATTAGAGCATCTCTTCTGGCTATATAGGCCAAAATAGTTAAAAAACCTTAACGAGGAGGAAATATAAATGGCAGCAGCTAAAAAAGTAGTTATTACCAGTGCCGCTAGAACGGCCGTAGGTTCCTTTATGGGGAGCCTGAAGACTGAACCGGCTGAAAAACTTTTGAGCCATGTAATGAAAGCCGCTATGGAGCGCTCCAAAAACATCGATCCCATGTTGATCGAATCCGTACAGTGCGGCCAGGTAGAACAGTCCATGGCCTGCAACAACCCCGCCAAGTGGTGCGCCTGGGATGTAGGATGCGAGAACGCCCACGGCATGACCACCAACCGCATCTGCGGATCCAGCTACCAGGCTATGGCTTCACTTTGGAGTGAAATCCAGACCGGCCACGTAGACATCGGTATCGCGTGCGGAACCGAGTCCCTTTCCAGAGCCAACTTCTTCCTGCCCGGCGATTATCGTTTCGGCCTGGGCAGCAACAAAAAGTATCTCTTGGACCCCAACGAAGAAGCCCATATGAACTCCGGACCTCCCAAACTTGGACCTCCAGAATGGATGGGCGTAACCGCTGACCGCGTAGCCCAGCTGCACAACATTTCCCGTGAAGATTCTGACCGCTTCGCTTATGAAGCTCAGCAGAAGAACAAGAAGGCCAATGAGGAAGGCAAGTTCGTAGCCGAAATCGTTCCTTACGAAATAGTTTCCCGCAAAAAAACTGTAGTCTTTGACAAAGATGAATTTGGCAAATGGGATACCACTATGGAAGGTCTGGCCAAATTAAAACCTTCTTTCACCAAGGACGGCGTAGTAACCGCCGGAACCGCAACCGGTTTCAATGATGGCGCTGCCGCCATGGTCATGATGTCCGAAGAAAAATGCGAACAGTTAGGTTTAGAGCCCATGGCTTACATGAGCGACTATGTAATCGGTATGGCTCATCCCCTGCTGATGGGTCTGGCCCCTGGCGATGGCATCCCCAAGCTGCTCAAGAGAGTTGGCCTGGACTATGCTGATATCGATCTCTTTGAATGCAACGAAGCTTTTGCCGCCCAGGTACTTGGCTGCCTGAGACTCATGGATGCTTATCCGTATGATGGCGGACCCAATGCCGACCTGGTCCTTCCCAAACTGAATCCCTACGGCAACGGACTTGCAATGGGTCATCCCCTGGGAGCCACCGGCGCTCGTATAGCCACCACCGCTCTCTATCAGATGGTTGACAGAAACCTGAAGAGATCCATTGTAACCGCTTGCATCGGCGGCGGCATGGCTGTGACCATCCTGTTAGAAAGACCGTAAATAGAGAGAATTAATTCATGAGATATTTCTTAATCACTACCTAATATGAAGGAGGAGATTAGTAATATGGCAAGATGGGAAGACATGAAAAAGATACCGGCCCCTTATTTTATCCCTAAATTTGGGGCATTAAGTGGAGTAAGAATACTTTTGACCGGAAGCATCGTGGCCGCCCCCTTTGGAGCTCAGCTGGCTGCTGACCATGGCGCAGAAGTAATTCACGTGGAAATTCCTAATATTGGTGATTCCTACAGGACTCAGAATCCTCAGCTTCCCAGTGAAGACGGTACCAAACAGATGGCTTGTTCATTCGTTCAAAAGCGCAACGAGCTCTCAATGGCTCTTAATCTGAATATGAAGAAAAACGCTCAGAGCTATGAGATTTTTTGCGGCTTGATCAAGCAGGCTGATATCTGGCTGGAAAACGTAGTCTGGCTGGACAAACTGGGTATTGATCCCCAGGAAATGCTCAAAATCAATCCCAAATTGGTTATCGTCCATGTCAGCGGTTTCGGTCGCCCCCAATTCGGCGGCAATCCGGAAATATGCGACCGGTCTTCCTATGATCCGATCGGCCAGTGCGAAGGCGGCGTAGCCAACATGGTAGGCTTCCCGGATGGTCCTCCCATCTACGGGCAGCCCTTCCTCAATGACTATTTGACCTCAGTATATGCCTGGGGCGCCATGATGGCCGGTTATATCAACGTATTAAACGGAGGCATGGGTCAGGAAATCGACATCGCGCAGGTGGAAACCCAAGCCCGTAACCTGGATGACCACTGGGCATGCTATATCAACCTGGGAGTTGAAAAGAGCCGCGTGGGCAACCGCGTGCCTATATTCCAGCCCGCATCCATGCACAGGTGCAAAGACGGCCGCTACGCCTTTATCGGCGCATTCGGCAAAGCCGCCTATGACCGTTGCGTTAGAGGCTTGGGCCTTGATCCTGATGATCCCAAATGGGCATGGACAGCCTGTGGAAATTCCAAAGTAGCTGTTGATTCTCCAGAAGGCGTGGCCCTGTACAACCATATCGACAAGTGGTTCTCCGAGCGTACCGCCCAAGAAGCTCAGGACCACATGTCCCTGCCCCAGTTCAAGACTCCGGTAGGCATAGTAAAGACGCCCAAGGACATCTATGCTGATCCCCACTGGCATGACCGCAAGAACTTTGTCAAGTACACTGTGCCGGCTATTGATGACCGGGAAGTCGAATGCTTTGGCTTCGTGCCCAAGTTCATGGACACCCCGGGCCAGGTATGGCGCGGCTATCCTACAGTGGGCTATGATACTGAGGCTATTCTGACGAAACTATTGGGCTACAGTGAAGAAGAAGTAGTCGCCATGAGAGGCAAGAACATTTTTGACTAAACTCTAACCACAAAAATCCCGGGGAGGCAATTTTGTTTGAAGTCGCCGTCCGCCTCCCCTGGGTATCGTTTTTCGTAAATATTTGCATAGGCCTGCTATAAACGGAAATGATATCTCTAGAATAAAAAATCAAATATTGAAACGGAGGTTATATTATGGCAATACAGACAATCGGCGTATTAGGCGCAGGTTCAATGGGAATCGGTATCGTTCAGACAGCTGCACAGGCTGGCTACAATGTAATCGTATGTGATATGGACATGGCTTTCATCGACAAGCAGATGGCTGGCGTACAAAAGCTTCTGGCCAAGAACGTAGAAAAAGGCAAAATGGATCAAGCTGGCATGGATGCCATCCTGGCCCGCATCACCAAGACCACTGACAAAGCAGCTTTTGCTGATGTAGATTATATGATCGAAGTTGTTGTAGAAGATCTTGGCATCAAGAAAGCCGTTCTGGGCGAATTAGATGCTATCCTGAAGCCCGATGTAATTCTGGCTACCAACACTTCCTCCATCTCCATCACCCAGCTGGCTGGCTTCACCAAGAGAGGCGACAAGTTCGTTGGAATGCACTTCTTCAACCCGGTACCGGTTATGAGACTGTGCGAAATCATCCGCGGCTATTCCACTTCTGACGAGACCATTGCTGTTGCTTCCGAAGTAGCGCAGAAGATGGGCAAGACCACTGTTGAAGTTAAGAAAGACACCCCGGGCTTCTTAGTAAACCGCTGCATGATGCCCCAGTTCCTGGAAGCTATCAGACTGGTTGAGACCGGCGTAGCAACTCCCAAGGACATTGACACCGCAGTAAAACTGGGCCTCAACTATCCGATGGGCCCCTTTGAGTTGATGGACTTCACCGGCATTGACATTTCCAAGCTGGTTCTTGACGTATTCTACGAAGAGACCAAGAATGACTTCTGGGCTCCTCCTTACACCCTGAAGGCCATTGTAAACTCTGGCAAGCTGGGCAAGAAGACCGGTGTAGGCTGGTACGATTACAGCGGCAAATAGGAGTTCTTGATTTAATTTAAAAATGTACCCAAATGCAGGGAGCCCACACGCCCTACTATTCTTACCAGGGCTCCCTGTCAGCTTGTTTGTCACTTGTGAATAAATGAGCATTTCACTTGAAAGGGGACCGACCCATGGCTTATGAAAATGTTTTAGTCACTAAAGAAGATGGCATCGCGATCGTAACCTTAAACCGCCCGCCCATGAATCCCTTGAGCTCTGCCGTATGGAGCGAACTGGGTCAGGCTGCTCAAGAGTTTAATAAAGATCCCGAAGTCAAAGTCATGATCATAACCGGAAACGGCACCAAGGCTTTTGCGGCCGGAGCTGACGTATCCGAGATGGCTACCCTGACCCCGGTAGGAGTTTTTGATTTCTGCCAGACTTCCAAAGTAGCCATGCAAGCCATTGAAAATATGATTAAGCCGACTATTGCGGCTATTCCTGGTGTTGCTTTTGGCGGCGGCTGCGAACTGGCTCTGTCCTGTGACTTCCGCATTGCCGGCGACAATGCCAAGTTTGCCTTCCCGGAAGTAGGACTCGGCATCATCCCCGGCGGCGGTGGAACCCAGAGACTTTCCCGCCTGGTCGGACAATGCAAAGCAAAAGAATTAATGTTCATCGGCGATATCATCGATGCTGCTGCTGCTGCAAATATCGGCCTGGTCAACAAGGTGGTGCCGATCGACAGCCTGATGGATGAAGCCAAAGCCATGGCCAAGAAGCTGGCTTCCAAGCCTTTAGTCGCATTACAGACCTGTAAAGCTGCTATTAATGCCAGCGCCAATGTTGACATTAATAACGGGCTTGACTACGAACAGCAGTGCTTTGTTATGGCTTTCGCCAGTGCCGATGGCCAGGAAGGCATCAAAGCTTTCGTCGAGAAGCGCAAACCCAATTATACTGATAAATAATCGCATTACTAGTCGTAGTACTAGAAACCAGGGAAATGAGAGGTGAATATAATGGCTGGAGATCTGCCAAGAGGTGGAAGCTTTCTAGTTAGCCAGACCGATCCTTCTAAGGTATTTACACCCGAGGATTTTAGCGACGAGCAGAAGATGGTTTATGATACAGCCTATGCGTTCGTTAATGAACAAATCCTGCCGGTTATGGACCGGTTAGAGACCAAAGAGCCGGGCCTTTCCGAAATGCTGCTCAAGCAGTGCGGAGACCTGGGCATGCTGGGTCTGGAAGTACCCGAGGAATATGAAGGGTATTACATGGACAAAGTCTGCACCGCTATCTGCTGTGAAGCTATGGGCTTAGCGGGCGGCTTTTGTATGACCTACGATGGCCAGACCGGTATCGGTCAGCTGCCGATCACTTATTTCGGCAACCATGAGCAAAAATTAAAATATCTGCCCGGTATAGTATCCGGCGACCTGCCTTCCGCTTACGCTCTGACTGAACCCGGTGCTGGATCCGATGCTCTGGGTGCCAAAGCCTGGGCCAAGTTAAACGATGAAGGCACTCATTACATCATCAACGGCACCAAGCAGTTCATTACCAATTCACAGTGGGCCAAACTCAATATCGTGTTTGCCAAGATCGACCGTGAAAAGTTTACCGGCTTTATCGTAGAAACTGATACGCCGGGATTATCCTACGGTCCGGAAGAACACAAAATGGGCATCAAGAGTTCTTCCACCCGTACCCTGATCCTCGAAGATTGCCCGGTTCCAGTCGAGAACGTACTGTATGAGATCGGCAAAGGCCATGTCATTGCCTTCAACGTTCTGAACATGGGCCGCTTCAAATTGGCTGCCAACTCGGTTGGAAACTGCAAACAGGCCCTGGAACTGTCTGCCCAGTTTGCGGTAGACCGCAAACAATTTGGTCAGTCCATTGCTGAATTTGGACTCATCAAAGAAAAACTCGGCGAGATAGCCACCAAGACTTATGTAATTGAGAGCGCCACCTATCGCACTGCCGGTATGTTGGAAGACATCATGCACAGTGAGGACCTTTCCGGAGCGGATGCAGGCTTCAAAACTGCAAAACTGGTTGAGGAATATGCTATCGAATGTTCTATCAACAAAGTATTCGCCACCGAAGTCCAGGGCTGGGTAATGGATGAAGGCGTACAGATCCACGGCGGCTATGGCGTAACTTCCGAATACCCCATTGAAAGACTCTATAGAGACTGCCGCGTATATAGAATTTTCGAGGGGACCAATGAAATCAACCGTACGGTTATGACCAACACCATGCTCCGCAAAGGATTCGCCGGCGAATTCGCACTGGCCGAAGGTATAGCCGCGGCTCGCGCAGCAGTTGCTGCAGCACCGTTTAGGGCGTCCGAAGCTGACCTGGTACAGGCTGCCAAGGATATAACCCTATACACCATCGGCGCCGTAACCGACAAGCTGGGCAAAAACATTGCCAAATACCAGGAGATCGTTGGAAAAATAGCTGATATGATGATGGCAGTATTTATGATGGAAAGCGCCGAGCTGCGCGCCGAAAAGGCAGTGGCAAGCGTAGGAGCAGATGCTTCCAAGTTGAAAGTGGCTATGGCTACTATTTATGTTAACAGCGCTATTTCCAGTGTTATGAACTGGGCCAAAGAAGCCCTTGCATTTATCGCCGAGGGCGATGAACTGGTTGCCGCTCTGGCTGATGTCCAGAAGCTCGCCCAGTATGCTCCCAAGAATACTATTGCACTGCGCCAGGAAGTTGCTGCCGCAGTTACCGCAAATATCAAGTATGTTTGCTAATTAATGAGTCTGTATTATTAAAGCCCTGTCAGGAGTGGGGAGCCACAAATGCCCCCCGATGCCATTAATAATATACAATACGCCCTATACGCAGCAAACGTCTTTGCCAGCGCGGGGGGCAGCAGGGTTACTTCACTCCTGAATCATTTTTAACTGAATAAGTTAATGAATAAGCTTATTATACTGGCTTATGCCAGTTTAATAATAGTTATCTTATCCCCTTGATAACCCCCTTATTCCTCGCTCCGTGACAACTCATGTTCGCTCCGGAGCTCTTTTTTTTGTTTTAAATAGGAGAGCTTATTTCCGCAGGCCAGTTATAGAACTGCCAGTTGTCCCGGGCAAATATTCGGCTTGCATACCTTGAATCCAGATGATGTGAGCCGCTCTGTTGAGCTGGCCAGTTGAGAATGACTTCAGGGGAGGCCGGATATGCCGGAGCATCAGTGCCGGCCAGGAGGCGTATGCCCGTATGCCTCATCAGGTTCCATGCATAAGCAGTACTCAGGCGTTTTTCCCCCAGCCTCTGCTCAGCCCAGGGCAGGTCAGCTGAAAAGGATGGGGATATGCACACCGGGATCTGATATTCGGCCAGGTCATCCAGCTGTCTGGTGCTGGCTACGTTCAGATGTTCGACACGGTCTAGAGGATGCCGGCTCTTCTGCATTATACGCAGGAATTGCGCCAGCGCGCGATCTCCGATAACGTGGCAGGCCACAGGTTTATCCAGGGCGTGAACTTTTTCAACCAGCTTCAGCAGCTTTCCGTCGCTATACTTCAAACGCCCGTTATTTCCAGGATCATCTTTATACGCATCGCGCAGAGCTGCCGTCCGCATCCCCAAACTTCCATCCAAAAAGATTTTGTAGCCCAGAGCCTCATCCATGAGATCCCAATCGCTGGTGTAGAAATCGATCTTTCCGAAGAGCCTCCGTTTGTCTTTATCCATGGTCATATCAATTATTCGACCATACCCAAGATCCACAAGCTTCTGCCATCCTTTCAGAATAATTGGCCTGGCCTCCAGGTTTTCAAATCTAAAAATCTGCTTTGGAATATGGTAAACATCATTCTGATAGAACACTCCATTTTTCGAACCCATGCCCAGGCGACGCATAGCTTCTTTATTCATAGTGACCTTGTGTAAATACTCCCATATAATGACGGCAGGATGCTTGCCAAACGCCCGGTCCAGGGATATGCTGTTCAGCTGCGTTTTTTCGATATAGTTATCGCGCTTGAGAAAAATGCCTACTCTCCATTCCTCAAGCGCACTTTGGCTCATCAAATTTATACACTCTTCTAGAGTGTGAGCTGTTTCAAGACTGGGAAAATAGTTGAGCAAGGAAAATTCCCAGAGATGGGCATGGGCATCAAGCCACAGATCAGGCACCCCGGCTCCCTCCTTATGATTTTAACTTGGTTTGTTATGGGCTCCCTTTTATCTTATCAGTTTCGGGTGTTCAAAACCTTTGATTTACCACAAATATTTTTGCTATTACTAAGCCAATTTTCAGTCAGCCTTAAGTTGGAGCTGCTTTAATAGAGAAAGATGATGCAAGATCATCTTTCAGATAGAGTATTCAAATAGACTCCCTTACCCAATAGAGAGTTCAGATCCTTCTACACCTAAGAGAAGCCCGGCAGTATGCCGGGCTTCAGACCGTCAAAAAAGGCGACTAGCTGTGTCACTACACAAAGACCGCTCAATCACTGTATCACATATGCGGCTCAATCGCGGGCTTTATTTGTTCCTTGCTATTCAACTTTTTTGCTGGCTCTGCCAGCTTGCCAACTTCTTTGACAAGCTGAAGCCCGGCAGTATGCCGGACTTCTCTCCTAAGATACTTGGTGACGCTATCCGAAAAAGCTATTTTGAAATACTCTCTCTTTCGTGGTCAAGGTACTCCCATCCGCAGGCTACACCGACGACCGTCATCAGGGTAGCTAAACCATTGGCGATAGTGTTTACTTGCTCATCAGAAATGATTTCGACCCCAAAGGCCTGCATAGTCAACTTCAAGGCCCCAAGTATGGCGATATAAAAAGTCGGGGATTTAAGTCTTGCATATACCTTTTCATTCATGATTAACGCCCCTCCTTTTCCTTATGCTCACTGATAAGTGCCATAAGACCATCAGACCGGTGTCCTCAAGCAACAGAGATCAAGGGAAACCTCTTTGATTGTTCATCATTCAACTCTTCCTGGTAATGTTGACTGTTTTACTGCTCGAATCCCAGGTTACGCTGGCTCCCAGTGCCTCGGCCAGCGCCCTCACTGGCGCGTAATTGTAATTATTAATCAGATAGCCATATGCTATCTGGACTCCGTTCAATTTGATTTTGGTTATGTCCATATCGATATACTCCTTCCCAAAGTATTTGCAGATGGCCCGCGCATGTGCTCTGGCTAATAAATAACGGTGAGCCGGATCGCTGCACCATATGCTCTCTTGATCATTTGAGACAAAAGCACACTCGCTCAGCACGATCGGCATTTTGGTCACTTTTCGTATGATGCTGATCCCGCTGGGGGTATCCTTTACCCCTCTATTGGCGAGACCGGATGCGGCAACGATCTCTATCAAAATCTGGGACGCCAAACGAACCTTTGCATCGTCATAGTAGCCGTTGGACGTATAAAGGATTTCCGTCCCGTGAGCGGTTCTGCTGGATGAAGAGTTGTAATGAATAGCTACAGCAGCATCCGCTCCAGAATATGTGGCAAATTGTATCTGATTGCTCACATCCTGTGAGACAGTGCCCGCTCCGCCACAGGCCTCATCTGTCGTCCGGCTCATAGCCACTTCGATTTCATTAAACTCCAGCAACGTTTTCAAGCTTTCAGCTACTGCCAGATTTCCATCGGACTCCCTGGTACCGTTGCGGTCATTTACGGCTCCGGGGTCGAAGCCGCCATGGCCTGGAATAAGTGCCACTTTAGGCATTTTGTCTCAACTCCTTATTAATTCTGCCCTATCCGCCTCCATTATTAGTATATTCTTCCATGTACCGCACTGTTACTTGGTGCCCAATATGCCTGATCAATCATAAATTTAGTGCCGCACTTCCTCTCTTCACAGCCTTAGAGCAAGTAGGGATAAGCTGTGGTACAATTATAGAGGCTGTTTTCATTCGAGTAGCCCTGGCTTTCCAGTTTGGGCACCGCCAGGGATCGCGTTATTATGACGGCATATCGGGGCGGCCTGCCCCAGTTTTTCGTAACAAACAATGTCTGATGGTGGTGTATCGATTTGCATTTCTGGCTGGCGGTTATTATATTTTTGTTCGCGTATGCCCTGATTATCGTTGAGAAAGTACATAGGAGCATCGTAGCCCTGGTAGGGGCCGCCCTGGTAGTCGTACTGGGTCTGCTCGATCAAGATAAAGCCTTTTCCTCTATCGACTTCAATACGATCGGGCTTTTGATCGGTATGATGATTATCGTAGGAATTACCCGGCAAAGCGGATTATTTGAATATCTGGCGATAAAATCGGCTAAGATTGCCGGCGGCAGGCCAGTGGCCATTCTGGCTGCTCTCTCAATAGTAACGGCGCTATTATCAGCTTTCCTGGATAACGTCACCACCGTTTTATTGATCGTGCCCATAAGCTATGCCATTACCGACCGCCTCGATATTACGCCCATGCCCTTCCTGCTGGCCGAAATAATTGCCTCTAATATCGGAGGAACCGCCACCTTAATTGGCGACCCTCCTAATATCATGATTGGAAGCGCTGTCGGTCTGGGATTCATAGACTTTGTCACCCACCTTGCCGTACCATGTATAATCATTCTGATCGTTACGGTGGGAGCCATGATGTTTTACTATAGAAGGCAGCTGATAAGCGCACCTGAGCATATAGCCGCCCTGCTCAAGTTGGACGAATTGTCTTTTATTAAAGATTGGCGGCTCTTGAGGCTTTCCTTGATGGTTTTAGCCATCACCATGATCGGTTTTCTGCTTCACCAGGCGCTGCATCTCGAATCCGCCACCATAGCTCTCTTAGGCGCCGGGTTGCTGCTGCTGCTCTCCGGTGAGAATCCCGATGAAGTGTTCTTGACCATTGAATGGCCGACCATATTTTTCTTCGCAGGCTTATTTGTCATGGTTGGAAGCCTGGTAGAAACCGGGGTTATTTCTGCTGTTGCCCAAAGGTTCCTGGCAGTTACCGGAGGAAGCCTGGTTCCAACTGGCATTTTGGTTCTCTGGATGTCTGCCATCTCCTCGGCTTTTGTAGATAACATACCTTTTGTAGCAACTATGATTCCACTTCTCCAATCTATTGAACAGATATCCAATATACCTATGGAATCCATCTGGTGGGCTCTCTCTTTAGGTGCCTGCCTGGGCGGCAACGGCACTTTGATCGGTGCTTCAGCCAACATTATCGTGGCGGGGATTGCCGAACGCTATGGTACTCCTATACGTTTTCTGGATTATTTAAAGGTGGGATTCCCGCTAATGATCCTATCCATCATTATGTCTAACCTATATCTTTACCTGGTCTACTGGCGTTAAAATAGTAGTGGCAAAAATACGGAAAACCAGCAGCATCTCTTGGGAGCGTGATTTCAGGTATTACGTTTATAAGCGGGTGATGCGATACTACGCCTATACATCTGCCTGGATTACAACTGGCAGTAATTCTATACTCCACATGTTTAGCATAGATCAGGAATTGTCGATGCCTATCAGCTCTATGTGAAGGCCAGCCAGGAGTCAACAGGCACAGTCAGTAAGGTGAGCGATCAGCGAATCAGGGCTTTGTTTCTGCTCCTCTCCCGCCAGGCGGTAATGATGCCGGGCATAAGCGATATAATTATGACGATAAATATCACCAGGGTGAAGTTTTCTTCCACCACCGGGATGTTACCAAATAGATATCCTCCCATAATAAAGACCAGAACCCAGGCTGCGCTGCTGGTAGCATTGTATATGGTAAAGCGAGTGTAATCCATGCGCGCGATACCGGCCACAAAAGGTACGAAAGTCCTGAAAATCGGCATAAAACGAGCTATAACTACTGCCTTTCCCCCATGTTTTTCATAGAAGTTGTGCGTTTTTACCAGGTGCTCTTTTTTAAGAAAGCGCACTCTCTCTGCTTCAAAAATTATGGGGCCGACAGCTCTGCCAATTTGATAATTTACCATGTTTCCAATTATGGCAGCCATAATCAAAATAGTGGTGATGGTGACCATGTTTATCTCACCACCGGCGGCCAGTGCACCGATGACAAACAGCAGGGAGTCCCCCGGCAAAAAAGGCGTAACTACCAGGCCGGTCTCGCAAAAGATAACCAGGAAAAGGATAAGGTAGACCCAGATCCCATACTGGGCAATGATTTCTCCCATGTGCTTATTCAGGTTAAGTATTACATCTATAAAGTAAGCCAGGTTCGCTTCCATGTAATCCTCCCGCTTCTCCCTTCTGTTTCCGACCAACGCAGATCACCGCCGATTAACAACGCAACCTGCCGGGCACTATATAAATACTATCGCACCTTCGGGCTATTTCCCAGAACCCCGGGGCAATAACTATTAAATTATACAAGTTCTCTATTTGCAACACTAAATTTTTAAAAGAGAAACGGATGCTCATCACATCCGTCTCAAAAATATACCATATGGCAAATACCGGGCGCTTTCAGCTCGGCTGGGACACATTTCGATTGCTCAAGTACCCGCCGTTTTAACCGGTTGCTTGGCTCTCAAATCCCTGGGCATCTAATTGGTAATAGGCATTTATGAGTATATCCAGTTTCTGACTTATGGCAATAACCATGGGATCTTGAAATCCTAATTGCAGTCCCATCTGGACTAGTTCAGTCCTCAATGTTTCGATTCTATTGACAATATTCGTTTTCATATTATCTCTCCTTAGCCGCCCCGGGTAAAATACCCTTAGAATACAGTCCCTTGTATACTTTTGGCTTGCTAGCTTCGACAATGTATTCATAGTTCTTCTAATAAACATATATATTCAACAAAAACCATAAAATCCCTGCTTTGGTTATGGGTAATTTTAGCCGAATACGCACCGTTATAAAAGCAACAATACCCGGATGCTTTAAGAATTGATGAGAGATGTTCACGGTGGCTTTTGCTATGATAAAAATAGTATTAATACAGAATCGCTTATACTTTTAAAAATTATCCAAGGAGGTTAGATATGTTAAACATCGGCTGTCATTTGTCTTCAGCCAGGGGCTTCAAGCATATGGGCGAAGAAGCTTTAAGCCTTGAGGCCAATACCTTCCAGTTCTTTACCCGTAATCCCAGGGGCAGTAGGGCCAAGGCGATAGACGCCGGGGATGCCCGGGCCTTGAGAGAACTAATCAAGAAGAACAGCTTTGCGCCTCTACTGGCCCATGCTCCGTATACTCTAAATCCCTGTTCGCCTGATTCCCATATCAGAGAATTCGCCCGTATGGTTTTTCAAGAAGACCTCAGAAATATGGAGTATCTGCCCGGCAATATGTATACTTTTCATCCCGGCAGCCATGTCGGGCAGGGTGTGGAGAAAGGCATTGATTTTATCATCGAACTGCTCAATGAAGTTCTTCGGCCTGAGCAAAGCACACTGGTGCTGCTGGAAACCATGTCCGGCAAGGGTAGCGAGATCGGCAGTTTCGATGAAATCAGCCAGATTCTACCCCGCATTAAACTGCAGGACAAAATGGGCGTGTGCCTTGATACCTGCCATATTTATTCAGCCGGCCACGATATCGTGAATGATCTCGACGGGGTCTTGGAGTTATTTGATGAGAAAATCGGCTTGCAGCATCTAAAAGCCATCCACCTGAATGACAGCATGAGTCCTTTAGCCAGCTTTAAAGACCGTCATGCCAAAATCGGTGAGGGCAGCATCGGCCTGGAGACTATAGTCAAGGTGGTAAACCATCCCCGGCTGCGCCATCTACCCTTTCTCCTGGAGACGCCCAATGATCTGGCGGGCTATGGAGAAGAGATCAGGCTTTTAAGGTCCCTTTATAGAGAACAGGTTGAGGGATAATCTGAAATGGAAATATTTCAGTATGGAGAAAAAGAACTGGCTTATCTTAGCAATAAGGACAGAAAACTGGGCGCTGCTATTGAGAGAATCGGCATGATCGAGCGGCAGGTCATCGGAGACCTGTTCACCGCACTGGTACACAGCATCGTTGGCCAGCAGATATCCGCTAAAGCTGCAGCAAGTGTATGGACCAGGATGATCGAGCGCTTTGGGGAGATAACTCCCCGGGCCATTGTGAGCGCCAGTGCCCAGGAAGTTCAGAGCTGTGGAATGTCCATGCGTAAAGCCCTCTACATAAAAGGGCTTGGGGAATCCGTGCGAAACGGGCAGTTGAAAATTGATGAGATCCCCAAATTGCCAGACCAGGAAATAGTGAGAAGACTTTCCGCCCTGCATGGGATAGGGATCTGGACCGCGGAGATGATGATGATTTTTTCCTTGCAGCGGCCCGACGTGGTTAGCCGCGGTGACCTCGCTATACGCCGCGGCATGATGATACTTTATGGCCATAAAGAACTGGATAGAGCCCGCTTTGAAAGATATCGGAGAAGATACTCGCCCTATGGTTCAGTGGCATCATTATATCTGTGGGAACTGGCAGGCATTCCCCCAAAACATCTGTGAAATAGAATCCCATGGTCATGCTCAAAACCGATGTTCGATTTCGCAGATGCTACGGCGGAGTCTGGTCTTTACCTTGCGCTTATAGTGCTAGTTATTTGAGTGAGAAGGCGATCTTTTGGTCGATATGCAGCAGTTTAATCTGATCATTGTTGTACAGATGCAGCAGGTGTGCTACTGCCTCCCCGCCAGCAAACCATCTCTGGGCCAGCGGAAACTGCTCCCAGGTTCCCGGATAATCCCATGTCATCCGGGCGGCAATCTGGTAGCCATTAGCGGGTCCGCTCTTTAGAATTTCTATCACTTCCGCCAGGCGCTGCTCATGATGTTCTTTCAGTTCGGCAATTCGGGCTGGCACGTCCTCGATAATCCTACGGTGACCCGGTAGGGCTATTTTAACATCCAGCCGTTCGATCTTTTCCAGGCTCCTTAAATAACTCCCCAGCGGATCAGTAATGCCCAGTTCACTTATGTTCGAGCTGATATCATAGAGGATCTGATCACCGCATATCAATAGCTGATGGTCGGGCTCATAAAGGCAAACATGCGACGGTGTATGACCGGGAGTTTCTAGACAGTGAAAACGATAACCTCCTGCCTCTATGATATATCCATCCTTGACAAAGCTGAAAACGTGGCCAATATTGGGCTGATAGTTGCAGCCGGGATGCTCTTTTACCATCATTTCAGCATCTCTTTGAGGGAAACCATGCAGAGCAAACATATTCTTCAAGTTCGACCAGTAAGATTCGGTATGAATGGCATGCAGGTACATAGAGTCGAGTTCACCGCAATAGATCACTGTGCTCTCGCTGGCCACAGCCGAAATCAATCCACTGTGATCCGGATGCAGGTGAGTCAAAAAAATATCGAGCCGCTCAGGGTCAATTTCCAGGGTTTGAAGCGCGCCCAGCAGCACTTTCCTGGACTCTTCCACGTTGAAACCGGTATCGATCAGCAAGCTGCGGGCATCACCCTTGACCAGATAGGCGTTCAGTACCTTGAGCGGACTGAGCGGAAGTGGGACTTTAATCTGAAAAATTCCAGGCAGTATTTCTTTAATCATTACTACTACCCCCACTCGTTATTGGGATAAAGGATCTTATCATGCTAATCTAAATTAATGCTGTCTATAGTATGTCATATCGGGCGCGCCAATGTAATGCTGATTCTACTGATATATACGGGAGCGGACTGATAAAAAAGCAGAATCCGGGGATGCAACCAAAAAGATTTTATCCCCGGATATTAAGAGCTTATAATTCCTTGGCAACCATCATGAGCTTTTCTGCCATCTGTGCTATTTCCATCACTGTGGCGGTTACTTCCTCAGTGGCGGCTGCCTGCTCCTCGCTCTGTTTAACCGTGGCAGTCGAAGAATCAACCGCAGACTCCACCATACCTTCAATTTCGGCAATTAAAACCCCTATATTGTCAGCCGCCTTTTTAGTTTCGTCAGAAAGTTTTCTGATTTCCTCAGCGACAACTCCGAAACCCCGGCCTTGCTCTCCGGCCCGAGCCGCCTCGATGGCTGCATTTAATCCTAACATTTTAGTCTGGCTAGCAACATCCCTGGTAAAACCAAGCGCATCACCGATACGCTGGGTATTCTCCTTTATAGCCTGGATGCGCGCGGCCAACTGTCCTTCGGTGATATTTATCTCCCCTGCTGAGGCAGCAATTTCCTGCATTACACTGGCCATTTCTCCAGTGCCGTGGCCAATTTTATCAGCCATTTCGATCAGGTCATGGGCCAGGTTGCGCGGGGTGGTAATGGCAAACGTACCGACCAGGTCACCGCTCTCCTCGTCAAATAGCGGCAGGCCTATGGTCCTTATATAGCCCAGTTGTTTTGTGCTGAACTCGAGTTGCACCCTTTCACGCTTCTTCATGGCATGATCAGAGATATCATTGACCTCCAGAGCAGTGCCGGCCCTTTTATTTTTTAAATCAAACTTCTCTGATCCCCTGGCTTTAACTATTTTTTCCAGGTCAGCCAGCCCCACCCAGGCCCCTTCGGTCTGTGAATCAATAATGATAGGGGCAAAATCATCGAAAGCTTTTTCAATGGGATGCAGGCTGGGAGTGCATACTCCATATGTACCTTCAACCGGTCGGCTTTCATCATCATCTTCATAGATGGGAGTAACCCACAGATTGAGCCTTACCCCGTAGACGTTTTTGTCGATTGCCTGGGCGATAGGCTGCCGATTCTTAATACAGCGCTGGATCACCCCTCCGTTTACCAGGGTCGCCCCAACAGCTATCCCTGGCAAATCTATGTTGCGGCTTTCCACGAAGTCATAACGCCCCAAATCGGTAGTAAAATAGACAACGCCGTCCCTGCCATATGTCTGGGTGAGAAATTTAGCAGAGGTTCGGAAAGACTCCTTTTTGCTGCGCACCTTTTTCAGTTTTTTCTCGTGACCCTCCATGGTTGTCATCATCACATTGGCAATGTTGGAATCTATTAGAGCTGCACCTGGCGCTTTTAACATTAAAGCCTGCTCTCTTACCTTTTCGTTGCCAGTTGCTTCAATAATATATTCCAGTTCCGGCTGCTTTAACATCTCTGCCAGGTCGGCAAACCTCGGTATATTTAATTCTGCAGCCAATTTAATGCCCGGAGCGTCAGAGCTGATGTCGCATATCCCGACAACTTTAAACTCCTCAAGCTCGGCAAAAGTCCCAAGCAAAAGGCTTCCGCCTTTGCCGCCACCAATAATTGCGATGGTAGTCATTCTATATGGCCCCCCTTATATTTTTCAGCCTAAATACTAATTGTTTTATTTAATTACATTATCCTCCATTGTTAAAAAAGTCACAATATTCCACTGTGGCATTTAGATGTCCTTATCTCCATATTTTCAGCAGTCATGTGCATATGACAAGAAATTCTATCGATCGTTTTAAAATGTGTACATAATACACTTGGAAAAGCCGTTGCAGATGCAATTTATATGATAAAATTAATGGTTGGATGAACAATATTTTTAAACTGAATATCGTTCTGACTTAATCTACCAATGGAGGTATTTTATGCCGAAACGAAACGACATCAACAAAATTCTGATCATTGGATCAGGCCCGATTGTGATCGGGCAAGCTTGTGAATTTGACTATTCCGGGACCCAGGCTTGCAAGGCCCTTCGGAACCTGGGCTACCAAATTGTTTTAGTTAATTCCAATCCTGCCACTATTATGACCGACCCTGGAATCGCTGATGTCACTTACATTGAACCCTTGAACCTGAAAAGTCTTAGCGATATTATCGACAAAGAAAGGCCTGACGCGCTGCTTCCCAATTTAGGCGGCCAGTCAGGTCTTAATTTGAGTTCTGAGCTTCATAAAGCCGGGGTGCTGGAAAAATACGGCGTCAAAGTTATCGGAGTGCAGACCGATGCCATTGAGCGCGGAGAAGACCGGATCACCTTCAAGGAAACGATGAACCGCCTGGGCATCGAAATGCCCGCAAGCAATCCGGCCTATAGCGTGGAAGAGGCCGAAAAAATTGCAGCAGAATTAGGCTATCCGGTTGTTGTTCGTCCTGCTTACACCATGGGCGGCACTGGCGGCGGGCTGGTTTACAATGTTGAAGAACTCAGAACCGTTGCCAGCCGCGGCATCTCTGCCAGCCTGGTCGGCCAGATCCTGATCGAAGAATCGGTCCTGGGATGGGAAGAACTTGAGCTGGAAGTTGTCCGCGACTCCAAAAACCAGAAGATAACGGTTTGTTTCATTGAAAATATAGACGCCATGGGAGTTCATACCGGTGATTCTTTCTGTGCCGCCCCCATGCTGACCATATCTCCCGAGCTGCAGCAGCGCTTGCAAAAGTACTCCTATGATGTTGTAGATGCTATAGAAGTCGTGGGCGGAACCAATGTTCAGTTCGCGCATGATCCCAAAACCGGACGGGTGGTAATTATCGAAATCAATCCTCGCACATCCCGCTCCTCCGCTCTGGCTTCTAAGGCCACGGGATTCCCGATTGCCATGGTTTCAACCCTCCTGGCCGCAGGCTTGACTCTGGATGAAATCCCCTACTGGCGAGATGGCACCCTGGATAAATACACCCCTTCGGGCGACTACGTGGTAATCAAGTTCTCTCGCTGGGCTTTTGAAAAGTTCCCCGGGTCCATAGACAAACTGGGCACCCAGATGCGGGCCGTCGGTGAAGTTATGAGCATCGGAAAAAACTACAAAGAAGCTTTCCAGAAGGCCATTCGCTCCCTGGAGATCGGACGCGCCGGATTAGGTTTTGCCAAGGATTTTAACCAGCGTTCCCTGGAAGAACTGCTCTCTATGCTGGCTGAACCCTCGAGCGAACGACAGTTTATCATGTATGAGGCTCTTCGCAAAGGCGCTGATGTCGAACATCTCTTCCGTCTGACCCATATCAAATCCTGGTTCATTCAGCAAATGAAAGAAATGGTACTGTGCGAAGAAGAGATATTAGCGTATAAAAATGGAAAGCTCCCTGATGAACTGCTTATTAAAGCCAAAAAGGATGGATTTTCAGACAAATACCTGGCCAAGCTCCTGGACCTTGGCGAAACTGAAATACGCCAGCGCCGTACTACTCTAGGTGTGGTTGAGGGATGGGAAGCTGTTCCGGTAAGCGGTGTTGAAAATGCCGCCTATTATTTCTCAACGTATAACGCTCCGGATTCCACCACGGTCAGTGATAAGCCCAAAGTAATGATCCTGGGCGGTGGCCCCAACCGCATAGGCCAGGGCATTGAATTTGACTACTGCTGCGTGCATACCGCTTTTGCCCTCCGTGATCTGGGCTATGAAACGGTTATTGTAAACTGCAATCCGGAGACGGTTTCAACCGACTATGATACCTCAGATAAACTATACTTCGAGCCCTTGACGGTCGAAGATGTTCTGAGCATTTACGAAAAGGAAAAGCCTCTGGGAGTCATTGTCCAGTTTGGCGGTCAGACTCCCCTAAATATTGCTGCCGAACTGGCTAAAGCCGGTGTAAAGATCCTGGGCACCACTCCAGAGACCATTGACCTGGCCGAGGACCGCGACCGCTTCCGCAAGATCATGGATAAGCTCGATATTCCTATGCCCGAATCCGGCATGGCTGTCAATATCGAAGAAGCCCTGGCCATCGCTGACCGGATCGGCTACCCTTTGATGGTACGTCCCTCCTACGTTCTGGGCGGACGAGGGATGGAGGTAGTCCATGATGAGGAAATGCTCCGCCAGTATGTAGCGGCTGCAGTTGGCGTAACTCCCGAAAGACCGCTCTTAATTGACCGGTTCCTCGCCAATGCTACCGAGGCTGAATCAGATGCTATTGCTGATGGCGAGGACGCTTTTGTACCCACCGTTATGGAACACATCGAGCTGGCCGGCATACATTCCGGCGACTCGGCCTGTGTCATCCCCCCGATCAGCATACCGGCCAAACACATAGCCACCATCGAGGAATATACACGAAAGATTGCTAGAGAACTCAATGTTATCGGACTCATGAACATGCAGTACGCAATCGCCGATGACAAGGTCTATGTCCTGGAAGCCAATCCACGCGCTTCGCGAACCGTGCCCCTGGTATCGAAGGTCTGTAATATATCCATGGCCCGGATAGCCACCGAAATTATGATGGCTGCGAACGAAGGCAGTCAGTATTCGGTAAGCAAGCTGGCTGCCAAGAAGCTGCCTCACTTCGGGGTTAAAGAGGCGGTTTTTCCCTTTAACATGTTCCAGGAAGTTGACCCCATACTGGGTCCGGAAATGCGCTCGACAGGCGAAGTGCTGGGCATCGCTGATTCCTTTGGGTTGGCTTACTACAAGGCCCAGGAAGCCACCCAGTCTCCCCTGCCCCTATCCGGCACCGTACTGATCAGTGTAAATGACCAGGATAAACCGGCGGCCCTGGAAACTGCTAGAGAATTTATCAAAGTAGGCTTTAAAATCAAGGCCACCAGCGGCACCTACAGTTATCTACAGGAGAATGGAGTGGCCTGTGAAGAGATCAAGAAACTATATGAAGGCCGTCCCAATATTGTTGATGGAATTACCAACAAAGAGATCGACCTGGTGATCAATACGCCTTCCAACAAACGTAGAAGCCAGGATGATGATTCCTATATCCGCAAGACCTCGATCAAAAACAAAGTAACTTATATCACTACTATGGCTGCCGCCCTGGCCAGCGCCAGAGGTATTGCTGCCTACAAGGCCAATGATTCCAGGCCTGGCAAATTAAAATCCCTACAGGAATACCATGCCGATATAAAAGAATAACTTACAGTTAGCTAAAGGGGAGGCTGTTCACTCTGAACAGCCTCTTTCATTCTTTCTGGTTGATTTTGGGCACGGCCAGACTATTCATTATAAGAATATTATGGGATTAATTGTCTGCCTAATTGATAAATTATATTATTAAGTAATATAATACTAATTAGTAATCTATACTATTATGGAGGTATATCATAGTGGATGATCAATTAAAAAAGTTGAAGCGAAACGGTCTGAAAATAACACCGCAACGCAAACTGATTCTAGATATTTTGAAAGAGTCTTCGCATCTCACGGGAGAAGAAATCACTACTCTTGCCAGGAATGAGCAACCCAATATATCAGCCGGTACAGTTTATCGCAATCTAAAAACCTTATGTGAATTAGGTCTGGTCAGAAATGTAGCTTCAACTGATGGTGTGCGCCGTTTCGAAAGCACTTCGGTACATCGCCACCATTTAGTTTGCATTTCATGCAAAGGCACAGTTGAAATCGACTTCTGTCCTATGAATAATGAGCTGCAGATGATAGCGGAAAAATTCGGGTTTCAAATCGCCGATCATGACTTCCAAATAAGAGGTTACTGCACGGCGTGCAGGAAAGGAGCATGAACCATGTTAGTCAGATCCCATAGAGATTCGAAGATAAAAGCACATTATACCACCTGGATTATAATGCCAATCTTACTATTGGTTTTCCTGGTTCCGATGATACTGAGCGGATGCAGTAACAGCAAAGTTACCAATGGCACACCAAAAGAGGACACTACAATCATTGCCACTTCTTTTTATCCTATGTACATCATGACCAAAAACATAGCCGGGGATATTCCCGATGTCCGAGTAATAAACATGACCAAGCCAACCACCGGGTGCCTTCATGATTATCAGCTTACTACTGATGATCTCAAAAATGTTGAAAAAGCCAGGTTCTTTGTGATAAATGGAGCAGGCATGGAATCCTTTATGGATAAAGTCATTGCCCAGCGTCCCGATCTGAAAATTATAACGGCCAGCAATGGTATTGAGCTCATCAAGGATGAAAGTGAAGGAGAGAATCCTCACGTATGGGTCAGTGTATCTATGGCTATAAGGCAGGTTCAAAATATTTCTGAACAGCTTGCGGCTGCCGATCCCGTTCATGCTCAAGCTTATAAGACCAATGCCGCTGTTTACCTGGCGAAGCTGGAGGATCTAAGAGTACGGATGCACCAGGGTCTGGATGGTATCAAACAAAAAGACATTATTACATTCCATGAAGCCTTCCCCTATTTTGCCCAGGAGTTCAACCTGAATATCGCAGCCGTTGTAGAGCGTGAGCCCGGTTCCGAGCCCAGTGCCGAAGAAATAGCGGAAACCGTCGTCCTGGTTCGCGAAGCTGGCATCAAGGCTGTTTTTGCCGAGCCTCAATATTCCCCTAAAGCAGCCGAGACCATAGCCAGTGAAACAGGAATCCAGGTTTCCTATCTGGACCCGGCGGTATCTGGCCCGGATGATCCCAATGCTTATATATCGATTATGGACCAGAACCTGGCTACCCTGGTAAAAGTCCTGGGTGTAAATAATGAACATTAACAAATGCCAGCTGTGCTGTACACAGCTGCAAAACTTCGGTGTAACCATGGGGCAGAATATTCTGCTCCATGATGTCAACCTCCATATCCACTGTGGAGAACTAACAGTAATTATAGGCCCCAACGGAGCAGGCAAAACCACCCTGCTCCGGGCTATATTGGGTGAAGTCCCCCATACCGGCACATTAAGCTACCTTGATGCAAAAAACAAGCGTACCGGGAACCCTCTGGTTGGCTACGTTCCTCAAAAGCTCGATTTTGACAAGGGGCTGCCTGCCAGTGTGCTTGATTTCTGCACCACCTGTATTTCACAGAAGCCCATCTGGTTATTCAGGTCACGGGCTACTCAGGAACGAATTAAAGCGAACCTGTTCCTGGTGCAGGCGGAGCACCTCATCCGCAGAAAGATCGGCACCCTGTCAGGGGGTGAACTGCAAAGAGTGCTGCTAGCCTGTGCTTTAGACCCACTTCCCGACTTGCTGCTTTTAGATGAGCCGGTGTCAGGTGTGGATCCAGGTGGGATGGAATTATTTTATGAGATGGTTTCAAGTTTGCGTGAGAAATACGACCTGTCGATCATACTCGTATCACATGATTTGGCACTGGCTCCCCGCGCCGCCAACCGTCTTGTCCTACTAAATAAAACAGTACTGGCATCCGGATCTCCTGCTGAAGTAATGCATAACAGCGTATTTTCTAAAACATTCGGGCCGATTCTAAACAAGTATACACCTATCAATCAAATTACCGCTAATCTGCACCATTAGGAGGCCTTTATTATAATGGAAGCCTGGTATTCATTAATTGGTCATCTTCCTTTCCAATGGGCTCATTTCAACTTTATGAAGAACGCTCTCTTAGCAGTGATTCTCATTGCCCCTGTTTTTGGAATAACTGGCACAATGGTGGTTAACAACCGTATGGCCTTCTTTTCAGATGCTATGGGCCATGCTGCCCTGACCGGCATTGCCATCGGAGTTATTCTCGGTTTAGGGAATCCTTTATGGGTAATGATGGCTTTTGCTGCTATTCTGGCAGCTGCCATAGCGCTGGTTCACATCAAGACTGATACTTCGCTCGATACGGTTATAGGAGTTTTTTTTGCGGCAGTGGTGGCGCTCGGGGTGCTTATTTTGTCCAGGGGAGGTAATTTTAATAAATATTCGTCATATCTGATAGGCGATTTGTTAAGCATCACTCCCAGGGAGATTTACTTATTGTTGGCGGTCTTGATAATTGTTGTAATGGTCTGGGCGTTATTCTTTAACCGTTTCTTTCTCGTAAGTTTTAATTCTACTCTAGCACGCAGCCGAGGTGCAAATATCTCCCTAATTGAAATGCTTTTTACCATCATGCTGGCTTTAATTGTGACTCTTTGCATCCAATGGGTGGGAGTGCTCATAATAAACTCCCTGCTGATTCTGCCTGCTGCATCGGCTCGCAATATCACAAGCAGTATGCGCAGTTATCATGCCGCATCAGTTTTATTCAGCCTGGTATCGGGACTATCCGGTTTAGTCCTTTCCTATTACTGGGGTACAGCTACCGGCGCGACTATTGTATGGTTTTCGTTCATGCTATATTTGTGTACAATTATTCCAAAAGCAGGTAAAAGGAAAATAAATGAAACCTTAATAACGAGGTGATAAGATAATACCTCGTTCTTGAAGCAGTGGCTTCCTAGAAATAAAACAGGCACAGATCCTAATCGCCCGCTTCGCTGCAGCAAAGCGAAGGATACTGCTCCCCTTTTAATCCCAATACTTATCTATCAACATACTATTGTAGGAGTGCACAGTGATACAAAAAGTACCCTCTGATTTCGATATAAACAAAGCAACGGAGTTAAAACCCAAGAAATTGGGCTGGATATTTTCTTTAACCTTTCTCTTTATCCTGATTGTAATCGTTGATTCTGGGATTAAGGTCGCCGGCCAGGAAATGGCAAATTTTAAGGTCGTATTCCTGGGCATTGTTCTGGAAGCTTTGCCCTTCATATTGATCGGTGTAGTCGTTTCGGCGCTCCTGGAGACCTTTGTGTCAGAGGAATTTATTTATAAAATTCTCCCCAAAAACCGCTATGCAAGTATTTCATTAGCTTGCTGCCTGGGGATCATCTTCCCTATCTGTGAATGCGGCATAGTTCCTGTAGCCCGCAGACTGGTCAGCAAAGGAGTTCCCCTTTACAGCGCTATCGCCTTTATGCTGGCTGCACCGATAATTAATCCAGTTGTAATATCCTCAACTACCGTAGCCTTTTCCAACAATCACGTCATGGTCTGGACGCGTATTGGGGCAGCTTTTCTGGTATCCTTTTTAGCAGCCCTAATTTTAAGTTTTGTGTTTCAAGGGAAACAGCTAAACACTAATGATAATGAAAGCTTTGGAGCGTGCTGCCATAATCACGGTTGTGATCATGAGGCAGTAATTTTTGGTGCAAAGATCTGGAGGACTCTGCAGGCATCCTGCGATGAATTCTTTGAGATGGGTAAATATCTCATCATAGGTGCTTTCTTGGGTGCTCTGGCGCAGACTTTTATTCCCCGTACGCTATTGCTCGGTGTCGGGCAAGACCAGCTCTTATCCATCTTAATAATGCTGGTCTTCGCCTTTGTAGTTTCGGTATGCTCATCGGCAGATGCATTTATCGCAGCTTCCTTTATGAACAGTTTCAGCCCGGGTGCACTTCTGGCCTTTATGGTTATGGGCCCTATGATCGATGTAAAAAATACTTTGATGCTTTTCAAAGCCTTTAAATCCCGTTTTGTATTATTCATGATCCCAACTGTAATTATGCTGGTCATCGGCGCTGCATATATTTTCAATATATGGAGGTAAGAAAATGCAAAAACATGCACCTGCTAATCGCTTAGAAATCTATAAAGCATTGATCCTTTTGGGTTTTTGCTTCATGCTGTCTTATTTTCTGTTCACCCAAAAAATTAAGCTGTATATAAATCCACGCTTTACTGTATTGACAGTAGCGGCAGATCTTGTTATATTTCTGCTCTTCCTTGCCCAGCTATCTAGGGTTTTCAACAAGTCGGGTATTCACGGTTACTGTCATCATCATAGCAGCTCGGCATGGGCGCTCATTCCTTTTGTGATCCCCATATTATTTGTTTTCATTATGCCCAATGCTACACTGGATGCAAGTATTGCAGCGGATAGAGGCGTAAATATCAGTTCAACAAATACTCCACAGGCTGCAAGAGAATCTACTGCCAATATTCCCACATCCACTCCATCGGATAGTACTCAGAACCAGAGCAATTCACAGCAATACACCCCACCTGCCCATCACGATTATAGCCGGGATGCCAGGCTCATCGTAACAGATGATAATTTTGTGTACCTGATATCACAAATCTACGAAAATCCCCAAAAATTTGCAGGTAAAGATATCTCTATGCTGGGCTTTGTAATAAGAGAAAACGATTTTTCACCCAAACAATTTGGAGTTGTCAGATACGTAATTACCTGCTGTACTGCAGATGCTATGCCCTGCGGTCTTCTATGTGAATATACTGATGCAGCCAGCGTTAAAACTGGAAATTGGCTGATAATCGAGGGAGTAATCGAAATGATTGAAATGAGAAACCGGTCTTTTGCTGGAGTTAAAATCAGATCATTAGAACCCGTTCAGGAGCCTAAAATGCCGTATGTGTATCCGGTATATTAATAAAAAGCCCGGGCTTACTATAAACATTCATGGTTACATTCTATTATTCCATTAAGAGCAAGCTCAAAGCCATAATCATCATGCCCGCGATTATGCCATAAACCGAGTGATGACCCTCTCCGTATTCCCTCGCTGCAGGCAGAAGTTCATCCAGGGATACAAATATCATTATGCCAGCAACGGAGGCAAAAAGCAGAGCCAGTAAGGATTCACTCATAAACGGCAGTAAAACCAGATATCCGATCAATGCCCCCAAAGGCTCGGACAAACCAGACAGAAACGAGAAAACGAATGCCTTCTTTCTATCTCCGGTGGCATAATAAACGGGCACGGATACCGCTATTCCTTCCGGAATATTATGTATGCCTATGGCTATGGCAATTGCTACACCTAGAGCAGGCTCCTGCAGCACCGATAAAAATGTCGCGATACCCTCGGGAAAGTTATGTACAGCTATAGCGAGGGCTGCTAGAACCCCGGTGCGAAGAAGTTTATGCTCGGTATTGGGCAGAATATTCCCTCCCATAGCTTCCAGCATGCGGGGTTCATGCGGGTTCTCATAGGAAGGCACCAACCTGTCAATTATGGCGATCAACAATATTCCAGCAAAGAATGCTCCGGCAGCTGCCCATAATCCCCGTTCCCCCCAGGTCTTAACCGCCGTTTCCTGGGCCAATGGGTATATTTCCACCATGGAAACATATATCATAACCCCTGCTGAAAAGCCCAGAGCGAGTGATAAAAAAACGGTATTGGTTCTGCGAGCGAAAAGGGCTATAAGGCTGCCGATGCCGGTCGATAAACCCGCCAGTATAGTCAAAGCGAAAGCCAGGTATACGTTACTCAATTCCATTAATATCACATCCTCTATCAACGCCTCTGCTATTAATTATGCTCTAATACCTATATTCAGTTTTTTAAAGGATATTGGCAAGGATGTATATTCAAGACTTACTATTCGTTTATAACTTTGACCATTTTATCTGCTAGCTTCGAATTTCGAATTGGGGATTAACACCTCAGAAGAAGCCGCCCTTCTGCTTGTGGAGCCACTTAAGGATTAGTTAACCAGACGCCCACTTCATTTCAAGTTAAGTAGGACCTTGCTCTTTGAAGAGTCGACTGCCGCAGGTTTTCTATTATTCAGCCAGCCCGCTACGAGAGCAGTAATCGGTATGCATATTATCAAGGCAATGCTGCCGACCAGTGCCCGCACTATTTCTGTGGCTATCATTTCCCAGTTCAAAATTCTAATTGGCTCCATCTTATACGCAATAAACAAAAGCATCAAGGGCAATGCGCTTCCTGTGTAAGCCAGGATCAAGGTATTGGCCATGGTTCCCATAATATCGCGTCCCACGTTCATACCGGCACCTATCAATGGGATGGTCTTCATTTCCGGATCGGCCTTTTTTACTTCACTTATCGTCGAAGCCACTGACATGGCCACATCCATGATAGCACCCACGGCCCCGATGAGTATACCAGAAAACAGCAGACCCCTCATATCAATTTTTACATTATCAATATAAAGCAACATGCGCTCTTCCTCAGTACCAAGACCACTGAGCATAGCAATATCCCCAAAGACATAGGCCAGTATTCCCGCAATGATCAACCCTCCCATAGTACCGAGGGTAGCCGCTAGAGCTTTTCTAGTAAATCCGGCCACAAAGACCATGGTGATCATGGTGACCCCAACTAAAACCATAATGGTCAGAGGCAAGGCGTTTTTGCCTGCCATTAAGCCAGGCAGTAGTATCGTATAGATTCCCAGAGCCGTTGCTCCCAAGCCTAGAAGAGCTTTTAAGCCCTGAAGACGCCCAACAGCAAGGATTAAACCAGTAAATAAAAGCAGCAGCCATCCCAGTGCCGGAGTGCGCACCCGGTCCGAAAGGTAAACGCTCTCAATGGACTCCCCTCCATCTGTTCCCAGTCTCAAAGAAAAGCACAGAACCACCTGGTCTCCGGGTTTCACATTGATATCGATTCCGGCCGATCCCGAAAAGTTATTGATTACATCAAGTTCCTTTCCCGAATAAGCACCGGTTAAGACCCGAACCTTGACTTTTTGTTCGATAATGCCGCTATCCAGGTCATCATTTTGGGGAGGTTCGATACTCTGCACTTCCAGTACCGTAGCCTTTTCATATGATTCTCGATACTGCTTTTCTGTCTCCTGATCAGCTGCTTGGGATGCCAAGGTTTCGTTCTGTTTTTGATTTGCAGCAGCTGCTTCAGCTTGCCACAAAAATGTTGCGCAAAAATAGAATAGCAACATCAAAGCACCGGCTATTATTGGTTTGAAAACCCGGTCCAGACGCAATCAACAACACCTCCATAAAGTTAGGCTTTCCTAATAATAGATAATGGTTCTTTCTTTATATTCTGGTGCCGCTTATGTGGCTTATCACCAAGTTGCAAGTGAATCTTCTTAATACCAGCAACATCTACGACTCATATCGCAACCCAACTGGTATCATCTATCAAGTTCCAGTACTTTTTTGCGGTAATAGCTGCCATACAAGACAGCTGCGGGATTATGTCCCAGCACCCGGTCCTTTACAATTATTGTAGTTACCGGCGCCTCTGAATACTTCGTAAACAGCATGTCATGTCCCACGCACAAACCGCACATGATATTCATCTCCGTTTGATGCTGGTTGAGAAAAAGCGCCTGTCCGATAGGATTGCACATAACCTCGTCGGCTCCATCGTTTATTTGTGTCAATCCCATCTTTTGTTTTGAGATCCCCCCATTCTTGCAATTGATAACATAGACGTCGAAGTACTTTTTTAAATAGGCAGCTATTAGCTGAGCTTCATTTATCAAACCTATACATGTGGCAATGCCAATCTTGGTATACGCCATTTCTTGTGCAAAGAGTTTAATTTCTTCCAAGCGCGTTACATTTTGATAATGTCTACCTTCAACAGCCGCTGCCGCCAGGGTCAGTCTATTATTTTCGTTTTCCTGGTATATCCCCAAAATTCCAGAGTTAATGTCTGGATAGCAGTCTTTACCTTTCCGGCAGCGACGGCTAAAACATACTGAACATTCCTTTTTTTGTTCCTTACCTGACTCATCAAAATCGCTTTCATTTTTCTTCAACATTTAATTCACCCACTCACAAATCTTCATTAAAGTTTAGCCCGAACGTGATTAAGGCGCCCACTAGCCCAGACGTTCCAACAGCCTCCTGGCTTTATCCTCCAGCTCAGCTATACGTGCATATACCTTTTCCAACTGTGCTTTTTGCTGCTCAATGAAGGACTCTTCCACCCCGGCTTGTTCATACTCTTCGATTGCCTTCATTATTACTGGCACGTTGAATTCTTTGAGATCAGTTATTTTTTTTGATGTCTCTCTCAGGGCTTCAAAAATATATTCATTTTGTAGTTTGTCTTCAGCCATAATTACTCCTTCATAAGCTGATTTCATTAGCCTTGCTCCATGTCTTAAAGAAAGATGATACATCTCCTTAATGTGAATATTCTATCTCAATCTATAGGTAACATATCCTTTGTAGTTAATGGCTGTCACTTTTTCATCTCGTTCAAGCCTTGTGAGGATTTCATCAATATTGCTGCAGCTTCTTGCAGTTAAAAACCCTTCTATTTCCATTCGATTCATCGGGTGGCGCTTAATGATGTTAATAACTGCCCTATAATCATCGCTTATTGCACTATAGAATCCTTGAGACTGAAGCAGAT
This sequence comes from uncultured Syntrophomonas sp., assembly GCA_964635975.1. Taxonomy (GTDB): domain Bacteria; phylum Bacillota; class Syntrophomonadia; order Syntrophomonadales; family Syntrophomonadaceae; genus UBA5314. The sequence continues at coordinate 87,952 of CAZWPO010000006.1, forward strand.
CTATGGATATGCCCCCAAGTATTTCTACCGCCCGATTCATCCTCTCAGCGTCTACCGGCTTGACACCAAGCATTGCAGGCGGTCGTACAGGTGTATTTAAATAAAGTTTTTCGTATTCTATATTCTCGAGCATGGCAGCATATTTTTTCAGCGATTCATCATCGTCGTTAGTATCCTTGATCAGCATGATTTCGATCCAAAGCTGCCCCTGATACATTTTCGAAAAACTTACCAGACCTCGCAAAACATCAGAATATTTCAAGCTCCTATGCGGCCGGTTGATTCTCTTAAAGCTTAGCTCATCATAAGCATCCATTGATGGCAATACGATATCCGCCTGCCCGACTTCTGACTGCAGATAAGGATCATAGAGAAGCGCCCCATTTGTAATAACCGCTACCGGTTTATCATGCCTTCTTTGAACTTCGCTTATAAGCTCACCAAGTCCTGAATAAAGGGTTGGCTCGCCTTCCCCAACGATGGTTACAGCGTCGAAAGTAAAGGATTGCTTTAACATATAATCGCATTCAGCCATGATCTCTTCTATTGGAAAAAACATCTCCCGTGTGTTTATCATATGGTCTGTCCTTCCCAATTGACAGTAAATACAGGAATAATTACATGTTTTCTTGGGAATCGGACTAATTCCTAAAGAAAGCCCTAATCGCCTTGAAGGCACAGGGCCATAAATATATTTCATATCCATAATTACCGATTCCCCCGTTTCCTTCTACCTGCATGAGAAAGCAAGAAGGGCAGATTCACCGCCCCCTCTCCTTACTATCACTCCCGTCTGCTTACTTTAAGCAGTGTTTTTGCTTCTCATCAAGCCAGACATTAATGTGCTGGGAGATTATAAGCCCATTTGCCTTACTCTTCCAGTGATATTGCCTCCAATGGACATATGTCCACACATATACCGCACCCTATACAGTCATCGCTTATTACAGCTGTCTCGTTTTCCAGATTAATTGCTTCAACCGGACATATGTCAGCGCATTGTCCGCATCCAGTACATTTATCTTTATCTACTACTGCTTTCATCGTAATCTAACCTTTCAATATTATGAATGACATTCATCATGGTGCATATGCTCATGACATACAGAACCGGTTGATCTGAGTAAGCCCTGCAAATACTGCTCCGCAGCTATTTTTGCGTTACCTCTCGCACCTACTATTACTTCGATGCCCTTTTCATTAAAGATGTCAATCGCTCCTTGACCCATGCCGCCTGAGATGATAACTTTGACCCCCAGATCGTTCAAAAAATTGGGCAGGAACCCCGGCCTATGCCCGGGATTGGCTATAGATTGACTATCAATTATCTGCTGTTTCTCAGCTTCAAATATATTGAAGTTGAGGCAATGTCCGAAATGCTCGGTTACCATATCATTTTCGCTTGCTACTGCTATCTTAAACATTTCTTTTTCCTCCGAATTCTCTAGTATTTTTACCGCCTGATCAAGAGGTTCACTGTAATAGAGCTCTATAGTGCCGCTATCGCAGGCTTCTGCTATTTTAGGATCAATCGGCAGTTTTGCCATAACTCTCAAATGATGCTTTTCAGCAATTTCATCTATGTGACTCTCGCCGAATATTTTATACTCTTTGTCGTTATCCGGGCATTTGAAATATGACATGTTTTCAACCAATCCGATTATCGGTATATTCATGATCTGAGCCATCTTAACTGCCTTGGTTACAATCATTGAAACAAGCTCCTGGGGTGAGGTCACCACAATAATCCCGTCAACCGGTATAGATTGAAAGACAGTAAGCGGTACATCCCCGGTCCCTGGCGGCATATCAATGAACATATAGTCGACATCGTACCATACAACATCAGTCCAGAATTGTTTTACTGCACCGGCCAGCATAGGGCCTCTCCAGATTACTGGGTCGGTGTCGTTTTCCAATAACATAGTGATTGACATTATATCAATGCCGCTTCGACTTTTAGCCGGCATAAGGCCCAGTGCATTAGCGCCAGCTCTTTCTTTGATGCCAAAGGCTTTGGGTATGGAAGGCCCGGTGATGTCAGCATCCAGAATGGCAGTATTATATCCTTTTCTTTTCATGGCTACCGCCAGCAGCGAGGTAATTAGCGATTTGCCGACCCCCCCTTTACCGCTGACAATTCCAATTACCTTTTTGATATTACTGAGTTCATGAGGTCGTTCGGATAGATCCTTTTTTTGCTCTTTTCTGTCAGCACAATCTTCACTACAAGTGCTACAGCTCTGATCACATGTCTCGCTCACTTTGACGCTCCTTTACAAATATTTTTTAGCATCTTGAAGAAACTGCCCAGCAGTTTCTTTCACTACACTGTAATGAGATGGGGGATTAGAATCCATTGTATGGCGGCTTATTAGGAATCCGACCGTTTTTGAAGTTGTATACACCTTTTCGCCTCGTTATACAGAGTCGTTATTCGCTTCAAGAATCATCTGCAACCGATGTGTTCTACACCGGGCTTTTATTATCATAGTTTTGATCCTTCGCCGTCCTGGAATAAAACCGATATGGTTTTTTCAAAAACCTCACGGGCGGCCCGCCCGGCCGCGCAATCTATATCAACAATTGTCTGGCCCCTGTTTACAGCCGTTACTGCCAGGGTGTCATAGGGAATCATACCGGCCATAGGCAGTTCGTTTTGCCAGCAAAATGATACTATTCTTTCCGTGTTGCCCAGGTTGGTATCATATTTGTTGACACAAACAGCAATTTTTGTCTGGAATCCTCTCGCAGTTTTGATGATGCGTTCCATATCACTTATTCCGGATACTGAAGGCTCTGCAACTATCAGCACCATGTCCACCCCGCTCAGTGATGCAATAACTGGACACCCGATACCCGGTGATCCGTCGATAATAGCAATGTCTGACTCAATGATTACCGACCACATCTGTTTCTTAACTTCGGTAACCAAAAGGCCGGAGTTTCCACTGCCCGTTCTAAGCACGGCAGTTGAAAATACCGCGTCATTACGATACAGCATAAGTTCTCCAGCTACTGCCGGCTTGAGTGATACTGCCCCTACCGGGCAAATTGCTTCACAAACTCCACAACCTTCACAGGCATAGAAATCGACGGCATATCCATCATGTTTTACGATGGCATTAAAATGGCAGTGCTCCCGGCAGAGATCGCATTCCAGGCACAAATCCGCATCTATTTCCGCCTTGGGCATGCCATAATAATGAGTCCTTGTAGGTTCTGAATGCTGGCTAACGACCAGGTGCAGATTGGGGGCATCCACGTCACAGTCCGCATAGACTTTAGCCTGGGACAACTTGATGAAAGCACTTGCGATAGTGGTCTTGCCCGTTCCTCCCTTTCCGCTAAGGATTAACAGCTGTTTCATATCCTACCTCCATAATCACCTGCTGCAGCAGGGAAGAGAATATATCCCTATATTCGTCCTTTTCTCTCGCTGCAATCATTCCGTCAGAATTAAGCGTCCCCAGCTCTTTATCAAAGGGAATCTTGCCTAAAACCCGGATGCCCTTTTCTATACAATAATTCTCAGCCGGATTTTCATCCTCCAGGCATTTGTTAAGCACAACTCCATGCGGTTTGCCAAACAATTTAACCAGCTCGTAGACCATGTTCAGATTATGAACCCCAAACAAAGTGGGCTCAGCCACTAGTATACAAAAGTCCGCGTCCCTTACGCTTTCCATTACGATGCATGCACTACCCGGAGGACAGTCAATAAAAGTAATTCCTGCCGGGATATCTTTGAGCAGTTTCTTGATAATTGGGATGCCGGATGCTTCACCGATGTTTAGTATCCCGGTGCTTACCGCTACATTTTCAGAAATGCCCCTTTGAATCTCGCCAATGTTTTTGTCCCTCTCCTTAAAGGCCTTTTCGGGGCAAAAGAGGGCGCACCCCCCACAGGAATGGCAAACTTCATCAAAAACCAATATATCATCATTGATATAGGCCAGGGCATTGAACTTGCAGAATTCAACACATATTCGGCAGCCGCTGCATAGCGCCCCATCCACGGCGGGAATCTTAACAGATACCTTCTCTGCTTCAACACCCGTCGGATTGAAAAAAAGATAACCGTTCGGCTCTTCTACATCGCAATCAATATAACTGGATCGCCTGGCTGTTGCTGCTAGATTAACAGACAGCAGGGTTTTCCCTGTGCCGCCTTTTCCGCTTAGCACAGCTATCTTCATGTTTATTGTCCTCCATGGCCATGAAGTCCTGGATGAATATCATCCAGGAGTGCCAGTTTCCCTTCATTAAATGCATCAATGTTTTCCTTGATAGAATCACTAATAGTCTTATAGATTTTTATTTGGGCCGCCTCTATAACCTTGGCAGCATTCTCACCGCATCTGGGGGTAAGCAAAACACTGGCTTTGCCATCCACAATCACCTGGGCAGCTTTGATGCCTGCACCGCCCTGGCTGCTAGCAGCATTATTATCCAAAAAAGCACTTGCTTTTAGCTCTGTATCATAAATAAGAAAATAAGGTGCACGTCCGAAGGAAATGCATATCGTAGATTCCATTGATTTGTCATCAACTGGCATGGCAATTTTCATTTTTTAGCCTCCGATCCACAAAATATATAAAGGTAACCGGGTACGAGTGTACCGGGATTGATTGATACATCTTCTTTGGCGCTAGAGTTTGCCCCTATAAGGCAAGGCTAATAATCCTCTCCGCGCTTCTGTTGGAGCCTGTGCTTGTTGCAGCCCCCACAATCACAGTATTCCTCCTGTCCATCACATAGCTGGTAATCTCCACCCTCAATCCTGAGCACTCTCCCATTTACCAGTGATTCAGCTAATTTTTTCCTTGCATCATTATAGATACGCTGCACTGTGGTACGGGCAATGTGCATCCTATCCGCGCATTGTTCCTGAGTGAAATCTTGCAAATCAATCAAGCGAATGGTCTCATACTCATCAACGGTCATAATCACGAAATGTTCTTGATTGAGCATACCGTTAATTGGTCCAAAACGATTGTTTTTGGGGGCATGACACACTTTTCTCCATTTTCTTGGCCTCGACATTTATCAGATCACCCCATAACTAGTGAAAAATAAAGATTATAGCGCCTGCCTATCAGTTCAAGATAAGCTGGCTATTTGTCTGTTTACTATCGCGAGCTGGCTTTCCAACTGGGCCTTTTGTTCCTCCAACAGCTCTTTCTCGCTTTTTGATGGGTATGCATCGCTTGAAGGTGACGCATATCCACGTCTAAAGCCAAGCCCCATCCCTCGGCATATACCAAGACCTATTCCAGCGCCCCGGCGTAAAGCTTTGCCGGGCAGGCAACGTTTTGAGAACAGCAGGCCCATACCCAAACCAGCTCCGCGGAACAGCATATTTTTACCATTGCAAGATCCAAGCCCTCTTCCACTCATTGCTCCTAGTCCCCAAGGACCGGTTCCATCTCTCCCTGGCATCTTTATTACCTCCTTCGCGTCATAAGGTTTTCTGTCCATCAACAACCTTCCTAAGATTGTTCTGCAATTTGGGTAAACACTTTACCAGGAATAAAACCAGGGCTGAATGCTCTACTAATCAGTCAGTGTTTTTTCCAGGTGCTGGTGGTGCCGGATTGTTGCCACCAGGTCCCTGTGTTCCACGGCCTTTTCCATAGCCCCCGCCATTTCCAGCAAATTTTCCGGATCCTTGACCACGTCTACCGCCCGCACATTTTCCCCGCCCAGCTCCAATGCCAGGCCCTCTACCTATCGGTCCTGTTCCATCTCTATTCGGCATAACCTCACCTCCCGGAGTCAAGTAATACTATAGTAATTTGTTACATTCAGCCCTTAATAGCGACTTAAAATCGTTGTATCAAGCTTAATATGTTTCAGCCCTGCCCAGTTCTTGATCCCATATATTGAGCATATGATCACTTACAGCTTAAATTTATTTCGGGCATATGTCAATAAAAAAGTCTGCAAATATTATTACTAGTTCAATGGTTGGATTATCGTCGTCAGTCCATTCGCACAAAAATGAATTTCCCGCAGCAATGCTTCGTCACAGTGTAATCAATAAGGTTTCCCAAGAGATATTTTCATTAATGTCCATATCTTACCATCAGTGCAATATTTTCCGGTTAAAACCTGCTGCATCTCATAAAGCAAATCCGGAGTGTCTAAGGCGGCGGCTAAATTACAGGAATTCTCAATCGTCAGGCAATCCGGGTTATCAAGGAGTTCGCTCATAATCAGAGCTTTTTCGCGAAAACGCAAATATTCATCCTCCCCGTAACACTCATTGCGATCCATACAGCACAAACAGGCCGGGTGATACAAGGGATTCAAGAAACAACTTGACAGTGGACCTGAGAAAAAATCACCTTCCTCATACTTCATACGCCATGCCTCCTTTTCATGCCTTTAGCTACAGCCCTTCTATTATGATATATCCTTCCAAATATTATTGATAAATCCATTGGATTCAAATACCGGATTATATACTACAATGCTACTTAGCATTGTTACCGCTCGGTAGTCTATTAAATCTACCAATTACTTATCCATACCGCATAGGCTGTGAAACTATCTGCTTTTCACCTGCTATGTCCTTCGTATCTGGGGCATCTATTTGCCTGCACATCAATTCCACAAGGGCAATACCAAGGGAAGCGTTTAGTTTTTTGAATATATTTAGTCCTTTTTGCCGCTGCACTTGCTTTAAGCCGCGCCCAGGTATTTGCAGTTCCCTGTCTGATGCTTTTAATCGTATTGAACATGTTTATCAGCTTCTTTCCACATTAGTTCAGCTGGTTATTACACCTGGGATTCACTGCTACCAAAAATCCTCAATTCGTTATGAGTCCACGTCTTCAACCTTTGCCACGACTTAATCTAAATCATGGGCCGGGATACCGGCTACTTCTAATACAGATGCAGTCGGGCATGCGGCTGACTCACTGCATTTTATACGGCATATAAATATTTTATGCTCATTTTGAACATATGCTCAATTTAATAGTAAAAACATTTTCGACATATGTCAATAATAAAATAGAGATATGGTCTATTTGGTGGGCTAAACAATATGATAGCCTTCTATGCGTAGCATTTTGTCATCCTCTAATTTCTCCTGGTGTTGATTTCCCTCAAAGATTTGCTTTCACAAGCTTCAATATCATATAATTTGAATACATACTAAATTTGGAAAATACAATATATTAGTACAGGTGTCTATCTCTTAAGGGAGATAGTTGAAAAGGGAAGCCGGTGCAAATCCGGCACGGTCGCGCCACTGTAAGGAGGATGGCCCTCAAATAATGTCACTAGTAGATATGCTGCCGGGAAGACTTGAGGGTGCAGATGAGTCTGAGTCAGGAGACCTGCCTGTTCTAAATCACCAGTCAAACCTACGGTTGATAGGGGGGTGATGGTCCCACCATTTGGCGTTTATGATTCGCTTCGCCATATGGTCAAAAGCTATCCAGCTCCTTCCGCGGTATGGAAGGGGCTTTTATTTTCAACATCAATTTTACTATGAATAATTTTGGAACAGGTGTCTATCCCTTAAGGGAGATAGGTGAAAAGGGAAGCCGGTGCAAATCCGGCGCGGTCGCGCCACTGTAAGGAGGATGGCCCTCAAACAACGTCACTAGTAGATATGCTGCCGGGAAGACTTGAGGGTGCAGATGAGTCTGAGTCAGGAGACCTGCCTGTTCTGATTGCAAGAAACCTACGATCGATAGGGGGATGATGTTGAAGCATTCATGTATGTGTTTGCTTCTATGCTGCTTGAAAAATTTACTCCCTCATTAAACCGGAGGGAGTTTTATTTGCCAGACGCCAGGCCCATCTTTGAAATAAGGATGATACCTGAAGCAGCATAACATCGGGAGGATACACGCAAAAGAACATTACGTTCAATTTAATAGGAGGAGGGATATGGCTTGAGGAGAAACAGAAAGGCTTTTGAGCACATAGTAATGGTGCTTACATTATTGATGTTTTGTTGGACATCTATGCTGTCAAGCAGTATTCAACCGGTTCAGGCCGAAGACAGCTCGCTGCCCGATAAAGCCATAGATTTTATTAAGACAGATTACCAGAATAACGGAGCAGAAAATGATTTAAGCATCCATTACCCTTATGTAGCCTATGTTCTGGATTTGGCAGGAGCGGATTGGGAAGAGTGGGAGCATAACGGAATTGCACTGGAAGATGCAGTAAATGGCATAGTCGATGCAGATATTAGCAATAGCTCGGCTCCTGTCAAGTACATTGCTCAAGACCTGATCCTAATGCAGGCTATTGGTGATGCTACCCGGGTAAGCCAACTGGAAAGTATTCTCCGGACTCGACAGTGCCAGGACGGTTCCTTTCAGGATGACACCAACGCTTTCAGCATTATTCCCGCCTATGAACTGTTGGGACGAGCGGATAAACTGAGTATTGTCGATACTGTTTATGCTCAGACCTATATTCTGGACCAGCAAGCCGACAACGGGGCCTGGACCAGAGACTGGGCGGATTTCATGGAGACATCTCAGGCAGTCCGCGCGCTCAACTATCTGGCCCCTGCAGCCGCACCCGATTCCACGGTCGGGCAGGCAGTTGCAGAAGGCTGCAGCTGGATGCAGGACCAGCAGCAAAGCGGCGGTAGTTTTAAGACCACCTTTGACGATGCTCTGGTTGATACAGCGGAGGCGATAGCCACGCAAAAAGCCTTGGGACTGGATCCCGCCAGTGCCTGGACCAGCGGCGGCAATAGCGCGGTTGATTATCTTACCAGTAGCTCACTAAATTCTGACGGCAGTTTTGGCGAAAGTAAGAATGTAACGGATGCCGCCTGGGCATTGGATAGCTTTACGCTCCTGGGCATCAATCCCTCCGGTGGCGGCGGGGGCGGCTCTCCAACCGAGGTCAGCGTCCGCGTACAGGTGGAGGGTGCTGCCGGCAACCTGGCCGATGCTACGGTGGATGTTAGCGGAACAGCCCTGGATGCTTTAAGTACGGCAGTGGGCAGCGACCAGGTAGCAGCACCGGGCGGATTCGTTACCAGCATCAAGGGTGAAAGCGGCCAGCCCGGAGCGGCTCCGGACACCGACACGGCCTGGTTTTTCTACGCTATACGCGATGGCTCCATAGACCCGGCATCATTGAGCTGTGGAGCCGGCAGTTACAATGTTGAGGAAGGCGACCATATAGTCTTCTACATAGGCGCCTATGGACACACTACCTATGCGCCCAAGACCTATTTCCCGATAGTAAGCATATCCCCTCAGTCTGCTTCGGCGGGTCAGACCCTGACCATCAATATTAGCGCTCAAAAATACGACTGGTCAAGCGGCCTGCAGGACCTGGACAGTGTCGAGGCGGCAGAGATTGGCGACTATGCGGTAGAAGCCAATGGAAGCACTTACACCAGCCAGTACGGCCAGGTGACTATTCCTGATGCAGCCGAGGGAAGCTTGAGCTTAAGCATTACCAACTACAATACCGCAGGCTACCCCAATATCGTTGCCCATAGAGATGCCATTGATGTAGCGGCAGCAGTTGCTGCCAGCGTCCGCGTACAGGTGGAGGGAGCTGCCAGCAACCTGGCCGATGCTACGTTAGACGTTAGCGGAACAGCCCTGGATGCTTTAAGTACGGCAGTGGGCAGCGACCAGGTGGTCGCGCCGGGTGGATTCGTTACCAGCATCAAGGGTGAAAGCGGCCAGACCGGAGCGGCTCCGGACACCGACACGGCCTGGTTTTTCTACGCTATACGCGATGGCTCCATAGACCCGGCATCATTGAGCTGTGGAGCCGGCAGTTACAATGTTGAGGAAGGCGACCATATAGTCTTCTACATAGGCGCCTATGGACACACTACCTATGCGCCCAAGACCTATTTCCCGATAGTAAGCATATCCCCTCAGTCTGCTTCGGCGGGTCAGACCCTGACCATCAATATTAGCGCTCAAAAATACGACTGGTCAAGCGGCCTGCAGGACCTGGACAGTGTCGAGGCGGCAGAGATTGGCGACTATGCGTTAGAAGCCAATGGAAACACTTATACCAGCCAGTACGGCCAGGTGACTATTCCCAATCTGACTGAAGGAACTTTAGACTACAGCATCACCAACTACAATTTAGAAGGCTATCCTGATGTTGTCCCTTCCCGGGGAAGCATAAGCGTGGCTGCTAAAAGCGGCGGCGGCAGCATCACTGATGAATTTTGGGTGGGGGTTGCGGTAGTGGACAAAACCGGGGAACTGTTATTCGGACCTGATTATGTAACCATACCGTCAACTTCCGAGTGGGGTACCACCGTTCTTGGAACACTGGACGCTACTGGATTATCCTATACTACATCTAGCAAGCATTCGGGATTCGTAAATTCCATAGCCGGGCAGCCTAACAGCGGGCAGCAGGGATGGATGTTTACGCTAAATGACACATTAATTATGAATTCGGCCAGTGATGTTCCCGTCTCAAGCGGCGACAGAGTAATCTGGTATTACAGCCAGGACATCGACCAGGCCGCTCCGACATGGTCCGGATTAAGCTCCGGACTGATAATAGCTCCGACCCAGGTAAATGACACTACCGGCAAAGCTGACGTTGATCCAGCTGCCGGAGGAACTGTTGGGCAGGGAACAGATGCTCGGGTTATCATTCCTGAAGGTGCCTTATCGGGCAGCAGTCCTGTTCAGGTAGCGGTGGTCATGCTGGCAACTCCTCCGCCAGCACCCTCTGGATTTTTGTTCCTCGGCCAGGCTTATGAATTCACTATTGATGGGAATCAAATCTATTCGTTTAATAAACCTGTTACACTGAGCTTTACTTTCGATTCTACAAGTCTGCTTCCCGGGCAAAAACCGGCCATTCATTACTATGACTCCGCAGCTTCCAAGTGGGTCGAGCTGGGCGGGACGGTGTCCGGAAACAAGATAGAAGTATCGGTTGACCACTTTACCCGCTTTGCCGTTCTAGTGAAGGAGGCGCAGGTACTGGCGCCTTTGACACCTGTTCAAAAATTCAGCGATTTAAGCGAGCAGCACTGGGCTAAACCGGCCATCGATACATTAATAGAAAAAGGTGCTATCAGTGGATATTCCGACGGAAGCTTTAAGCCGGAAAACCATATCACCAGGGCGGAATTCGTTTCCATCCTGAATAAAGCTCTGCAGTTGCCTGACTACAACCCTTTAACACCTGGATTCAGCGATGTTTCAACTCAGGACTGGTTCTACGGGTCAGTTGAGAACGCGGTTCATGCCGGAATCATAGCGGGCTATGGCCAGCGCTTTAATCCAGAACAGGAGATAAGCAGGGAGGAATTGGCAGTTATTCTGGTGAACGCTCTCGGCAAGAGCGATGAAGCCCGGGCCAGTATGAATGATAAGACCGGCTTCGTAGATGATGCAACTATCTCTAGCTGGTCAAGGGGTTTCGTGGTTAAGGCGGTTGATAATAACTTGCTAAAAGGCTACCTGGACAACAGCTTCAATCCGCAGGGCAAAGCCACTCGGGCCGAAGCTTGCGTAACTATCTTGAATTTGTTGAATATGGTTTAAAATTAACCAATATGAACCTCTCCTTATTATCGGGAGGGGGATAAAAACTAGCTCCCTCCCGATTACTATTTTTATAAAAAGGAGATTTGTATGAAAAAGCCCCAAATGATATTCCTGCTGCTGGTGCTGCTTTTGGCACTATTAATTCCGGCGGTCTATTGGAGTGGAACCGGAACCAATACCGTCCCCCAGCCGGAACAGCAGATGAGCGAAGGCTCTATATCACCAGTTGATTCAGGAGACAAAGCCGCTCCTTCTCCCGATGTACAGACGGATAGCGGGGAAAAGGCGGCAGATGTTCCTGAAAAGCAGCCGGCTTCTGACTCCGGTACCTCAAACAGTAACAATGATGCGGGTAAATCCCCTGAAGCCAAGCCGGGAGATACTGCACAGTCATTAGCCGGTACCAGGGTGGCCGTGGCAGTTGTCGGTAAAAACGGGGAAATATTATTTGGCCCGGCTGATATAAAACTGGCCCCGGATAAGCCTGCCAATGCCTTGAGCGTTCTAGCCGCCACCGGACTACCGTATATAATGTCCACCAGGTTTCCGGATCTGGTTATTTCTATAGCCGGGCAGGAGAACCTTGGTGGGTCTGGCTGGATGTACAAGGTAAATAATGAGATTGCCAGCGTAGCGGCACCTAAAAAGCCGGTTTGTGCGGGAGACCGTGTAATATGGTGGTATAGCTCAAGCTTGGATGCCCCCTCGCCCCAATGGGAAAGTTTAGCGAAATAGAACGAGCAATGGAGGCAGGCAAGATGCTGAAGGCCCTGGCTTACGAAGAAAAGGATGTGCTTTTGCAAAACATTCACCCCCTGGTGTTGATGCTGCTTTTAAGCGCATTACTATTGCCAGCCTTGCTTTTTAGCAACCCGATATTTTTGACCGGCGTTTTCTTTATCACCATACTGGCTATCCTGGTTTCACGGTCCTTTGCCAAATGCGAGTTCTATCTTACCGGCGGCTTGTGGATGGCCGTGCTGCTCATCATCGTCAATGCCCTGGTCTCCCATAACGGTCAAACTGTCATCTGGCACGGCCCGCTTGTTCCCCTGCTGGGAAGGCTGGATATCTGCCTGGAGGCAGTATGTTATGGAGCGGTAATAGGAATGCGCCTGTTGATTATATTACTTGTATTTGCTTTATATAATTCCATGATGCACCCCGATAGGATCATGAGCCTTTTTTCCCGGGTCGCCTCCAAATCAGCTTTGATCCTGTCCTTATCCACAAGAATGCTGCCCGCGGTAGCCCGGGACCTCACCGCGGCAATGGAAGTGCAGCAAATGAGAGGGGTGGATTTTCATTCCGGCGGTATTTTCGAGCGTATGAGGAAGTATTCCTGGCTGCTTAATATTGTCCTGGTATCCTCCCTGGAAGGATCTCTCATGACGGCCGAAGCCATTCAGGCGCGTGCTTATGGCATGGGTCCCCGTTCTTCTTACAGGCGATTTATGTTAAGACCCAGAGACCATTTTTGCTGTCTGGCCAGCATCCTGGTTATTGTATTTACGATCTGCGTCAAGGTGAAAGGGTATGGCGATTATATTTTCTACCCCCGTCTGGGAGCCTTAACCGGAAACAGTCTGGAACTATTGTGCTTCGGACTGATCATACTGCCTGTTCTGCTGGTTGTTGCTATGGGATGGGGGTGGAATCATTGTCAAGGATTGAGATCAAGGATGTAAGTTATTATTACCCGGGAAACCAGTTGCCGGCGCTTAAGAATATCAATTTCTCCCTGGGGGATGGAAAGTTTCTGCTGCTGGCAGGCGGGACCGGATCTGGTAAATCGTCACTGGCACGGATCCTGGCTGGCTTGATTCCCGATTTTTATGGCGGGAAATTCAAGGGGAAGGTATTTTTCGACGGAAGGGAACTCCGGGAGACAGAACGTCGTTTATTATACTCCAGGGTCGGTATGGTGTTTCAAGATCCGGAGAAGCAACTGGTTATGACATCAGTGGAAGCCGAAATCGCTTTTGGTTTGGAGAACCTCGGACTGGATCGCCAGGAAATGTTTCGCCGCGTTGCCGAGGTTATGAGTTTTCTTGATTTATCATATCTGAAGAAAGAATTCACGGCCAATCTTTCCGGCGGGCAAAAGCAAAAAGTGGCTTTGGCTGCCATACTGGCCATGCAACCCGACATTCTTATTCTGGATGAACCCACCTCCCAACTGGACCCTATGAATGCAGAAGAGTTCCTTAACCTGGTCGAGCGCTTGAATAAGGAATTGGGATACACAGTGCTCCTGATTGAACAGCGTTTGGAAAGGTGCATCCACCTGGCGGATCGCCTGGTTCTAATGGATAAGGGAGAAATCATCTGCAATAAACCGGCAGCCGAAGCCATCCGCTGGCAGGTGGCCAATAGGCAGCCCTTCATACCCCCGGTAGCCCGTTTTTTTGCGTTGCTTGACTATCCTGCCATTCCCTTAACGGTAAAGGAAGGGCGTAAAGAGTTGCATGACATATTAGCTTCTCAAGCCTCGTTCATGTATTCTCATCCATCCTCCCCTGCCCGGCCTGGCCGCAGCAAGATAAAAAAAGCCGGCCGCATCACCCCGGTTCTGGAGGCGGTAGATATGTGGTTCACTTACCCCAAGGGCCGGGAGGCTGTAAAGGGAATCAGTCTAAAGGTTAATCCGGGAGATTTTGCGGTGATTATGGGGGGAAACGCTGCCGGTAAGACTACCGTTCTAAAATTATCCGCCGGCTTGTTAAAACCAGACCGGGGCAGGATTTTGCTTAAAGGAATAGATACCAGAGCAGCTGCCTTGCCTGATCTTGCCCGGCATATCGGCTACCTGTCCCAGAATCCCAATGATTATCTTTTTCAAGATACGGTTGAGGATGAACTTCTCTTTACCATGAGGAATTTCGGGCTTGAAGATCGTGGGATGGTGGACTCCACCTTAAGTAAACTGGGATTGGAGGGCGTAAGCAAAATGAACCCCCGGGATTTAAGTGGCGGAGAACGCCAGCGAACAGCCCTGGCATCGGTGCTGGTTTCCCAGCCCGATCTGCTCCTGTTAGACGAGCCGACGCGGGGCATTGACTGTATTCTGAAGAGTGAACTCGGCACCATGCTAAAAGAATTAAATCGCCAGGGCATGACCATTGTGATGGTAACCCATGATGTGGAATTTGCTGTAGAATACGCTAGTCGCATCGTTCTTCTATTTGACGGACAGATCGCCAGTGATGGCTCAACTCGTCAGGTACTGAGTGCTTCTCTGTTCTATTCTCCCCAGATGGCCAGATTGTTCAAGGACTTCGCCAACGGCGTGATGACAGTAAAAGACGCCATCGATATAATGAATGCAGGGGGTGAAGTCTTTGAGCTTCAGGGCCCCCAATAGTCAATTGTTTAAGCCCCTCTCATTTATCTTTGCACCCCTGGTAATACTTGCCATATTATTTTGGAAATACGATTCATTCTTCTCACAAAACTGGGGTTTAACTACTTCAATCATCATTGTTTTATCCCTACTCGCCTTCTATTTTGGCTTTGAAAACAGTGCTGTCTCCACCCGGGAGATGGGAGTAATTGCAGTGCTTGCAACGATAGCTGCGCTCGGCCGGGTGCCCTTTGCCATTATTCCTGGTGTTCAGCCTACCACTTTTATCGTGCTGGTGTCCGGTTTTGTTTTTGGTCCACGCGCCGGTTTTATGGTGGGAGCCACGGCGGCTCTGGTTTCCAACTTGTTTTTGGGGCAGGGACCCTGGACTCCCATTCAGATGCTGGCCTGGGGCTTGGCCGGTGTCAGCGCTGGATTATTAGGAAGGTTTGCTCCTTATATAGGGCGTGCGGGAATGTGCATCTTTAGTTTAGTCTGGGGTTATGCTTTCGGATGGCTCATGAACCTGTGGTTTTGGACCTGTTTTGTTCAGCCGCTTACCTGGACGTCCTTTCTGGCCGCCTATGCTGCCAGCTTCCCGTTCGATACCCTGCATGCCCTGGGCAATATGGCTTTCTATGTGATCTTCGGACCCCAGGTTATTAAGGTGCTGCAAAGGTTTCAAAGAAAGATGGTCTTTACCATCGAAAATGAATATGAACATTAACCAGATAAGCGGGTGAGGAAATGACCCTACAACAACTTATATACGCCATCAGGGGCGATACAAAGCGGGCGGCCTAATAACTTCGCCGCCCGCACATGTTCATCGCTTCTTTCCGAATGCAATCATCCCGGCCTTTTATATTTTTTCGACGGGATCACCCTTTCTAATAGTGCCCCCGGAGACAACTCTGCAGAATAGACCCTCGCCCGGCAAGAGGCTGACCCCGCCATAAGCCCTGGTCACTACACTGGGATGATCCTCTTTGCCCAACTGTGACACCTCTAAAATCACATCATCGCCCAGCTTCAACCGGCTTCCTTCCAGAAACTCGGAAAAGTCGAGCCCATCAATTAAAATATTCTCGGCAAATCCACCCGGCCCGATACTTAAGTTGTTCTCTTGATTGGCTTTAATCACGCTCTGCCAGCTCAGGCAGGTGACCTGGCGGCCCCAATCGCCTCCGTGGCCGTCATTTTCTATTCCGAAACCTTCTATCACTTTGGCTTCCGGAACTTCTTTCTTTAATTGTCCCCTCTCCGGACTAATCGATATTGAATAAATAGTCGCTGTTGCCATCAGAAAAATCCTTTCTCATTTGCTGAACTATCTTTTCTTAATCTTTCGATAACCGGAGGCTACATCCCTTTGATGATATTCCCTTTTATAAAGTTCTCATTGCTCAAGCGGGCGGTAATATTTGCCGCCACAACTTCAAATTCACGAAAACGATATTCCTCAATGCTTCCCTGGTCCATGGCCTGAGTCATCTTAACATCCCAGGGCAGGCCCCCCAGGAAAGGTATATCCATAATCTTTTCATTTTCACCGGCTTTGGCTTCTCCGAACAGGGCCAGCTTTTCACCGCAGCACGGGCATATTACCGAATTCATATTCTCGACGACTCCGATGATGGAGGTGCCAACCGCCCGAGCCATTTTAACAGATTTTTTAACCACCATGCTGACCATATCCTGGGGAGATGTTACAACAACTATGCCGGTGACCGGCATACTCTGCATCACAGTCAAAGGTACATCTCCGGTTCCCGGCGGTAGATCAACTATTAGATAGTCCAAATCAGCCCAGTTGGTTTCTTCGTAGAACTGCTTTACAGCTCCGGCCAGAAGAGGTCCTCTCCAGACTACCGGATCGTCCTCACTGGGCAAGAACATGTTTATCGACACGATCTTAATACCGCTTGAAGTCTGCGGAGGTTCGATTCCGTACTGCGAACTCTGAGGCTTAGCATTTTGGAGGCCAAAGGCCCGGGGGATGCTGGGGCCGGTTATGTCGGCATCCAGAATGCCTACAGTGTACCCGTTCCGCTTCAGTTCAACAGCTAGCAGGCTGCTGACTGTCGACTTGCCCACCCCGCCCTTTCCGCTCATGACGGCGATAATGGTTCCGATATTGTTGAAACATCCGATGAGTGATTTTTCCTGATCCTCCAGATTGATTTTAACCGCTTTCTCCACTGCTGTAATACCTCCATTTTCTTTTGCTATTTGACGGCAAATACTGGCGCCCCTTAAATTGATCCTCAATATATGAAGCATACTGAAGACGTTGCCTATTCCTTGTCAAGAGGTTTATCACATTGCGGGCAGCGTTCATCCTTGTTTTTTATCCGGCTGAACGCACAATGAGAACAGACCCTGAACTGACCGGCATAATCAAAAGCCCCGCCATCTATTCTCAAGGCCTTCCCTTCGACCAGCACAAGTGCTACTTTTTGCCTGGCCTCAGCCAGTATGCGCTGGAAAGTAGGCCTCGATATTTCCATCCGGGAAGCGCATTCCACCTGGTCCAATCCAAAAAGATCCTTTAAGCGTATGGCTTCCATCTCCTCGACCTTGAGCACCACTTCTTCCAAATGCCGGGCGGGGATTCCTGCCGGTTTAAAGTAAGTACAGTCAGGCATATGGCTTACACAGCGTAGTTTTTTATGGCGTGGCAACTGTTCCCCCCCCTTGCAATTCTATTGAACATATGATCATTTCAATGTTAGAATCATACTTGATATATGTCAACCTAAATTATGCTCATTATCAAATGCAAACGTAAAAGAGTATTTGGTAAATATAATAAGCAGAAGTGAGAATAAAATACGATACTTCAGTACAATAGTATCTAAAAAAATACTTGGAACGGAGTGAATAAAAAGGTGAAAATAGCTATGCCTAAAGAGGGCGAAATGCTCAATCAGCATTTTGGTCGCAGCAAAAATTTCCTGATCGCAACTGTGGAAAGCGGCCAGATAACCGCCAAACAGGAGATAAGCACCGAAGCGTTAGCCCATAATCATGCCGGGCTGTCAGGTCTTCTCCTTTCACAGGGAGTCTCACTGGTTATTCTAGGGGGAATTGGCCAACCAGCCCTCGATGCTTTAAAAATAAGCGGTCTGGATGTTATCCGGGGAGCCTCCGGCAACTGTGATGAAGTCTTGCAGAGATTCCTCCAAGGGGAACTAGGAGATAAGAATGTTACCTGCAATCATGATGGAGAACATCACCATCATCACCAATAAAAGGCGGGGCAAAGTATCATGAGAGAATTAATCATTCTGGCACCAAAGCCGGGCGGCGGAGTCCATACGATAGCGGTGAACATAGCCATAGGACTTTCCAGGCTGAACCTTCACGTCCAGCTTTCCAGCAGGTGTGAAGGCCTGACCGAGTGGTTAGTCAATAAGGGCAGCAGAAACAGCTCCCTTCTGGAAAGGAATCCAGGCTTTATCTGGAATCCCAACACTAGTTTTACTTATCACGACTTTCAAGAAAAACTTGACTACCTGCTGCTTACTCCCAGCAGCAGAGATGATCTAAAAGAGAGTTTAGCCACCAAAGATGCTTTAGTGCTATGTGTTGTAGATATGAACACCGATGATCTGGACAGCATCGCCGCAGTGAGCCTGGCCTTAACTGATATTGATCCACTTCGGGAAATCGATCTATTTATCCCTAACAAGGTAAAACCAGGTGAATGGGAAAAAAGCAGTGCGATGGTATTTGAACTGGCTGAGAAATACGGCTGGGAGAAAATCGCCGATTCCATCCCCTACTGCGAGGCTATTCACGACCTTCGCAAGGAAAAGCAGAGCGTCTGGGAACTGCCTGATAATTACAACAACCGCAAAACTGCTTTCCAAAGCCTGGTTGATACTGTGAATGAACTGGGGAGCAGCAAATGAAACAATCGGGCAGCCTATCGCCCCTACCCGCCTCCCGATTTACTTCTTCTGGCTCTCCTCCTCCAGGATTTCTTTGACGGAATCGAGATCAATCCCTCCAGCCAACCGGGGTTTGCCGTTCAACGCTATGACGGGAAAATTGTATCCCGCCTGTAGAGCTCGCGATAGCATAGGATAACTGCCCAGGCCTACTTGGTCCGTATCAATATACTTAACATCGACTTTGTCTCCGTACTGGCTCTTTAGGTCTGAAGCCAGCCGGTCTGCCTCTCTCTTTAATTCCGGGCCGGAGCTTCCTATGCTGCAGCTGCCACCGCAGGTGGCACAGGAGCTGGAACAGGTGCCGCCAAATACCTCTATCAATAGTGTTTCTCTCATCATTCTTCCTCCTAAACCCTTTCACAGGCATATGATACCCGATGACTCTGTTTATATTTCATATTACCAGTAATCTTCAAATGAGAAAGCACAAAAGCCTACTCAATAATTTCTATAGAAGACACAAACTTTTTCCGCCAGACACTGAGATCACTCTGTTTTTCAGGAGGCAAGACAGCAGCAAAAAATGAAGTAATTTCCAAAGGATAATTTCCACTAATTTTATTTACTTTTTTTGTTAATTCTGGTATATTATTGTTTGTTATTGCATCTCCTTCTCCTTCTCAAACATAGAAAAAGCTCTGGTGATTTTCCCAGAGCCTTTTTCATTGTCCAGTTATAGCAGCGCCTGCAGTGGAAAATAAGAGCGCCATTGGGTACAAAAGCCTTGAAAAAGCTGAGAAGATAATGGAGAGAAACGGAGCAATAGTTATCAACGTTTATAATTAGCCTCGATTATTAACTCCAGGGTATGTTCGATGATCTTTAGGGCTAACTTCGCCTGCCCTTCACTGATCTGTCCTTCACTTACAGCCCGATCAAAAGATTTGATAACCTGCTCTCGCAGTTTTTCCAACTCGGACATATACTTCACGCGTTCAGAATAATGATCCACCTTCTCTTCAAATAAGTAACGGCCCAACAATGAATCAACTGACACATCAAAAAGATCAGCGATTTTTACCAGCATCTCGTGATCAGGGTGGCGGTCGCCGGTTTCCCACATGGCAACCGTACTTGTTCCCACATTCAGCTTTTTGGCTAGATTCTTTTGGGTCAATTCCTGAACTTCTCTTAGTTTTTTCAACTGCTGACCGAGCACACTTCTACCCCCCTGCTGAATAATATTATACTCACTATTTGTGAGCAAGACAGCTCGGGTCCTTAAATGAGATGGTAAATGTTGACTTTTCACACTAGGTGATTATACTGGTATTAACATGTATCATTTCTAGGAGCTGGAATATGAAAACCCTCTCTGAATATCGGGAGAAAAAAAACCTCACTCAGAAGATTCCCCCTGTAGATGGGGGCAAGGTTCTTCCTCACACCTTCCTTTAATCCCTAGCCAAACACTCGACCCTTCCAACAAAGCATTAACTTGCACGACGATCTTGAGGAACTTTTTTGACGCAACCCTGGCGGATGTGCCAAAATCTTCATAAGGATCATGCATAACAGAGAGATAATGAAGGGGGTTATATTATGGCGTATGTGGAGTTGAAAAGAGGGAACCTTTTTTTTGAGACAGTTTCAGATGCTTCAGCCCCTAATCGGGGCAGCCTAGTTTTTATTCATGGAGCCGGAGGCACTCACCGAAAATGGTCGCCTTTGATGGATAAGAGCATCAAAGGACTTTTGCATGTTGCGCTGGATCTCCCCGGCCACGGGTCATCCTCCGGCAATCCATCTGACGATGTCGTTGCTTATGCCGAGGCGGTCAAGGAATTTCTTGATGCAAGTGGCTTTCCCCGTCCCTGGATACTGGCTGGCCATTCTATGGGCGGAAGCATAGCTCTGCAGACTGCCCTGCTGTATCCCCAGGCAGTAGATGGCCTGGTTCTAATAGGATCCGGAGCCAGCATGCCGGTAAATCCTAATATGCTTGAACAGCTTTCTAAAGGCACTTTTGATACCAGTTTTCTGAAAATAGCCTACAGTCGTGATATAGACCCGGATCTGCTGGCATCCGAGTTAAAAACCTGGGGCCAGGTTTCACAACAGCAGCTATACATCGACTTTATGGCCTGCGATAAATACAACGTTTCGGAGCAGCTACCCAATATCAAGACCCCGGTATTGATCCTTGTCGGCGACCAGGATAAAATGGCCCCGGTCAAGAGTTCGCAATATCTGAATGAAAATATAAGCGGCTCGATACTTCAACTGATTTCGGGGGCAGGCCACCATCTTATGTTGGAAAAACCTGACGAAACCATTATGGCGATATCAGGTTTTATAGATGATAAATTCCCCGTATAAATTAGAAATAGGATATCACCCTCAGCCCGGCGGTTAAAGTATCATTTTGTAATCAACTATTGATTAATTGTAATCAAATATAGCCATATATGACGGGTCATATGCGCGCCTTTTCGGTAAAACCACAGCATTAACAGCGCTGCTTGTGGCTGATCCAAAAAAACGGCGCCCGGTTGTCAATTTTATCCTACGTCATGCCGGTCAGGAATATATCCTATTCCTGACCCAAAATTTTTCTGTGCTTTTGCTTAGCTTCCATCACAAGTGCTGCCCCCTGGGTTGGCTCAAATCGTCCAATCCTTTGCATGATTACTCGTCTGCTAAAACTATCAGATGCTAATAAGCATTAAAGCTAACTCTGCGCATAGCCTGAGGAATTTTAGAAAAAGATATATCTAAAAACAGGAGGCATTCTATAATGAAAAACTTGAACAGGCAAATGCTGTTCACCTGTGTAGCATTATTGCTTGCTCTTAATCTGCTCCTGGGCGGGTGCGGCAACGCCAAGAAGCCACTTGAGCAGGCCCCGGGCAATACTGCGGCCCCTAATATAACTTCACCTGATCAATCCTACCCGGCTGATGTCGCCAATCGGGCAAGCGTAGAAGCGGAAAAAGTCCCGGGAGTAAAAAAGGCTATGGCCGTGGTCTCTGACAAAACCATTTATATTGCTCTAGATCTTAACCCTAATTCCGGCCAAGCAGCAGCATCTGCCATAGAAGGCAGGGTAAGCAATCAAGTTAAAAGCATCGTTCCAGGATATGGAGTATGGGCTACTTCCGAGGTGGAAGCAGCGTCCACGATTCAAAATATTGCCCAGGGGATCAGCCAGGGACAGCCAGTATCGAATTTCAGCAGCGAATTACAGCGCGTAGAAGAACGTATCCGGCCGCGCTTCTAAGAAATGAAAAAGACCGGTATGTATTGTGATGTACTCCAATAATTGTTGACGGAGGGCTGTTGGGCCCTCCGGTATAATAACATGCCTTAACCAAGTCTGCTGAGACTGTTCTGAAGCACTTTTTTAGCTTCGTCGACCATGCTCTCAATCAGTTCCTGACAGCTCAATATATCATGGACCAGCCCTATAGACTGGCCTACGTAAAAGGCTGCCGAGTCGATGTCGCCCGTCTGCCAGGCTTGTTTGACCCGCTGTCCGGAAAGTAAAGGCCAGAGCTGATCAGCTTCTCCCCGTTCTTCAAGCTCGAGAATCTGCTTAACCAGCTGGTTTTTTAATGCCCGCCCCTGCATACCGATAGATTTGGTTATCAGGGTAGTATCATATTCCTGGCGCCTCAGGATCTCTTCTTTGATGCTCTGATGAACTATGCATTCACGTGTAGCTATAAAACGGGTTGCCATCATGACGCCCTCCGCCCCCAGGGTAAGAGCAGCGGCCAGGCCGCGCCCGTCGGCAATGCCACCGGTAGTTATCACAGGTATCTTCACAGTTTCAGCCATTCTCGGGGTTAAAACCATGCTTGAAACATCGTCATTCAAAGGGTGTCCGCCCTCCTCAATGCCTGCCGCAATAACCGCATCATATCCCAGCCTTTCGCAATTCACGGCATGCCTGACGGCGCCCACCTTGTGCATTATCATTACGCCGGCGTCATGAACTATTTCGATGTATTTTCGGGCGGGTGCTCCCGAGACCTCAATAGCAGCCACCTTTTCTTCACAGCAAACCCTAAAATATTCATCAAAGGTTTTCTCAGTAATACGAAATGCCGGCATCAAGGTGATGTTAACTGCGAATGGATTGTCAGTGAGCTGTTTGGTCATTCTGATAGCTTCGCGAAGCTCTTCTCCAGAATCATAGTTGGCAGCAGTAACATTGCCCAACCCCCCTGCATTGGATACAGCAGCGCAAAGCTCTGGCTTGCAAAGCCACAGCATACCCCCGCACATAATGGGGTACTTGATGCCAAAAAGCTCCGTCATTCTAGTTTTCATAAAAACCCCTCGCGGCTCCAGATAATATGATTACCTTTCTGTAATTATAAATAAACTTATGCAGTGAGTATATCCTAACTCATAATAAGGGCACGTTATGAGATAATGTAGCTAAAGTGTACAGGAGTGTGGTAATAAATGATCAAGGTCTTCTTGTATGGTAATTTTATGAAAGATTACAAATATAATCAATATTATTTGGCAGGACATACATTCTTAGGCAGCGGCTCAGTTGAAGGTTTTAGGGCATATATACTCGGGAGCCTCTACGGTATAATTCCTGAACAAGAGGGGCGGGTCAAGGGAGAAGTATATGAGATCGATGAGAAGACCCTTACCAAACTGGACTTCTTTCACAACCTTGGCACTACCTTCAAGAGGGATATCGTTGATGTTGAACTGGACGACGGGCAGGCTTTACAAGCGGAGACTTATATCTGGAACGGGGCGGTTTGCCAGGATTAACATGGATATCCTTTCCTCGATTGCTTTCAACAGGCGAATGTATTCAATAATGATGTTGATCATCGGATAATTATCTGCACCTCTTTTCTACTGATGGTTATGGTATTACTTCCTCAGAATGACTACCCCCATTCTTAGTTTTTCTTCGAATGGGGGTGTACTATTTAATATTACTTTATTGGTATTCAGTCATGACAACGGCGATGAGCGAATTGTCAATATCTGATTTATCTATCCCACCGGATCGAACATATCTTTTGAAGCTCCGCATACCGGGCACTCATCCGGTGGTTCCGGTCCTTCGTGGATATAGCCGCAAACCCTGCACTTCCAGTACTTGGCGCGTTTGTTCCCCCCCGTGTCCCGTCCTAGATTTTGAATAGATTGAGAAGTATCCACACGGGGGGCAATAACGACCTCTCCTACCAGGACTCCATCCTTAAAATAGCTTCGTTTAAAGAAGTTCTCCACCGGGTCGTTTACCTCAACTATCCGGCATTGCTCGGCAGGTAGATTGACTTCTCCGATTGAGAATATTTCCATGTCAAACGCTGCCAGCATCGTTGACAACAAAGGAGTTTTATACTCCACCCAGTCTCCGGCAGCGGCCGCTCCAGCCACTCGCCCCATCTCCAGGGAAACCGGCCAAAGACCCACCAGTCGCTCACCAAACTGGGCACCATCCCCGGCGGCATATATATTGGGCTGGCTGGTGCGCATACTACTATCCACGACCACCCCTTGAGCCAGTTCCAGACCGGCATCCCGGGCCAATTCAACATTAGGCTTTACCCCGGTAGATACCAGCACCAGGTCAGCTTCCAACAGTTGCCCGTCACTCAACCGCACTCCCTGTACCTGGCCCTCGCCCACGATTTCCTCGGTGCCCAGCCCCAGGTACAACTTCACGCCTTTGGATTCCATCAACTGCTGAAGGCGCAGGGAAGCCGTCTCGTCGAGCTGACGGGGCATGATGCGCGGGCTGAACTCGATAACCGCTACTTCAATCCCGCTGGAGATCATTTCCCATACCGCTTCCAGCCCCAGAACTCCGCCGCCTATAACCACAGCCTTTTTCGCCGTTTTGATAGCTTCCTTTAAGCGCAGGGCATCTTCAAGGCTGCGCAGGGCATAAACACCTTGCTTATCTATTCCTTTGAAAGGAGGTATGTTGCTGCGGGCTCCGGTAGCCACAATAAGTTTGGTGTAGGGGATGCTCTCGCCCTGCTCGCTTATCACCATCTGCTTATCCGTTTCGATCTTAACGACCCTGCTCCCCGTCCTTAGCTCAACCTGATTATCCGCATACCAGGCTTCATCAAAAACATACAGCCTTTGATCGGGCATATCCTCGCTCAGCAGATCAGATAAAGCCGGCCGGTAATAAGGCCGATATTCTTCTTCGCTCAACATAAGGATTTTCGCACTGCGATTGCGCTTGCGAATAGCCTGGGCAGCCGATAGGGCGGCAATGCCCCCGCCGATAATAACGAATTTATCCTGAGTATCGTTAATGAACTCGTCTTCCATGGATTCACGCACAAAGTTTTCCGCCCCTACTCCGCAAGCCGGACATACTGCGGGCGGTTCGGTCCCAACGTGAATGTGTCCGCAGACCAGACAGCGCCAGCGAGTCATAGATTTATCCTGTTTCTTTTCCAGAATTGCACGTCCGAAACCCATACCCAGCTTGAAGGCATCCTCCAGATTGCCTTCTCCTGGTTTGAATTTGACCCGCAAGCCCGGCATAAGTTGCATACGCAAAGCTTGCAAGCGGTTTTCTATGCTGGGCACGGCTTCCCCGCTCCAACCATAGGCTCCGAAAGCCATAGCTACTTTGTCACCATGAGTTATAGGAGATAAGCGGCTGAGCAGTTTCCAAACCTGGGGCAGGGCATCGCCATTTACGGTATTTGACCCGATCAGAAATCCGCTGGCATCCAGTAGATCCTCAGCCACCCTGTCCAGAAGTTCGGGATCATCTAGTTTGTCTTCTATCAAGCGATACCGTCTGATATCAAAATCCCCCATACTGGCTACCCCTTCTACTATGCTGTCGGCCAGTTTTTCAGTAAAGCCATAGATGCTCATGTAGGCGAGCACGATTTTAGGCTTGTCGCTCATGGGGATCGGCGCGCGGGTCGACCACTGTCGGTACAGGTCGATATACCTGTCTATGTCCTTGCGCAGCACCGGACCATGCCCGGGGGCTACCATGGCCAGCGGAATATCTTTTATCTTTTCCAGAGCTTCTAAAACATAGGGCTTAAAAGGCCCGATGATGGCATCAAAATATTCTTTATACGGAGTGAGGAAATTGCTTTCCATCAAATCATTGAAAAGGCGCTCATCTGGGTAATGCGCTCCGAATGAATCGCAGGTAAAAAGAATCTGGTCCTCCTCCAGATAGGTGTAAATGGTGTCCGGCCAGTGTAGAAAAGGCACACTTATAAAGCGCAGCGTCTTGCCTCCAAGTTCCAGACGATCCCCATCATTGACTTCCTGCGCCTTAAACTTCTTATTGGTGATATCGCGCAGAAAAGAGAGTGCCGTTGGACTGCCCAGTACGGTCAGGTTTGGAACCAGGTCGATCAATTTAGCCACAGCTTCAGAATGGTCAGGTTCGGTATGATTCATGATCAGGTAGTCTATATCCGACAGGTTTACAACACTCTTGACATTACTTAAATACTCATCAAAAAATTTTTCCTCGCAAACCTCCATCAAGACTGTCTTATCACTACCCCTGATCAGATAAGCATTATAGCTAGTTCCGATGTCGGTAGTCATAACCGCATCAAAGATCCTCAGTTCAGGGTCACGCAGCCCCACCCAGTGGACAGCTTCTTTCATAAGTATTGCAGACATACGACCATACCTCCCTTTTTATCAATTTATTCCTAAATTTAATGATATCATTCTTGATGAGAACAATAGCAACTAATCAATTAACCCTTCCATAAACCATGCAAATTGCAGTACTCTCTTAATACCACCGGCTCCCCACCAATATCTATACAAAAGCTAGCTTCGGGTTCCTGTCCGGGTTTCAAAAACTCGCGATAAGCCTTATTACCAACCAGAACTTCAACCCACTGTATATAATGCTCTTCGTTCATGGGATGAGGTACACTACCAACTTTAACGGTAAGAATACCGTTTTGCTGAATACCCACCGGAATATGTTTCTCATATGCAACATCTACGGTGTTCTCATCTACAAACGTCATTTCCTGACCACAGCAGTGCAATTGGCCCACACCCTCAAAGAGCACCTCGACAATATTCCCACATATTTCGCATTTGTATATCCCCAAAAACTTTGCCATATCAATTCCTCCTTATTGTTTACTGGTTTGGTGTACTTTTATGTTATGAAATCCATCTGCCTTTTGTCAAGCTTGTTTCCAGAAAGGGTACTGCCAGATTTCTAATCTTCAACTATTATTGAGCGCTGCTGATCGCTGATGATTCTTATCGCTTTAGCCGTTATGGGAAACTCCTGTTGTGTTCTTGAACATACAAATGTGGGCATAAAAGAAAAAAATACCCGCCAGGTTTTCTGGATCAGGTCTATTCATTGGTGCATTCGCAGCGGTTTTTCTGTTTGCTGTGAACGTTAATATAATACAGATCAAGCACGGGAATATCCTATGATCATTTTTCTATATCATTTTTGATTCGGCTCCACTCATCATCAACATCGAAATTAGCCCGGCCTAAGCGAGAAACGGGACAATTCAGATTGTAGTCCAATATTTTCTTGGAAATCTCGCTCAGGTGCTCCCAGCTTTGGGTATAGAAAGCAGTCTTTCTTTGTTCATAACGGCGTATAGCTCCACTGCTTCTCTTTTCGCTAAAAACCATCCTCGTATACTTTTTGAAATCTTCAATTTCCTTATTTAATTTTACCCATAGAGCGTCAATCTCTTTGCCCAGTTCCATCCAGTAGGGGGCATAGCCGTTATCCTTAAGGATTTTGTAGGCCATATGCATTTCATCCGGCGCAAAGGGATTTCCCCCCAGGTCAAGGGGTTCGCCAGCCCCCTCCAGATTGTCGAATTCCCCTTGTTCCATGGCTTTCTTCATCATTGATCCTACCAGATCGTGCTGCTTGACCAGGTGTAGAGTTCGCTGCGCTTCGATCGGATAGTCTTGTTTCCATACTTTCTCGGACACCCTGTCAGCTAATTTCTGCATTTGTTCCTGTTCACACCTATGCTTATTCATAAGTTAATTCCCTTCATTCTTATGGGCTCCGGGTAGGACTACTTAAATTTTTGGATGTACAGTATTTTCATTATTTATAATAAGGTCGTACCGATTCTACCAAACTGCTGGTATCAAGCGATATCGTGTCTTCTTTAGATACTCTGTGTACCCCGGCAGGTCTCGCGCCAGTGTTTCTTCTTCTTTGCTGATCCTATTGATAATAGCAGGTATGGACAGGAGAGAGAATATCAGCGCGGGGTAAGACCCCAGGGCTAGAGGTGTTAACAACATTATCGTTAACAATCCGGTATACATGGGATGGCGAACTATGGCATAGGGACCGGTTGTAATAACAGCTTGTTCTTTCTCGACCTGTATGACGGTTGAAGCGTAGCTGTTTTCCCTGAAAACTATAATAATCAAAACATAACCCAGGAAAACCATAAGATCAGCTACGAGCACTACCCAAACTGGTACTGCTGACCAGTGAAAGCGAAAGTCAAAACCGGGGATCACAAAGGTTAGCATTGATAAAAATGACAGGGCCCGTATGATGCCTGGCTGTGGCTCTTTTTCTTTGACCTTCATTCGCCTGGATAATAATCCGGGGTCTTTTTGTGTAAAGTAGGCAGTCGTAATGAGCATCAGTACAAAAAATATCGACCACCAAATCCATGCTTGCCAAAACTTAAATGATCCTGCCGGAAGAAATAATATTAAACCCATCACAACCATAATTATTACCGGCACCATAAAAGCCTTAAAATTCGATAGATTAGTATTATCTCCCATAGGAACCACCTCCTTGAATTTAGTAACCGGAAAAGCTTTTATTAATCTTCGGTCCGGATAAATTTCTCAAAAAGCTGCTGATACTTTATTTGGGCGGGTGTCAGCACACCGGCCACCATCTCCTGATACAAGCTTTCTAATGGATTTTTCATTTCTGGATGAATGCAGATCAGATCTTTTACGGGAGGCATGCTTTTTACGAGAGCGGCCATTTCACGAGCGAAAGCATCGATCCTGGGATCATCTTCACTTACGTGGGTAAGCTCCGCCCAACGAGCTCCTGATTCCAAAGCCAGCTGATATTGTTCGGGATGATTTTTAAAATATCCTGCCAGGGTGCGAAAGCTTTCCTGGTAATCTTCACCCCATTGGAAATTATCGAGAATACCGTACACTTTACGGTGCTGTTCGTATATTTCCGGACAGGTTCGAGCGTACACTTCAATTTGATCTTTCCCCAACATCTCGGTCATCATTTGGAAGGAAGGAGAATTAAAATTGTCTTCATCTAATATCAATGCATTGTCAGCTAGAAGCGTATCTATTTTCGCTAAACGTTCCTCCAGAGTACTCTTTTCATTCAGCAGTTCATTGCGCAGGGATTCCAGTACTTCTCGTGCCGTTTTTGGGTTGGGCAGGTTTCCCGTAATTACTTTTATTTGCTTGAGATCCAGCCCCAGCGCTTTTAAGCGTTTGATTAAACGCATCCGATTCAAATCGGCGGACCCGTATAAACGGTAGCCCCCGGCGGAACGCTGTGGGTCAGGCAGCAAGCCGATCTTGTGGTAATAATTTATAGCTTTTAATGTGCACCCGGTCAGTTTTACAAAATCTCCAATCTTAATCCGGTTCTCCACTGGCATCCCACCTTTCAAAGTCAGTATAAACCAAACCCCAAGGGTCTGGTCAACATTATTCCCGACGACATAGTAAGCAAATCAAATAATACACATGATGTGTCCATTCATACATTAAGCCATTGAGAGGCCTGGAATGATGGCTGGAAAGAGCTGATCATGGATTCCACCACGGCCGCTCCATGGATGAAATGGGCATACCTGAGAATCAACTCATGAAAATTAGGATTTTCGGAGGGAAGCAAAAGTATTGACATCAATTAAGCAAGACAGAGCACAATTGGGAATCGGGCTCTTTGCTATAATCCATGGTTGTGGGATTAAAGTGGTCCTTCAATTTCTTCATTTATTAAAAACAGACTGATTTAAAAAAGATTTAGGAGGGTGAAAGTTGAAACTTTCACCCTGCCCAAAAGATAATAAAAGGGGGTTGAAGTTTTCCCAAATGGTGAAGGAGGAAAAAGGGGAGGTTTTTACGCCAGCACCATCTTCTGGGATTCATAACAATGTTGAATACAGTTAGTAGAAGACTAAACGATTTTATTACTTCTCACCCAGATGTTCATACGCTCGGCTTCCTTGATCAAATCATCGCGCAGATCAGGATGGGCGATGTTGATGAGGGCTTCCGCCCGCTGCCAGGTGGATTTTGATTTCAGCATGGCAATACCATACTCGGTAACTACGTAGAAGTTTATGCTGCGGGGCACGGTTACGATGGCCCCTGGAGTCAATATCGGGCAGATTCTCGACTGCAGTCTACCTTCTTTATCCTTGAAAGTAGAAGTCAGGCAGATAAATCCTTTACCACCTCTGGAAATATAAGATCCGGTAATGAAGTCCAGCTGACCTCCAGTTCCGGAAATATGCCTAATACCGGATGATTCAGAAGCTACCTGTCCGTATAGGTCCACTTCAATAGCGTTATTGATGCCGACCACTTTGTCATTGCGGCCAATAATATAGGGATCATTGGTGTAATCCACCGGGTAAATGGCACATGCCGGGTTTTCATCCAAAAAATCATACAGTTTATTTGTGCCCATGGCAAAGGTATATACCATCTTGCGCTGGTCCAACTGCTTGCGTACTCCAGTGATACGACCGGCTTCATACATATCTACGAAAGAATCCACCAGCATCTCAGTATGAACCCCCAGGTCCTTGAGATCCGATTGAGCGATCATAGCCCCTACCGCGTTGGGCATGGCGCCGATCCCCAGCTGAAGGCATGCTCCGTCCTCAATTTCCTCAAGGACGATGGAAGCGATCTTCCGGTCGATATCGGAAACCGGCAGTTCGGGGAGTTGGATCATAGGCTGGTTATCGCCTTCTACAATATAATCAATTTCAGATATATGGATAGACTCTCTTTTTCCGCCCAGGCATATCGGAACTGATTCGTTGACCTCCACTATGACGGTGCGGGCCGTGTCGCAGATCATGGGGGTAAACGAATTGGAGGTGCCAAAATTAAAAAAACCGTGTTTATCCATGGGCGTCACTTTGATCAAAGCCACATCCGGCTCCACATAGCCCCGTTCATAAAAGCTGGGAGCTTGATGATAAGTCAAAGGTACATAATTGCACATATTCTGGTCGTGCAGCTTGCGGCTAGCACCGCTCATATGGTTGTCGTTGTAAATAAAATGCTTTCTCTCCGGATCAGCCAGAACCGCTTTGGGTGGATACGGGCAGGTCGTAGTCCGGATATTCACGTTATGGAGTTCATCAACTCTTCTGGCCAGAGCAGCGTCCAGGTAGGCGGAGTTCATGACGAACTCGCCATAGTGAACCAGGTCGCCAGATCTAACCGCCTTTATGGCCTCGTCAACCGGGGTCAATTTACTTTTATACAGCGAAGTAAAATCCATCTTTATGATGATGCCTCCTTAAGCAACAATCTTAGTATTCAAAAACCTCGACCGGCACATCAATGGCAGAAGTATCTGCATCAATGACTATTTCAGCAACGGCCCAGACGTTGGGCACTACATTGCGCAGATAGTACTTGGCAGTGGCTACTTTGCCGGTATAGAATTTGTAGTCATAATGGTCAGGACCCACTTCTTTGGCCTTCTTGTCGGCTACAAGACCCTGATCGAGGATCAACCGCCCGCAGAAGAGCTGCGCGGACGCGGTCAGCACCCGGCGAGAATACAGGGGTACCAGACTTGCATTACTCTTGAA
Organism: uncultured Syntrophomonas sp.; assembly: GCA_964635975.1. Lineage (GTDB taxonomy): Bacteria > Bacillota > Syntrophomonadia > Syntrophomonadales > Syntrophomonadaceae > UBA5314. The sequence continues at coordinate 119,576 of CAZWPO010000006.1, forward strand.
ATATCCCTGCAGTGAAGCGGTCATATCCTTGTAGGCGTTAAGGGCTCTCTCCAGATTGGCAAATTCCTTGGTAAAGGCAGGATTGCTCTTGTTGGCTTCGCAGAATTCTACCATTTCCTGCACCCAGCCAGCGAATACGCTGCCGCCCTTCATACTCATCTTGCGTCCAACCAGGTCCATGGACTGAATGAAGTTAGTCCCTTCCCAGATGGAGTAGATCTTCATATCGCAGGCTATCTGGCCCACCGGGTATTCTGAACAATAACCATAGCCGCCATATGATTGGATAGCCTCTCCGCACAGCCACCAGCCTTCGTCAGACGGGTAGGCTTTGCACAACGGAGTGGTCATCTCGATCAAATCGCTGGCCGCTTTTCTGACCGCTGGATCAGGATCGCGATGTCTCTGGTCAAAGGCCAGGTAGACGCGGTACAGCATGGCGCGCATGGCCTCTATATGGGCTTTGCCCATCATCAATGTGCGTTTGATGTCTTCGTGGTTGATGATGGCTACCCGACCGGATTTAGGCTCGGTCATTAAGCGCCCCTGGATCCTTTCCTTGGCATTGTCGCGGGCATTGGCATAGGCGTTGATAATGCAGGAAAGGGCCATATGACCGGTTTCCATGCGGGCCAGGTTCATCATCTGGAACATCTGGGCCATTCCTTCCCCTTTACCATCGTTTAAGCGCGGGTCCACACCCAGCAGCCAGCCGCGGCAGCCATCATTTTCCCCGGCCGCCAATGAAGCGGTTACCGATCCATGCAGGCCCATTTTATGCTCGGCGCCGGTGGTCTGAAAATCATTGTCTTCCAGGCTGCCGTCCGCGTTGACCCAGTATTTGGGAACAATAAACAATGAGATGCCTCCCGTTCCCGGTCTTGCTCCTTCAATCCGGGCCAGGTAAAGGTGAATGATATTTTCCGTAAAGTCGTTGTCACCGCCGGTAATAAATATTTTATTGCCTTTGATTTTGAAAATCCTGGGGTCGTCGGTGGGATAAGCTTTGGATAAGATATCTCCGACATCAGAACCAGCGCTGGGTTCGGTCAAGCACATGGTTCCAGACCAGGTCCCGTCCATCATCTTGGGCAGGAACATCGCTTTTAAATCATCAGTAGCATAACTTTGGATAAGGTCAGCAGCGCCGCTTGTCAATAGGACATAGGGCATAAAGGCCGGGTTAGCAGCGCAGATCAGTTCCCAAACCGCGGCATAGAGCATTTCCGGCAGCACCATGGCCCCTTCGGAATTGTCGATGTTGCTGGTGCCCCAGCCTTCACTCTGCAGTTTATGGAAAAGAGGGCCCACGCTGGGCGGAGTGGTGACCTTGCCGTCGGCAAAGCTGACCGGATTTTTCTCCCCGTCCTCATTGGTGGCTTCAATTACTTCCTTGCACATTTTCAAAATGGGTAAAAGGACCGATTTGATATCGTCTTTGGAATAGTAATCGGCAAACTGCGGGTAATTGAATACCCCGTCAGTAGGAAGCCATTCCTGAATTATGAATTCGAAGTCCCTTATATTATTGATTGCAAAATTAGCAGCCATCTATTTTTACCTCCATTTTCGCCTTAATCGGCAGGCAGGGTGGCAGCTACCACCTGCCACCCCCACCTGGCAATATCTTTTTAACCGGCAGACTTAGCATAGTTGATACACTCAGCCGGTCTGGATTTAGATTTCTCTGGTCCACAGCGAACACATAGCCGGTCCACCGCCTACGCAAAGCGAGGCGCCGCCCACGGTCTTGCCCTGTTTTTCCAGTTCATAATATAGCGATACAACGATGCGCAGGGCTGTGCATCCTACTGGGTGGCCCAGTCCGATTCCGGAACCATTGACATTGACTTTGTTCATGTCCAGCTCGATGCCGAAGTCTTCTTTGAGCATTTTGCCCACACCTATTACCTGCGGAGCAAAAGCTTCGTTGATCTCCCAGTATTCTACATCTTCAAATTTCATGCCCGCTTCTTTCAGGCATTTGGGAATGGCTACCGCCGGGCCCAGTCCCATTACTTCGGGTGCTACGCCTTCGGCGCAGATGTTGATGAGCTTCATAAGCGGTTTTAGTCCCAGCTCTGCAGCCTTGGCCTTGGACATGATGATTACTGCAGCAGCCGCGTCGTTCAGTCCGGAGGCATTGGCGGCGGTTACCACCCCACCCTTGCGGAATGCGGTGGGCAGTTTCGCCATCTTTTCCACGCTGGCATCGGGAATCATGTGTTCATCTTTAGCATAGTAAGTGGAGCCCTTTTTGGTTTTGATTTCGATTGGGACGATCTCTCTTTCGAAAGTGCCGTCCTGAGCAGCACGGGTGGCACGCTGGTGGCTCACCAGGGCTAGCTGGTCGCATTCTTCCCGAGTAATTCCATACTTCTCGGCGATGTTTTCAGCCGTAACTCCCATATGGCCGGGAACCAGCCGGTCTACCAGGCCGTCATGCAGCATGGCGTCCTCGATGGAGCCGGGGCCCATACGGTAGCCCATTCTAGCTTTGGGAAGCATGTAGGGGGCGTTGGTCATGCTCTCTACGCCTACCACCAGGCCGATTTCGGTTTTACCCAGCTGAATGTTATGGATAGCAATATCCAGAGCCCTCATACCGGAAGCGCAGTTCTGGTTTACGTTACAGGCATTACTTCTAACTGGCAGGCCGACTTTCATGCCCACCTGGCGGGCAGGCAGAGAACCCTGCATGTGGGGATATACTTCGCCCATAACGATCTCATCGATTATTTCAGGATTGATTCTGGCTCTATTAATGGCTTCCTGGGCTACTGTGATCGCCAGGTCAAGGGCCTGAAAATCCTTCAGGCTGCCCATAAACTTGGCGATAGGGGTCCTGCACGCACTGACTATTACAACATCCTGGATCTCTCTCATCATTTTGAAAATTCCTCCTCTTCAAATCGTTAGCTATTTCCCTTGAAACAGGGGTTTCCTCTTTTCGAGGAAAGCTCCCATACCTTCTTTATGATCGAAGGTAGAAGTACACATGCCAAACATATCCGATTCTATGCTCATGGCCGTATCTATGTCTACCTGCATTCCTTTGCCGATTGCGAACTTGGCAAAGCCTACTGCCAGTCTGGCCTTGGAAGCGATCTCTTTGGCCATTTTTTTAGCTTCATCTATCAGCTGGTCGGCTGGATAAATGTGGTTGACCAGTCCGATACGATAAGCCTCTTCGGCTTTGATAGTGTTGGCCCGATAAGTAAGCTCTTTGGCCCTGCCTTCACCCACCAACCTGGGCAGACGCTGGGTTCCGCCGAATCCCGGAATAACTCCCAGTCCGACTTCCGGCTGTGCGAATACAGCATTTTCCGAAGCCAGCCTGATGTCACAGGCCATGGCCAGCTCACAGCCGCCACCCAGGGCAAAGCCGTTAATTGCTGCAATGACCGGCTTTTCCAGTAATTCGAGCGTGCGGAAGGTTCTTTCACCATAATCGGCGAATTCACGGCCCTCAACTGCAGACAGAGGCTGCATGTATGCTATGTCGGCGCCGGCAACAAAAGCTTTCTCTCCGGCGCCGGTAACGATCATAACCTTAATCTCCTCATCTTTTGCAACATCGGCAACGGCGTCCCTTATCTCGGTAAGCGTATCCTTATTCAAAGCATTGAGCGCTTTGGGACGGTTGATATAGAGAACCGCCAGGTAGTCGTCTTTTTCCAATATTACGTTCTGGTAATCCATACTATTGACCCCACTTCCGTCTTAACCATTCGTGTTTGCTGTCGAGCTTTACTTGTTGTAGTCGTAGAAGCCTTTCTTGGTCTTCATGCCCAGCCAGCCGGCTCTGACATATTGTTTCAACGGAGCAGCGGGACGGTATTTAGGATCTCCGGTTTCTTCATAAAGCGTGTTGCAGACTTCCAGGGCTATATCTATGCCCACCAGGTCAGCAAGCGCCAGGGGGCCCATCGGCCAGCCGGCTCCTAATTTCATAGCGGTATCGATGTCTGCGGCATTGGCCAGACCTTCGTAGAAAATAAAGGCGCCTTCATTGATGGCCGGAACCAGAATTCTGTTGACCACAAATCCCGGACCTTCTTTGACTTGAATAGGCTTTTTATTTATTTCTTTGGATAAGGCAAATACTGCTTCGACACTCTCCTGAGAGGTCTGCGCGGCCGCGATGACTTCGATTAGCTGCATAACCTGCGCGGGATTGAAGAAATGCATCCCAACTACCTTTTCAGGCTTTTTATAGGCGGTGGCGATTTCGGTGATGGGAAGGGCAGAGGTATTAGTGGCGACGATAACATCGTCCTTGAGAATTGACGAAAGCTTGGAATATACATCTTTCTTTATGTTCATTTTTTCCAAGACGGTTTCCAGAACAAAATCAACGCCTGCCATGTCTTCCAGCTTGACCGTACCGGTAATCTTAAGGGCAGCAACCGTACCAGCCGGCACCTTGCCTTTTTCTTCCTGCTTGGTCAGGCCGTTTTTAACGCTGGCAATACACCGGTCTACAACTTCCTGGTATATGTCGTAAACAATGACTTCCTTGCCAGCCACGGCAAAAGCCCAAACAATTCCGGTGCCCATCGTGCCTGCACCCAAAACTCCTATTTTGTTGAATCCCATAATGATAACCTCCTTAAATTAATCTTTTATAAGTTGTCCACTCTAGTCAGCTGCTCTGAAAATCCCCCCTTTTACCCGTCCGCCGGGTCTTTGAAAAACATATCGATCATACGTATATTTCTGGCTTGGTTCAGTACGGCTATATAGAGCAAAAAACGTGCCAACTTTTTAGGGGGGAGGAATATTAGACAAAAAAAGGCGATATACCGCAACTTGCTGGCATACCGCCGGGGTTATATAGATTTCATGTTGTCAGAGGGGTCTCTCAGAATAGGAGGGCATAATTTATGGTATTTAGTAAGCCATACCGTTCAATAGCTCAGCAGAACGGCGTTCCTATATTAGGAGACTTACAGCTTATTCCAAACCATACTTGCCAAGCTTGCGATAAAGGGCTGAGGTGTGTATCCCCAGAACCCTGGCAGTCTGGACTTTGTTGCCGCCGGTCCTATCCAAGGCCTGCAGAATGATCTGTTTTTCCATCTGTTCAAGCGCTTCCGGCAGAGACGGATGACGGCCCTCCTCCTGGGCCTCTTCAAAATAGACTTTTCCCAGCAGGCTGGGAAAGTGTTTGCCAGTAATGCTGCTCTCGCGGTTCATGTCAGCCAGGTTCAAGGCGCGTTCCAGTAAATTTTCTAATTCCCGTATATTACCGGGCCAGGCATAATTCCGTAAAATCTCGGTTGCTTTTTCTGAAACCCTGGTAATACTAGTGCCCAGGCGGCTGTTGAGCCTCTGCAGCAGAACTTTCGCCAGGAGGGGAATATCTTCCGCCCGTTCTCTAACCGGAGGGATATGGAGCCTGACCACATTTAGGCGGTAGTAAAGATCCTGGCGAAATTTCTGCTCTTCCACCAGCTGCTCAAGATCCCGGTTAGTAGCGGCTATGACCCTTACATTCACGTAAATCGGCTTGGTCCCGCCTACCCGTTCCACCATCCGATCCTGCAGCACGGTCAACAGTTTTGTCTGCATAGCGAGAGGCATATCCCCTATTTCATCCAAAAATATAGTTCCGCCCGCGGCCAGTTCAAATTTGCCCGGTTTACCGCCTTTCTTGGCTCCGGTAAAAGCCCCCTCCTCATAGCCAAAAAGCTCGGATTCAAGGAGGTTTTCCGGCAATGCGGCGCAATTTATCCTTACGAAGGGATGGGCGCTGCGATTGCTCCAACTGTGAATGGAATGGGCGAACAGTTCTTTGCCGGTCCCGCTTTCACCGGTTATTAAAACTGTAGAAACAGTATGGGCTGCTTGCTGGGCCATGGATCTGGCTCTGACAAACGCCGGACTTTCCCCAATCAAGTCGCTAAACTGCCAGATAGCCCGGTATCCCTGACGGAGCTCCTCTCTATAGGCGTTCAGCTCCTTTTCCGTCTCCTGCAGCTTTTTCATGAGTATTTTAGCACCGGACATATCCATAAACAGACTGCGGGCGCAGGCGCCGATGATTTCTCCGTCCTTAATGATGGGGAGGCGGGTTATGATATAATCCTGGCCATTTATGGGGTAAATGTCGGCCGGATCTATCCGGCCGGTTTGTAGTACCTCTGGAAGTTGTGAAGTCGGCGTTACGTCAAGGATGTATTTCCCCACTACCTGGCTCTTTTCCAACCCCAGGGCAGCCAGATAGGTCTGATTCATTGCCGTGATCATACCGTCCTTATCCACTATTACATAAACCATGTAGGGACTCTCGATCAAGGCCTCGGAGATAGCCTGAAATTCCTTTTCCGTCTCCTGGAGCTTCTGCATCAATATCCGGGCGCCGGACATGTCCAGGAAAAGGCTCTTGGCGATCGCGCCAATTATTTTTCCGTCCTTTATCACAGGCATGCGGCTCATAATAGTGTCGCGCCCGTTTATGGACCAGACGACTGCTTCATCAACCCGGCCGGTTTTCAAGACGGTGGGCAGCTCTGAGTTGGGGATCACTTCCAGGATATGCTTCCCCATTACATCCTCTTTCTTTAAGCCGTAGGCATCCAGGTAGGTCTGGTTCATTGTAGTGATATAACCGTCTTTATCGACGATGACATATACCATATAGGGACTTTCCGTCAAAGCGGCCGATAAAGCTTCGAATTCTTTTTCTTTTTCCTGAAGTTTTTGCATCATTACCTGAGCGCCGGACATATCTAAAAACAGGCTCTTGCCGACGGCTCCGATGATCTCGCCATTCTTCATGATGGGCAGCCGGGTGACAATAGAGTCGCGCCCGCTTATGTCCCAGACGTCTGCTTGATCGATGCGTCCGGTCCGTAAGACCTCCGGCAGTTGAGAGTTGGGTATGACTTCGGTAACGTGCCTGCCGATAGCATCTTCTTTTTTCCACCCCAGGGCATCCAGATAAGTCTGGTTCATCATAGTTATGCGCCCCTCCGTGTTCACGGCAACATAAACCATATATGGACTTTCGATCAATGCCTCGGCATAGGCCTGGAATTCCTCTTCGGTCTCCTGCAACTTTTGCATCAGAATCCGGGCTCCGGACATGTCCAAAAAGAAGCTCTGCCCTATAGCTCCCACGATTTCACCGTCCTTGATGATCGGCAGGCGGGTGACCACTGTATCATTGCCGTTTATGGGCCAGATATCAGCTTTGTCGATGCGTCCGGTCGTTAATACTTCAGGCAGTTTGGAATGAGGAAGGATCTCGAGAACATGCCGGCCGATCACTTCATGTTTTTTGCGCCCCAGCAGATCAAGGAATGTTTGGTTCATAATGGTAATATGAGCTTCCTTGTCCACCATGACCAGAGCCATGTAGGGACTTTCAACTAAAAGCTCAAATATATTTCGATTATTGTATGTTGTCAACCCCAATACCCCCAACTCTATCTTTGCAAGTATTGTATCACCACCAGGTCCAAAGGTAGTAATGGATAATAAAACAATGTGAAAAAGACGCTAATAGAATTATAGCACCGCTTGAGCAAAAAGCTGCACCGGTTAAGGCGAAGCTAGGACGGGTAGGCATCGTGCGCGCATCGGTGCGTGTGATTGCATTACGTTTTTCACCATCTTGTTAAGAGCGAGATGCTTGATGCTTATGCAGCCTTTCCATTATATCCGGATTCGTAGTCCAGAACTCATTAAATATTTCGATCATATCTAGCGTCTCCATACTCAGGTGATGCTCTATGAGTTCCGTATCCAGCAGAAGATTGTCTTTTACCCCCAGGTTTTTTAAAAACGTCTCCAATGTCCTATGGCGGCGCCATAGGAATCCCCCAATACTCTTGCCTTTCTTAGTCAATTGGATGATGCCGTATTTCTCATAATTGAGATATCCCATTCCTGACAACTTTTGAACCACCTTCGATGCCGATGAAGCTTTGACATTAAGCTGATCAGCAAGACTGCTTATCCGTATATATCCTTCGTTTTGACAATGCTTATAAATCATCTCCAGATAATCTTCCATACTGGAGCTGAGGCCTTTTTTATCCCTATTCAAAATCTCATATCCACGGGCTGTATAAAATCCCTGGTCATTATCCATGAACAAACATCTTCCTTCCTCAAGGAATCCCTGTGGATTTTTGCTCCGATAAGCAATCTGTTTGAGTAACCTTTGGGAGCTTAGCTTCATAGTATAAGTCGTGGGAAAGAGTCTTTCTTACCACTAACTTATGCTCGCTGTTTTAAGAAATATGATTTAAACGGAGGAATTATGATGGCCAATTTGATACCATTGCATGATCTAGCGCCTGGCAGCTCCGGGAAAGTAAAAAAACTGCTCGCCATAGGCAGCGAGAGAAGAAGAATACTTGATTTAGGCCTCATCTACGATACAAACGTGAAAGTACTGAGAAGAAGTCCTTCTGGAGATCCCGTAGCCTACGAAATCAGGAGAACGGTTTTTGCCCTCCGCTCGGAGGAGGCAGGTAAGATCCTGGTTGAATGTTTGGAAACAGGTGTCTAAGGAGGATCATTAGTGGGATTAACAGCTCAATCAACCGGCTTCCGGGCTAATAGAGACCTATTCGGGATAAAAATCGATTCTCCGGATAATCTGGTAATAGCTTTAGCGGGGAATCCTAATACCGGTAAAAGTACGGTTTTTAACAGCCTGACCGGTTTAAATCAGCATACTGGAAACTGGCCGGGGAAGACCGTAAGCAATGCCCAGGGAAAATACATCTATAAAGGGAGACAACATATTCTGGTGGATCTGCCGGGAACCTACTCACTGATGGCAAACTCGGCTGATGAGGAAGCAGCCCGCGATTTTGTCTGCCTGGCAAGACCGCATGCAATAGTGGCGGTTACTGATGCCACCTGTCTGGAAAGAAATCTGAACCTGGTTTTGCAGTTGCTTGAAATCAGTGACAATGTAGTAGTATGCGTGAACCTTATGGATGAAGCGAAAAGAAAAAACATTGAAGTGGACCTGCCTAAACTTTCGCAGCTTTTAGGGGTGCCGGTGATTGGAACCAATGCCCGGAAAGGACAGGGCTTGGACGAGTTAAAAGACGCGGTCTACCGGGTGGCCACTGGTGAAGAAAAGTCCCAGCCCATCAAAGTGGTGTACAGCCAGAAAGTAGAAAATGTTATTGATTTTCTGGAACCATTGATAAAAGAAAGAACCGGTGATAAAGCTCCCAGCAGATGGCTGGCTATAAGATTATTGGAGGGGGAAAAAACAGCTCTTCCCGCTCTTGAATTCCACAAGGAAGGCGAGTCAGGAGAAAAACTAGGTGAGATTATCGAATTGGTTCAGAAATCACCATCAGCGTCTAGTATACAGGTGGAGAAGGATGAACTCGAGGAACATGTGGCGACCAGTATTGTCAAACTGGCTGAGGAAATCGCGGAAAAAACCATCCGGTATGAAAATGAAAAGTATAATCTCCTGGATCACAAAATCGACAATATATTAACCTCCAGAATCCTTGGAATTCCTATTATGCTGAGCTTATTGGGGATGGTATTCTGGCTGACTATTCAAGGGGCCAACTACCCTTCCGAAGTTTTATCTACGGGGCTATTCTGGCTAGAAGCGCGTTTGACTGATTTATTTATGGGGGCGGGATGGCCGGCTTGGCTTCATGGGGCGCTGGTGCTGGGTGTGTACCGTACTATGGCCTGGGTGGTCTCAGTAATGCTGCCTCCCATGGCAATTTTCTTCCCCTTGTTCACCTTATTGGAGGACTCTGGTTATTTGCCCCGCATCGCCTTTAATCTCGACAGCTTTTTTAAAAAGGCCTGTGCGCATGGAAAACAGGCACTGACCATGTGTATGGGCTTTGGCTGCAACGCGGCCGGGGTAATTTCCTGCCGGATCATTGATTCTCCCAGGGAAAGGCTCATTGCAACCATAACCAACAACTTTGTGCCTTGCAATGGACGTTTTCCTACTTTGATCGCCCTGGCTATGATATTTGTAGCCGGAACAACCGGCAGATATCAATCCGTCCTGGCTTCCCTTACGATTATGGGAGTGATAGTATTAGGCGTCGCTCTAACGCTGCTCATTTCCAGGATTCTATCCAGAACCATCCTTAAGGGGATGCCTTCTTCTTTTACCCTGGAGCTTCCCCCTTATCGCAAACCCCTGATGGGGAAGGTAATGGTGCGCTCCATTTATGATCGCACTCTGTTCGTTTTGACCAGGGCGGTAATGGTAGCTGCTCCCGCCGGTCTACTCACCTGGACCCTGGCCAATGTTCAGTTGGGAGGCACAAATGTTTTGCAGCTTGTCGCTCAGACTCTGGACCCCATCGCCTACTATTTGGGCCTGGACGGATATATTCTGCTTGCGTTTATTTTAGGATTTCCGGCTAATGAAATCGTAGTGCCGATAATTATCATGAGCTACCTCTCTACTGGTAGTTTAACGGAATTGGATAGCTTGAGGGACTTACAGAATTTGCTGGTGTCCCATGGATGGACCTGGCTCACCGGGGTATGCACCATGCTTTTTTGCCTTAACCACTTTCCCTGTGGAACCACCATGCTTACCATCTATAAAGAGACGCAAAGCAGGAAATGGTCCCTGTTCGCCTTTCTCATTCCTACCGTCACTGGAATCGTTATCTGCTTTATGGTGACTCAGACCGTTCGCTTTCTAAATATAGTGTAAATTATCAAATCCAAAATTTTTTCCCCGCATCAATCCTGTAGCGCTGAGGTAAAGAAGCAAGATGCGTGTAAATTACAGTCTTAATCCGCAATAAAAAGGTAAACGAAAAACGATTCCGGTCTAATATATTTGCATTCTTCTGGATCAGGTACTATGTTTGCGATAACTTTCTTGCCATTACTCTGGGATGCATACTCCTCTCTTAGGTCATTCACTTGTTTAAGAACATCTTCCTTTGAATATGCTGATATAACGCACCCACCCAGAGAACTATATCCCTTTGGTATATCCATTGTTTTGCCCCCTTTCTTTTATCCCCTATTTTATCCTAAAAAGAAATGGAGCATGGATGCTTTTTATGACCCTGTCATATGCAAATCCACGCCACTCAATTTCCAACTAAAATGGCTTCCCAATAAATCTTTGAGAAAATCAAAGCCTAGACTATTCTCATTCCTTTACCTGCAAGGCAACCAGCGCAACAAGAAAGGGGGAGATTTTAGACATATCGATCCAAAACGATGTCTCCGATCTCCCCCGTATTATTTGGCTTGCACAAAAATGATACCTAGTGATCTGTCGCCACCATGACACTTGAAGCTTTTACAACCGCGTAGACCTCTTTCCCAGGTGCTAGACCCAGGGTTTCTGCCGATGATTTGGTAATAACTGAGACAATTTCGACTCCACCAGGCAGTTCTATGACAACTTCAGTATTGACTGCTCCTTGCGCAACGCTCTTTACTACACCTTTCAATTGGTTTCGAGCACTGATCTTCATTAGAAGCACCTCCTGACGAATTTTATATAATAATGTTATCACTTGTATATATATTTAACAATTATGGCTAAATTCATCATGTAGCCCATCAGGGCAACCCTACCCACTACCCTATAAGTTTAGCATTTGGAGTATCCGCAGCCCAGACAAGTATAACATCCTTCCATTGGAACAAAGCTCGGTTCTTTGCATTCCGGACAGATTCCCCATGTCCGGCCTTCCTGGCCTACCAGTTCTTGATGTTCCCTGTGATTCACATATTTCTCCAAGGCTACGGCTATTGCGCTGGGGCAGCTTTTCCCTGAACTGAGCGGCTTGCCTGTACTTCTGGCCCTGGCCCAGGATGGACAGGTATGCGTGGACCTTAGCTGCTCGATAATATCCTTTAAGGATACTCCCGCCCTGATAGCCATGGAGGTGAGCCGAGAAGCAGCCTCAGTAAATATCAAACATCCCCCGTCGCTGCCGGTCGTAATAAAGGTTTCAATAACCTCATCGGTGTATGGATCCCGATTTACAGTAAGATACATTTTCCCACAACCTGTATCAATTCTCTCAGTTATTCCTGTCGTCCACTGGGGGCGAGAATGAATATATCCCCGGGGAATAGATGGTTCTTTGAACAACTCTTGTTTCTCTCCTATTTCAATAATTCCCTGTTTTGATCCGTCTCGAAATATAGTTATTCCTTTTAATCCATGTTTCCAGGCCTCAAAATAGATCTTCTCCACTATTTCAATTCCGGCATTATTGGGCAGGTTAATAGTCTTTGAGATGGCATTATCCACCTCCTGCTGGAGGGCTACCTGCATTGCCAAATGATCCATGGGATCGATCTCCTGAGCCCCTTTAAACAACCGTTGTATATCCTCGGGAATCCCATGTACTCCCTGGCAGCCACCTCTGGTCGCTACTTCCTCAAGGATTTTTTCATCAATTCCCCTGTCTTTGCAGGCATCATGGAACAAGGGAGAAAATATGCTGAGCTTTTGAGGTACTCCGTCCTTAAGATAAGTCTTCTTGTAGGCTATGGCGAAAATAGGCTCTATGCCGTATCCTTCCACTCCAGCCAGCAGCGTTATAGTGCCAGTAGGGGCAATGGTGAGACAGGAAGCATTTCTCCTCGGCTGATTATCTTTAGCGTAGACGGAATCACCCCACAAAGGGAAATTGCCCTTTAAAGTTCCCAGCTCGGCAGATGCTTCGTGCACTTGAGCCCGGATAAAAGCCATCACATCAGATGCTAGCTCTCTTCCCTCGACTGAATCATAAGGAAGCTTCATTTGAATCAGAAGATCATGGAGTCCTAATATTCCTAGACCTATCTTCCGGCTGGCTCGAGTATTTTTGGCGATGAAGTCCAAAGGGTATTCTCCTATGTCAATCAGGTTATCCAGAAATCTTACCGCAATCCGTGCAGTCTCTTTAAGCCTGGCCCAATCTACATTATCACTGTTTTCATCTTTCATTAAAGCCAGGTTAATGGAACCCAGAAGACAGGACTCCCCGGGGCTTAAAGGTTGCTCCCCACAGGGATTAGTGCAATTCATAGGTCTAGTAGGGATAGGATTGGTCTCCTGAATTCTATCCAGAAAGATAAGTCCGGGATCACCACAGGACCAGGCAGCCCGTGTTATTTGTTCCCATAGTTGACGGGCGGGGATGGTTTTTCGTACCAAACCATTGAACTGCAGATCCCAAGACTCATCTGCTGACACTTTATCCATAAACTCATGCGTAACGCCTATCGATAGATTGAAATTAGTTATTTCCCCTGATAATTTACATTGAATAAAATCTTCTATCTCCGGATGATCGCAGTTAAGGATACCCATAAAGGCCCCTCTTCGAACTCCTCCCTGTTTGATCATGGCCGCACTGGAGTCGTAGAGGCGTATAAGCTCAACCGCACCGCTGGCTTTACCCTTGGTGGTTCTAACCAGATCTCCCCGCGGACGAATCCGGGAGAAATTGTATCCTATACCCCCTCCGGATTTGGTTACCACAGCTGACTCCAAGAGAGTCTGGTACATGTCATACAAATCATCTTGAACATCCAGAACGAAGCAAGCTCCCGGTTGATGTTTTCGGTCTTCTTTGCCCATGTTGGCCCAGATAGGCGTAGAAGGAATAAACGATTTGGAGTCTAAAACTTTATGAAACTCTTTTTCCCAGTATTCCATATCCTGGTCAGGATACGCAGCTTCTGCTCTGACGGCTGTTTTACTTAGCCTTTGAACAGCCTGATCGGGAGTTTCAAGCACTTCACCTCGTTCATCTTTATCGGCATACCTCTCGTTAAAAATCATTAATCCATCACTGCTTAGCTTCATAAATGGATCCTCCTCATAGGTTTATAATTCTCATTTACCTTTTGAAGAATTATTTAATTGCCCCGTCAGACACCGAAAAATATTTGCATCCCGCATAACACTATATACAATATATAGTGCTCACCAAAGATACTAGCACTATATAAGGTGTTTTACAAGGCTATAATACATTGCTTAAAAAGAGTGTTCATTTGGGGCAAGCAGGAACTTGGTTAGCGGGTTTCCTTTTCTTATTTGGTGGTTCGACAGGAATAAATATGAGGCTCGAATCAATAGGACATAAACTATTCTTACTCCTTTTCTCCTGCAACTTAACAAGTATGTGGTAAAAAGATATGTTTTTTTCTTTTAATGTTTACATAGGTAAAAATCGAACAAATAATACCTATATTGAGACGTATATGCCATCAATTAAAATAAATTGCCTTTATTGCCGCCTAATGCGGAGCTTTAAACCAGGCCTGTTTTGAGACAGCGGGTCAGGGCGAATCGCGCACTCCGGAATTAAACGGAAATGCTGCAAGCTATTCCAGGGAGCTGATTGACCTGCTTTTTTACAAATTCTAACCAAAATCCAATATATTGAGAAAGAATTTTCCAAACAATCGCTTATTTGATCTGGTAATTGACCACCTTAGTGTACTCGGCTTCACATCGCCTTTTTAAACCTCTTAACATCAGCGTCTGTTGTATTCCTACACCCCCAGGTTCAAACACCAGCTTGTTTATTAAGTTAAACGCCCAACCTTCACCTATTCTGCTGTTCCACCGAACGATAAGCCTGGTTTGGTCGGGTTCTTTTTTTTGCAGATAAAAAGTCCATGCCACCAGGCATCGGCCATTATCATCCCCGGTCAAAACCATAACCTGGTTTTTCTTAAGCTCGTGAACATCCATTTCTATTTGCGGGGTCAGATAAATCTTATCATTTGTTCTTAAGTCCTGCAGCTCCGGGATTATCCGATCAGCGGATCTATTATTTTCATAAAAGTAATCCTTGCCGGACATTCCGTTGAAGAAGTCCCAATTATACCATCCACCCCGCCGGTATCCCACCTGTATAAGATAGGCCCATACCTTTTCAGGTGGTGCTTTTATGTCTACAGCCTGGGTATAATGCAAATTGGGTTCGATAACCCAACCGTCACCTTGCAATAGCATGCTCCGCTCTACAGGGGTCGTCCCCATTCTTAATATCCAGGGCCGAATAAATAGAATATAAGCCAGCATAATCATTAACAGTATTACAAAGACATAGCGCACGTAATACATTGAAACCACTCCGTTTTTTAAAATAACTCGTGAACAGAGTGCGGGCTATTCCCATGGAGATTTACGGGCTAGGCTCCCCCCACTAGCTATAATATCGATAATAGTAGTTTGAATGTTAGTGTCAACAAAAAATATGGCAAATACTGGTCATAGTTTCAACCGTCCAGTAAATATCATCACTTTTTTTCAGAATTGTCCATGGCTCCCTCAATGGTGCCAATTCAAAGCATAGGCATTCCGAGAAAATAAATAGCATTGTCTTACGTAATTATTTTTAATATCGATTAAAACAAATCCGTACCGATAAGCCTAGCTTTTTAGAATGTCCTTAAGATATACACAGGTAAAAACATATAGTTTTTTACCTGTGTCTTGTTTACATAGGTAAAATTGAGCCATATAATACCTATATTGAGGAGATAAATGCAATGAATGAATATAAATTACCTATGTTGCCCCCTGATGTAGATCTGGAGACGAAATCTGTTTTGCGACAGCTGGCCAGGGCTAATCGAGCACTGGCGGAGTTAAAAGGATATACTGCAACCATACCTAACAAGCATATACTGATAAACGCCATAACTATCAACGAAGCAAAGGACAGTTCTGAAATCGAGAACATCATCACCATACATGATGAGTTGTATAAAGCTATGAGTCAAACAGGGTATAAA
>CAZWPO010000007.1:0-126097 GCA_964635975.1 uncultured Syntrophomonas sp.
CGGCTTGTAGAATGGTGCTCCCTGCCGGAGCCTCTACCTCCTTTCCATTAATGATGAGTTTTACCAAATCCACCACCATCACTCCTTCCAATATTTTTCGGGATCGGGTAGGAGGCTGACCCCTTAGTGAATCAGCCTACCTTCCACATCACCGTACATACCGTTAGGTATACGGCGATTCCAAAGTTTACACATCACTTCGCAGGATATCATTCCGCCAAGCCAAGGTATCCGTTGCGCCGCCGGCCCCCTTAAGATTCCACCTCGCATGGACACCTCTGCCTTTGGCTATGTGCCTGGTATTATCAACCCGCACTAGGGACGTTCACCCATTTGACATGCCCAGGCCGGGCGCACCAAACAAAAAATCCCCCGCACTGAAACAGGGGGGGGTTTGCCTTCTAACATAACTGGCATAACATTAAGGCAACTTCTCCTTGATTCAGGGCCCTATTTTGGGTATAAAATATCAGGCCTACAGATTCCCTTTACAGAAACCCGGTAGCGCTTGATACTTTCACCGCCGAACCCCTTTCCAAGGTGTTGATGACAAGACATAAATCGCGCTTCCCCTTATTAGTATGAAAAAGCGCGATATTAATACAATAAGTACAATACCGCTCCTTTCCTCATGATGGAGGCAAACCTGTTTCCCTGTTTACCCTAACGGCTAAGCCACCATGGCATTTCGCTTTAGGTGGGATAGCTCGGAGCCAAGCTTTTGAAAGCATGTTAAGTTGTTTTGTATTGAATTATAAAAGCAGACGGTTCTCTTAAATACTAATTATTCGACATTTTAATTAAAAATCCTGCTGCTTTTTATAACTATATTAATATTAACATTTACTATACCAACATTACTCTACCAAACCAAATATAATTTTTCTGATTCAACCACTTGGCAAAACTGCCACGCTATTATCCTGGTTAATCAATATCAGTTAAAATATCAGCCCTATCCCCGTGCGAATACACATCGAACCTCTGCCCACGGTCAAAGTCAAGTATCGTCAATTCCAGATGTTCGGCCATTCCACCGCTTTATATGTGGAGACTGATCGCGCCAGACCGCTATAGAAGGACCTGATGGTTGTGGCAGCCTAGTTATAGCGGTGCTGATTATATGGGTTGAATACAAATGCTCCCCGCTTGTTGTATTATAATGATAAGCCCTCTTTGTGCAGATGATCTATCACCCATATCGGGCATCCCACAGATTTTAGAGCATAGTATTATCGCATTCCTAATCAGCATCTAACCTAGAGCTTACCATTCGCTGATTATTAAATAAAAAATCAAGATGGGGGGAAACGTGATGAGGCTAACCGGAAAGACTGCCATGGTTACAGGAGGAGGAACTGGGATCGGCCGAGGAGCTGCAATAGCGCTTGCGCGAGAAGGAGCTAAAGTAGCCGTAATGGGAAGACGTCCTGATCCCCTGGAAGAAACTGTAGAAATTATCAAACTTAATGGGGGAACAGCTATTGCCTGCCCGGGCGATGTCACCTCGAGAGACGATCTAGGCCGCTCCTACACCATGATCCAAAATGAATGGGGACGCCTGGATATCCTGGTCAACAACGCCGGGGCCGCAATATTCAAGCCGTTTATGGAGACTACCATGGAGGAATTTGACCACATTTTCCGTGTAGACCTGCGCAGCGTTTTTGAGACCACCCAGGTAATGGTTCCTTTGATGATTGCAAACGACGGGGGAAGCATTGTTAATATATCGTCCATTTTAGGCGTTCTGGGTAGTAAAGACTCCACTGCCTACTGCGCCATGAAAGGCGGTGTAGTCAACCTTACCCGCGCCCTGGCTCATGCTCTGGGCCCCGACATCAGGGTGAACTGCATCTGCCCTTCGCACGTCGTAACACCCATGATGCAGGAAGAAATGGATAGGGTTGAAAGAAAAGGCAAAATGAAAAAGCTGACCTCGATGTTCCCTTTAAAAAGAATAGGCTATCCGGATGACATGGAGGGGGCTATATTATTCTTCGCCTCTGATGAATCAAAATGGTTGACCGGAGACATCCTCATGGTGGATGGCGGGCTTTCCTGTTATATTTGATGCAAAAAAATCCGAATGAGCAAGAACAACCCGAGAGCAGGGCTTAAGCGAATCATTTTTTTCGACGATACTTAAAGCAGGTGTTAAAATGTGAGGTTTCAGAGGGGAAGGGGCTGGTTAAAACCGGTCCTTCCCCTTCTTCTACTCTGACGTATCCCCGCTGTCATTATCTTCTGGTTTGTAGCCAGGCGCGTATATCGGCGCTGCTTCTTGCAGGCTCTTAGATTTTTTAGCTTTCCTCCGGCGTATCCAGCGTATGACCAGGTAGAAAATCCCCCCGAACACAGCCAGGAAAGGCAGAGATGATATAAAAATGATGAACAGTCCGGTAAGTAATTTAACCAGGGCGCCCAGGCTACTCATAAAACCCTGCCCGGCTTTGCCCAGCGTGCCTTTGGGAGCTTTCAATGCGGTTTGATTTTCGCTTAAAGTAATAGAAAAAGATGTATAATCGACCTGATTTTTCAGGACATTCATGCGGGCTTGCAAAGACTCCCTTTCCTGCCTTACCCGGGCTATTTCTTTTTCCACTGCCAGTAAATCTTGAATGGTGCTTGTTTTCGTCTGCATATAACCGAGCAGGCGTTCCTCCTCGGCAGTCAGAACTTTCAACCTGGCCTCAGTGTCGTAATAGGTATCGCTCACATCGCGCGAGGTCTTTTCCTCGTCTTTGACATAGCCAATCGACTGAAGATATTCAACCATTAATTGAGCGCTGCTTTCGGGAACCTTTACTACCAGACTGGCTTTGATCTCATCTTTATCATCGCTCATACGGCTTTCCGTCAGATAACCCTGCAGCTGATCTGCTTTTGCGATGATATTGGCATTGGCCTGTCGCGCATCAGCAACTTCGATCTCGTATTTCCACATTTCGGCCATCTTCCTGGGAATAGTTTCAGACTGGGAAGCCGGATTCTGAGTACTTGAAGATTCTCTGGGAGCGGCAGGAAGCGACTGCTCATCCTTCGAACTGCCGCCAAGAATGCCACTGCTGGATGAACATCCCGATATAATCAGCATAAGCAAAAAAATTACAACCAGGTTTATTACTCGGCACCTGCTGGTCATCTTCCATAAGCTGCTATTTAGCAAAAATTTTTCCCCCCATCCAACTTATTTCATCAGGCTTTAATTAACTTTATAACGAGTATACTATCGAAGGGAAGATGTTCTTTCCTTTTTAGGAATAAAAAGCTCAATTAAACAAAGAAAGCAAGGGGAGAAGTCCCCTTGCCCAGCTTGTTAAAGAATTTGGCAAGCTGGCAGGGCGAGCAAAAAAGATGTAGATCGAGGCGCTCGGAAAGCCCGTGATTGAGGCGTACCTGAGTACGTTGATTGAGCGGGTTTTTCGAAGCAACAAAGATATACAGCTTTTTTGACGGTCTGAGCAAGGGGAGAAATCCCCTTGCTTTAAATTATTGTTATCCTTATGCGGATTTTAGATTGTATCGTCGGTGGTGGTATCGTCAGTGGTAGTATCGTCGGTGGCAGTATCGTCAGCGGCAGTATCGTCGGTGGCAGTATCATCGGTGGTGGTATCGTCGGTGGTAGTATCGTCAGCGGTAGTATCGTCGGCCGTAGTGTCATCGGTGGTGGTATCGTCGGCGGTAGTATCGTCAGCGGTAGTATCGTCGGTGGTAGTTGCATCGGTCTGCTCGCTTGCAGCGATAGCTTCTGCCATCATAGCTGCGATTTGAGCCCGGGTGATATTGCTGTTAGGATTGAATTTCCCGTCCGGAGTACCAGATATTACTCCTAATTCATGCAGGGCAACCAGGTAACCAAGGTTCTCTCCGCTCAGGTATCCCACGTCAGTAAACGGGACCTCGCCATTAAGTGCAGGGTTAATACCCAGCGCCTGGGCAAGGGCTACAGCACAATCAACCCGACTGGCCTGAACCTGACTGTGGAAGCGGTTAAGATTAATACCTAATGCTTTGGCCTGTTTAAATGATTCTTTAGCCCAGGCCGGAGCCGATTCAGTTTCGATTTCCTCATCGTTGCCTTCTTCACCTACAATCTCTTCATCGCTGGTGCTCTCATCGGTTGAAGTCTCTTCAGATGCAGTCTCGTCAGTGCTACTCTCATCAGCAGCGCCTTCATCCGTACCCAACACCTCAGCCATGTTGACCATCATTACTACCGCTTCGGTAGCGGTGACCGGACTGTCTGGTTGGAAGGTGCCGTCCTGGTAGCCATTCACTATGCCGAGGTCTTTCACCTTCTTGATAGCTTTGGACGCCCAATGTCCACAAGTATCAGAATACTCACTCTCTGAAGCGGTGTTGTTATTGCTCATTATTTTCTTGCCTGATGTGCTTTTCCCTTTGTTGATATTTCCGGCCTGTCCACTGTTAGTACTTGCAGAAATGGACTGTTTATGGCCGCCCTTGCCTCCGCCTCCTTTAGCGCCTTTGGCCAGAACCGGAGCAGCAGTCATGGATAACATAAACACCAGGGTCAGAAATACAGTAAAAACCCTCTTCAATTAAACGGCCTCCTTTCCGAAATAAAAATTCAGTATATTAAATTTATACCACTTATTACTAAGGTCATCTATTGTATAATAGTCTAAAACTATTTAGGACTTTTTTCCCCTTTTATTGTAAATTACTCTTGACAGGGCGTTTAGATAAGCTGCTCTTGTTTCTAATATATCCATATAGTAATTGTCATGAAAGCAAACAAAAAAGCCGGATTCCGCCATCCGAAACCCAGCTTACGATAAACTATTCTCCTATATTACACCAATGACAATACCGGTTTCGTCTTCCGATACCATGACCCGGTCTCCGGGTCTTACAATCCCGGCTACGATTTTGCGCGACAGTGCGGTTTCTACTTCCTGCTGAATCAGTCTTTTTAAAGGCCGGGCTCCATAAGCCGGATCATAGCCGTTACGGGCGACATAATCCAGGGCTTTCTCATCCCACTCAAGATATCCCCGGGTGGTTTGATGGAAGCGGTCGGCTAGCTTTTTAAGAAGCATTGCCGCTATCTTTTCAATCTGCTCCTTCTTAAGTGCATGGAAGACTATTATTTCATCAATCCGGTTCAAGAACTCTGGTCTGAAGTTCTGGCGTAGAAGATTTAAGACTCGCTCTTTCATGCCCTCATAATCCCCGCCGCTGCTCTGGAAATTCAA
The DNA here is from genome assembly GCA_964635975.1 of uncultured Syntrophomonas sp. GTDB lineage: Bacteria > Bacillota > Syntrophomonadia > Syntrophomonadales > Syntrophomonadaceae > UBA5314. The sequence continues at coordinate 5,223 of CAZWPO010000007.1, forward strand.
AATTTCGTGGCTGCCGATATTAGATGTCATGATTATTATGGTATTACGGAAATCGACTACCCGGCCCTGACCGTCGGTAAGGCGTCCGTCATCTAGTATTTGTAAAAAAACATTGAAAACATCATAATGGGCTTTCTCAATCTCGTCAAAAAGAACTACCGAGTAGGGCTTACGGCGCACCGCCTCCGTCAGCTGTCCGCCTTCTTCATAGCCCACATACCCGGGCGGAGCACCAATCAATCGAGCCACCGTGTGTTTCTCCATATATTCTGACATATCTATTCGAATGATACTGCGTTCATCGTCAAAAAGCGTCTCCGCTAGAGCTCGGCTAAGCTCGGTCTTGCCCACACCAGTAGGTCCGAGGAAAATAAAACTACCAACCGGACGATTGGGATCTTTCAGGCCGCTGCGCGAGCGCAGGACCGCATCACTTACAGCTTTCACCGCTTCCTCCTGGCCAATAACCCGCTCGTGCAGGATTTCCTCCATGCTGGCCAATTTTTCACGTTCGCCTTCCAGCAAGCGACTGACCGGGATGCCGGTCCAGCGGCTTACCACCCGGGCAATGTCCTCTTCTTCCACTTCTTCTTTCAGCATCATGCTGCCCTTCTGCTTGCCGGCCAGCAAGTCCTCCTCCTCTTTAAGCTGTTTCTCCAACTCATTCAAACGCCCGTATTTTATTTCCGCAGCCCGGTTCAGGTCATAATCCCGCTCCGCCTTTTCCATTTCATTGCGGCTGTCCTCCATCTCGCGCTTTATCTTGCGCACACGGGCAATAGCTTCCTTCTCAGCCTGCCACTGGTTTTTCATTACGTCGGCTTCACCCTGCAGATCCTGCAGTTCTTTGAGAATCTGGCTATGCCGTTCCTTGGAGGCGGCATCCTTCTCCTTCTCCAGCGCGGCTGCTTCGATCTCCAACTGCATAATGCGTCGGGTGATCTCATCGAGAACCGTCGGCATACTGTCAATTTCAGTACGCAGCCTGGCTCCGGCCTCATCCATCAGATCGATGGCCTTGTCAGGCAAAAAGCGATCGGAAATGTATCGATCAGATAAAACGGCTGCCGCCACCAGGGCTGAATCCTGGATGCGCACCCCGTGGTGAACCTCATAGCGTTCTTTTAATCCTCGTAAAATCGAAATTGTATCCTCTATGGAGGGCGGATTGACCATGACCGGTTGAAAGCGCCGCTCCAGTGCAGCATCTTTTTCAATATGTTTACGGTATTCATCCAGGGTAGTTGCGCCAATGGCTCGAAGTTCACCACGAGCCAGCATTGGCTTTAATAGATTGCTGGCATCCATGGAGCCTTCGGCAGCTCCCGCTCCCACAACGGTATGTAGCTCGTCAATAAATAGTATTATACGGCCCATGGCTTTCTCGACTTCTTTTAATACCGCCTTAAGGCGCTCTTCGAATTCGCCCCGATATTTGGCTCCCGCCACCAGAGCACCCATATCCAGGCCTATAATGAGCTTATCTTTCAATCCTTCCGGCACGTCTTTAGCAACGATACGGCGGGCCAGGCCCTCAACTATAGCGGTTTTACCGACACCCGGCTCGCCTATCAATACCGGATTATTTTTAGTGCGCCGCGATAATATCTCCATCACCCTACGTATTTCATCATCCCGACCGATAACCGGGTCGAGTTTGCCTTCCTGGGCTAGCTTGGTTAAATCCCGGCCGTAACGTTCCAGGGCTTCATAGCTGTCCTCGGGATTATCGCTGGATACGCGCTGTGAGCCGCGCACGCTGCGCAGCGAATTAAACAGAGCATCCCTGTTCAAACCGAAACGTTCCAGCAGATTTCTTAAATCATTTTCACCTTCTGCCAGTAATGCCAGCAGCAAATGCTCGACGCTTATATAGTCATCCTTCAACTCCCTGGCTTCCTGCTCCGACCGGTTCAGCACCCGGGCCAAGGCCTGACTGGTGTAAGCAGCTCCTTCATATCCGTGTACTGCCGGCAGGCGGTCTAAGAGACGCCCAAGTTCCTGTTCAAAAGCGGGGAGATTAACACCAGCCTGCTCAATCAGCCGCGGGGTTATACCCCCTTCCTGGTTAAGCAAAGCTAACAGCAGATGCTTCCCGTTTATTTCCTGGTGATGGTGGGCAGCTGCCTGCTGCTGGGCATCAACCAGAGCCTGGCGCGATTTCTGAGTTAGCCGTTCCATGTCCATCTGTTTCACCTCTTCCGTTTTAAGGATTCCACTTCTTCTTCCAGCTGCTCGATCCGTTCCAATAAATCAACAATTACAGCAGCTCCCTGCAGATTGACGCTCAAGAAGTTCTTGAGCCGCATAATCTTATGCAAACGGCGCAGGTTTATAGCATCTATGAAACCTGCCCTTAGCTCCAGCATACCCAGTTCCTGTAGAACCGAAAGGATGTCGGGATGAATATCCAATTCGGAAACTGGCAGTTTTTCTTCATAACTATGGTAGTATATCCGTAATACAGTCATAGTTCACCCCTACTTTTTCTTCAAATCAGAGAGCCGCTTATACAGCTCGCGTTCTTCTTCGCTCAACTCCCGGGGAATATCTATCTTGATGCGGACGAAAAGATCTCCGACCGCATCGGCTTTGCCTTTCAGGCCTTTGCCTTTTAGCCGCAGTTTCTGGCCGTTATGGCTTCCGGGCGGAATCGTCACTATTAAAGGTTTTTCTAGGGCGGGCACCTGCACCTTATCGCCCAGAACTGCCTGTTCCGGTAGTATAACCAGATCAGTCTCCAGGTCCTGCCCTAAAACAGTGAATACGGGATGCGGCACAATATGGACCTTAAGATAGAGGTCGCCCCTGGCGCCCCCTTGGATTCCTTCTCCTCCCTGGCCTTTTAGGCGAATGCGGCTACCCTCGCTGACGCCGGGGGGAATTTTCACCTCCAAAGTCTTCTGCTCGGGAATACTTCCTGTCCCGCCGCAGCGCGAACATATGCTACGACCTGCGATTCCACTGCCATGACAGCCGGGACATACTGATGCAGTGGATAGGCGCAAAGATTTAGTGCCGCCGTGATACAGTTCCTCCAATGAGACATCAATAATACTTTCAATGTCCTGCCCTTTCTGAGGGCCGGAGTACCCACGGCTACGGCCGGAAAAGGGAGAGCCCTGCCCTCCCCCTCCGAACATAGTAGCAAAAAAGTCGCTGAATCCTCCGAGGTCCTCGGGGTCGAAATTTCCGCTGGTATAGAAGCGAACTCCATCCATATCGGGCGGAGTCTCAAAATTGTCCCCCGCCCTCCAATTCGCGCCCAAATGGTCATATTTAGCCCTTTTCTCAGAGTCGCTCAATACTTCGTACGCTTCATTTATCTGCTTGAATTTTTCTTCAGCTTCTTCTTTCTTTTTACCGCTGTGCAAGTCGGGATGCCACTTTCGAGCCAGCTTGCGGTAGGCTGCCTTTATCGTCTTTTCATCAGCATCCCTATTGACTCCAAGGGTCTCGTAATAATCCTGAAATTTTACCGCCATACTACAACATCCTCCACCAGCAGGCTATTATTATGCTTCGTCAAAATCGGCATCTACGACATCCTGGTTGGAACCTGTGGTTTCCGGACCGCTCGTGGTCCTGCCCAGGTTGTCAAATACATGAGCTGCCTGTTCCAGCTCCTCCTTAAGAGTGCGAATTCTGTCAGCAGGGCCTTTATCTTTCAGCTGTACACGCAAATCATTCAAAAGGTTCTCTATACGAGCTTTTTCATGAACCGGCAACTGCTCTCCCATAGCGTTTAGCTGCCTTTCGACAGCGTAGCATAGGCTGTCCGCCTCGTTATATAGTTCAACTTCCGCACGCCGCTTTTTATCCTCGTCAGCATAGCGCTTGGCATCATCCAGCATACGGTCTATCTCGCCCCTGTCCAGGTTCGATGATCCGCTGATGGTAACGGTCTGTTCTTTGCCGGTCCCCTTGTCTGCAGCACTCACCTTCAAGATGCCGTTGGCATCAATATCAAATGTCACTTCTACCTGGGGCATGCCACGGGGGGCCGGGGCGATCCCTTCCAGCTTGAACTGTCCCAGCGAACGATTGTCTCTGGCCAGGTCCCTTTCACCCTGAAGGACGTTTATATCAACAGCTGGCTGGTTGTCTTCAGCCGTTGAGAAGGTCTCACTGCGGCGGACCGGAATCGTCGTATTTCTCTCGATTATCCTGGTCATCAGCCCGCCCATAGTCTCAACACCAAGTGAAAGTGGAGTAACGTCTAACAATACTACATCTTTGACTTCTCCTGCCAGTACACCGGCTTGGATGGCGGCGCCAACTGCCACAACCTCATCAGGATTGACCCCCATGTGCGGATCTTTACCGGTTAGATCTCTGACCATTTTTTGCACCATCGGTATGCGTGTGGATCCTCCCACCAGAATCACCTCATCCAGATCACGTGCGGAAAGCTTGGCATCAGCCAGTGCATTTTTTACCGGCTCCCGGCACTTCTCAACCAGGTCGTGGATCAAATCCTCCAACTTGGCCCGGCTCAATTTCATGTCCAGATGTTTGGGACCGCTGGCATCAGCCGTGATAAAAGGAAGACTGATCTGGGTTTCCATTACGCTCGACAGTTCAACTTTAGCTTTTTCAGACGCTTCGGTCAGCCGCTGCAATGCTTGCTTGTCTTTGCGAAGATCTATCCCATAGTCTTTTTGGAACTCCGTTGCCAGCCAATCTACTATCTCCTTGTCAAAATTATCGCCGCCCAGGTGAGTATCTCCATTAGTCGACTTGACCTCAAATACTCCGTCCCCGACTTCTAAGATGGAAACGTCAAAAGTGCCGCCCCCCAGGTCGAAGACCAGGATGGTTTCATTGCTCTTCTTATCCAGGCCATATGCCAGGGCAGCCGCAGTGGGCTCATTGATGATGCGCAGAACATTTAATCCCGCTACCTTGCCCGCATCCTTAGTAGATTGACGCTGTGCGTCGTTAAAATAAGCGGGAACCGTTATCACAACGTCCTTGACTTTCTCCCCCAGGTACGCGGAAGCGTCATCGACCAGCTTCTTGAGCACCAACGCAGATACTTCTTCGGGCGCGATCTGGCGGTCTTTGACTATAAAACGAACCGCATCACTGGGACCCGAGACTACCGCATAGGGCACCAGTTTGCGCTCCCCTTCCACTTCCGAATAGCGCCGGCCGATGAACCGCTTAGCCGAGTAAAAAGTTTTTTCCGGGTTTAAGGCGCCCTGGCGTTTGGCCACCTGGCCAACCAGTCGCTCATCGTTATCCTTGAAAGCCACCACAGACGGAGTAGTACGCGACCCTTCGGCGTTGGCAATTACGGTCGGGCTTCCTCCTTCCATTACAGCAATAACAGAGTTAGTCGTTCCCAGGTCAATACCAACTGCTTTCGACATGTCATATACCTCCTTTTTCCTCTTAAAAAAAATTTGCCATTGGGAATAACATGGCCTCTATTTCTACTCGAAAGATGTGATCCCCCCAACATAATTATCGGGAGGCAAAACATCTCATCCAAGCGTCCAAATCCCTCGTAGCAAATTACTTTTAATATCTGTTGATAACTCCATTATAGGAGGTGTTTTAATAATAGTCAATAAAGGTCAAAGATATTTTTATATAAAGATTTGCTCCGGAACGCTTCGGGCTCCAGCCTGCTTATTCCTGACGGCTGCCGAGCGCTCTGATCATGCTGCTGGCGATTTCCTTAAAAACCGGAGCGGCATCACGCGCACCGGATTGACCATCCTCTACCATGACCACCACTGCCCAGCGCGGGTTATCAGCCGGGAAATAACCTCCAAACCATGCGTCCAGTATCTCGTCATTATCTTCATTATAGCTCCCAGTCTGACTGGTACCGGTCTTGCCCGCAACCTTAGCTTCTGGTATTACAGCTGTGCTGGCCGTTCCCTCATTAATGACCTTCTCCATCATTTTCTGAATGAGCCGGGCAGTCTCGGGTTTTATCACCTGCTCCTTTTCCGGTGCAGGGCTTTCCATCTTGCGGCCCTGGTTGTCTACAGCGTAGCGCAATAGACGAGGAGCCGACCAGCGGCCAGAGTCGGCAATGGTTGATATCATTGAGCACACCTGCAGCGGGGACATCATAATCCCCTGCTGTCCAAGGCTGGCATTGGCCAGGGCACGTGGTCCGGGATTAATTACGATGCTGGAGTCAGAAGCAAGCGGATAACCAAGCAGCAAAGCTTTATCCACATGCATCTTTGAAGTATATTTCTGAAGCCGGGAACTCCCCAGGCGCTCCCCGACTTCGATAAATACAGGATTGCAGGATAAGGCGAAAGCCTGGCTGAATGTCAAATGTCCATGGCCTTGTTTTCTCAGGCAAGGTATGGAGAAACCGTCTGCCATTGTGTATATGCCGGTGCAGTTGAAGCTGTCTTCAGGTTTTACGACCCCTTCCTCTAGTGCGGCTGCCGCAACGACAATTTTGAATAATGATCCTGGATAATATCGGTTAAGGGCTCGATTTAGAAGGGGAGATTCTGATGTAGTGGTCTGGGCAATCTGATAAGGATTAAATGTAGGGCGGCTGACTATAGCGAGGACCTCCTGGGTTTTAACATCCATAACCACTGCCGCACCTTTGAAAACACCTCGATTCATAGCCTGTTCTACGATGTCCTGAATACGCCGGTCGATAGTCAGCACCACCGTTGATTTTTGCGCGTCCTGCTCCTGGCGTATCTTATACATGAGCCCGTTTATGACCAGACCCCGGGCGTCATGCACCGAAACCAGCTGCTGTCCGGGCGCATCTTTGTGCAGTATTTCGTCATAAAGTTTTTCTATTCCTGCAGCTCCGGTAGGATTTTCCCCTCCCCCCAGATAGCCGAGTATATGGGCTCCGTATCCGTCGCTTCCATAACGTTTATCGACCGGAACTAACAGTAGAGACGGATCGTTTAGATTCTCAATTCGCCTTTGCTGCGAATCATTGATGCCCTCTGCCAACCTTATCCATCCCGAGTTGGCTTCAACAGCTGCAAGCACTTTTGAGTAGATTTCCTCGTAATCCTGGTTTAAGATTATAGCCAACTTGAATGCGGTTTCGGATAAGCTGTCCTCCCAGCTTTTTCCCTGATGCGAACTGGTGATCATGTATAGAGCCAGGGTGTTTTCTCTACCGCTTAAGGGGAGCTGGTTTCTGTCTAAGATGTCCCCCCTGGCATATTCCTTTAAGGGAATGCGGCGGCTGCGCATAGCAGCAGCCCGGTCAGCCAACTGGGGTCCTTCTATCAGTTGGTAATAGGCTAAGAATCCAAGCACGCTGCTATAAAGAATAAGCATTATGCACATAAGTAAAAAAACCCGGCGGCGCAAAGCGTGTCCTCCTTTTGGAAGTCCCTTTTACCATTTTGGTCGCGCCGGGTTATTCTTATGCAGTACCGCCTTTACCTTCCCGGATCGAGCAGGTCGATGGGGTATGGGAGATTGGACAGGATTTGCAGCATATCATCCCTTGTATCTGAAGTGCAGCGGATAACCAGCAATCCGTGGCGGCTGTCCAGAGTAGATACTATCCCCAGATGTTCGTAGGCTTCAATTATTTTGCTGATTATATCGATATCGGGCGGATTGACGGTTAGATAAATATTTTCAGACATTATTGTTTACCGTCCTTCTGATAATTGAATATTCCGGGCATTTACGCTGGCAAGGTATCATTACCCTCTGCCGGGGATGACGTGCCCTATCGATTATTTGCAGATCCTGATCGTATAGAACCGGAGCATCAAGACTGAAAGTCTCACCCCCGGGCAGAAGAACCTCCAACGGCTCGCAGGGTCCAAAATTAGCGCGCTGCTCAACCTCCAGCAGACTCTGTTGACTATGGTATCCTCTGACTACCGCGCAGAAATCGGAACGCCGCCTGCTTTCTATCTTGTCAATATCCTGCAAAGGCTGTTCGTTACCCTGGAGAAAGCCTGATGTAAAAGGTCGGGAAGCGGTCAAATCCAGTTCTCTCTTCCACCCTTCCATCTCTTCGGGGAGATACGGTTTTCCGCTGGAGAGATAGACATCAATAGCCTGCCGGTAGGTACTGGCAGCACTGGCAACGTATAAGGGGCTTTTCATCCGCCCTTCCACCTTAAAGGCATCAATGCCAGCATCTATGAGATTGGGAATATATTCCAACAAGCAGAGATCTCTCGAGTTTAAAATATAGGCTCCACGGCCGTCTTCTTCAATTGGGAAGAACTGCCCGGGCCGCTTTTCTTCCTGTAAAGCGTAGCGGTACCGGCAGGGATGAGCGCATTCCCCGCGATTGGCACTGCGGTTGGTCATGTACTGAGACAGCAGGCAGCGTCCAGAATAAGATACGCACATTGCCCCGTGAATAAATAATTCGATCTGCATCGAGGTCTTTCGTTTAATCAGCTTGATTTCTTCCAGGTTCAGTTCACGGGCTAGAACCAGGCGGCTTATCCCCATGTCTTGATAGAAAGCAGCCGTCTCGTAATTGCAGACATTTGCCTGAGTGCTCAGAGTCAACGCTAATCCCGGCGCATATTTTTGAGCCATCCTTACAACTCCCGGATCACTAACTATAAGAGCATCAGGGCCCAGGCTTTGCAGTTGTCCCAGGTAAGGGGGCAGGATTTCGAGGTCCCGGTTGTGCGCAATAATATTTACAGTTACATAGGCTTTTTTGCCCTGGCTATGCAGGAAGGCAATGCCTTCGGACATTTCTTCCATTTCAAAGTTGCCTGCAAAAGCCCGCAGGCTGAATTCCTTGCCCCCCAGATATACAGCATCCGCACCATAAAGGACGGCAACTCTTAATTTTTCTAGATTTCCAGCCGGTAGAACCAGCTCTGGTCTCTTCATTTGTTACTTACCTCCAAAAATCATGGCTATGAGAGACAGGATAGAGATACTCTACTTAAGATACCCGTGTGGATATCAAAGCTTACAGTGATCGCCCGACTGAAGTCCTGTGGGCTTTATTTTATATACTTCTTCATAGCCGCATTGTGCTCTTCCAGGGTTGTAGAAAAATGATGAGTTCCGTCCCCTTTTGCCACGAAATACAGGTAGTTGTGCTGTTGAGGATTAAGTGCGGCCTTTAGGGAGGCTTCGCCGGGACTGGCAATCGGTCCCGGGGGCAGTCCGGGATATTTATAGGTATTGTATGGAGAATCGATTTTGGTATCGGCAATACTCAATACTTCTTTTTCCTGTTTTAAAGCATATAGTACTGTTGAACACAGCTGGAGAGCCATACCTCTATCCAGGCGGTTCTTGATTACTCCTGAAATAATCTCACGTTCGGTAGCGGCCCGGGCTTCACGTTCAATCAGCGAAGCAATAGTCACTAGCTGCAGCGGAGTCTTCTTCTGCTGCTGGGCGATGGCAGATATCTCGCCGTCCCAGGTTTTCTGGAAGCGGGCCAGCATCATGTCAACAATCTGCTCTGCCCCGGTGTTTTCTTCAATAATATATGTGTCCGGAAACAGAAAGCCTTCCAGTCGCTGTTCCCTCTTTGATCCGACGGTCGGTAAAAAGGCATAATTATAGTCTTGCTTGAGGGCAGCCTGCCAGGCGCTGGCAGTAACTGCATTCTTTTCAATCAAAAGGCGACCGATCTGGTCAGCGGTGAAGCCCTCAGGTATAGTGACAGTTATGCTTACTACCTTGCCCTCGGCGATAAGCCCGGCCATCTCGGAAAGAGTTTGACTGCGGTAAAACCTGTAATGCCCTGGTTTTAAAGCGCTGGCCAGATCATTTTCACTGCAATAGAAACGAAAAACATTCTCACTGCGGATGAGTCCGCCCTGTTTTAAAATCCTTCCCACATCCATCGCCGAGCTCTTTTCCGGTATAACAATATCAACGGCGGTCAGATCCTGGGGAGAAACCGCAGACAGCTGTACTTTCCAGGCTTGTACCAAAACAAGCGCTAATATTATCACTGTCGCCAGGCTTATGCTCAAGGTTTTGGTTCTGGTTTTGGCTTGTCTATTCTTTCCAGGTTTAAAAACGATTTGGCTCATGCTCCTATTCCTTATTCCCTTTATCCGGGTTGGGGGCCGGTACTGTTGTCTTTTGGTTTAACAGGATCGTTCTTTTTGCCGTTATCTGTTGGATTCGGCTTTTGGGGCTCGGTAGCGGGATTTGTATTAGCCGGAGGACCGCCATTGGGATTTGCGCCATCGGCACTCGGCCCTACTAAAACAAGACGGTTCAAGGGCTGGTAGTAATCACTGGAGAGGAGTTCCTGGGCGATCACATTGCCGTCATTATCAAGAAAACTCCTGAATGCCCTTACTGCATATCCGGCTGCTCCGCCATGATCTACCCTCTCCTCGCCCGGGGCCAGATCGGAACTGACTTCTCGGATTTCGCCATAGGAGATCACCTGGTCGACAACGTGGGTCAGCTTGACGTTTACCTTGTCATTCTGGTTTCCGAATATTGCAATAGTAAGTTCCCCGCCATTAGTTCCGGCCTGAATATATATAGGTGACGAAGTAGTATTTTTGAATTGGAAGTCCTGAATACCATAGGAGACAGTAGCATCAAGTCCCAGGGGTACATAGACAATAGCCAGCCCGTGGTTGTGCCTTTCGACGATCTCCAGCCCCGACATTAAAACCGCATTATAGAGAGTGGAAGATACCTGACATACCCCCCCGCCCAGTCCGGGCTCAAAACGATTGCCAACAATAACTTTCGCTTCACTGTAGCCGCTATTCACGGTGCGCTCTCCCACAGTCCCATTGAATGAAAAGACCTCCCCGGGGAGCACCATTTTGCTGTTAATCGACGAGGCGGCCAGACGAAGGTTGCTGGAACGGTTTATCTCATAGGTTTTGAATTGAGTCGTGTAAGATGCCAATTCGCCCATACCTTTCAAGTCCGCGGCTTTGACTTTCGGGGGCGTTTCTTCTATGGGCAGCAGTATATCGATTTCCAAGGGGTATGTAGTCCATTCCCTGGGTAATTCTGCTATCACAGTCTCTGCCCTTACTCCTCGCCCGGGCTTCTCAGGTATGATTTTCAAGCCAGCAGATGCGTCGATCTCAATGCGGGCATTCTGGCACTCGCTTCCGATTTCCTGGTTCCAGCTATCAACCAGACTCTGGATAACCGGCACCTGATACTGTAAAGAGGGCTGGTAGACGACAATGGTTGAGCCCCGAAGATTAAAAAGCTTGGAACCAAAAGATCTGTTTCTCTCTTTGGCCCAAACTTCCTCAATGATCTGCTCTGCGTCAGGCATATAACATAGTTCGGAAAGTTTAACATCATAAGCAAAGCTTTCCTTGTAAAAGTGAATATTGGTCTTTTGGAGAACGACAACTTGCTTTTTTAGCTCTAGGGCCGCTTCTTCCTTGCTCAAGCCCTCCATTTTTACTCCGGCTATCTCCACCCCGGGAAGAAAGCGCTCTGTAGTGTTAAACCACTGGAGTATGGATATTCCCGCAGCGCATAATATGCCTGCCATAATAGCTATCGGAATCCAAATCTTCAAAGAATCGCGACTCAAACCTGTACCCCCAAAAAACCTCTATTTCTGCACAATCTCCATCTATTATATAACAATTGACATTAAACATATACATATATTAAAAGCGTATGATTGGCGTTTGTAGAACATTACTATTTCCATTTTCGTTGTTCTGTTTCGTTAGCTTTAGCATTATATTCAGTTCATAATAAACTGCTATGTTTGGGCGTAATAAGTCCGCCTCAGAAACTTGCGCAGACGCATGAGACAGCTTTAAACAAAAAGGGACATCACCAGCACTCGATGTGCATGCAGGTGATGCCCCTCTTGAGTTTACGGTTATACACTACTTTCGGATGTGACTTTTGAGATGCCTTCAAACATTCCGGCAACTGCGTTTTCCACGCTAGCAGCCTAGTCCTCGCTTTCCTCCAGCTCTTTCCAGGCATCGGCCACCATTTCCCATTCCTCATCGTTTTCGATGTCGGCCAGGAATTCATTGCCCTCTTCGTCGAACATGACCTTGAAGAAGAATATTTCAACTTCATCATCTTCGATTTCACTATCTTCATCAAGTAAAGGCAGGAGTACTTTATAAGTACTCTCCTCTATTTCCAGCTCGGCTAGTAGTTCAAAATGATGTTCAATACCATCCTCATCGACAAGTATCATTATAGGGAGTTCATCGTCAAATATTTCCTCATTAGCCATATTTCCACCTCTTTCTAAACGCTAAAGCCATTCTAATATCTGCCAGGGCAGTTGTCAAATATGCTTAAAACTATTGGCCTGCCGATCCAAATAGCCCTGCAAGATATATACCGCCGCTATTTTATCCCTCAATCCTTTGCGTTTCTTGCGGGAAAGATCAGCCTCAAGAAGCGCTTTCTCAGCACTAACGGTGCTCAGCCGCTCATCCCAAAAGCGGATATTTTTGCCGCAATGCTGCTCCAATCCCCGGGCAAATTCTTCCACGATCTCAGCCCGAGGTCCCCGGGTGCCATTCATATTCAAAGGCATCCCTATCACAATCGTTTCCACTTCGTACTGCTGGCAATAATCATTTATTAGTTGAAAATCACGTTGTTTGCCCTTTCGTTCCAAGACAGAGTGTCCCTGAGCTGTCATACCCAACGGGTCACTGAGCGCGATACCAATTCTTTTATCCCCCACATCCAATCCCATTATCCTCATATTAGATCCTACAACTTACTGGAGGTAATGCTTGATTAAGATTTCCAGGATCTCGTCACGGTCCACTTTACATATAAGGTTACGAGCATCATTATGGCTGGTTATGTAGGCTGGATCACCGGATATCATGTATCCAGTCAGCTGATTCACCGGATTGTAACCTTTTTGCTCTAGAGCCGCATACACGGTCTGCAGTATGGTTCTGACCCGTTCTTCTCCTTCCTTGCCAATCTTAAAACGGACTGTCTGTTCCCCATTTTGAGCCATAATAGCACCTCCTCTAAGAGACTCTGGTGGGCAGTATGATGTAACTTATGACAATTTATCACTTATTAACTGGCGGGCTGACTGAAGGGCTTCCGGGATCTTCTGAGGGTCTTTGCCCCCGGCCTGGGCCATATCGGGACGACCGCCTCCGCCACCTCCGGCTGCCCTGGCTGCTGCTTCCACTATCTGTCCGGCATGAAGGCCCTTTTTCACGAGATCCTTGGTGATGAAACAAACCAGTATAACCTTGCCTTCATTCTCGGAAGCCAGCAAAACCACGGAACTATTCAATTTATCACGAAGCATCTCCGCATTCTGGCGCAGAGCAGCTGCATCCTGACCGGATACCGCTTCAACCAGAATCGATGCCCCGTTTACGATCTGTACTCGCTTAAGAAGATCCCCTGCACTTGCACGGGAAATCTCGTTCTTCAACGCATCCAGTTCTTTTTCCTTCTCCCGGTATGCTTTGTTCAGTGCCTCGATACGTCCGCTAAGCTCCTGTGGAACTGATTTTATCACTAGGGCCGCCCTTTTAAGCTCATTCTCAGCCTCGGTTAGATAATCCAGGGCCGGGCGTCCAGCCACTGCTTCTATGCGGCGCAGGCCTGATCCTATGCTCCCTTCACTGAGTATTTTAAACAGGCCAATCTGACCAGTATTTTTGACATGGGTTCCACCGCAGAGCTCCATGCTGAAATCAGCGACCTTAACGACCCTTACTTCCTCGCCGTATTTCTCTCCAAATAAAGCCATGGCACCCATATCGCGGGCTGAACGCACATCTGTAAGCTCAGTATTTACATCCATACTGCTCCATATGGCATCATTAACTATACTTTCTATCTTCTGAATCTCATCATCGCTTAAGGATGCCAGATGGGAAAAGTCAAAACGTAGACGGTTTGATTCCACCAGTGATCCCTTTTGCTGGGCGTGTTCTCCGAGCACCTCTCTAAGCGCCCGGTGGAGCAAGTGGGTTGCCGTATGATGGCGAGCTGTATCAAGTCGCTTTTTAGCTTGTACCTCCATATCCACAGATTCATCCTTTTGCATCGTCCCCTGCAGCCTGCCCAGGTGTAAAACCCAGGACCCGATTTTTCGGACATCATCAACTTCCATAAGCCCGGATTTGCTTTTTATCATTCCAGTATCAGCCAGTTGACCGCCGCTTTCCGCATAGAAAGGCGTTTGAGCAGTCACCAGCAGTAGTTTGCTGTCAGTAACGGTATCCGCCAGCGCATCATTATTGATAATGGCCAGAATCTTTGAGGTTTGACGATCATTCACGTAGCCGGTAAACTCAGTTGCCGGAAGGTCGGATAGAAGTTCTGAGATGAGCCTTTCCTGGCCGAAAGTTCCATCCATTTTATTAGCCTGCCTGGCACGGTGCCTCTGCTCCTCCATCATCTTGTTGAAGCCGTCTTTGTCGACTTTAAAGCCGCTTTCTTCCGCTGCGTCTTCAGTTAGATCCAGTGGGAAGCCGTAAGTATCATAGAGAGTAAAAGCATCCAAGGCCTCGATTACTTTATCTCCCCGGGCCTCAGTCTGACGTATTATTTCCTCGACTTTCTTCATGCCTTCATTCAAGGTAGTGAAGAATCGCTCCTCTTCCATGCGGATAACATCTTTCACGAAAGCCCGCTTCGCGTGAAGATCCGGGTAGGCTGCCTTCATAAGGTCAACAACTACCTCTACGGTTCGGTGCAAGAAAGGCTCCTCAAGCCCTAATATGCGACCGAAACGAACTGCCCTGCGTAATATACGCCTTAATACATAACCCCGGCCTTCATTGCTGGGGAGAATCCCATCAGCGATCAAGAAGGTGCAAGCCCGGCTGTGATCGGCAATGACTCGGAATGGGAAGCCAGCTTCTCCTCCCGGATATTTTTTCCCGGTTAGCTGCTCTATAAAGGCCAGAATAGGTATGAAGAGATCAGTGTCAAAATTGCTGGGCACATCCTGAAGTATCGAAGTAAGCCTCTCCAAGCCCATCCCGGTATCGATGCTAGGTCTCGGCAATGGTGTCATCTGCCCGTTTTCATCACGGTTAAACTGCATAAACACCAGGTTCCATATCTCAAGATAGCGGTCACAATCGCATACGCCTATAGCACAATCTGATCCGCAGGCAAAAGACTCTCCCCGGTCATAAAGGATCTCGCTGCAAGGTCCACACGGTCCAGTATCACCCATTGACCAGAAGTTGTCCTTTTCTCCCAGACGTACAATGCGCTCGCTATCGATGCCAGCTATCTCCAACCAGAGGTCACGCGCCTCGTCATCATCCTGGTAGATAGTGACCCATAGCCTCTCCTTGGGTAGTTTGATCACTTCGGTGAGGAGGTCCCATGCATATCCGATAGCCTCTCGCTTAAAATAATCTCCAAAAGAGAAATTGCCCAGCATCTCGAAGAAAGTATGATGGCGGGCAGTCCGCCCCACTGTATCCAGGTCATTATGCTTCCCGCCGGCTCGTACGCATTTTTGCGAACTAGTAGCGCGCACATAATTGCGCTTCTCCAGGCCGAGGAATATGTCTTTGAATTGATTCATGCCTGCGTTCGTAAATAAAAGGGTAGGGTCATCGGCAGGTACTAGTGATGAACTGTCCACTACCGTATGGCCTTTACCGGCAAAATAGTCTAAAAAGGTCTTGCGGATCTTACTGCTGGTCCACACAATGAAGCCTCCTCTTTCCCATTGCTACACTTTTCTATTTATTTTCATGGATAATACCGGCCCTGTCAATAAATCCTTCCACTTGTCCGGCTTTCTTCCTGGCCAGTTACCATTTTGGGAAACAACCATTTTACCACTTCTCTGCATATCGCTACCAGTGGCACAGCAATCAGCATCCCCCAAATTCCCCACAGTTCACCTCCCGCCAGCAAGGAGAACACCATAAGCAGCGGATGCATGCCCAGACGGCTGCCAATGATTCTAGGCGTCAGGATATTACCCTCCAACTGCTGAATAATAACTATAGCTATAAGCATATAAAAGCCCAGTTTCAGCGATTCGGAAAAGGCTACTATCAGAGCGGGAATAGCCCCCAGAAACGCTCCGAAAAATGGGATTAGTTCAGCAATACCCGCGCTCATTCCAATTAAGACCGGCAGTCTCAAACCTAAAAATGCAGCCGCAGTGCCAACTGTACAGGCTACGATAGTTGCTACGATCAGATTTCCTTTCAAAAACTCCAGCAAGACCCTGTCGAGCGAACGGAAAAGTGCCACTGCATCGCGCCGCGCGACGGGGCTTAAAATTCCCAGCGATCTATCCCTGATCTTTTCCCAATCGTTGATTATATAAAAGGCCAGTATCGGTGAAAATAGAATAGCGAGTACCCGCCCCAGGAAAATGTGAAGAGTACTAAGAAAATTTCTGAAACTCTCGTAGATATAGTTTTCAATCCGGGCAAAATTGTCCATGATTATGGTGCTCATACGCTCGGGTACAGCTCCACCCTGCAGGCTGTCAGCCATACTGTGAGCCTGCTGAGTATACCGGGGAAGCATTCTACCCAACTCCCCCACCTCATGGACCATGATTGGGACCAGATAAAAGAGCACCAGGATTAGAAATCCGATAAATATAAAATAAAAAACAATAATGGCCCAACATCTATTGATTCCTTTACTCTCCAGTAGGCACACTGGCCGATATGAAATATAAGCTATAAAAGCGCCGAGAAGAAAAGTAAGCATTATCTCCCGCACCAGGTAAATAAAATACAGGCCAAATACTGCCAGAATTATAATCGAAAAAAATCTAATCCAACGGCTGATCGGCCTGCAAGTCGCGTTCATGCCCTTCTGGTTGCCCTGCCCAGTTGACCGAAGCAGCTGATTATCCCCAGGGCGTGTTTGATTCTTGTCTCTATTTGCGCTGCTCCAAGACTCTTATTCAAGAGCAGGCTGCTGCCCAGAGAGCCGATAAACATACCAATAATCATGGGCCTAATAAATTTCAATCCTTAACCCCCCTTTACATCAAGTCCGGAGTCTGTTCAATAGACTGTAAGCTGCCGTCCTCGGCCACTTCATACAGATTCACTCTTCCTTTGTTAAAATTAAACTCGACAAAGCAGTTCCAACAATAATATTGGTCGCTGCCTACCCTCCCTATCTGAGAGCTTCTGCATACCGGGCACTTGACATTCAAAACCGACTACCTCCTTGGCCTTCGTCCACTAAAAGGGATTTCTCGCTTTTCCATATAACTTGATCAAGTGAATAAAGAGTGCGGCCTTCTATAAAATCTGCCAGAGCTCCTGCGGAAACCTCAACCGCCTCGATATTTTTATCGTCAGGCGAAACCACAAAGTCGCTTATTACTCCTAGCTCCCTGCCTTCCAGGTTATAGACCGCATCACCCATTTTCTTGTTGTATATTGATAATTCTTCCCCATGGGCATAGGATTTAATACAATCAGGATCGTTGATCGTGACTGCATCCTTGCCAATTTCAAAATCGCTTGCTTTTACCATACCCATCTTCCCGTTTTCAAGCTCAACGACAATGGAGAAAAGGCGGTAATCATCACCTACTATGGCTCTTTCAACCCTGCCGATGATCTCTGCTGTTGGGTAGCAAAACAAAGGGAGATTTCTCAGGTCCCTGATCTTCATAAGACATACTCCTTCCTTAACAATAATATTTTGAGCGCCTGGTTTAAAAATAATGCACCATGCCAGTCCCTCCACGTTTGGGAATAATACTGACCGGCGCGGTGCTTAGCCAATATCTTTGGGTTGGAATTCAATTATGATTTTGGAGTGCAGGTATAGATTTTGTATTCTGTATACAGTATACTTATATATAAATTGGGTACTCTTCCACCGGCGCGCGGGTGGCAGAGTACCCAATTTATATTAATTAGCTATTTTCCATTAAATGGATCGGAGGTATATTAATGAGCAGTTGGAATGTGAGCAAGACCGACTATGAACGATTAATGCAGCATTTGGTGGACCTTGAAGAGAGCCGCGAGCAATGGCTTATCGATCATTTTCGATACCACTCCCCTGAACGGGATCAAATGAATAATCTGCTTGACAGATATATTCAAAAGCTGCTCTCATTTACGAGCAGCCTGGAGATCTCTAGCGATGCCGGCAATCAGCTGCCATTCGTTATCATGGGCAGCCAGGTCGCTGTATATCAGGTGGATAGAAAAAGACACGCAAACTTTAGAATACTGCCCATATACGAGGAGAGAATAAGCAGTGGCGATATTTCAATCCTTTCCCCGCTGGGAAATGCAATTTTATTCAAGAAATCAGGCGACTTATTCTACGTTCAAACTCCTCTGGGCAGTGCATCATTTAAGGTGGAGGCCATCACCTTCCAGCCTCGGAACTAGCTGGTCTTGTTCTTTGTATACTGGATTATAAATACTTATTTTTGCTTCCTTAATAATAGTGTTTGATAAGCTTATGTAATCAAATGCGTATTTTGCCTTGTTACTGGACTCTTTGTGCTTCCGTCGAGGGGCTCTTGAATGATACGCTCTTGATTTTGATAAAAAAATTGTGCATTCAGTACAGTATATTGTATACATAGTACAAAAGTGACCACAAATCGCCGACCCCGTTATATAATTGGTTTAGCTGTCGAAATGACAATATTTCAGTACGAGGAGGAAGCAGATTTAATGAGCGAAACATCTTACAATCCCTTCACCAACGCGCAAGCACAATTCGATCGGGTTGCAGAAATTATAGGGCTTGACGAGGCTACCTGCACCCTACTGCGGCAGCCCGCCATGGAGTACCATTTTCTGATTCCGGTGCGCATGGACGATGGCTCCACCAAGATTTTTCAGGGCTTTCGAGTTCAGCACAGCGACGCCCGCGGCCCGGCCAAGGGAGGAATTCGTTTTCACCCGCAGGAGACTGCCGATACAGTCCGCGCTCTGGCCATGTGGATGACCTGGAAGTGCGCTGTTGTAGATATACCTCTTGGAGGAGGAAAAGGCGGAGTAATATGCGATCCCAGAAACATGACCCCCAGGGAACAGGAGAGATTGTGCCGGGGCTGGGTGAGACAAGTAGCGCAGAACGTCGGCCCGGATATTGATGTTCCCGCTCCTGATGTCATGACTAACGCTCAGCATATGCTGTGGATGCTTGATGAATACGAAGCCATCCATGGCGGCAGATATCCCGGATTTATTACCGGCAAGCCGGTGGGCATGGGTGGATCGCTGGGCCGCACGGAAGCTACCGGTTACGGTGTTATGTATACGGTGCGAGAAGCCTTGAAGACAATGGGAATTAAGGCCGATGAGACTACTGCAAGCTTCCAGGGCTTCGGTAATGTAGCCCAGTATGCAGCCGAACTCTACGGCAAAATGGGCGGGAAGACTATTGCTATTTCCTGCTGGGATAACCAGGATAAAAAGAGCTATACTTTTAAAAAGAAAGACGGCCTCGATATACAAATGCTGATGTCCATTACTGATGCTTTCGGCAGCATTGACAAAGGCAAAGCTCAGGACGCCGGTTGCGAGATCCTGGATGGAGACGCCTGGCTGGAACAAGATGTTGATATTCTACTGCCCTCCGCTTTGGAGAACCAGATCACTGCCCGAAATGTAGACAAGATCAGCCATCGGGTGGAAATGATCGTAGAGGGCGCGAACGGGCCGACAACTCCGGATGCTGATGAAGTCATTAAGAAGCGCGAGATATTTATGATCCCTGATTTTCTTGCCAATGCAGGCGGCGTAACCTGCAGCTACTTTGAACAGGTTCAGTCCAATATGAATTACTACTGGGAAAAGGATGAGGTGCTGCAAAAATTGGATGCTAAAATGACAGCGGCTTTTCAGGCCGTGAATGAGCTTTCCAGGAAGCGCAAGCTGTTTATGCGGGACGCTGCCTATGTGATTTCTATAAATCGCGTAGCCCAGGCAGTGAAAATGCGGGGTTGGGTATAATATAGCAAGAATATTCCAGGAGGATCCATGCACGAAAACGAGCTGCTAGACGAACACGCCATACACTCTTTAAAAGAAAGAGCGAAAGAGCTGAATTGCCTCTACCAGGTGGATGAGATTCTTAATAATCAGCGCCTATCTCTCCCTGAGATTTTTCAGGGAGTTGTTGAGGTCATACCCTCCGGTTGGCAGTTTCCGGACTGCTGTGAAGCCAGGATGGTGATTGAAAATTCAAGTTACCAATCTTCAGGATACTGTAAATCAAGTGTTAACGAAACCGTTCCGGTAAGAGTTGATGATGAGATCACTGGAAACCTGGAAGTTGTCTATACCAAAGAGGTACCGCGGAGTCCGGAAGGATATTTCCTGGATAAAGAGCATAAATTAGTCCGCACCATAGCGGAGAGAGTCGGGCAGACCATTTTTCACCGCCGACTAAAACAGGTGCTTCAGGAATGGAACCGCCCCCGTATGGAACTTAGCGAGCATAACCTGGAAAATGAGTGGATGGTAATCCTGGATTTGCTGCGTAGGACAGACCCGGACATGCTCCTTCATGTGAGCCGCAGAATGATGAACCATCTGTATTTGAACGGAGTCGAAGAAGCAGGAGAATTGTTGCATGACTTCAGCCCAGGCTGGCAGGAATCTTTCCGCCTGGGCGAAGTCAATTATCCCAGTGCCAAACTCCCACTCGGAAATATAAATCACATCAGCGAAAAGACCTTTCAGACTGCATCGAAACACCTGAGCGCCCATGAGATTTCGCTATGGTTAAAAAACTGGATACAGGAGCAAAAAGCCTACGATCTAATAAAAGCCGTAGACCGCATAGACACCACCCTGGGAGAAATCGTCGAGGCTATCAAGCGTTACCGAAGCATCGTGGGCGAGAGCTGCATGCTCTATTCTGCTACCGAGCGCTGGGTCGAGGTAGCGTTGATTCGGCGATTCCTGTCTGAAAACCTGGACTTCATCCGAGTCGCCAAGCAATATATAGGAATAAACCAGTTTTACAGCGTGGTTAAAAACCTCATCTTCCCGGAAGAAAGTCATGGTAAAATCGGCGGGAAAAGCACAGGTATCTTCCTGGCCCAGCAGATATTGATGGCAGAGCGTCATAATCACCCGCTTTTGGACTGCATTAAGGTTCCAAAAACCTGGTGTATCACCACCGATGCCCTGACCGAGTTCCTCCACTACAACGGCATGGAAGGACTCAATGAGCAAAAATACAAAGATCTTACCGAGATCCGCATGGACTACCCGAATATCATTCAGATGCTCAAAAACGCAAAATTTACACCAGGAATCGTGAAAAGTCTGGCTATGGCACTCGATGATTTCGGTGATGTTCCCCTGATAGTCAGAAGCTCCAGCCTACTGGAGGATCAAATGGGAGCGGCTTTTTCCGGAAAATATAAAAGCCTTTTCCTGGCCAATCAAGGGAGCAAAAAGGATCGTCTGGAAGCACTGATGAGCGCCATCGTTGAGGTCTATGCATCGGTCTACAGCCCCGATTCAATACGCTATCGCGCTGAGCGGGGACTCCTGGATTTTCATGAAGAGATGGGCATTCTGATCCAGCAAGTGGTAGGCACCAGAGTGGGTCCCTACTTTTTCCCCGTTTATTCGGGTGTCGCTTTCAGCAATAATGAATTTCGATGGTCGCCCAGGATACGCCGTGAAGATGGCTTGATTCGTTTGGTCATGGGCCTGGGCACCCGGGCTGTCGACCGCATAAACGACGACTTCCCCTTTTTGTTGGCGCCCGGGCAGCCAGATCTACGAGTAAATATAGTGCCCGAGGAAGTGAAACATTACTCGCCAAAAAACATTGACCTGATTAATCTTGAGACTAATTCTTTTGAAACGCTGCCCATTGCGAAGCTTCTCAAGGAATACGGCGATGAGATTCCCGGCGCCCATCAGATGGCGGCCGCCTATCAGGAAGGTTTTGTTGAAAAACTCAATGCCTACCAGATCGATTATCAAAAACACGACCTGGTAGTCAATTTCCAGGGATTGATTGAGGACACATCCTTTGTTAGAAAAATTGCGCAAATACTAGAAGTGCTTCAAGATAAGATGGGCACGGCGGTGGATATCGAATTTGCATGTGACGGGAAAGATTTCTATCTTCTCCAGTGTCGTCCGCAGGGGAGCGGGACAGAAGCCCCTCCCGCCCCGTTGCCCAGAGACGTTAGTGGGAGAGACGTCCTTTTCTCTGCCCGCCGCTATATCTCCAATGGACTGGTGCCAAACATATCCCATGTGGTCTACGTAGATCCCGGTACTTACAGTCGTCTCAGCAATGAAGCCGACCTAATCGGCGTCGGTAAATCAGTCGGCCTCTTGAATTCCATGCTTCCCAAGAGGCGTTTCATACTTATGGGCCCCGGCCGCTGGGGGAGCCGGGGAGATATCCGGCTGGGCGTTCAAGTAAGTTATGCCGATATAAACAACACTGCCGCTCTAATCGAAATAGCCCGCAAGAAGACCAATTATATGCCTGAGCTTTCTTTCGGCACGCATTTCTTTCAAGATCTTGTCGAGGCCAACATTAGATACCTGCCTCTCTACCCGGACGACCAAAACATTATCTTTAATGAGAGGTTTTTTGCCCGCACGCCTAACATGCTGGCTAAATTATTGCCCCAATATGCGCATCTTGAAGAAGTTGTAAGGGTGATTGATGTACAGGATGCTAGCGATGGTCGCGTTCTTCATATAAATATGAACGCTGACCTGGAAGAAGCTATCGCTTATTTGGGCGAGAATACGAATACTAAGGTATCGGAATCAATCAAGGTATCCCGTTTGAGCAAAAAGATGCGACCGGAGCAATACCACTACGATGATCGCTATTGGCGCTGGCGCTTGTATATGGCTGAACGGATAGCTGAAAAGCTTGACTGGGAACAGCTGGGGATTAAGCAGGTATATTTGATCGGCAGCACCAATAATGGCTCCGCCGGTCCCAACAGTGACATAGATCTGGTGATCCACTTTGACGGGCTTGATTATCAACGCCAACTGCTGCTGCATCTGCTTAAGGGTTGGGGAGAATCCCTGGCTGAGATGAATTACCTGAAGACAGGATACACAAGTGATAATCTCCTGGACGTACACATCATAACTGACGAAGATATCGCAGCAAAAACCTCTTTTGCGGTCAGAATAAGCGCTATAACTGATCCCGCTATGCCGTTGAAAAGGAAGCACCTCTGATCTTACAAGTGTAGAGCAGCCGAGGAAGGATCAAGTAATCGCCGGGTGCATTATATACATCAGGTGATTCAGTCCAGCACTTTTACTATTTTCCCCCCTCCCAGAACGCAGTCTCCCTGGTAGAATACTACGGATTGACCTGGAGTTATAGCACGTTGTTTGTCTTTAAAGTCCAACTTGACCATATCACCCTGCATGACGATATCCGCCTCTGCCAATGGAGCCCGATACCGTATTTTTGCTTTAACAAGCAAAGGCTCATCCAGATTTGCGATGGAAACAAAGTTGCATTCCCCGGCAAAAAGACTCCTTTTAAAAAGACCCGCCTCTTCTCCCAGACAGAGCCGGTTATTATCCAGATCGAGTCTCAGGACATAGAGCGGTTTGCCCCCGGCAATACCAAGTCCTTTTCGCTGTCCGATGGTATAGAAGGCAAGTCCCCGGTGGTGTCCTAAAACCTTTCCCTTTTCGTCGACAACCTCCCCCGGCTGACAATCTATACGCCCCTCAAGGAATTCCCGGTAATCTGAAGAGATAAAGCAAATCTCCTGGCTTTCCTTCTCCGTAGCTGCTGGAACGCCATAAGCCTTTGCCATCTTCAGAACCTCGCTCTTATGCAAGTCCCCCAGGGGAAAAATAGTCCGGGCCAGTTGATCCTGCTTGAGTCCATACAAGAAATAACTCTGATCTTTGGAATCGTCCAGGCCCCTCTTAAGCAGAAAACGGCCCTGCTGACTTCTCTGGATACGCGCATAATGACCGGTGGCAATCTTCGTGCAGCCTAACTGCAGAGCGGCGTCCATAAGAGCAGCAAATTTTATATATCTATTACATTCAACACAAGGATTGGGGGTCTGCCCCCGACTATAGGCAGAACAAAAGTAATCTATGACCCGCTCGTAAAAAAGCTGTCGCATGTCGATCGTCTTGTGCTCTATCCCCAGTTGATGAGCAGTTTCCTGCGCTTTACAGGCGGCTTCCTCATCCCAATTGATCATGGTTATGCCTAGCAGTTTATGTCCTTGTTCCCTGAGCAAAAGAGCAGCCACGGTACTATCCACCCCGCCGCTCATGAGCATACCTATTTTCATACCCGTACTCCTGTTAAGTGATAACACAGATGATTGGCTATATCCTCATCATCCTGCCAATTTTCCTCAACTATAGCATTTTGCCATCAGCTGCCGCAAGGAAACATGATTGAGAGTGCGGCTCTATTTGATACGTAATGCATAGAATTGATCGGGGTTGTTAGCTTTCCCCTACAAATATCCAGAGGATAAACAACAACCCCGTCCCAATATAACTTGTCTTTGGTCTCCAAGATCATTTGCTCTCGCCAGTGCAAATTCTAATGATAACCTATTGCTTTATGATCTTGCCAAATGGAACCTCGGAAGCGGTCGTTCCATCATCCCATTTAATAACCGCTCCACTTGTTTTCACTTCCTGAACCGTACCGGAATAAAACTTGGCGTTATTCCATACGGCAAATACTTTGTCTCCTGCTGCCAGAGTCAATTTTGCAGGTATTTCTTTGATATCACTGGCTGGGACTGATCCCTTGTCCCCATCCGCATATGCGACATCAAACTTGTCGTTGTTCACTGCTTTAATTTCCGCAAGATAGTAGCTTCCATCCGACCATTTTGCTGCTACTGTCATCCCAACGGTAAACGTCGGCGATTTCGCAGGATTCTGGGCAGTTTGAATGCTCGGACCTGTTGAACTTGTATTAGTGGGAATTGTTGAAGTTGTCTCTTTTTTACTACAACCGGCAATCATGCCGATGCCAAGTATGAAGACCACTACCAGCAACAACCAGGATGTTCTTTTGATCATGCTTAATAATACCTCCCCAAAAATTGGTTTTGCTTGCACGGCAAAAAGCTTGCACTACTGTTACTAATATCGGAAAAACTAGCTCATACCATTATGTGTTAATTGTGTAAAATAATTTGGTGCGTGGTAAAGAATCACATTTGTGCAGGCGATTCCCGGGCCATACCCCAACCCCGCTATGCTTTTGAAGATTGATTTAGACGTCGTCTTTTACCGCTGGCTGTTATAATTAAGTAGAGAGGTATTATAAAATGCTTCGCTTTTAGGGGGTAACCAGTGGATCTTTTTGACCTGGGAGCTAACCAGCAGGCCAGTATTGGGCAGCCTTTAGCCTATAGAATGCGTCCCCGCAGCCTCGATGAGGTGGTCGGGCAGCCGCATCTTTTGGGTAAAGGTGCGGCATTGCGCCGGTTGATCGAGAGGGATCAACTATTTTCCATGGTATTATACGGCCCCCCCGGTACCGGGAAGACCACTATTGCGCGGCTTATCGCCCGGCATACCAACAGCCATTTTGAGGATCTTCCCGCTGTAACCAGTGGTGTGAGTGATATACGCAAAATAGCTGCGGATGCGCAGAACCGGTTAAAATATTACCGGCAAAAAAGCGTGCTTTTTGTAGATGAAATTCACCGTTTCAATAAATCGCAACAGGATGTACTGCTTCCCTTTGTAGAAGATGGTACTCTTATACTCATAGGCGCCACTACAGAAAACCCACTTTATGAACTGAACAATGCATTGCTCTCCAGGCTCAAGCTATACGTTTTGGAAGCTCTGGATGCCGATGATATTATAAAAATCGTTGAAACCGCTGTCTTTGAAAGTGAACGGGGTCTGGGTGGACAAAATATCAGAATCGAAAGCGAAGGTCTTGCTTTAATCGTTCAGCACGCCAAGGGCGATGCCCGCATGGCCTTGAATATATTAGAAGCGATCGTTAATTCCTTTCAGAATGACGGTCTCTTTATCATTACCGCTGATCTGGTCGATAAGATAGCCAATCGCCCATTAATAAAATATGACCGTACCGGCGATTATCATTATGATGCAATATCTGCCTTCATTAAAAGCATCCGGGGTTCTGACCCGAATGCCGCTGTATTCTGGTTGGCTGTAATGCTAGAGGGTGGAGAAGATCCGATATACATAGCCCGTCGTCTCATGGTCCATGCAGCTGAAGACGTTGGCCTGGCCGACCCCAATGCCCTCAATATAGCTGCATCGGCGGCTGCGGCAGTAAAATTGTTAGGTCTTCCCGAAGCCCGCATCCCCCTTGCCGAAGCTGTCATCTACCTGGCCACGGCGCCCAAGAGCATCAGCAGTAAAAGAGCTATTGATGAAGCCATTCAAGCGGTACGGCTCAGCAAGAGAATAATAGTTCCCCCGCACCTGGCCGATGCATCGCATTCTAAGGCCGCTTCACTACTTGGCAAAGGCCAGGGATACAAATACCCTCCCAGCTACGGCGGCTATACCGATCAGCAATATCTTCCCGATGAGCAAAAAGACCTTCGTGTTTACCATCCCAGCAATAACGGCTATGAAAATGAGATAAAAAAGTTTATGGATTCGCTCCCCAACAACGAATCAAAAAAATAATTGCAGCAAGGGGCCGGTTCTACTATTAAACTCCTCTGTTTACAAAGTGTTATGGGAATGTCAGGAAAATGTTAGGGGGACGGGTTTGTTGACAACACCTTTGAGGTTATCAACAAACCCGTCCCCCTGACGCCTTAGCGTTCCTTATTATTTTGTCACGTCATCAATATACGCCTGGAGCTGAGGCTTTCCCTGGGCTCCAATAACGCGCTTGACCTCATTACCATCCTTGAAGAAAGCTAGCGTTGGTATGCTACGGATGCCATACCTGGTTGCCAGTTCTTTATTTTCATCAACATTGACTTTTGCCACTTTAATTTTACCCTCATTCTCCTGGGCCAGTACTTCCACTACCGGGCCGACCATCTTGCAAGGTCCGCACCAGGGCGCCCAAAAGTCTACCAGTACCGGTATTTCAGAATTAATTACCTCTGTTTCCCAGCTGCTGGTCCCTACCGTGTTCACTTCTGCCATATCCATTCCCTCCTTATTTGATCAATCTGCTCATCATGGTCGTAATTTCATTAAAA
This sequence comes from uncultured Syntrophomonas sp., assembly GCA_964635975.1. GTDB lineage: Bacteria > Bacillota > Syntrophomonadia > Syntrophomonadales > Syntrophomonadaceae > UBA5314. The sequence continues at coordinate 32,293 of CAZWPO010000007.1, forward strand.
ATTTCTTCACTGCTTTCCTCGTTTATCGAATTCCATATGCAATCCCGGGCATGATTCTCAAAAACAAGCAGCCCTACCTGGGCTATAGCTGATTTTACTGCTGAGATCTGGTTAAGGATATCACCGCATTTAGCTTCTTCCTCTATCATCCGTTGTATCCCCCGAACCTGCCCTTCGATCCTTCGGAGTCGCAGCAAGATGTTCTCCTGCTGGTCTTTATTTTTTTCCACTGTTTTTATACCCCCCTCGGGTATTTTTTAGAATTATAAACTACCATTCCAGGCTTTGTCAAGCTGTGAAGTGGCCAGGCCAGAAAAAGCAACAGGGATTAATATCTCTATTAATCCCCCTCAGATTGACTCGCTTATACAAACATTAAAGAACCAGATAGCGAAAACCGATGGCGACTGCCATAGCTATTACTATCCAGACAAGGGTCCTTACACTCTCCATTTTCACTACTTTGATCAGTTCTTCCATGGTTATCCTCCCCGAAGATTTGTACGACCGCAATAGATTATAACACATTTGCTGATTTTAATCAAAATACTAAACCCCAATAAAATGTGCTCATGAATAATGGCGAACTTGACAAAATATAAACACTACTATCAGTTTATGAGGTGAATTTATGCGGACATTATGGAAAGGCGCGGTTAGTTTTGGCCTGGTCAATATCCCCGTCAGCCTTTATGTGGCCACAGAGAAGAAGGACGTAAGTTTTCATTTGCTGCATCGCGAGTGCATGACCCCGGTACAATATCGCAAGTACTGCCCGCGCTGCGAAAAAGAGCTAGCGAGCGAAGAGATCGTTCGCGGCTACGAATATCAAAAAGGCAGTTTTGTGGTTGTGAACGACGATGACCTGGAAAGAATACCTCTGCAGAACACAAAAACTATAGATATCCTGGACTTCGTCAGTCTGGCACAAGTGGACCCGGTTTATTTCGACAAGACCTATTATCTGGAACCGGCAGCCGGCGGTGAAAAAGCTTATACGCTCCTAATCGAGGCAATGAAATCAACTTCTAAGGTAGCCCTGGCCCGAATCATCATCCGCAGTAAGCAATCGCTGGCCGCCCTGCGCATAAGAGACCGCTATCTCCTGATGGAAACCCTGTTTTTCCCTGACGAGATCCGTTCTCCTGAGTCTTTAAACAGCGGTCTGGAGCGGTCGCGCCTGCATGATAATGAAGTCAAAATGGCAGTCAGTCTGGTGGAGAACCTCTCCACTGATTTCGACCCCGGCAAATACCAGAACGAGTATCGCCAGGCTCTCTGGGAAATTATTGAAGCAAAAATCGCCGGCCAGGAAATAGTAAGCCCCGAACCAGTATCACAGCCGGGTAAGGTCGTTGATCTCATGGAAGCTCTGAAAGCCAGTATACAACTGGCAGAGAAGAATCGTGCTCCGGAAAAGAAAAGCAAAAAGAAGACTCCTGCAGGCAGGACGGTAAGTTAAATATGGAGATAGCCGTGAACTCACCGATTGTTCCGATGGAGCCCATTCTCGCCCGCGAATTAAAAGACCAGGCAGATTGGACCTATCAGGTGAAATGGGACGGTGTGCGACTTCTATGTCATCTTGACAACCAACAGATCTGGCTCTGGAATAAGCGTCTGCACCAGCGAAGCGTTCAATATCCCGAGCTTCAGCAAGCCACCCGTCTGCTCAAGGCTTCCTCGGCTATCATCGACGGTGAAGCTGTAGTGATCAAAAACCAGCGCCCCAGCTTTCCGGCCATAATGAGCCGTGATAATTCGCGCAGCCATTCTCTCATACGGCAAAACCTCAAAAGCCTGCCAGTCGAATATATGATATTTGACCTGCTCTATTTAAACGGCCGGAACCTCTGCTATCTTCCCCTGTCGGAAAGAAGGATTCTGCTGGAAAAAATCCTAATCTGCGAAGCACCCTTTAATTTGGTCGAGGATTTTCCCCGCGGAAGTATGCTTTTTGAGGCGATTAAACTGAATGATATGGAAGGTATAGTCGCAAAATCTCTGAACAGCCAATACGTCAGCGGCAAAGAACACAATTCCTGGTTCAAATATAAAGTGAGACTGCAGTGCCACGCGGTAATAGGTGGATTTATCAAACAGGGAAATAGGCTAAAGTCTCTTCTGGTAGGCCTCTTTGCGGAGGATCGTTTATATTACATCGGCCGAGCGAGCACTGGCCTCAACGAATCTTCACGCGATACTTTAATGTCGGAGTTTTCTAAAATGGGCATCCCCAATTCCCCATTCACAGGATCTGCCGCTCCCTTAAAAGATGCGGCTTTCGTATCTCCGGTCCTAACGGTAGTGATAGAATTCGCTGAATGGACCTATGATCTAAATCTGAGGCAACCGGTCATAATCGGTTTTTCCACCCGCGAGCCCAGGGATTGCCGCTGGGATAATTATAGCTAGAGAATCAAGGAGGTATACAAGTGCAATTAAGGAAAGAATCCGCCAGCCTTGAAATAAACGGTCATGTTGTCAGATTGACCCGCCTGGATAAACTCTTCTGGCCGCAGGAGGAATACTGTAAACTCGACCTGATAAGCTATTATGCTGAAGCGGCCCCTTTTATTCTACCGCACCTTAAGGACCGCCCCCTGGTCTGGACCCGATATCCGGACGGAATCGAAGGCAAAAGCTTCTATCAGAAGAACGCTCCCGACTATATCCCGGATTGGATAACAACTCACGCCATTTTTTCAGAAGCTTCGGTACGACAGGTGAATTTCATCCTTGCTCACGAAACTGCCGTCCTGGTCTGGCTGGCCAACCAGGGTGCGCTGGAAATTCATCCATGGCTTTCCCGGACTATTAACCTGGATAGACCAGATTTTGTCGTATTTGATCTCGATCCTTCCCCGGATAATGACTTCACTCAGGTGGTCGGGCTGGCCTGGGCGGTAAAAAAGGTGCTGGATGAGTTGGGTCTAAAATCCTACCCCAAAACTTCCGGTGCCGCAGGCCTGCATATTTACGTTCCCCTGCAGAACATCTATGAGTATAGTAAAATTCGGGAATTCGCCAGGCCGGTAGCTGAAATGGTCTGCAAGCTCATGCCCGGACTGGCCACCATAGAAAGAAAAGTCAACAAACGTGGCCCATTGATCTATGTCGATTATCTCCAAAATGCACGCGGTCAGACTCTGTGCGCTCCTTACAGCGTCCGCCCCCTGCCCGGAGCCCCGGTTTCTTGCCCGCTGCACTGGGAAGAGCTTAACGATATTCACCCCGCTCAGTTCTCCATCAAGACTATCCTGCCCAGGCTCACAAAACAGGGCGACCTCTTTGCCCCGGTTCTTAACAATAAGCAGACTCTGGATACTGCCATGCAGCTCCTGGGCTTAGCCCCAATAACTTAGATGCTTGGAGATGCTTTCCTATCTTCCATTTAGGATATGAACAATTGAACCCTAAGCATTAAGCCTCCGGTTTTTTGTGATGATTTGTTAAGCGATAGCCATAAACTATTAAATCTGCCCTCTGATGTTTTCACTCAGCTTTATATATTTTACAGCAAATATTTTTTATATTAGGAGTTCCAAACTCTTTCCCGAGTTTGCCTGCCGAGGTAAGCATATTATAGTTGGATTTTTCCCACTCATACTGTTGAGCGGCATCACCCTCCGGGAACCACCAACCAAGAGCCGCGCTGATCACCATAGGGTGAACAATGTCCGTGATATTTGCTACCTGCTCAATTCGGCCGAATTTTGTTTCTATAATGATCCGGTCACCATCACTAATGCCATAAGCGGATGCAGTATCGGGGTGTATTTCCACCAGCGGGTAGGGGCGTTTCTGGCGGAGCTTTTCCACCCAGCGATAAGATGAAACCAGATAATAACGGCTTTTGGCACTTATTAACGTTAAGGGATAGCCCGGGTCCTCCACTTCAGGTAGATCTACGTATTCAGGTAATGGTTTAATTTTGTATTTTTCTGCTGTGCTTAGCTGCAATTCCACCTTGCCGGTGGGTGTCCGAAAGCCTTCCTTCAGGTATAAGCGAAAGTTGTCGGGCCCCTTGAGATATCCGCGATCCACGAAATCACTGTAGCTCAGCCCGGACGGTTTTAGTAAATCCTCTAGAAAATCTTCAAAATTGTCATGCCAGAGTTCCGGTGCTGATATCCTCTTACCCAGCTCATTCATAATTTTGATATCTGGCCAGCATTCCTCCGGTGGATCCACTATTTTGGGGCGGGCGACAATAATGCCGTGACCTATCCCATAATGGCCGATATCATTCATTTCAAACTGATGAGCGACCGGGAATACGATATCCGCCATGGCAGCGGTAGGCGTCATAAATATCTCTGCCATAGCTACGAAATCCAATTTTGAAAATGCTTCATAACTCAGCTGGCTGTCAGCCCAGGCCACCATGGGATTGGTGCACATGCCATAGTAGCCTCTTACTGGATAAGGCTTTCCATCCAGCACCGCTCTGCGGAAGTAGGCCGGAGGCACGGTCATCATTCTGGGAATAGTACCGTGATAGTTTCCTAACATCTCTTCCTTTTTGTTAGGGACAAGGTCAGCACGCACAAATTGGCCCAATTTCATGATTTGAGGATCATGGGCGTTAATATTACCGCCCGGGACTTCAAGGTTGCCTGTTACCGCCATTAAACAAACCAGCGAACGAGTAGCATCAAAAACATTAGTATTATGTTCGATGGCGTTCCCCCATTGCAAAGTCGCGGGTTTAGCTTTAGCATACATACGGGCGGCTTTTCGTATTAATTCAGGCTCCACCCAGGTGATCTGCGATACTGCCTCAGGTGTATATTTTTTGACATGTTGGAATATTGCTTCAAAACCAAAAGTGTATTGGTCTACAAACTCTTTGTCATACAGTGATTCCTCGATAATAACATGAAGAAATCCCAGCGCCAGTGCCGTTGACGTTCCCGGCCGTAACTGCAGCCATAGATCAGCCCTCTTGGCCAGATCTGTCTTCCGGGGATCAACTACTATCAGTCCGGTACCTTCCCGGAGGTGCTGTATGAGCCGGCCTCCGATTTGGCCTTCTTCATTGGTTGAAAGGACATTGCTTGCCCATGAGAGTATAAGCTGAGTTGGATTGTGAAAGTCAGGAACCGGATAGAATCCGCAAGTATGTAAACCGGTCACCTCCCTGGGAGCATGGCATACATCTTGGGAAGCAACGACGTTCGGTGATCCGAAGCAATTGGCCAGGCGGATCAATATGAAATGCTCCAGCCCTTTGGGCATACCGACTCCAAAAGCCATTGCCCTCGCTTGATACTTTTCCTTTATGTTCAAGATATTCTCAGCTGCTTCATTTAGGGCTTCATCCCAGGAAATACGAATCCATCTGCCTGAACCCCTTTTACCGGCTCTCTTACGAGGATGGCTGAGACGATCCGGGTGGCCCAACCGGTCAGCTGAAACCCTACCCTTATAGCAAATATAGCCTTTATTTAAATATCCTTGTGGATCACCTTTAATTTGAACGATTTTGTTATCATGAACGCCAACCAGTAATCCACACCCCCCGTGATCCATTCGAGCGCAGTGTGTCTTAACCCAATGAATATCTTTTGTCATTGTCATAAATCTCCTAATCACAATAAGATATCATCCTGTATTCTATGATCTCCTGCAAAATTATCAGGGTCCAGGGATGCTGAATAATGAATGATAAGTTCCGTGGTTCCATACATTAATCAAGCACAGGCCCTCCGTCATGATTAACGTTTTTATTGCTTTATACTTTCCTAAGAGCCATCAAATTCTCGCAAAATATGAACGTACGTACATTCACTTGTGAATAAAAATTTTTTCATTGTTCGCTATCCCTCAAATCCGAGGGATTCTTTAATAATCCATTAGCCAGAGTCTCATGGAAGGATACTACCATTTCTATCATTTCTTGTTTTGAAATGGCACCTAGAACTACCCACTTGTAAAGCAGGAATTTTTCTGTAGCTAGAATAGCGTGAGCAAGTGGAGATATCGGGACGTTATCAAAAACACCCTTTATTATGCCATACTCAATATTTTTCGAATAGAACTCAATCAATCTATCTTCAAATTGCTTTAAGCACTGGTCAATAGGATCACTTGCTCCCGCCACCCGGCTGTAGATTTCCGACAATTTTGGGTTTTCTGCAAATACCTCCATAGTTAGCCGCTTGGTCTCAATAAACCTTCTATAAAGATCTTCTTCCTGCATCCAGAAAGTACCAAAGTTTGTAATGATTTGTCCGGCAAATTCATCGAGAAGTGCCTTTAAGACATCTTCCTTATCAGTAAAGTAATTATAAAATGTTCCAGTTCCAAAACCTGATCTAGCAATAATATCACGAATTGCAGTATTAAAATAGCCCTTCTCAATAAACAAGTCGATGGCACATTCCATTAGTTTTTGACGTCTTTCTTTGTTTTGTCTCAATGCGGGTATAGGCACTATTTTCCCCTCCGAGTGTACGTTCGTTCACATATAGAATATGCCGCATCTCCCGGTTTGTCAAGATTAATTACCAGCTTCTGGTTCTTTTGGGGCTGGCATTTGACATCCCGCGACGCCCTTTGTCCTTCCAACCTGCATTATTTCTCTGAGGGTTAAATGGCTCCAGACTCCTTAGTTTTATGGGAGGAGCTTCGCTCAACTCTTTAAACGGAACGTTCTCCGGCTCGCGAGTCAGCAGTTTCAATGCTGCAGACAGTACGGTAATCGAATCATGTTCTGCTAGAAGGCTTTCCGCCAGCCTCTTGTAATGACGGGTATCTTCCATCTCCACTGCTCTTTGCAGGTTTTCAACCACTGCTTTCTGAATGCCTGCCAGAGCTTCGTCCATGGTCGGAACCGGTATCCGGGTAATCCTATGTTTGATCATCTGCTCGATATATTTAAGATGCCCGATTTCCCGATAACAGACCAGAGTGGTTGCCAGACCGCTCTCGCCTGCCCTGCCTGTTCTCCCGATCCGGTGCACATATCCTTCCGAATCCTGAGGAATATCAAAATTGTAGACATGGGTGACCCCGTTGATGTCCAATCCCCGTGCAGCCACATCAGTAGCTACCAGTATTTCTATCTCTCCGGCCTTAAAACGATGCATGATGGTGTCTCTGGTATTCTGCGAGAAGTCGCCATGCATCCCCTGTGCCAAGTAATTACGCCCGTTCAATGCTTGTGCAATCTCATCTACGCGCTTCTTGGTGCGTGCAAAAACTATGCTCAAAGATGGCTTCTGTATATCCAACAAACGGCACAGAACATCCAGCTTCTGACTCTCGTGCAGTTCAACATACTGTTGACCAATGACAGATACGGTAACCTCCCTGGGTGCAATATGAATCGTCTCCGGGTCCTTCATAAATTCCCGGGCCAACTTCAGGATGTGCAGAGGCATAGTGGCAGAAAACAGCAGGGTCTGCCTGTCAACGGGAACACCTCTCAAAATGTCTTCAATGTCTTCCTTGAAGCCCATATTGAGCATCTCATCTGCTTCATCCAAAACCAATACCTTAATCTCGCTCAGATTGATGCTTCTTCTGCGCATATGGTCCATCAAGCGCCCCGGCGTAGCCACAATAATTTGCGGTCCCTTGCGCAGACCCCTTATCTGGCGCTCCATTTCCTGTCCGCCATAGATGGGCAGCGCCCAAATTTGTTTATCAGAGCCGATGCGGTTTAGCTCCTCGGAAACCTGGATGGCAAGTTCCCGGGTGGGTGTGATAACCAGCCCCTGAACTTTTCTGACCGCACGATCGAACAGGCTCACCATAGGTATTCCATATGCAGCCGTTTTGCCGGTCCCGGTCTGAGCCCTACCGACCACGTCTTTTCCCTCCAGTGCCAGAGGAATAGTCTGTTCCTGAATGGGAGTTGGCTCTTCAAATCCCATCCTGTTCAATGCTGACAGGACTATGGGATTAACTTTCAGTTCATCAAAGGTCTTCATTTAAATCTCCTAACGTAATTCTTGTTTGGCCTTTATACCAGATACCTGGCGCTAAAAAGCAAAAGGCACAACCAACTAGGTTATGCCACGTTTCCATTACATTTCCTCAGTTTTCGGGTACTTAAGCCACCAAAAGTTAATTATACTGGCCCAAGCAGGCTTTGTCAACGAACCAGTCTTTTTCTCGAAGATCTACACAGGAAAATATCGGAGCTCGGGCTTGAATTCGTCACTATCGCAATGTATCAGAATATAGCTGGCTAATTTACCTCTACGGGGACGTGAGGCGCTGCCGGGATTGAGCATCCACATTCCGCCGATCTCTTCGCAACAGGGCACGTGGGTATGGCCGAATACAACTGCATCTGCCTGCATTTCCTGGCCCCGATAAAAAATAGTGTTCAAGCTGCGCTTAACACCATACTGATGTCCATGGACCAGGAAATACCGTCTGCCTGCTATCTCCAAAGTCTTCTCCCATTCTCCTGAGCTGGTGCTGTCACAATTTCCCAGCACGGCATCCACATCAACACCGAGATGAAAACCCAGGCGGCGCGAATCACTTAAGAAATCTCCAGCAAACAGCAGACGCGTGAAATCTACTTTGAGAAGCTCCCTCTTTAACCCCTCAATCCGCCCATGGGTATCGGAGGCTATGGCAATATTCATGGATCTCTCCTCCTAGGCGAGGTCCCGGCGGAAAGCCTCGCAGCCGGGTACAGGCTCTACACCTTGTACAGCGACTTTATGATGGGAATAGCTTGTTCTAAAGCCCTTCCACGGTGGCTAATCCGGTTCTTCTGCTCATAAGATAGCTCTGCAAAGCTGAGGTCAAAACCTTCAGGGATAAAGAGAGGATCATAGCCAAATCCGCCTTCTCCATGAGGCTCAGTAGCGATCCTCCCCTGGCATATCCCCTTGACCAATTGAGCTTCTCCCCAAGGATCTGAAATGGCTATAACGCAAACAAACCGGGCGGAACGCAAAAAGTCATCTTTCTCTGAAAGCATCTGCAGCAGCTTCTGGTTATTCTTCTGGTCATCAGCCTCTGGCCCGGCGAATCGGGCTGAGAAAACACCGGGCTGGCCGCCCAGAGCATAGACCTCCAGGCCGGAATCGTCAGCCAGGCTGATACAGGCGCTTCCAGCCGCTGTAACTCGAGCCTTCTTGAGGGCATTATCCTCAAAGGTTAAGCCGTCTTCTTGAACCTCAGGCATTTCTGAAACATCGTCTAGAGTCAGTACTTCTATATCCAATCCCGCCAGCATCTGGATGAGTTCTTGTTTCTTGTGCTGGTTGCGTGTAGCCAGGAGCAGCTGTCTACTCATCATCCATAACCGCCCGGATAGCATCGACCTGCATTTGAACTAACTCGGAAATACCTTTACGAGCTAATTCCAGCAATATCGCATGTTCATCATCGCTAAAAGGCCGCCCTTCTGCGGTGCCCTGTATCTCCACAAAATTTCCTTCCCCGGTCATCACTACATTCATATCCACTTCGGCCCTGGAATCCTCAACATATTCCAGATCCAAAACCGGTATGTCGTCGACGATCCCCACACTTATAGCAGCCACGTGATCATGGATCGGGATATCTGTCAGCAGGCCTTTTTCCTTCATTTTATGCAGAGCCAGATACAGAGCTACAAAACTCCCGGTAATAGCTGCAGTTCTGGTCCCGCCATCAGCTTGTAAAACATCGCAGTCTATCCATATAGTGCGTTCTCCCAAGGCCTTAAAATCCATCACCGCCCTAAGGGAACGACCGATTAAACGCTGTATTTCTGATGTGCGGCCGCTCAGCCGGCCTTTATTAACTTCCCGCGAAGTTCTGGTATGGGTCGAAGCAGGGAGCAGTGAGTATTCTGCCGTCACCCAGCCTTTGCCGCTTCCCTTCAGAAAAGGCGGAACTTTTTCTTCCACCATCGCGGTGCAAAACACCCTGGTTTCTCCAGTTTCTACCAGAACCGATCCATCAGGATTTTTCGTAAAACCGGTGGTGATCTTTACCGGCCTCATTTCATCGTTCTGCCTCTCGTTAGGCCTCATCTATTTTTCCTCCTTCAACTTGTGATCCCTTTTAAACAAGTTATTCCCCTGGGCGTCTATTGCGACCAGACATGGGAAATCCTTGACTTCCATTTCCAGCAATGCTTCAGGCCCCAGTTCCGGGTATGCGATGGTTTTAACCCCGGTGATGCAGCGTGCCAGGTAAGCTCCAGCGCCTCCCACCGCAGCCAGGTAAACCGCCCCGTACTGGCTCATAGCATCGACTACCTCCTGGCTTCGGTCACCTTTTCCCACCATCCCCCTGAGTCCGCGGGCTATCAATTCAGGTGCATAAGCGTCCATGCGCCCGCTGGTGGTCGGCCCGGCAGAGCCTATCACCCTCCCGGGAGGAGCCGGGCAGGGACCCACATAGTAGATAACCTGCCCTTTAAGATCAAAGGCTAATTCTTCCCCTTTTTGTATGGCTTCAACCATCAGTTTATGCGCCGCATCGCGAGCGGCATATATTTTCCCGGTGATGAGGACCTCGTCACCAGCTTTAAGATTTTCGATATCATCCTGCCCCAGAGGTGGGTGAAGCACTTTCATGCCTTTATCCTCCTGCCATAATTTCAAGCAGCTCTTCTGAGCCTCCTATAATACTCGCCTTACCCTGCGTGTGGAATGACATCCCAGATTAACCGCCACCGGAAGACTGGCAATGTGAGTTGGGAACAGCTCAATATTCACACCCAGGGCGGTAGTATCGCCGCCCAGTCCCTGGGGACCTATTCCCAGCTTATTGATCCGTTCCTTCAGATCAGCTTCGATTGAAGCTATATATGGGTCGGTATGCCTCCTATCAAGCTCTCTGAACAGGGCTTTTTTCGACAACCAGGCTGCTGTTTCCATATTGCCTCCGACGCCAATACCGGCGATAACTGGGGGGCAGGGATTTCCTCCTGCCTCAATGACTGCTGTAAGGACAAATTCTATGACACCTGCCAGCCCCTGGGAGGGCTTGAGCATAGCCACTCTTCCCATATTTTCACTCCCGCCTCCTTTGGGCATTACCGAAAGAATGATCTTATCGCCGGGCACGATAGAGGTATGGATTATCGCCGGGGTGTTGTCTCCAGTATTTATCCGGTTGAAAGGATCTCTTACTATGGATTTTCTAAAATAGCCTTGTTCATATCCCTGCCGAACCCCGCTGTCAACAGCTTCTCGCAAACTGCCCCCGGTCAGGCATACTTCCTGCCCAATCTGGAGATCGATAACGGCCATTCCAGTATCCTGGCATAATGCCACGCCTTCACTGGCAGCAATACCAGCATTTTCAATAATTATCTGTAAAAAACGTCTTGCTCTGGCTGATCTTTCTTGCATTAGAGCGTCCTGAAGCGCCCTAACCACATCCTCGGGAAGATGGGTATTGGCTTCGATTAGCGAGCTGGCCACAGCTTTTTCGATTTCATTAACATCAAAGGTCCTCATCATCTACCTCCAGGGTATACTTTTCCCAGCCTGCAACACAGCAGCCGATGGCTCCATTAAAGCTGGGATCGGGCAGATCTACTATCTGAGCCTTGATCTCATCGGCCATATAATTATGCAGAGCCCGGCTCTGCGTTCCTCCTCCAGCCATAACGATAATCTGGCTGGGGAGCTTCTTGACCAGGGGAGCAAGTCTTCGAAAAAGTGCATAATTGACCCCAGCCCCCAGCTGTTCGATAGGAAAACCTTCTATTATCCGGGATATTATTTCACTTTCGGCAAAAATGGCACAGGTAGAGTTCAATTCTACGGGCGCCTCGGTCCAGCCGGATAAATCCTCAAGGGAGACTCCAAGTACAGCCGCCATATTTTCCAGGTAACGTCCAGAGCCGGCCGCACAGCGATCGTTGGTCAAAAAATCAACGGTTTTGCCCTGACGGATCATTATTACTTTTGTGTCCTGCCCCCCGACATCCAAAAGCGTAAAATCTTCAAGACCGCTCTGGTAGATGGCTCCTCGGGCATGCGCCTGTATCTCGGGGATCTGAAGAGCGCCTTCAACCGGCACAGTTACTTTCCCGTAACCGGTGGCAATCAGCAACCCTTCAGGCAGGTCAAGCCCTTTGAGATCGATATGCAGTTTTCCATTTTGCATTTTTCCATAACGCCGATAGAAATCGATCGTATCGAAAGATAGGCGCTTATATACTTTGGATTTTCCCATATGGATAATTTTCACCCGGCGCGAACCCAGGTCAATACCCAGCAAAACAATACCCCCTAAAAGCACATTTACACTTACCTTCGCAATAAATCCACAAAAGCTTCCAGCCGCAAGCGACTGCGTGCATCCAATTTGCCGGGCTTGTCCCCTTCCAGGGTCAGAAATGGCAATGATAACTTCTCCCTGAATATCAAGTCTTCAATCTGCCGATAACAAAAAGTCTGGGTATAATGGATTATACCGTCTACGTTCCGTTTGGCTAGTTCCAATTCCATATCCTTCAGCCTGGCAAAAGCCCCGTATGGATATGTGTATTTTAAATACTGGTCAACAATGTCGTCACAAAAATACGGCATTGAAAACTGTCGCTGCACTTCATTATAAACCACCCGGGCTCCCATGGCTTCCAGAGACTGATATAGATCGGTAAATATAGGCGGGACCCCGATATATGCCAGGCGCACTTCATCCTGATAGGGATTCCGCGAGCGGACCTCATTCAAGAGCTTTCTCATTTCCGCTTCATACAGCTCAGGGTGACCGAAAAAATCACTGGATGAAACTAGGTAAAAGTGGTTCTCATATCCGCTGACCAGATTTTCCTCCCAGGTCAACTGGTCCAGTTCAGCGCAAAGCAGGCGGATTCGGTCAAGATTCTTCTTGGCCGCTCTCAGTTGTTCATCAGTTATATCGAAGACCTTCATCAATTTGCCTATCTGGTCGCTGAGCGCTCTACGGTCCCGATCAAATGGATAAGCAAAAGGAATCATGGAAACGCCTTTAAGCTGCAGGGTTTCCATCAAGGCCTGGGTATTGCTGCAGTCGCCCTGCATTACTGCAATTACAGCCTCCATGGGATTTTCCAGGACTGCTCTATACAGCCCTTTTATCCAGCCGCAGGTGTTGCGTGGATAGCCGGCCTCTTCGGCCAAGTCCACCATGTTCGAAGCACGTTCTGAACCAATGAATATGTTGTTTAGATCAACTGGGACTTTTCCTGCTGCATAGATCACTTCTATAGGAATGCTGGTTGTAAAAGCGATTTTATTCATTGCTTTAATCCTATTCCAGGTCGACTCTTGTGACCTCTCTTATAGCATCACCGATAAGGCGTTTGCCCACTGTAAAAAAAGAACTGCTCTGTCCGCTAACATAGAACTCATACCTGCCCGGCTCCGGGCTGTCATTGAGTGTGCGGGCAGCTGCCAGTATGGCATACATCTGCTCGATGGTCTCATCTGACGGGTCCACCAGTTTTACCTGCTCACCCACATAATCCTGAATGGCCGGAGCCAGAAATGGGTAATGAGTACAACCCAGGATCAGGGTATCAATTCCCTCGTTCAAAACCGGCCCCACATATTCGTCGATGGCATCCTCTATTTCAGGACCGCTCAAGCTGCCCGACTCCACCAGTGGCACAAAGCGAGGACAGGCCCTTTCAAACACCCGGTAAGATGAGCCTATGGCTTGGATCTCCTTTGTGTATGAGAGGCTGCTAACGGTAACATGAGTAGCCAGGACGCCTATCCGCCCATTATCGCTAGTTCTCGCCGCAGCCCTGGCTCCCGCTTTCACCACCCCCAGCATGGGGAGTGCACACTGCTTCTCCAGACTAGGCAAAGTAAGCGATGAATGCGTCCCGCAGGCAACGATGACCGCCTTAACATTCCGCTGCTGCAAAAAAGCCAGTATCTGCCGAGCATAGATGAAAAGCTGCTCAGGGCTCTTGTTGCCATAGGGTACATGGGCTGTATCACCGAAATATATGAAGTTTTCTGAAGGCATCTTTTCCAACAGGGATTTGACAACGGTTAGCCCGCCTACCCCGGAATCAAAAATCCCAATAGGATTCTTTCTATCCAATTATAACACCTCAATACAATAAAAAAATAAGCCGCCCGTTCCGTTGCACCCGGCCCGGGCCGCCTGCTGGATAGTGCTGGTTTCATTCTCTGCTCATCGCATTTCCCTCAGGCAAGAATATACAATCATTAAATAATTTATCACTTTTCCATGATATATTCTACATTTTGCATCATCATTCCGGGCCTGGTGCATGTCGCCTATTCGTATGATATACCAAAACCATCCTGTTTTACGCGCAGGATATTAAAATTGTGGTCCCGGTCACTAGTTTCAAATAAAAAATAGGACCGGAAATAGCATCCCGGTCCCGCTCAACAATAACGTTTATATGGAGTAATTCGCCTTTATCGGTTTTGACAGGTCTACATATCCAGCCAGGCTGTTCACCTTTTGACCATCAACCATAAAAGAAACCTCTTTGATACTGGGAAACTGCCCCAAGGTGTTGGCGACTGCATAAACCAGATATTTCTCCTTATCAGGTGCAACGGTTCTGATTTCCGAACTAAAGTCTACGATGCACAACTGCTGTTCGCTTTTGATGTTGATATCCAGCAACCTGGTTCCGCTTGGGAACAGAGCACTGTGCGCCTGGAGACCCGGCCCCTTTATCAATTCTTCAAGTGATCTGCGGGCGACCAGTTTAGTCTTTTCGACCATCCTATCCTCAGCAACCAGTTTTCTAGTTCCTGGTTCTAAAAAATACAGTTTTATGTTCATGGTTTCAACTGACGGTTCTACCTGGCTGCTGGAAGCTGATCTGGCATCGCTGCCAGCTTCCTGTTTTGAAGTTTGTCCGGGCACAGAACTCAACAAATCTTTTAAGGATTTTACTTCCCCGCTTTGGGAGGAGCAGCCTCCGATTATCAAACATACTGCCAGAAGAAAAACGGCCATACCGCACATAAATGCCCTGCTCATTATTTCATTCCTCCTTAAGACGCTTCCTGGTACAATTTACGAAACAAGCTCCGTAAATATGCCAGATTGTCGTTAAACAAGCACAAAAAAAGAGAGCACCTGGTGGTGCTCTTTATGAAGGAGGAGTTATTAAAAACAAACCTTCATCCGGTTCGTTCCTTTTCTCACATGCTTTATTCTACCTTAGCAAATGAGCTCAGCAATGTCAAATCGATTGCCCAAATTGTCATGAAAATTAAGCCATTTGACGGCTTTCTTCCATAATTGCACGCTTTTCATTACGCACAATGTTGATAAGATTGTCTCTATTCAAATCATCAACCGAATAGAGCACTCCCCCGCCCCGTTCTGCCACTTTCTCCAGAAATTGTTTGTTGGATTCCACTCCTATGCATATAAAGCGTATTTTCCCGTCATGCAGCTTCGACGCAGCCTCAAGCGCATCAGCCTTGGCGTCAAACGTCCATAAAGGCGCATTGGGGATCCCATCAGTTATCAAAACCATGAGGGGATTGCGCACCCGGTTGTTTTTAATCAGGTTAAAAGCTGTCATGATACCGTCTGCCAGCGGAGTCAATCCCGCTGGGCTTATGGTCGCCAGCCCTTTATGAAGTGTATGCTGGTTGCGCGTGAAGGGGACTACCACTTCACTGCTGCGTTCCTGGAAAGTAATTACCGCCACCTTTTCCTTACCGGTTAAAAGCAGGTGTTCGGCTAAATAACAGGCAGCCTGCCGCTTATCTCCAGCCATGCTTCCACTGGCATCGATAACCAGACATACATCTATAGGAACATAAGTCTTTTTGTCGTAGTAATGCAGATCATCCTTCTGGATGGTGAAATGATTATCACCGCGTAAAAAACTATTCTTTTTGGCCTGGATGATAGTCTCTGGAACAGCCAGGTCGCCAGACCAGTTTTTGTCAGGATTATTAATCGTCTTGTTACGGTTGGTAAATTCAATGGTTGACGTCTTCCGTTCCATACGCCCTATTTTTCTGAATTTCCCAGCCCCTCCACCGGGGGACTTGCGAATGTTGCGCCTTATTTCGGTTTCCAATTCACACTGGTGGTTGATAATAAAATCTTTAAATTGCAGACCTTTCTTGGTCAGTACCCGCCCGAGAATGCCTTCTTTCATTAATCCAAGTTCTTCAAGCTGTTCTACGTAGTGCTCAACTTCGCCCCATTTCTTTTTCTGCTGGTCAACGCCACGCCGCTTAAATATATTGGTGGAGTAGTTCTCCATAAACTCCTGGATCTCTTCGACACCGCCAAACTTTTCGGCCAGCTTCATGATAAGCTGGTTCACATTCTCTTTATCAGGTAGTGCCCGGGCATTCTGCCCTTTGAGTTTCATCCAAGGCAGTTTTATATATCCTGCAAAGCTTTCCTCTTCCTGTTTTTGATTCCCATGTGAGATATTTCTTACTTTTGCCAATTTAATCTCTGAGGCTTGAACGACCTGTTCGACAGCCTCGGCTACTACATAAACCAGAAAATATTCTTCACGCTTCAACCTGGCCAGGATATGGACATGGTCAGCGCCTTCATCCCCTTCCAGAAATGGTTTCACATTACCCTGGTAGAGTTCGTAGAGCAGTCCTTTGCCTAAATTGGTTGTTATGATCAACTTGTTGGCATACTCAACAACTGTCTTAAATCTTTCATCTTCGGCATACTGCAGCTGTGGATCCTTTTCGAGAAAATAGCTATCCATAGCCCAGAATATGCTGCGTGCCACGTCTCGGGGATCAATTTCCCCGGGTTTGTGATACACATCTATGTGAACAACTTGATCTACATCCACATAATCAAGATAATACTTGCCGGCATCACGATTTGTATATACTTTAATCTGACCCTTGACCCTTTTTTCAGGCATACGGGCATGAACCCTCCGGCTCACGACTGTACTCTCACCAAGTCGCACCCCCTGGTTTTGCCCGAAATAAAGGTTCAAGTAGTTTCCAACTGAACTAGCTTTGTCAACATTTTGGCTCTCAGTATACACTAAGCACACCCCCCCTGGTGCTCTAGACCTCTTTGGGAGTTAAGCTTTTTTCGGTATTGATTAACTCTCCTCTGGACATATCCTTCAGCGGCCGACCTGTTTGTTGGAAATAATCCTGTTCTTCTTCATCCTTCTTATTCGTCTTTCGTCCCTTGAAGCTCAGGATTCCGTCTTTCTGTCCACGGGATTCTACATCATTGATCATTCTGATCAATGTATCGCCATCGACACGATGCTTGAGTACCAGAGGCATCATGCTGGTAACATCGTTGACCAGCACCTTGTCGCGGTTCTTGATCACGCTGAATAACACGGCCCCCTGCTGCATAGCTTCAATAGCGCGTATACTCTCCAGGTTGTTCTTGATGTAAAGACGGGCGATAAAATTCCTTAAGAAATCAGGCAGCTCGGTTTGCTCGTACATCTTTCCCCATTCCAGGATTTTATTCCTGAACTGTTCGTTGTTGAGGTCGTCGACACCCTGGTTTTTGTCTTTAGCCCGCAGTTTGTTGGTGTGGGAATTCTCCCTCAAAATATGAGATAAGATATCTACCGAATCAGGTCGTCCCATGTAGCATACCATATCAAAACGGTCCGATAACTGCCTTCTTATTTCTTCCAGTGGGCCCGGATCCTCATCCGGATTTGAAGCCGCCCATACCGATACGTTGACCATGATATCTACGGTAGGCAACCCGGCCTCCTCAATCTGGATATGCCCGGGTTTATTACCCATTACATCAAGTAGTATATCGGTTATTTCGGGAGACGTATCAGCCAGACGGTTGATTTCATCGATGAATATAATGCCTCGATGTGCCTGGGGAATTAATCCGGGCAAGAGGCGCGCTTCTGGATGGTTTGGATCTGTAAGTCTGCCCAGATCTATGCTTCCAGCCACAGTCCCAACTTTGGCGGAATGAGATATCTCTAAAAAAGGCATGGGTATCTGTTCGGTGCCGATCTGATCAATTTCATCTTGATCTAAATGCGCGTGCAGCGGGCAATGGGGATTTAAGGGATCACAATTATAAATACAATTCTTTATTCTGGTTATTTTGGGCAATATCCCTCGCGAGGCCCTCATTATCGTAGTCTTGCCGGTTCCTCTTAAGCCCTCGGCATGAACATGCAAGGGTTCGCCTACATACGATGACACTATGGACATGAGAACCAAATCAAAAAGGGCCTGATTACCCTCATAACGTTCCAGCTTACTAAACGGTATCATGAGCATCACTCCTTCTACCAGGCCAGAAACTTCTTTCAAAAGTTCCTACTACGGTCCGCCATCGGTAACAAAGAACATTCCTGCTTCGCTCCTTCGAAAAACAATATTTATTTAACAAAGACCGCTCTTAACCAGCGTGGATTATTAAGCCCTTGAACCTCCTTCCCCGAATATTAACGTCCAATCATCTATATTAACTATAAACTGTTTTGTGATTTTTTTCTCTATATTTGCTTCGGTTGGTTGTTTAAGGAGGTTAATTTGCATAACCTGATAAATAATAGAACAAATTACGGCGCCGGCTTGAATTGAGCATGGTTGGAGAAATGTTTGCCCTGATAAATCCCAATGTATAGGGATAATCATGCAAAATATATGCCATTATGTTAAGGTGTTATGTTGCATAAGTTGGGCTTACTTGGCTGTATTTTCTTCTTATTTTGACATTTTTGTTGCATGTTCCGCCTTAATTGATTCCTATTTTCTCTCGGAGCAGTTTTGCCCGCGAGCGGCTCAGGATAATATTTTTGTCACTATTAGCCAGGTGCAGCAGATACGATCCTTCCCCAAAATTTATTATCTCGCGAATATAATTCAAGTTGACAATAAAGGCCTGGTGGGCTCTGAAAAAAAGACTGTTGTCAAGGCGCGATTCAAGCTCATTGAGGGTATAACTGCTTAAAAAGCCCTGCTGCGCAGTGCAGATAAATACTTTTTTAGCCTGGCTTTCACAATAGATTATCTCGTCCTGATTTATTAAAGTTATCTTTCCCTTTTCACGAACTGGTAATTTTGTAGAATAGACTTCCTGATCCCGATATTTCTCAAGCAAAAAATCAATTCTTTCTTTAACTTTGTCACGAATAATCTCTTCCAAAACATCTTTGTGGGCGATCTGCTTCTTGGCTCGTTCTATCGTCTTTTCCACACGGTTTTTGGCTATCGGTTTCACCATATAGTCTAGGGCGCCCAGTTCAAATGCATCAACCGCCATATCCCGTTTAGCAGTAACAAATGCAAAAAGAGGTGGATCCTTAAGGTCTTTGAGCCTGGCTGCTGTTTCCATACCCCCCATTTCAGGCATAGTAATATCCAGGAACATGAGGTCCACTTTTCTCTCCTGACAGAGCAGCAGCGCCTCAAGACCATGAACCGCCTCACCGACGATCTGTATATCTTTTATTTGTTCAAGCACATAACGCAGTACAATGCGTTCTCGCTCATCATCATCTACAATAAGTACCCTGACAGACACGATGAATCAATCCTCGTTTCATGGCAGGAAACTGCCCATCCTGTTTATAACTATATATTTTTTTCCATGCTAAAACAACTTGTAAATGCCCGAAATCGGCTCAAATCTAAAGTAATTTCGCTCTCTTTTCCATGGAAAAGCCCGATTGGTTATGTGACCAAAGACCCTTTTCCAGGTAATCCAAAATTCCTATACCGGCCAGGTACCTGGCCCCATTCGATCCTCTTAAGCAATAGCCGGCACCAAATCAAGCATCTCATGGCGGTAAAATTCTAAAAGGCTATTCTTGATTGGCTCCGGGGGGTACGATAAAAATCTCATCACCGCGGAAGTCAAAGTAGTCGCTCAGCTTCCAGTAGACTCCACGGCTCAAGCGCGTATCTGCCTCCCAGCGGAAATCTATATAAGGCACGTCACCCTTGAATGTCAATTTCTTTTCATTATCCAGGGGCATCTCCTGTAAATCGTAAAAGACCAGTTTGATGGTTCCTTCTTCTTCCAAGATGCCCGCCGCATAAAAAGGTACATCTTCTACTGTAAGCGGATTGTAATCATTACCCAGGCGGATACAAAAGCTGCCGTCCTCTTCTCTCTGTATGTTGGAGGCTAGAACGTTTACGATGTTGCGGCGGAACATCTCCGCGGGGCCGAAATACCATTTGCCGTTCTTCTTTATACTTATCTCCTGAGCTTCCATCACTTTATCCTCCTGCCGTCTCATGAACTATAACGAGACAAAATAATATCCTCTATTTTGAACCCTTGGATTTCTATCAACAAAACAGGCGGTAGATCCCTAAGCGCCTGTCTCGTTGCAGCGGTTTGTTGAAACTGCTCAGCAGTTTCTTACGATGCTTAAGAACATGATAGCCCATCCCCAATTCAAAGACCAGTTTACTTTACATGTTTGAACTGTTAATCTTTGATGGCAACGCGTCCAGGTCTACCCGCTTGTTTTTCTTCCTGCGGCTGGCCTCGTAAATAGCTCCTATTTGCCTATCATCAATTTCCCTGTTGCCCATTTTCAGCCCGGCTAAATTGAATCCATGTTTTTTGGCCAGTTCGCGCATGTATTCCATACTCTCCAATGGCAGTCGCGAACCTATACTGTGGTCGCGATCGTCCCCTTCCATGGCCAGCATTATGGTCTCAGATAGACATGCGAACGCCACCCCGTCCCGGTAAGCGAAATTGGCCCCAAAGCCTACCGGGTCTGGCAGTTCTACCAATCCCCCCTCCAGAACCAGTACATCGTCGCGCTCATCCAATACCTGAGTCGAAACATCAGAAGGTTTGGCTACATCACAGACAACCGCTCCTGATTTGAGATGGTGTGGGAAAATAATATAATCTGGCGAGTTACTGGCTGCCACTATCAGGTCGCAGTGTATTAAAACCTCATCAGCGTCAACCGCGATGGTCAGAGGCGGTTCGATTTTTAGCATCGAACATACCTGTTCGTATTCATCCCAACTGATTTTATCTTCTTCCGTGAGCTTTTCACTCAGCTTATGCGCCCAGCTTGATTCTACATTATTAAGCAAATCAATAGTCCTGGCTAACCATGCGCTTATTCCCCGCAAATGCCCCTTCTTTCTTCTCAGGTTCGATTCATTTAGAATCTCCTCTACCAGCGCTCTAAGACGCCTCTGACTCGATAGACGGGCACGGGGGTTGCCCAGAAGAGTAATCTTCTCCAGCTCTTCAACCAGTAAGCGAGAGCATGCCCTGCCAATGGAACCCGTGGCGCCAATAACGGCTGCGCGGGCGTGGCTCAGATCTATATTCATACCGTGGGCACCCTTGTAGAGCGCCTCCAATGCTATTACTGTTGTGAGACTGTTGCCGCTGGTCACGGCTATTCCCCTGCCCAAGACATCTCTCCCTCCCCTGCTAACAACGGAAGTCAATGCTCCCAAGCCAACTACCTGGGCGCCAAGTTCTCTTGCCATATCTACCGCGCGGGTGATAGAATCAAGTACTTCCTGGCGGGGGTGGGTCATCATCTCTTTGCCGCCGTAGGGAACACCGATCAGCCATCCTTCCACCAGGTTCCCATCTTTTGAGCGAATAGCCGGCATATGACAGCAGATTGAAGGATCGGGAATCCTCGATTGCCATTCCATCAGGTTGTACAGTTCCTCGCGGCTGAATCGATCAAAAGAAGGATTGCTGGCCACCATATCTTCCGGCCCAGGATAGTGGACGATAAATGCAAAACGCCGATTGGTCTGTTCATGCTCTCTAATAGCAGATGATTTGATCGGCCGAAAAAACGGACGATAGTCTTTAATATTCCTAGTCCGGCTTACATCGCCGATTAGATAACGGTAAAGAAGACTGTAATCCCGGCATTCCATAATAGAGAATACTTCTTCCAGTGCACTTACAACGTGATCGATTTCATGGTATTCGATGGTAAGAGGCGGTTCCAGGCGCAGTGTCATTGAATTGTTTAAAAACGGGGCCAGGCGAATATGGTGCACATTGAGCAGAAATCCGCATATCAATGCTGTAAAACCACCGCTTTCACTTATATAGGCCAGGTCGAAAGATGAAGAGTCTTCTAACGGGCTAAATTCCACTCCCATCATGAGTCCAAGACCGCGCACCTCTTTTATTACCGTTGGAAACCGTTGGGCCATAGCCGCTAGCTTCTCCATGATGTATCTGCCTTTTTCTCCCACCTGCTGGATTACGGCTCTATCATCAGCCAACAATCTATCTATGACTGCGTTGCCTACAGCGCAGGTGAGGTTGTTATTAGCAAAAGTAGAGCTGTGCAAGTGCCCAAAGTCTTCATTCCACACGCGCGGTGAACTGATGCACACTCCCAACGGCACCATGCCCCCCCCCATGGCTTTAGCCAGGAGCAATACATCAGGTTCCACTCCTTCATGTTCGCAGGCAAACAGCCTTCCGGTGCGGCCCAACCCGGTCTGTATCTCATCTAGAATGAGGACCACACCGTAACGATCACATATTTCTCTTACCTCTGTTAGATATCCGGGCATCGCCGGTATGATTCCACCTTCCCCCTGAACCGGCTCAACAATAAACGCCGCCACTTGATCAGGATTTGCCTGTATCATTGACTCCAGGGCTGATGCATCGTTGTAGGGAATATGGACGAAACCGGGGGTCGGCGCAAAAAAAGGTTCCTGGTAGGATCGCTTACCAGTTGCCGACAGGGCCCCCAGAGTTTTCCCATGGAAGCTATTATAGGTGGATATTATCTTCTCTCTGCCCATAGCTGAGCGAGCCAGCTTTATAGCAGCTTCAACCGCTTCCGTCCCGCTCTGGCAAAATGTGCAGTATTTTAACTCTCCCGGGGTGATTTCAGCCAGTTTGTTGGCCAGGCGCAAGGCCTCTATTGGAATAGACGGCTGGACCAGGCTGGGAATGGATGCTTCTTTAACACGATTCAGCGCTTCCCAGACAAAGTCGGGATTATAGCCAAAGGGTATGGCACCGTATTGGGATATAAAATCGATATAGCTTGCTCCCGCTTCATCTATCAGCCTGTTTTTCAATCCTTTAACATAAATTTTATCAAGCTGAAATACATTTAATATTTTCTCCAGGGTAGGATTTAGAAGATCTCTGCGTGAACCTGGCAAACAGATTCCCCCTTTGTGCACTATTTTGTGCAATAAACTTTAACAAATACATTGTAGTGATAATTTTCCAACTGTCAATGTAATCATTACCTTTAATACATAATTTTCTAAGCATCGGAAGATACTACAGAGTAGTCTCAACACACCGCTGCAACGATGCGGGGAATATTAAAAATGCTGTTTAATAAATCAAAATTATTAAAGGAGGAAGATTCATGGGTGAAGATAATGTTGAACGCCGGGACGAGTATCAACTGGGTACATTCAGCTTTCTCAAAACTGGCTGGTGGGTTTTTCATGTGATCGCGATCGTGGCAATTTTCTACCTGGGTTACTTACTGGGAGGCAGCATTTTCAGGTAATTTGATGGATCTAAAAAAGCTTTTCCCCCGGGTTCATAATATTGCAGCCCGGGGGCTCATTTTTTTGTGACTGCCCTTGCGCATTCATCTTTATGAATTCGCCCGGGCCTGCAATTCTCATCCCTTTTATCCACCTATCTCTATCGAGGTCAAAAGTGCTCCCATCAAGCCGGTAAATTACTGTATCTGATGCAGTAACTTTCCCCTATATACCCAATTCCCCGGCCAATCTGCTTGAATCATCTTACATTAAGCACAATTTGATAAATACTTGTTGTCGATTACATGATGGCCGAATGATATTATAGTGTTATAGTAATCATGGCAAAAGGGTGTTATTACCTGATAACTTTATGCGGTCTTCCTTCCAGGTATTCATTTATCAATGATATAGATACCTTTCGCCTATTGATCAAGATTTTTATTGGGGTGATGCAATCAAATGTCGGAGACTAGCAGCGGACAAATTGAAAAAGAACTCCAGACAAACGATACGGATAATGCACAGCTGGATGCCCAAAGTGTTCAGCAGGTTCTAGTTAAAAACCGCCTGAAACAGATGTCAAGGTCTAAAAAGGTGGCATGTGCACTGGGTTTCGCAGTCCTCCTGGCCCTGGTTGGTTTTGGACTCTACAGGTGGATGGGAAGCAATTCAGATACGGAGTTCTTAACCATGGAGGTATCCAGGGGCAATGTTATGGACTCGATCGAAGCAACCGGCACCCTGGAACCAGTTAAAAAATCAGAAATGGGATTCAAGTCTGACGGTACTATCACCGCCCTGACCGTACAACCAGGCGACAGGGTTAAAGCCGGGCAGGTGCTCGCTGAGCAAGATCCGTCCAATTTGGCATCTGCTCTGCAGCAGGCAGAGAGTTCGCTAGCCCAGGATGAGATTAACATTAAAAGCTGCACACTTACATATGAGTCCAAACTAAAAACAATGGAACGACAAAAAAAGCTCTATGAAGCGGGAGCTATTCCATTAAACGAACTGGAAACCGCCCAGGATGACGTCGCTAGAAGCGAATGGGAAATAGCCACCGCTAAAGCCAAGCTCCTAAACGACCAGGCCAAGGTTGCAGAAGCGCGTTCCGACCTTGCAAAGGCTACCTTGACAGCACCCTTTGACGGGATCATAGGAGCTGTCAATGGGCAGGTAGGACAGATCAATGGCATAAACAGCAGCACCAGCACCCTGCTCACCGTCATGAGTGAGGAACTGCAGCTAAGCGCCCTGGTCAATGAAGCTGATATTGGCCGGATTAAAGTCGATCAGGACGTGGAGTTCAGCAGCAGCGCTTATTCAGATAAGGTCTTCAAAGGCAAAGTCCTGCGGATCACTCCCGAAGCTGAAACCGTCAGTAATGTCCAATACTATCCGGTGCTGATATCCTGTCTTGACCCGGAACACCAGCTTCGCTCCGGCATGTCGGTCACAGCAAAAATTATCGTATCTTCTAAAACCGATGTTGTGAGGGTATCTATGATGGCAGTCAGTTTTGGGCAGTCGTACAGCAAGAGCAGCGCTGCCAGCGAAAACGCTGCTGCAAAAGCACCTGCCGGCACTGCTTCTGGTGGTACGACCATAGGGAAACCGGGGACGGTCGTATTACTTCAAAACAACCAGCCCGTGCTCAAAAAGATTATCCTGGGCTTGAGCGATGGCATTAATTACGAAGTTATCGACGGTTTGGATGAAGGTGACAGTGTAATAGTGGGCACTAACCAGGCCGGTTCAAGTGCAAGTTCCACCCGTTCTAGCACTAACACTACAAATAACAATTCAAACCGCCAGAATCAGCGCAGCGGTGGATTTGACAGGCCACCCGGATTTTAAGTTCTAAAGGAGACCAGCAGTGGATAACAAACTCATCGAGTTGAAAGATATAAGCAAAACGTATTATGGGGCGGGAGAACCGGTGTATGCGCTACGGTCCATTTCCCTTGATATTATGCCTGGTGAAATGCTTGCCATTATGGGTCCTTCCGGCTCGGGCAAATCAACTATGATGAACTTGCTGGGTTGCTTGGATAAACCGGATTCAGGCAGCTATATATTTGCCGGCCAGGATGTCATGGCCCTGGAAAGAAACCAGCTGGCAAACTTTCGAAATATACTGATTGGATTTGTCTTTCAGAATTTTAACCTGCTGGGCCGGGCTACCGCGCTCGAAAATGTTTGTCTGCCCCTGATATATGCCGGTGTGACAGCACGGGAACGAGAAAAAAGAGCACGCGAAATGCTGGGCCTAGTTGGACTGGGAGGCCGTGAGCACCATCTCCCCCGCCAGTTATCCGGCGGCCAGCAGCAGCGCGTGGCTATTGCGCGATCCTTGATCAACCGGCCCGGTTTATTGTTGGCCGACGAACCTACCGGAGCCCTGGACACCAAAACCAGCGCAGAAATTATGTCTCTACTGCAGCAACTGCATCGCGAGCAGGGTTTGTCAGTTGCAATTGTTACTCACGAAGCAGATATCGCCTTATACTGCCAGCGAATAGTACACCTGAGCGATGGGCAGATAATACGCGAGGAAGTTGCAGCCCCATCAAGTTGAGAATAATTTTTAGCCATACATTTGATAAAGGCGGTACCTATTTATGGACCTATTATCCAGTTTGCAGATGGCCTGGCGGAGCCTGCTGGTCAATAAAATGCGTTCCCTTTTAACTATGCTGGGCGTGATTATCGGCGTGGGAGCGGTGATTATCATGGTAGCCCTGAGCCAGGGCACTGCCTCAGGTATAACCGAGAGGATATCCAGCATGGGCGCCAACCTGCTTACTATATCCGCCGGCGGAAACAGTGGCCCCATTCGGGGCACCAATACGGCCAGACTCACCAATGCTGACGTCGAGGCTATCAAAACTCTCCCTTTGATTCAGTATGTTGCTCCAGAATCGAGCCTGAACAGCGCTACCATCGCAGCCGGAAGTAATACCTGGACGACTACCGTTGACGGCACATCACCGGAACTGCAGCTGATCAAGAACTGGCCTACAGCCCGGGGAGCTTTTTTTGACCAGAATGATATGGATTACAAGAATCGAGTCGCTGTGCTGGGCCAAACCGTTGTTGATAACCTTTTCCCCAACTCAAATCCGTTGGGTCAGAGCATACGCATCAATGGTTTTAACTTTACTGTGATCGGTGTTCTTACCGATAAAGGCTCCAGTATGGGCCAGGATCAGGACGACATCATTTATATTCCGCTGACCACAGCCCAGCAGAGGCTGCTGGGCTCATCAAGCGTTCGCAATATCAATGTGCAGGCCACCAGTGCTGAAGCCCTGACTGCGCTCAAAGAGTATATCACTACCCTTCTGCGCCAACGCCACCGCCTGGCAACCACCGCAGAGGATGACTTCCGCATCAGGGATATGGCCGAGATCCTCTCAACGGTTGAAGACACCACCAAAATGCTGACATTTTTACTGGGTGGAATAGCAGCTGTGTCCTTGCTGGTCGGTGGCATCGGCATTATGAATATAATGCTGGTATCGGTGACCGAGCGCACCAGGGAGATTGGTATCCGCATGGCCATAGGCGCCACCACCCGCGCCATCCTTACCCAGTTTCTCATCGAAGCTCTTTTGCTCTGCTTTATCGGCGGCATATTAGGCGTATTATTGGGATGGGGGGCCTCGCAGATATTGAGCGTACTGGCCGGTCTAAAAATGAAGGTAGCCCCCTGGCTGGTAGCCTTGTCGATGGGCTTTTCGATAGTAATAGGCCTATTTTTTGGATACTACCCCGCCCGCAAAGCTGCCAATTCCGACCCTATCGAAGCCTTGCGCTTTGAATAGCGCGGCAAGTGAGTGCCTGATAAAGAACGGACAGCTCTTTATCGTAGGTTTGGATGTCATGCAAATACCCCGTTATCAAATGAGTTTTGTTTTCAGAACGGGAAAGGTATACCCGTCTTTCAGCTAAATAGCCGCTCTTATGCCCGGCCACACTGCAAATAAAAGGCTCTCCCATAAACGGGAGAGCCCAGTCCGTCAAAAAAGCCGAATATCTTTGTTGCTTCGGAATCTTTTTACCATTCCGGCGGAAGCTTCTTCAGCTGTTCCAGAGTAAATACCGGGCCGTCCAGGCAGATGAATTCACTGCCCACATTGCAACGGCCGCATTTGCCGATGCCGCATTTCATACGCATCTCCAGGGTGGATATGACCTGCTGGTCATTGTAGCCCATCTTCTCCAGAGAGGCCAGGCCCAGCTTGATCATGATAGGCGGCCCGCATATAACCGCTACCCGGCCTTCGGGACGGGGATTTATCTCTTCCAGATAAGCAGGCACAAATCCCACGTGCCCATCCCAGCCTTCCTCCGGCCGGTCTATGGTGATGTAGACCTCAGTGTCTTTTATTTTAGGCCAGGAATCGAATATCTCTTCTTTAAAGCACAAATCAGCATAGCTCCGGCATCCGTAAAGTATGGTTATCTTGCCGTAGTCTTCCCGGTGCTTGAAACAGTACTTAATAAACGATCTCAAAGGCGCTAAGCCAATACCGCCGGCTATAAAGAGCATATCTTTACCCTTGCATTCCTCAACCGGGAAACCGTTGCCGTACGGGCCTCTGACTCCTAGCTTCTGCCCGATATCGACCGTATGCAGTTCGTCAGTCATGAGTCCCACCCGGCGTATGGCAAACTCCAGATGGTCGTCTTCCTCCTGCCAGGATACTGAGAACATTCCCTCCCCGGTAGGGACTACCGACACCATGGCCAGCTGGCCAGGCATAACATTGAAAGGCACTCCGCCTTCCGGTTTGCGGACATAAAAGGTCTTTACATCCGGAGTCTCATCTATTATGTCAACGATCTCCACCATACTCGGTACCAGAGGGTTGGAGCAATTGCATTCGTGTTCGGCCATTTTACTCCACCTCCTTTAGTTCTTCCATAATCTTGACGATACTGATCCCCGCCGGGCAGGCTATCAAACATCTGCCACAGCCTATGCACAAAGGATCTCCATATCTCTCTTTATAGAACTCCAACTTGTGTAAGAAGCGGTTCCTAAAACGCTCCATGGAGGCTTCGCGGGGGTTGTGCCCGCCAGCCATCAATGTGTATTCTCGGTACATACAAGAATCCCAGCAGCGGAAGCGGTAGCCCTCTTCACCAAATGTCTTGACCTGGATATCAAAACAATAGCAAGTGGGGCATACATAGGTGCATATCCCGCAGTTCTGACAGGGATCGGAAAGCCGCTCCCAGATCGGGTGTTCAAACATGTCTTTTAGCTTTTCGGCCAGACCATCATAACTAACCTGGCGCGCAAAAGGTTTGGCTTCCGGCAGTTTCACTTCCTGCTCATTAAGCAGGTCTCCCAGCAGTTTGGTTAATTCCTCACCCCTGGCGCTCAGGGGCTCCCAAGCATAAGCAGACCCCAGGTCATGGATGATGACGTCAGCGGCCGGCCTTAAGGGATCAACGCCCATGGCGTTGCAAAAGCAGTTGGGGCCGGGCACGTAGCAGGCCTGGGCTATAAACACGGTGTTATCTCGGCGGGCCTGATAATACCCGTCTTCATATCCCCGGGTCCTAAATACCGTATCCAGGCACTCTATGCCCTTGTAATCACAGGGCCGTATGCCAAAAACGATCTGCGGTTCGCTTACTTCATAGACTTCCTCTACAAGAACATCTGGCCCGCTGGTTTTGAACTTGTACATGCGCTCGGTCTGCGGTAAAACCACGTCTTTGGGCGGCTGGGCCACATTCAATACCTCAAGGCGCAGTTCATCCTGGCTCTGGTCGAACTCATTCCAGGGCAAAAAGGCAGAGGTTTTGCCCTTTTGCATGGGCAAAAGGAGCAGGGCCGTGCTGGCTAAACGGTCCAAAGCCGCGTTAAGATTCTTCTTTTCTAATACTTTCACCTTGCTCCCTCCCTTTAATGAAAATCGTCGGGGTCGTTTTCTTTGTAAACACTAAGAGGCGGTTTCGCTCCCTCGATATACTCCATGCCGGCTTCGTAAGGGCCGTAGAATGCATTCACATCTTTGATTAGCTTCTGGTTTATGAGCATTAGGGGGATTCCAACCGGGCAGACCCGCTCGCATTCTCCGCACTCGATACAGCGTCCTGCCATGTGCAGGGCCTTTACCATGTGGTACATGAAATTATCGCTCTTGCTGGTTTCTCTTCCCACCCATTGTGGTTTAGTCTCATCAAATATGCAGGTCCGGCAGTCGCATGCCACGCAGGCCTGGCGGCAGGCATAGCAGCGAATGCACCTGGAAAATATATCCTCAAAGAACTGGTATCGTTCATTAGGGGTCATTTTCTCTATCTCGCTGACTTTTGCAAAACGATCCCCTTCAATGCGCGGGGCTTGCTCATCACCCAGACGCTCATCATAGATTACCGGATTAGGCTGCAGGCAGTTTAAACACTTGGCAGCCAGCGCCCCTGCTTTTGGAGCAGTATTGAAGGCGGATATATCCTGCATGGCCTCCAGTGGATCTCTCATGCCCGGGCAGCACACCCCGACTATATAGAGGCGCTCCCGCTTGATCTGCATGTCCTCCAAAAGCCTTACGATGCCTCTCGAGTCGCAGCCTTTTACAACAATACCTATCTTTTCGTGCCCATCCCTGAATTTCAGCAGGGCGTTGGACAGATTGTGAATCGAGTACTCGTTAAATATTAGCTTTTCCGTGTCTTCTACGTTTCTGGCAAAGAAAGGGCGGGTCTGGAATTCAAAGTCCCCCTCTTCCCATCCCATGAAAATGTCTACCTGCCCTTTTTCAAGCAGTCCTTTAGCTATTTCTTTTATCCGTACACTAATCTCTTTCATCTGGCATCCCTCAGCTTTCCGTTGGGCCCTAAAGCCTTAACATCAGCCACCAGTTTTTCCATGGTGTGCTGGAACTTGATACCCTCCGCGCCCGATATCCAAGCTGTCTGGTATCTTTCAGGCTCCACCCCAAGGTATTCCAGAAGGCTTTTTACCACCGTGTGCCGCCGGCGGTTGTAGTAATTGCCACTACCATAGTGGCATTCTCCCGGGTGTCACCCGGATAGCAGCACACCATCAGCCCCCCGGTTAAAAGCTCTCAAGACGAACATGGGGTCCATGCGTCCTGAGCAGGGGGTTCTGATTATCCGGACCTGGGCCGGGTATTCCAGGTGGTTAAGACCGGCCAGGTCGGCTGCCGCGTATGTGCACCAGTTGCACGCGAATACGATTATCTTAGGCTCGTAGCCCTGGTTCTCTACAGACACAGTGCATCCACCTCCGCTACCAGTTGATCATCCGTATAACCCTTGAGGTTTAACGCCGCCGTCCGGCAAGCCGGGATACAGGCACCGCAGCCCTGACATAGGCTCGGGTTGACCTGTGCCACCTGACGGGTAAAGGTGCCGTGATGGCCTCGCTCCTGCCTCTCTACAAGGGATATAGCGTTATATGGACAGATCGGAACGCAAAGCGCGCATCCGGAACATTTATCTACATTTACTTCCGATGTCATGGGCTCAATAGCCAGCTCACTCTTGGAAAGCAGACCGCAAACCTTAACGGCCGCCGCGCTGGCCTGGGCCACCGTGTCGGGTATGTCTTTAGGCCCCTGGCAGGCTCCGGCCAGATAGACTCCAGCCGAGAAGGTCTCTACCGGCTGTAGCTTGGGATGGGCTTCCTGGAAGAAGCCGTCCTTATCCACCGAAAATCCTACAGTCTTGGCGAGATCCTGGGCTCCCTCGGAGGGCACCATGGCGGTCGCCAATACAACCATATCAACTTCTACTTCCAACGGCCTGCCCAAAAGCGTGTCTTCGGCTTTAAGGACTAAACGGTCACCCCGGGGATAGATCTTGCTCACTCTTCCCCTTATATACTTGGCACCGGCGTTTAAGGCGCGCTGGTAGAATTCTTCATAGTTCTTTCCGGCTGTTCTTACATCCATGTAGAACACATAGGCTTCGCCATCTTCTATCTTGTCTTTGACCTGGTAGGCATGCTTGGCCGTGTACATGCAGCAGGCCCGTGAGCAATAGCTCTTTCCCTTGGTATCATCACGCGAGCCGACACACTTTATAAAAGCTACCTGCTTGGGCTCTTTCCCGTCTGAAGGCCTTTGAATTTTGCCCCCGGTCGGTCCGCCCGCGCTCACTAATCTTTCAAAATGCAGGCTGGATACTACGTCCGGGTAAAGGCCGTATCCATATTCCCCGTAAGCCTGCTGCCAGTTGAACAGATCAAAGCCGGTTGCCATCACTATGGCTCCTACTTCGACATCTACAAATTCATCCTTATCGTCGAATTTTATTGCCTGGGTGGGACATACTTTTTCGCATATACCGCACTTGCCGGTCTTGAATTTTAAACAGTTGGCCGCGTCTATATACGGCTTGCCCGGCACCGCCTGCGGGTACACCTTATGGATGGATGTCCTGAGTCCCAGCCCCAGGTCAAATTCATCCTTTATCTTTTTGGTTGGGCATTTCTCTTCACAGGTCCCGCAGCCGGTACAGGCTACCCAGTCCACGTACTTGGCTTTCTTTTTGACTGTTACGGTAAAGTTGCCGATGTATCCGTTTACCGCGCTTACTTCCGAATAGGTCATCAGTTCGATGTTAGGGTGCTGCGCCACAGCAACCATCTTGGGTGTGCCTATTCAGGCGGCGCAGTCCATGGTGGGGAAGGTCTTATCCAGCTGGGTCATCTTACCCCCGATACTGGCTTCCCTCTCGACAAGCACCACCTGGTGCCCGGCTTCTGCTATATCCAATGCCGCCTGCATGCCGGCGATGCCGCCTCCGATGACCATGGCTTTTTTGGTTATAGGCACTGTTGATATTTCCAGAGGTACATTGCGCTGCACCTTGTATACTGCCATCCTCACCAGGTCTTTGGCCTTTTTGGTAGCCTGCTCGCGGTCATGATGCACCCAGGAGTCCTGCTCCCGGATATTCACCATCTCAAACATATAGGCGTTTATTCCGCCGGCCCCTACGGCTTTGCGGAATGTTCCTTCATGCATGCGCGGAGAACAGGAAGCCACTACTACTTGTTCCAGCTTCTGCTCCTGGATGGCTTTGCGAATCTGTTCCTGACCTGGGTCGGAACACATATATTTGTAGGTAGTGGCAAAAACTACACCAGGCATATGCCTTGCCGCTTCGGCCACTTTTTCTGTATCAACCACGGAGGCTATGTTGGCGCCGCAGTCACATACAAAAACTCCAACTCGCTTTTTCATCCTCTCTCTCCCTCCTTTAAGGATGTCCTCTATCTTTATCCGGCTGATTCCTTTTCCCGTTTCCTGAGTTCGGCGGTTACATAGGCATCGCCCACTTTGGCCGCCTTTTCCATATCTGTTACCATGGCTTCAGCCAGTTTGGCTATCTTCTTTTCGTCAAGTACTTCAGCCAGTACAGCAGCCCGCTCAGGGTCGCTTAAGACCTTGGCCGCCATTTTAGCCGGCTGTTTCTCAAAAGCTTTGATAAAGGCATTTATCTTCTTCTGGGAGTCTTCCGCTGTAACTTCTTTGGCTTCCCCTTCGCCCGCTTCATCGCTCCTGGCCTTCTTGGGCTTGGGTGGCGGGTTTAAGGCGATCTCTTTGGCCCTCTCGGCTACTATCTCCAGGTACTTCTCCGCTTCCACAAAGTGCCGGGGCACTCCCACTTCAGAGGCGCTGTCTCCCAGTGCTATAGCCACCAGCTCGGTTATATAGTAGATGGGCATAGCAAATTTCTCGTTCATGGCTTTTTCCATGCCCGCCTGGCGCATGTCCAGATTCATCATGCATAAAGGACAGGCGGTCACTATGCACTCTGCCCCTGCCTCTTTAGCGTTACGTATTACTTCATATATCATTTTGCTGCCAATATCAGGTCTGGATGTGGCCAGAGCCGCACCGCAGCACTCGGTCTTAAAGGCAAAGTTTACAGCTTCGGCCCCTATGGCTTCCATAATCCTATCCATGCTCATAGGGTTTTCCGGATCGTCAAAGCCGGTATGAGCTGCCGGTCTTACTAGCAGGCAGCCATAGTAGCAGGCTGCCTTCATACCGTTTAGGGGATTTTTAACCGCGTCTTTGATTTTATCCAAACCTACGCCTTTTGCCAAAAGCTCCAGGATAGAGAGCACTTCGTTTTTAGCCTCATAAGGCTTGTCTAGAATTGCTTCTATTTTGGCCCTGGTTTTGGCATCATGCAAAACCTCATGCCGGGCGGTTCTAAAACGGTTGTAGCAGGCGGCACATGGGGCTACTACATCGAGCCCTGTTTCTTCGGCTAGGGCCAGGTTCCTGGCTGGCAGCGCCAGGGACAGCATTTTATTGGTATTGTGAGCCGAAGTCGCGCCACAGCAATTCCAATCATCTATCTCCACCAGTTCCACTCCCAAAAGGTGGGCGCATCTCTCGGTGGAAAGCCCGTATTCTATAGCGCTGGCATCAAGTGAACAGCCTGGATAGTAGGCTACTCTCACTACTCATCACCCCCCAGCTTCTCGGCTCTTTCAAAGATCTTTTTCATGTCTTCCCTTGCTCTGATCTTCTCAGGGAAAAATCCTAATTTACCCCTTTTGAGCATGGGTAGGCCCAGCTCTGCATCTTTAAAAAACTGCCCGGTAGCCATGTTGTACTGTAGCAGCAGCCCTGCTTCATATATTTTCCCAAAGCTCTTAACACTCCCCAAAAAGGCCTTGTTGAAAGCAGCTACTTTCTTATCTGTTACCTGCCCCTGCTTTAAAGCCCGGCGGCGCAGCGTATCCATCAAAGAGGCTATATCAACGCCTCTCGGGCAGCGCGCAGAACAGGTCTCGCAGGTGGCGCAAATCCATATGCTCTCTGCTTTAAGGGCTTCATCAAGCAGGTCCAGCTGCAGAAATCGAATCACCTGGCGGGGCGGATAGTCCATGGCAAAAGCCACCGGGCATCCGGCTGTACACTTGCCGCATTGGTAGCACAGGTTTATGCTGGTTCCGGCTTCTTTTTCTATTTCCGCCAATTCCGATTTTTGCCTTTCATCTGCCGGATTTAGTCGTATTGTATCTTGCATAGGCTTTGCTCCTTTCTGAGCCATTCAAAAAAAATGACAATAATAGCTGAACATGCTAATGTCAGCTTTATTTGCAGAAAAATAATCTATTCAAAATGTTAGGCCAATTTTCTGGCTATTGCAATAAGGTTTTGTCGAAATTTAATGTATACTTTTCTCCCTGAATTCCCACCGGAGCTACATTATAATACATAAACGCCCTGATAGCATGTGAAAATTTTGTCATGCTCCACCAGGCTCAAGCATTATGGCATTTTGTTTGTATAAAGGAATAACTTAGGCTCTGAGCGTTGCCACCAGACGTTTGGGATGGATAAGCAAATCCAGTGCATCATTGATGCTGGCAACGGCAATATCGGATCGGCGAAGAGCTTCTACACTGCATCCTTCTTTGCCTATAACGCAAATAGAAAGAGCGGCTGCCTCCAGCATATGCATATCATTATAACCATTGCCAATAGCAGCAGTATTTTCATCTCCCTGGTCCATTATGAAATCCCTTTTGTCTAAACCGCCTGTTTCCGTATCGACGCGAAAAAGTTCCACTCCCAGTTCAGCAGCCATATCTTCCGCAGTTCCAAAAGTATCTGCCGAAAGTAAAAACAGGTTCAAACTCCCCTTTAGCATGGCCACACGTTCCCGGACTCCCGGTATTAGCTGACCATCCACGGTCAAAGTTCCATTGATATCAAGCAGCAGGGACTCAATGTTAAGTATCTTATTCCTGCCTGGTAAAAATACTTCTATCATCTTCGGCACCTCCACAGTCCTTTATTTCTTATCAAGATATAGATGAATCCTAGTTTATAGCTTAGCCGCGCAAATTGAAACACCCAAAAATATAAAAAACATTATTTAACATTTTATATCCTTATTTTGGTAGAATATTTTCTCGTTGAGTGCACACAATATACTCAGAAGCCAGAGATAAAAGCAAAGCTAAGTCCCTTACTTCAAATAAGGATAAATCTTAGCTAGCTAAGTACCTTACTACAAATAAGGGTAAATCTTAGCAACTTTGAATCTCTGGCTTCATTTTTTGATTTTTATAAATATTTATGAATAAGTAGCTCCAAATAGGTGCACAATACTGACTAGAAATCGGCAATGAACGGTAACTAGCTTAATAAGTCCCTATTAAAGGTAAATCTTATTGAGACCAGAATTGCCGGTTTTTAATGCATAATCCGTTGGTGGAATCCAATTTAAGATCTTGATTGGATCATTTATTGGAAACCACCGACGGATTTGTTGATTTTAGGCTAGAGGTCGTCATTGAGGCTGTAAGGTAAAAGAATGCCAGGAAGACGGGGGCTATTAATACAAGATAATAATAGAGGGGATATTCAGCGATAATCTTTATGTCAATGAGCGACCATATAGGCAACAGGGGAGCTCCCCAAAACTGCAATATAAAAATGGCATAATCGTTCAATGCCCAAAACCTCAAAGCAAAAAAAGTATATACGGCTAAAAAAACCGCCGGGCCTTGCCAGAGCACAATAACAGCCAGGTTTTCCCTTATAGATAAGCGGGCATGCAGACGTGTTTCTATAAAAATAATAACCAGGAAAAGTATAGACAAAACCAGGTCCAATCCGGGAATGTACATGCTCAAAGATGATGCAAAGAAAGCAAAGATTTGTATTATATAAAGGCGTGAGACTACTATAATGGTTTTCATACCTTATTCTCTCTGATAATACTTACGCTGCGGCTCTTTCTAAACGAATCCGGGCATACCCAAATATCGTGGGAGCTGTCAAGGTCGACGCCCTGCAGGGCATAGGCCTTCCACAAGATTTTGGTACAGTTCCATATCCTCTCCCCCGGCTTAAAAGCAATCGGGTAGAACAGTTCCCCTTCCCTATTCTTCACATACTCTACTGCTTGATTTTTTATAAGCGGATCAACATCGACCTTGAGCAGGCATACCTGGCTGTAAGAGCGAAAATGCTCGATAGGCTGGGAAAAGACCCCCATGTCGGCATAAGCTTCAAGGACCTGGCCATTACCAATATATATTCCGGCATGAGTATAATTACCGTATGCCCCGCCGGGATAACCCCCCAAAATTAAATCGCCCGGCTCTAATCCATTAAAAGACACCGGATTGTTATAGAATCCGGCCTCGCCAAATCCCAGTTTGCCCTGCTTTGCATTGTGCAGATAGACCCGTGCAGCACCATTCGGACTGACAGCGGATTGACTGTTGTCATTCCAAAAGACGAGGAACAGTACCAGTCCTGCAAGCGGGAAAATAAGTATATTAAAGTAAGTCCAGAGTTTTTTCACAATTAGTCGGCTCCTCCAACTTACGCAGCAGACTTACCAGTAGTTTTAGCACGTCGATTTCACTCAGAATGCCCACCAGTGCATCACCATCCATGACCGGCAGAGCGCTGACCTTGTTAGCAACCAGGACGCCAATTGCATCGGATAGATCAGTATCAGCTGTGGTAACCAGTGGATTTTTGGTCATAACCCATTCCACAGGTGTCTCGGAAATAACTTCCGGACGCCTGAAAGCTATTTCTATGTCATGCTGAACAATTATACCCAGCAGCTTGCTCCCCTCTAAAACCGGCAGGCGTCTAATACCGTGTTCCCGCATCAGGCCAAGGGCGTACTCAAGAGATTTGCGAGCATCTACGGTAACCAAATCTCTGACCATCAAATCCTTGACTTTCATTATATATACCCCCTTACCCAGCTTTAAGCAATTCAAGAAACTGCCAAACAGTTTCGACACAGCGCTGCAACGAGGCGGGGGACATCCTTTATTTGTTGAGCAAAGCGAACTGAGATTCTAGTGCCCGAAGGGTACATCTTTTCGCCTCGTTATCCCCAGTTTAACACATGTTCACCAAGTTCGAAATTATCACTATTTATAAAAAACGCATCCGGTGCAATAGTCTTTTTTCAAGGTTATTCAGCCGTGAATACCCGTGATTCTATCCAGAAAACGGGAGGATTGTACCCTTCATTTCCTCAAATACTGACAGCAGTTGGTGCCAACATTCACACAATTGCTCTTCTTCCGATATAATCTATATAGAGGTGATTCCTTTGCAAAGGCAGAATATTTCGAGCTGGCTTCTCAGGGAATATGAGCTCCTGCGCCGCATCCTGGAAGGAAAGGCTGTTGAAAAAATCCTTGCCTACACTGAAAACCACGTGTCCCTGCTACTGGAAGACGGCACGATCGTAAAGTTTCTACACCTGGAAGATGAATTAATATTTGATGTCGATCCGGCTTGAGTTTGCTTACGCCCTCAAACCTTTTGATAACGCAGCAAGGAAGGTGGTATTATGACACAGTCTATCCGAAAATCGTTGAATACATTTTTCCTGGCATGCCTTATTTTAAGTATCATTTCATGTAAGCCTATGCCTTCTGACGAGATTGCGAAGGACAATCCTTCTGTACAGCAGCTCCCCCCCGCCCCCTCTCAACCAACGCCGATGCCGGCTCCGGCACCTGACCAGGACCAGGTGGAACCGGTTCCCCCTGACGCTAAACCCGGCAAAGCATACAGCTGGTATTATACACCCAACGCAGAGCATCAGCAGCCGCGCATCCCTGCGGAGGTGTTGAAAAAGATCAACGACCAGCAGGCGATCTATATTATGGATGCTTCCCGTAGAGTTATTTACCTGACCTTTGACGAGGGATATAAGCTGGGATATACTTCTGAGATTTTGGATATCCTGCATGCGAATGATGTAAAAGCTGCTTTCTTCATTACAGGGCATTATGTAAACACTCAACCATTGCTGGTCAAAAGAATGCGCGATGAAGGTCATCTGGTTTGCAATCACACCCAAAACCATAAAGATCTGGCGCTTTTAGGTAAAGACGATATTATCGAAGAAATTGCCCTGCTGGAGAAGACCACTCTGTCCAAAACTGGTGTCGTAATAGACAAATATTTGCGCCCGCCCATGGGGAATTATTCCGACTTGAGCCTGGCTGTAACGAGAGAAATCGGCTATACCAGCGTATTCTGGAGCATGGCACTGGTTGATTGGGATCCCAATAAACAGCCGGGAGCGGAGGCAGTATATCGGTCGATTATCAAAAACATCCATCCCGGAGCTGTGATCCTTCTACATGGGGTATCGCAAAGCGATACGGAAGCTTTGGATAGAGTGATAAAGGAACTTATTCGCCAGGGTTATTCTTTTTCCACTTTTGACCGGGCATAGAACAGCTGCGCTTTAAATTACTATTTGCTTAGGATAGAATTAATACAAAAATCTTAAGTAGGGATTATATGCGCAGCATATTTAGAAAACTTGACCGCGGTCAGAACTTAGACCCGTTACAGTATGAACAGTTAATGAAATATCTTGAAGATATTGGGCGAAGATCGCCGCAGTCTTATCTCCATTTTTATAATCAATACGCGGCTATACTAGAGCAGGAATATGCAACCAGTCTGCCGAGATTCTGGTATGGTCTGGATGATTTGCTCAACTTTCTCCTTTCCCATCAGGATTCTATTCCCGCCCTGCTCGAAAGAAAAAAAGGCTGGGAAGCTTTTCCGGTTGAGCTTCATCCATATTTGAAATACACCTTCGATGAAGAAGGATGGAGGAGATTCCTTCGGCAGCTTCTGGCATGGTTTATAAATCAGGAGCCAGGAACTGGTATTCTCCCCAAGCCCCGAGAAGGCGATGTAGTGTTCATCTACGAAGATGCTAATCCCTACAAGGAACTGGGATTAAAAAGGCACTTCGACAGATTGGCCCGTTACAGCTT
The DNA here is from genome assembly GCA_964635975.1 of uncultured Syntrophomonas sp. Classification (GTDB taxonomy): domain Bacteria; phylum Bacillota; class Syntrophomonadia; order Syntrophomonadales; family Syntrophomonadaceae; genus UBA5314. The sequence goes on from CAZWPO010000007.1 coordinate 71,503, forward strand.
CATCAGCCGCTTGCAGTCTTATAGGTATCTGACCCGCAGCAAAGCCCGCAGTGATAGATTTGAAGTGATAGGGCCGGATAAATTGGGAGGCATTTTCACCAATAAGGAGAAATCCCTTTATTATTTCGTTTTTCTGAGTGAGTATGATCCCATCAAGGCAGAGAATGCCTGTCAGGCTCTAAATATGGCGTTTGGAGATTTCTCTTCTAGCCAGGGGGAGTTTTTTAATGGAAGACTTCATTAGCAGATATGAGAATATAAGAACGGGAGACGACCTGTTTAGCTGGTGGGAGCAGGAATGCCGTCTGCGCACAGAGATCCGGACGGCACCTGAGGCTTTAAGGCGCCTGGAGAATCAGGAAGAGTGTGAATTCATGTACCGGTCCTGGTTTTTTACCGCCCGGCGCTATGATTTTTTTGACCTCTTACTCAGAAGCCTGGATAACTGGGAAATCCTGAAATGGCTGGATAAGCGAGATGATGATACCATCAACGTCTTTCTTGACTACCTGGCCTGGAGGCTATGTATTGAAAACATTAAGCCTGAACGGCTTCAATTTCTAATCAGCCTGTTTCGCCATGACTATCCGGCCGCCCTCAATAAGGTTCTAAGAGCTTTGAACCTGGAGCAGTGCCGGTACCTGTCCGCTCGCACGGGCAATTCTGAATTGCGTAATTTGATCAAAGAACAGGAGAAGTCTTTTCTGGCCGATATTCCATTCCACCGGTCAGGGCTATGGCAGGACAAAAGACCTTCTATCCCCTATCCCACCATTTATGGAGACAAGTTTTCTCTGCTGCATGATGCAGCCGAGAAAACAGCACATATTCTTTACGGACATTTCTGGGATCCAGTTGGCCAGGAACGATTTAATGCCTGGTTGGAAGCTTGTGACCTGGTATTCAAAAGCGGGCTGGTGCAGGATGCTTTTTTTATGCTCAAGGAGATGTATGATTATTACCAGAAGAAAAATCGCATAGCTAGTGTTTTCGCAGACGGACAGATATATAAGTCATTTACGCGTTTAACCAGAACGGTCATTCCGATACTGGCTTTGCAGCAAGCTTACCTGCAGCCTTATGATACGGCTGTGTATATGTTTGATAAATATTTTAATCGTCTAAACCGTGATCCCGGGTCTCTGGCCTATCTTCGATTATATGAGAGCATTCGGGAAGGTTTGCGGGGCCACAATAAAGAAATACTTTGGGAAGTATTGTATAAATGCAACTTTATTAAGCAGTATCGCCCATGGGACACCGCTCTGCTTAAGGAGAATGACCTTACAGAGCCGCTTAGCAACGCCAGAGTGGACGAATGGCTGACCCTGGCTGATGAGCGAATCGGCTCCCGCCCGCATGAAACCCTTACCATACTGGAAATGCTAAGACTCCTGCATCAGAAGAACCTGCTTACCGGTAGGCAGCTTCAGGCCAATCGAATACTGGATATGTATTTTGACCTGTGGAAATGGGTGCCGGGCAGCTTCTTTGTGAATCAGCGTCTCATTGAGCACCTGACCCCCCTACTGGATTCTGAGAGGCGTCGGCGGGCACAGAAACTCAGCAATGCCATCAAACAGATGAACCGAGACAGGATAATGCAGGACCTGACAGCCCGCCCACAGTTGTTCGGGCAAAAGGACGCCTGGGCACAAAGGCAGATCCTATTCGGATATATTTTGGGAGTGCTTGACTGATGAAAAGCGAAATAAACACTACAGTATATATTATGCACCTGGAAGAGTGTCTTGCCGAACTGCACAGCGATATAAGCAGGCTGGTGGCTGCTCTGCCGCCACCTGTTGATCTTAGGGATTTTGATGCTTACGTGTACGAGCTAAATAACTTTTACTACCGGGGCTTTGATGAAAAGATTTTTCCATCCTATCGAAAAATTCTTCAGGATGACTTGAACAATTTGCTAAGTATTTCCCTTCATGAGAATACCTTGAAAGAAGGAATCCTGAGCAGCATAAAAAGATATGCTCAGCTCTATAATCAGGTTAAAAAACTGATGACTGTGCTATCCCAGGGAAAGGAAAATACGTACGAACAGCTCCTCCATATCAACCGGGAAGAGGACCGGCGTGTTATTGAGCTTTCTACTGCTTTGAGGCAATGGCGGGGGCGTCTGCAGTGGGCAGCTCTCTTTGGCCAGAACCTGTCTGATATACTGGCCGATAAAGATTTGTTATCACATTTAAAACGCGATCCTTTCAACATAATGGTGCTCAAGTTCATAGAACCGGTTGAACTTGATAATCCGATCAATGCTGCTGCCTATAATGCTATTATTGCCAACCTGCGCGTCAGTGTGAGCCTGCTCGGACAGATCCAAAAAGATGAAAAAGTCCAGACTCGCCTGTCGTCAACGCTGAAAAGCATGCAGGAAAAAATAAGGGATCTCTCCGGGAAGAGAGCACCTTCTTCCATTCAGGCCCTGTCTTCCTTCATATCGGATAAGATAAACCGCCAGTTGCAAAATCTGGACGTATACGCCCGGCATGCAGAGCAAAAACTGTTTGCCAATGCCCTGCGCCAGCTCGATCTTTGCCTGGATGATCTGATCACCATTATGGACAAAAGCCAGAACTACATTCTTTCAGGGCACAGAGAAGCATTGATCCAGTTGTCCAGGAGCATTGAAAATCAGGTTTTTATTTTTGACAGCCTTAGTAAAAATATTAGCGATACGGTCAGCGAATTGGATGAGCTGCTGGACATGTTCTCATCAAGCAGTCAACCGGATTTTCACCAGTTCAGCGTTCAGATCAGGGTTTTGTTGGAAAAGGTGAGAGACTGGATGGAGAGTTCTAATGATAACCGGACTATCGTCAGCAGTTCCAATGTTCTTATCAGCAGCCTCCACCATGCCCTCCTTGAACTCCAGTATCTGATCCGATGGCTTGATTTAATGGAGAATGAGTCAAGGAGCCGTATCGATATACACAATGCCCACTTGTCATTCCTGAACGACATTGATTTCCTGTTGAACTTTTTAGGCAATGTCAGAGCCGATCTTGAACGCATGCTTGCCTCTCGCAACCTGGCCCGTCTCTGGAAAGACCTTGCCATAAGTGTTGACCGTATCCCCCTGGAAAAGGGCAGGAAATTTCCGACACAGCACCTTCCCCTGCTCGTCAAGTATTCTGTGCAGGAAAAATGGGGTGATTATGAAGACTATACCATCCTTTACGAAGAAGGCGATCTTTTTATTATAAGAGTAGCGGGCGAATACACAGAGGAGCTTCCCAGCTTAACGATAGGGAGGAAAAAATAAACTATGGACCTGGGAATTGATTTTGGGACATCATACACCAAAATGGCGTTCTGGGACAATGGGCGGATAATCGATTTGCTCGAGGACCAGCGCATACCTTCCATGGCCACTTATGTACCGTCACTGGATGAGCTTGTTTTCGGCTCACAGGCTCTTCAGTATGCCAATAGAAATAGTATCAGCGCTCTTTTTTTTAAGCTGAACCTTAAACGCAATCCCGAGTTTAGTCTGGGTCAATACACTCTTGGCGATCTGCTTTACAATTTTTTCTCTTTTCTGCAGAAACAGTACCTGACTCCCTTGAATATAAGGCCCGATTCGATCAGCCTTTCAGTTCCCAATAACTTTGGACTACGTGCTCGCCGCACTCTGCAAAACGCAGCTCAGACTGCTTTTGGCCTGGGTAATATTGTCCTGGTTCCAGAACCGCTGGCGGCTCTTATAGGTTATAATGCAGCTAATCCCCGGGAAATCGCCAGAGGCGACCTGCTCTGCATCGATGCCGGGGGCGGGACTACTGACTTTAGCTTCCTTTCTCTGTTAGATAATCAAAGCAAGCTGCTGTTAGAGAGCCAGTTTCAAATAGGTCAGGATGCCTTTTCCGGATCAGAGATCGACAGGATGGTATTAAGGCATATATTGGCGCCAGCTTATCAAATGCAGCATGGTGAGCCCTTGCCTGCTCATATTTTAAAGGAAGATTTTCAGACGTCGGAGGACAATTTCTGGTTCCAACAATGGATGCTTTACGCAGAATATCTCAAAATTGCCATGAGCACACAGCCTGCTGTGCAGTTAAATATTCCTGATTTCTACCTTGATCATTCCCTGGTTTTCGAGTGCTCAGAGGAAAGGTTTATTGAAGGGACCAAAGCTGTCTATGGGCGTTTAAGCGATTACTGGGAAGAAGCTGTGCGACCTCGGGCGCTATCACTGGGACTCTGTTTAGCTTCAACCTGGAATCTGGATGCAGTGGTACTGATGGGTGGGGCTTCCCAGACCCGTGGTTTCAAAGATCTGATATCATCTCTCGCTCCGGGGGTCCCCTTGCGCCAGTCCAACGATCCTGATCTTAATGTCATCAGGGGCCTGTGTCTCTGGCGGAGGATTAATTTGTCAAATTTGAAACTAAAAACTCTATATCCTTTCCATTTTTACCTGGAAAAAAGAAGCGAAGGGGATAATGTCCTGGAACGGATCCCATTTGACACTGCCAATTTGGAGCTGGATTTCAATGGGGCTTATGAAATTTGCTTAATACCGCTGAATTCTTCCTATAACCTGTCAAAGGATGATAAAATGTTTCACATCCGGGTATATGAGGTGGCTGAAGAAGATCAGAATGCAGACCTGAACAGATTCATGGACCAGGATCTGGTCCTGGAACTATCTTTAGAAATAGCCGAGCTTGGAAATGCACTCTCCCTGTTTTTAAACCTTGCTAAATCGAGTTTGGAACTTGATAACAATTTTATGTTAAGCGAAGATCATACCCGAGGAGACGATATTTTAAATACCATAAGGAAGAAACAGGAGGCCGCTTTAGAGCTTTGTTCGTCATACAGGTCCAACGATCCAGAAAAAAGCTCAGAACCAGCAAGCTCAGATGCCAGGCAGCACGGTCGAAAAAGCACGCAGGCAGCTCTTTACCGGATACTCCAGATACTGGATCTATACCTGGACAAATAAGATACACACTGCTTTTCTAATTCTTGCCTCTCAGCCAGGACAGCCAGCTTTTTCCCTTTCCCTGTTCAGCTTTCCACAACTCCAAAAACTCATCAATTTTACGTTCTCGATCCTGATTGCGCTGATCTATTTTTTTCTCCAGGCCTTCGATTCTCTCTTCGAGCCGCCGGTTGCTCCTGATAAGCTCCTCATTTTGTTCAACTATCTGATGAGTAACAGCAAGAAACTCCATGACCTCAGGGGCAGAATGGCGAGAAGCCGTTTGCAGACCGGTTTCGTTCATCTCATCATTGTTTTCCAGTGCCATCTTTATGGCAGTAGTGTTCAAGCCTTTAGCTTTAAGCGCCATAACCAACTTCAAAGTATCAAGGTCAGATTCGCTATAGAGACGGTCACTGCGGTCATTGCGTTTGATTTTTAACTTAAGTGCGTTCTCAAGGTAACGCAGGGTGTGCTGCTCAGTCCCGAGCATTTCAGCCACTTCACTAATTTTATAAAATCTTTCCTCCATTTTATCACCTTTCTCTCCATCACTTCATAAACTGTTATCAGGTGAGGCAATAAAGTTAAATACCGGAAATATCCGCAATAGCATCTTCACAACTTTTTCTTATCCTTCGTTTTTACAGCACTTGCATTAGAAATCTCTACCAAGCTCATTGTGAACTTTATTGTGAACCTTTACTTTCCCTTCTCAATCTTAGGCTCATAATAAAAATATATGAGCAGGGCTGTTCAGATGCCTACTGAACGGCCCTTTTTTTTGTCATTAATTACTACTTCACTGACATTTTGTGCATAATAATATTTTCCACAAGGATTTTTTAGAAAGACCTCGAATTTAAGAAAATTGTGAAATTTTTTACGAACTTTGGAAAGGAGGGAAATCAGGGGGTTATTAAATATAGTAATTTCTAGGAGGTTGTAATGGCAAAGACAAGTGATGTAAATAGCAATGAGCGCTTTATTACTGGACATGTTCAAGAATTAGTAGCTAACCCTACCCCATTAGGTCTGTTTGGCCTGGCTATAGTAACGCTGGTAGCCTGCACCCAAAAGTTAGGGATTACGGGCGGAGACGCTCATAGTACTGCTCTGGTCATACCATGGGCTATTTTTCTGGGTGCTACTGCTCAGCTGATAGCAGGATTAAAAGATTTCAAACACAACAATACCTTTGGCGCTACTGCATTTTGTGCATATGCCCTTTTCTGGTACGGCGTAGCTATGACATGGATGATGCAGAATGGTATGTTCGGTATGAAGGCTGGCCTGGTTATGGACGCAAAACAGCTCGGCTATGCTTTTCTGGGCTATTTTATTTTTACCATGTTCATGACACTTGGCGCTATGGGCGTCCATAAAGTACTGTTCATAATCTTCTTTTTGATCGACATCTTATTCCTTGGCTTATTCATGTACACACTGGGCTGGGGAGGACACGCCTGGGCAGAAATGGCTGGCTATGCCGAGCTGCTCATCTCCATCTTCTCTTTCTACGGCTCAGCAGCAGCAGTGCTAAACACCCACTATGGCAAAACCGTTTTGCCGGTGGGTTCTACATTTGGCCCCTGGGTATAGAATCGAGAAAGTGCTGTCTCACTCTAGTGAGACAGCACTTTATTTTGGTCTCTTTATTATGAAGTCTAGCGCTTGATGATAACCTGTCGGGTGCTAGCCTGCCACTGCACATCCGCTCCCAGACCTTCGCTTATAGCCCTGAGCGGCACCATAGTCCGATTGTTGATAATGACCGGGGGAGCATCTGATACGATCTCCTGACCGTTTATAAAGATGCTGATACCTTCATCATGGGCGCTTCTCGAACGGCTCAGGAACATAACGCTGCTTCCGTCAGGCAGTGCCCTGGCAAAATAATCATTGATGATGCTTTGTCCATATCCAACTCCCGGCACTGCCCAGCGGCCGTTCAAGTCGGACCAATTGGTAGCTATTCCTCTACTTACGAGAGTAAATCGAGGATCAACTATCGATTTGCCGGCAGGCAGCTTATTCCTGGTAGCATAAGCATATAGATGCTGGATATGAGCTTCAACTCCATCGGCTGGAGTATCGAAGAATGCCCCATGCTGTCCCGCGACAAAATAGACCCGGTCGGAATCCGCACCGTGCAAATCCTCCTCCCCGGTAGCCGGGCTGCCAGTAGCTCCAAGACCGCAATAATTATTCTGACAGGGCTGCACCAATCCTCCGTATTTCCACCATCCAGTTTCTTTGGCAGCCTGACAGAAAGCCAGATCACCCCGGATGCCGTATTCAGCTCCAATCTCAAGATATAATTCCACCAGATCAGGTGCGGCAGGGTTGTTCTTTTTCAGCAAACTGCGTAGATTTGCTGCACTGGCTATAGATTCCCCCACGATTGGCACCTGTTGTTCCATCACTGACGGTTTAAAGCCGTGGCTGCTCACAAGCACTGTGCGGGTAGCCGCCTGCCAGGTGACCTCGGCACCCAGGCCTTCGCTTACAGCCCGGAGCGGTACCATAGTACGGTTGTTTATAATTACCGGCGCGACATCAGTTGAGATCTGTCTCCCGTCAATGAAGATGCGAACCTGCGACTCCGCTTGAACCGTACTGGGAAAAAGCACACACATTGCAATGGTGATCAGGCTAATTATCCTGGTGCGGGTTTTTCTTATCATCATAACTCCTTTGCACTCCTTTAGCTTTGATAGCCTCTCAAAGCCTGTATTCTGAAATTCCCTGCCGGTTCGTCAGAATCCTGCCCTGACTCCAGAGCAAACCTGGCGATTTTTTCTACATCTTGGCCCTGCATTCTGCAAAGATAGGCATTATTACTGCTCCTGATTCATATTTCGCCACTATTAGTCAAAAAAATTGGGATTATATGCCCATAACAAGACAAGTTTTTTATTAGTGATGATGTATCTTATAAATGTACTGTCGTGTAATGTTCATTTTTCTGGGAGGTCAGCCGAATAATGTCTGCTAAGTTGTTCGATCGTTGGAATTTGATATTGTTTGTATCGGGGTTTTTCTTCATATTCATTAACTTTATGCTAAGTTCCCACTGGTTTGATTCCGGGACTGCTGAAAGGCCCGGGATAGCTATCCCCATGGCCGCTTTAAGCGTGTGCCTGCTGTTCGCCATGCAGGTCAGGTACCAGGTAAAAGGGGGCGGTGATAAAGAAGATCCTCTTTTTCAAGATAGACCGGAGCAGGTTTTTCAAGAGACAATAAATCTAGATACCTATGGCGGCGTCAAGAGTTCATATGATTATGCACCGGTAGGTCTTATTACTTTTAACTGGGAAAAAGATCTGGTTGTCCATGCCAACAAGAGAATGATTGAAATGCTGGAGTTTCATGATGGGGCATTTCCTTGCCGGGCTGCCGATCTATGGGCTAATCCGCTCTCTTTCAAACAATTTATCGCAGATCTTCACGACAAGCGCTCCGTGCAATACTACGCATGCGAATTGAAATCCCGCAGCGGCCAGATTATAAAGGCTGAGGCCTTTGCTTCATGCCAGGAACATAGTGTTCATATCGAGGCCTGCTTTATAAATATTACCGAAAAATTTCATTCTCTGAACTTCACCAAAACCCAGTTCCTTGCCAATATGAATCATGAGATCCGCACACCAATGATCGGCATCCTGGGATCAGTCAATCTTTTGGAGCAGAGTTCTCTTGACCATAATCAGCTTGACAATGTCACAACCATTCGCGAATGTGGTGAGCACTTGCTTGGTGTTATCAATGAGATCCTTGATGTTTCCAGGATAGAACTGGGCATTGAGAGTCTGGTTTATGAGTCCTGCAATTTAGTTGAAATTTTTACTCAAACAGTTAGCCTCATCGAACCTTCTGCCAAAGAAAAAGGATTGACCGTCTCTTTAGATCTTCAAGAACCGTTCTGTCCTGTCGTGCTCACAGATCCTACCAAGCTACGACAAATCTTATTGAATCTTCTCTACAACGCAATTAAGTTCACTGATCATGGGGGCATTCAAATCCAGGCCCGACTCGATAACCAGGGCACACCAATGGAATGCCTGTTCGCAACTATTCATGACACGGGCATAGGAATAGAACTCGAAAAAATGGAGACCATTTTTGAACCGTTTACGCAGGGAGATAGTTCCTCCTCTCGAATTTTTGGGGGAACGGGTCTGGGTTTATACATATGCCGCCGTTTAGTCGAGCTTCTAGAAGGAGATATTTGGGCTGAAAGTGAGAAGAATCAAGGCACCATGTTTTTTGTACGCATCCCTGTCCAGGCAATAAATGAAATAGGGCATAACCGTTCCAGCAGTGAAAGCAGCATCAAGCAAACATACATTGACGATCTAACCCTGACTTTTGAGCCCATCCAGGTTCTGCTGGTGGAGGATAATAAAATCAACCATCGCATAGTATCGCAGATGCTTGTCAATTACGGTTTCGAGGTTTACACTGCCGAACACGGCCTGGAAGCCCTGAGACTAATGCAGGACAAACGATTTGATGTTGTTCTGATGGATATGCAGATGCCGGTGATGGACGGGTATGAGGCAACCCGGTACATCTGTTCAGATCCCGATCTATCTTCGACTCCTGTAATAGCGATGACTGCCCACGCGCTGGCAGGCGATCGGGAGAAATGCATAGAATGTGGCTGCTCAGATTATATAGCCAAACCATTTCGTATAGAAGATCTTATAGAAGTGATCAACCGGAACCTGTACCAGGCAGGCAGCACACCGCCCGCTCTTGAAGACAGTTATGTCCTGCTGCTGAATCAATTGCTTCCCGAATTTATGGATTCGCTTTCAGACATGATACAGAACTTGTATTCAGCGATGCATGAACATGACTTCGACGCCGTACAGAGCATCAGTCATGATATTAAAGGTACGGCAGGCATATATGGTTTCAAACCCATATCTGAACTGGCGGCTCATATTGAACTGGCCGCTAAGCAGAACAAGCCAGGTAAAGTAATTAATCTGGCTGCAACGCTGTGTTCACTCCATAAGCAACTTCATGAACAGGTTTCTTAAGCATCCAGCCTTTATATGCAAGGCTATCCTCTGCTCAGATATAAAATGGCTTATGTATTTCATGTAAGCTGTGATTGACAGTATAGTTATTCCAAGTTATTATTTATCAGAAGTTAAACACTCTGTGAGCTTGGGGGGTAATCGTATTTCAATAGCCATTATTACCGATAGCACAGCCAATATTTCTAAAGAACTAATCGCCAGTTACAATATCAAAATCGTTCCCCTGAACATTCATGTTAAAGATATGGTACTTCGTGAAGGAATAGATGTTAGTAATGACGAATACTATGACCTTTTGCGCAGGGAACCAATCTTCCCGAAGACTTCCCAGCCTTCCTCAGGAGATTTTCTGGATGTTTTTAATTCTTATCCTCCTGGAACCGAGATCATAGTGATCACTATATCATCGCTTTTGTCCGGCACTTACCAATCAGCTGCCATGGCTGCTGACATGCTTGAAGGAGATATAAAGGTAACGATTTTAGACTCCCATACGACAAGCGTTGGGCAGGGGTTTATGGTAGCAAAGGCGTGCGAAATGGCCGCGGCTTTTAATGTATTAGAAATAACTGCGGAATTGGAAAGGATCAAGCAGAACTCAAAACTGTTCTTTGTTGTGGATAACCTGGAGTACTTAGCACGCGGCGGGCGGATCAGCCAGCTGAGCAAGTATATCGGGACCATCCTTCAAATGAAACCAATCCTGCATCTTAAGCACGGTCAAATCGAATTGTTTGAGAAAGTACGCACCTCGGGCCGAGCGCTGAAACATATCCTCGGAGAACTCGAGAAAGACCTCGCTCAGGTCCAGAATCTGGCAGTGCTTCACGTCTCTGCCCATACAGAGGCGGTTCTATTCGCGGAGCAGGTTAAAGCAATATACAGAAAAGAAGTACCTATCTATGAAGCCAATCCTGTTATAGGAAGTCATGTGGGCCCCGGCACGGTCGGTCTTGCCTATCACATGTAAAATGCTAATGAAAAAACCCGCTGACGCTGCTGTAAAGCAGCGGTTTTTGCGGGTCTTTTTTCTTCTCATTTGTCTTATGTTTATTGACCTAAATTCCTGTTTAGGCCACCGCGATATGGTCATTACTCCATATTCTTGATCAGTGCATCGGCAAAACCGGAGCATTTTACTTCACTGGCGCCTTCCATAAGGCGTGCAAAGTCATAGGTTACTACCTTGCTGGCTATAGTTGCTTCCATGCTCTTAATTATAATATCGGCTGCTTCATCCCATCCCAAATGGCGCAGCATCAATACTCCGGACAGAATTACCGATGAGGGATTCACCTTGTCTAAACCTGCATATTTAGGTGCAGTACCGTGAGTCGCTTCAAAAATAGCATGGCCAGTGACATAATTGATATTGGCCCCGGGGGCGATACCGATTCCTCCAACCTGCGCCGCAAGGGCATCAGAAATGTAGTCACCGTTAAGATTCATGGTAGCTACCACATCAAACTCGGTTGGCCTGGTTAAAATCTGCTGCAGGAAGATATCCGCTATTGAATCTTTGACAATAAGCCTGCCCTGTGCTTCAGCCTCTTTTTGAGCCTGGTCGGCTGCCTTTTCACCCTGGGCCTCCTTGATCCGGTCATATTCATCCCAGGTGAAAACTTTATCACCATACTTCTGTTCGGCAAGCTCATATCCCCAGCTCTTGAATGCTCCCTCAGTATATTTCATGATATTGCCCTTATGAACCAAAGTCAGACTCCTGCGATTGTTCTTTAAGGCGTATTCAATGGCCGCCTCCACAAGACGTTTCGTTCCGTCTTCAGATACAGGTTTAATACCAATTCCAGAAGTCCCAGGAAAACGGATTTTGGTGACTCCCAATTCGTTCTGCAAAAAGGAGATCAGCTTTTTTGCCTCCGCAGAATCGCTGGGATATTCGATTCCCGCGTAAATATCTTCGGTGTTTTCCCTGAATATTACCATATCTGTATCCTGAGGACGCTTCACAGGCGATGGAACTCCGGAAAAATAGCGGACCGGACGCAGACATACATATAGGTCCAACTCCTGGCGCAATGCTACATTAAGCGAACGAATCCCCCCGCCAATAGGTGTTGTCAGCGGTCCTTTTATTGCTATGAGATATTCACGAATTATGTCCAGCGTTTCTTTAGGCAGCCATTCACCAGTGAGATTAAAGGCTTTTTCCCCGGCAAAAACTTCTTTCCAGACTATTGATTTTTTACCCTGATAGGCCTTTGCCACAGCTGCATCCAGAACGCGCGAAGCCGCCGCCCATATATCAGGACCGGTACCATCTCCTTCAATGAATGGAATAATAGGATGATCCGGCACTTGAAGGACTCCATTATTAACGGTTATCTTCTCCCCTTTGTTCATCAGCGCTTGCCTTCCTTTTCTTAGTTTTTGCAACTCTAGTTTTGATTCTTTTTTTTGTATTCTTCAAACAAATACATTAATTCCTTATCGAATAAAGAACGTTTCAAACGGACTGACATATCTTTGACCAAAGGCAATAGGGCTCTGGCTTCTTGATCAGTGATGTCAAGACCGTATTCACGGATAAATTTGGAGCTAATGGCAGCGGTTCCGGAATGCTTGCCAATAACGATCTGCCGTTCCAGTCCAACCTCTTCCGGTGAAAAGGCTTCGTAGGTAAGCGGATTCTTCAAAACCCCATCCCCATGTATGCCTGATTCATGGGCGAATATATTGGAGCCCACTATCGGTTTGCTGACTGGCAAGATCCTTCCTGAAGCCTGGGCAACATATTCGGCTACTTCCTTGAACATGGGAGTTTGAAAAGGTACATTTACGTTCATCAGGTATTTCAAACCCATTATGACTTCCTGCAAACAGGCATTCCCTGCTCTTTCACCAAGGCCGTTTACAGTAACCCCGACATAGGTGGCGCCTGCGTATACTCCGGAAAGGGCATTGGCAGTGGCCATACCAAAGTCGTTATGAGTATGCATCTCAATATCCAAACCAACTGCATCGATCAGTGTACGGATAAAACGGAAGGTTGACAGAGGTGTCAAAATGCCTACCGTATCACAAAAGCGAAGGCGGTTAGCCCCGGAATGTTTTGCTATTAGAGCAAACTCAGTGAGGAACTCGGCGTTGGAACGGGATGCGTCCTCGGCATTTACAGATACATACAGATCGTTGTCTTTGGCAAACTTGACAGCATCGCTCATCATCTTCAGAACAGTCTCCCTGGTCGTCTGAAGCTTGTGCTCGATGTGGATATCCGAGGTGGAGATCGATATCGCCACTGCATCCACACCACAGTCAATGGATTCTTTAATGTCTGAAATAACTGCCCGGTTCCAGGCCATTATGCTGGCGTTTAATCCCAGATTGGCTATTTCTTTAATACATGCTTTTTCGGCCCCGCCCATAACCGGTACACCGGCTTCGATCTGGCTTACCCCGATCTTATCCAGGTATTTGGCGATTTGTATCTTTTCCTCATTGGCAAACACGACTCCGGCAGTTTGTTCTCCATCCCGCAGAGTGGTGTCAACGATGTTGACCTTGGCGCCCTCTTCTAAAAACCAATCCTTGTTCTTACCGGCATAAGTCATTCTCTCACTCCCTCTTTAATACCCTAAAAAAACTCGAGCCTGCCGTGGCTGCAAGTTCTTATTATCACTGTTGATCACTACTGTTTGTCAAGCACATCTTTAAGCAGGCTGTTCACCACCGTCGGGTTCGCCTGCCCTTTTGTGGCTTTCATTATCTGGCCAATGAAGAATCCAAAGGCTTTTTCTTTTCCGTTCTTGTAATCCTGAACCACCTTGGGATTTTCGCTTATGATCTTCTCGATCAGCGGCAGCAAAGAGTTGGAATCGGAAATCTGCACCAGACCCTTTTCTTCGATGATCTCTTCAGCATCTTTGCCAGAGATAAACATTTCCTCAAATATAGTCTTGGCCATTTTCCCGCTGATTGTACCTTCATCAAGCAGCTTGAGCATATCGGCAAGCTTCGCCGGTTTAATCTGGCACTGGCTTATTTCTATGTTGTTCAGGTTCAGCAGGCGATTCAACTCGCCCATCATCCAGTTGGCGATAACCTTGGGTTGAGGATAGAGCTCAAGGCACTGGTCAAAAAAAGCTAGATTTTCAGGGTTCAAAGTAATCAATGCAGCATCATAAGGCGCCAGCCCGTGCTCTTCAACCAATCTTTGCTGCGCCTGATCCGGCAATTCCGGCAGATCAGCTCTCAGCTCATCTACCCATCGCCGCTCGATCAGCAATGGAGGCAGATCCGGTTCCGGGAAATACCTGTAATCGTGAGCGTCTTCCTTGGACCGCATGGACCGGGTCTGCTGTTTATCCTCATCCCAGGTACGAGTTTCCTGAATTATTTTCTCGCCATCTTCGATGGCCTCCATCTGTCGCCTGGCCTCATATTCGATGGATCTCTCCAGCGCCCGGAATGAATTGAGATTTTTTATCTCGGTTCGGATGCCAAATTCACTTTGCCCAAACGGGCGCACAGACACATTAGCATCACAGCGAAGAGAACCTTCCTGCATTTTGCAGTCTGACACACCGATAAAGAGGAGTATCGACCGCAGTTTCTCCATATAGGCGCGCGCCTCCTGAGCGCTGCGCATATCCGGTTCGGATACTATCTCCAAAAGGGGGACCCCAGAACGGTTCAGGTCAACCAGCGAAAATGGTGTTGAGCTTATGTCCCCCTGGTGAACCAGCTTGCCAGCGTCTTCCTCCATGTGCGCCCTGGTTATGCCGATCCTTTTATTCTCTCCGCCCGGCAGTTCTATATCTAAATAGCCTTTCAGACATATGGGTAAGTCGTATTGTGAAATCTGATAAGCTTTAGGCAGATCAGGGTAAAAATAATTCTTACGGTCGAATTTGCTGTATTCGGCTATCTGACAGTTGAGGGCCAGGCCAGTCATAATAGAATATTCCACTACCTGACGATTTAACACTGGCAGCATGCCGGGAAATCCCGAACAGACCGGGCAGACATTGGTATTGGGCTGGTCGCCAAAGGAATTGGAACAAGAACAGAATATTTTGCTGGCTGTCTTTAATTCAACATGCACTTCCAATCCAATCACAGTTTCAAAGCCTGACATCTAATTCACCCCCAGCTGAGGCTGCTGCTTATGAAAATCAGTGCACTGTTCATAAGCATAGGCGGCCTTGAATATCGTGCCTTCGTCGAAGGCTTTGCCGATCAACTGCATCCCCACCGGCAGACCCTCCACGAATCCGCAGGGTATTGACATCCCCGGCAAGCCGGCCATGTTCACCGGTACAGTCAGGATGTCGTTCATGTATAGTGTAAGAGGGGAACTGGCCTGCTCCCCAATCTTGAATGCCGGTGTGGGCGCTGTCGGAGCCACAATGATATCATAGTCTTTGTATACCCGGTTAAAATCATCGCTGATCAAACGCCTTACTCTCAAAGCTTTCAAATAATAGGCGTCGTAATACCCGGAACTCAGGGCATAGGAGCCCAGCATAATGCGGCGCTTAACTTCATCTCCAAACCCCCTGGCACGGCTTCTTGAGAACATATCAACTACATTCTCGGCTTCAAAATCGCGCAGTCCATATCTGACCCCGTCATACCTGGCCAGGTTGGCGCTGGCTTCGGCTGTCGCCAGTAGGTAATAGGCCGGAAGCGCGTACTCGCTGTTGGGCAGGGATACTTCCTCGACACGCGCCCCCAGTTCTTCGTACTTCTTCAACGCTTTCATGACCAGCTCTTTGACACCGGCCTGGACGCCCTCCTGGAAGTATTCCCGAGGGAAGGCGATCTTCATATCTTTTACTTCCGGTTTCAAATAATCAGAATAGTCTGGCCTCTTCAGAGTAACGCTGGTTGAATCCATCGGGTCGTGGCCGGCAATCACATTCATGACCAGCGCGCAGTCCCTGACATCTTTGCTAAAAACGCCGACCTGATCAAGGGATGAGGCGTAAGCGATAACACCCCAGCGCGACACCCTCCCGTAGGTAGGTTTTAGCCCTACAATCCCGCAATATGATGCAGGCTGGCGAATAGATCCGCCGGTATCGGTTCCCAGGGCATAAGGGACTTCCCCAGCCGCAACAGCAGCCGCCGAACCGCCTGAAGACCCCCCCGGCACCCTCTCCAGGTCCCAGGGATTGTGGGTGGCAAAGAAGGCACTCTGCTCGGTGGATGAGCCCATAGCAAACTCATCCATATTGAGCTTACCCAGCAGAACTCCCCCCGCTTCGTGCAATGCTTTGGCTACGCTAGCGTCATATGTAGGAACAAAATTTTCCAGTATTTTTGAGCCCGCGGTGGTCCTTACCCCGCGTGAGCAGATAATATCCTTCAAGCCGTAAGGTATCCCTACCAGTCCGGAAAAAGTGCCCTGCTCATCATAAGACCTTGCCTGTTCCAGCGCAAGGTCTTCGGTCCTGGTAATAAAAGCTTTAACCTGGTCTTCCACTTCACCTATGCGTTTGACATAGGCGGCAGTAATCTCCGAAGCTGTATTTTCCTTGTTCTTAAGCCGGTCCATCAACTGGTGGACCGTCAATTTATGCAGCTGCATTCTTGAAGCCCACTCCTTTAAATAATTTTGGGTACCTTATACTGCCCGTCTTCGATAAGAGGTCCGTTTGACAGTATCTCCTCCCTGGGGGTGCTAGGTTTAACCTGATCTTCCCGGAATACGTTATTGATAGGAAGAATATGATCAAGAGGCAAAACATCATCAGTGTTCAGAGTGTTCAGCCGATCGGCATATTCTAAAATCATGCCCAGTTGTGCAGCATAAGCTTGCTTTTCCGCATCGCTTAGCTCTAACCTGGCAAGCTTTGCTACGTGTTCAACAAGCTCAATTGAAAGAGCCATTGTCCATTCCTCCCGCTTTGGAGCAAATATTTTGGCATCGAAAGAGACTGAAAAGCAGTTTCTTCCGCGCCGCTGCAACGAGACGAGGTACATCTTTTCGCCTAGTTATACGAAAATTATTATAACAAAAAATCCCCTGAACTCCTAATAATTTATAGTCGAATGATGGCTTGGAAGGCGCTTGCATCAGATTTCAGCAGCCCCATTACGCTTTGATTCTCCTGGTAAAGCTTATCGTTGCATATAGCAATCTTTAGCTTCATTATTCTATAGCAGAAATGATGGATAATTAAAGCATACTTTCTGTCATGTAACAGCAGAAGCCATATTAGGAACGAGGTAAAAATAGCAATACGGTTTATGTCTTTACTATTGCCGAAAGCCTACAGGGCGGCAATCACAAGCTTTTGGGGACCGACAAGATTATCACCTTCACCACCAGCGATATACACGCCAGACGAGTAGATGAACAGGAGGGATTTT
This sequence comes from uncultured Syntrophomonas sp., assembly GCA_964635975.1. Classification (GTDB taxonomy): domain Bacteria; phylum Bacillota; class Syntrophomonadia; order Syntrophomonadales; family Syntrophomonadaceae; genus UBA5314. The sequence goes on from CAZWPO010000007.1 coordinate 88,849, forward strand.
CGATTGCGTAGCTGATATCTCCAAGGGGGAAGTATAAAGCGTCGAACTGTGTGAAAAATCCTGCCATAACCTGTCAGATCCTAAAGTGCAGGTCATCTCTAGCCCAAAGTGGAGCGTTCTTTGCCTCATATACTGTTCCCATGTGATGAGACACTGGCCGGGAGCAGCTATCGTTTTATGCAGTCTCTTCGATTAGATAACCATCTTGCAGCTTAATAATCCTTGAGCATATCTTAAGAGCCGATGATCTATGGGTTATTATCAAACAGGTACAGGTTCGCCCCAAATTCTTAATAGAATTTAAAATATACATCTCTGATTGAGTGTCCAAAGCTGATGTAGCCTCATCCAAAATTAGAATGGGGACCTGTCTTAAAAAAGCTCGGGCAATAGCTATTCTTTGCGCCTGACCCTCTGATAATCCCAATCCCTTTTCTCCTATTACAGTGTCAAATCCCTCGGGCAGCTTCTTAATAAAGTTCCAGGCACATGCATCCTGAGCGGCTTTTTCCATCTCTTCGTACGTAGAGTCTGGCTTGCCATAACGTATATTGTCGGCTATAGTCCCGCTAAACAATGTATTTCCCTGCGGTACATAGGTGATCCATTCTCTCGTAGAAACTGACGCCGGATATACCTGCCCCTCGGCATCAAAAAAAGACACTGTCCCATCATTCGGCCTTAATAGGGCCAGTAAAAGTCTAATCATAGTGGTCTTGCCTTCACCTGAGGTGCCAACCAGGGCTACGATTTCCCCAGGATGAATTTTAGCCGATGCATTTACCAGCACTTCTTGTTCATCGTCATAAGAAAAAGCAGTTTTATTAAAACTTATTCCAAGTGAACTTAATGCGGGAACTGGTTCGGTCGGTCTTTCTCTCTCCATCTCTTCCAGTTCAATCAAGCGCTCGGCTGATGCCATACCTGCAATTACTTGTGGCAATGTACGAGTCAATCCAATAAACGGGCCCTGTACCTGAGATACCAACTGCAAAAAGGCCGTCAATGTACCAAAACTAATAGCGTTCTGTGCCAGCCTGTATGTCCCCCACACAAAAGCTACAAAATAGCTGCTCATAAATCCGCCGCTTAGTATAGCGCTAGCAGTTAACGTAGCGCGGTTTAATTTCAGCACCCAGGACATGCGATTGTTGTGAAGCTCCTGAAGGGCTTTTTGATTGTGTTCTTCCAAACGGAAGCTCTTGATCAGGGAGAAATTTTGCATATTTTCTTGTAAATAAGAACGGTAGGCACTTTCTGATTCTTTGGCCCGGATATTCAATTCTTTAAGCTTGCGACTCCATAACCTGCTAAGAAATACTGTCGCCGGTCCAAGCGCAAAAGCCAGGAATGCCAGTTTGGGCTCGTAATAAAGCAGTGTCGCAAAAGCCGCTATAAACTGGACTCCTAGGAATAGTATGCTGGGTAGTGTATTTACAATACAGCCAGTCACCGCACTAACGTCGCTGGTTAGACGAGTCAAAAGGTCTCCGCTATGATAAACGGAAAGTTGCATCCACTCGGTCATAATCAACTCGGAAAAAATCTTTTCCCTCATCGAGTTCGACATTGCTTCGGATACTCTAGTGGCAACGAGAGATCCACTAATATTCATTCCCAGGTTCATCAAGAGCAAAGCTCCGAAGATCGCCGCAAATATTCCTGCCCAACAGAGATCGCCCTTCACAGCATTATCAACCATATGTTTTGAAGTAACAGCGGCAGCTACACCGCTAAGCGAACCGACTAAGCCCATGATTATGATCAAAGCCAGCCCTGACCAGAGGGATCTTGCATTATTCCCCATCCAATGGAGTACAGGCAGTGTGTCTCTAATTTCGAAGCCTTTAATTTTCAATAGTACTATCCATCCCGAATATTTGTCGTTTAATTATATAATACATGGTCCCCATAAAACAAAGTGGGGTGTTGATCGCTTCCTTCGCTATACTATGGCACACAGAGGCCCCGGTATTATTGTTCTTATGCGGACAGCCCACCAAACTTTTTTTAGACGATCAGCTAGTTGAGCTATTAATGGCTAGACTCAAAATTTTGTTGTTTTCTTTGAAGGCAAGTTTTTCAGAAATGAAATATTCCATGATTTCATGCATAACTTTCGGATCGATTTCAGGAAATGCTTTATAACAATCGTCTACAGCAGCGACCTGATCGAAGAAGCTATAAATATTAGCTTCGATGGCAGAAAGGCGGTATTCTTTTCTAAACCCTTTTCTGTAGTCAACAATTACCACCGGGGTATCTATATTTGCAGAGTTCTTTACTTCAAGTAGATATTTTACGCCAGAGGACTTCATTGCAAAGTAATTATCCTGCCATTCCTGGCAGCGGCTTTGTAGACTCTGCAAATATGGATTTTCATTTTCAATCATTTGATATTCACGCTGTGGTGAAAAGAAACGCTTTCGCATCTCTGGCGGAAGCAGAACATCCCATGCCAGATAATTTTTGTCTGCTAAATCTGTATCCCGGTAAATAAGCTCATAATACGGACTGCCGTAATTTAGAAAGAATTTTACTAGAGAAAGCGGGTAGTACGCCTCAACGCAAGAAATATTATCTATGTTCTCTTGTAATTCAAGGTCAGTCATGAATGGAAGATCGTAAATGATGTTGCCAGGATTTCTAATCTGGTACTTTTCGAGATTTTTCATGGCCAAAATTATGTTCATTACAGAAGTGCCTTTTTTTATTTTCTTAAGAACCGAGTTAGATAGCGATTCCACACCGAGCTGACAATATGAGACGCCTGCTTCACTCAGGTATTTCCATATGTCGGGAGACATGTTTACTGAAGATTCCAGGTATATATCCAAAACTCCGGGGAAATTTTCGTTTAAAGCTGCGAACTGGTCTTTAATTTTATTTTGATCTTTGCACAAAATGTTATCAACGAAAATAAACCTGGAAATACCGTAACTCCTCAATAAATACTCAACTTCTTTGATATGATGCTGCACTGATTTTTCTCGGTAGCCATCCCACTGAAAATGAAGATTGCAAAACATGCATCTATTCCACCAGCATCCCCGGCTGCTTTCAACTGTGATTTCCACATCAGGTTCAACCATATCCCGGGAAGGGATATGGTTCAATAGTTCAAAATACGAAAAATAATCGATTATCGGAAGTTCTTCAAGCGAACCAAGCTGCTGTCTCCTGTTCATATTTTCGCGTCTGGTAGACCTGGTAATGATGCCGCTTATGTCGTTTACGGGAGATTGTCTATACAACGCCTCGCTTACTTCAATAATTGGCATTTCGCCTTCTCCTGCACAGATAGCATCTATATATGGGAAACAATCGAATAGGCTATTTGCAACACTTCCCCCACTTACCACTGCCCCACCCATTAAAATAAAACAATCAGGATTTTGTTTCTTAATTACTTTTGCCATTAATATTGAACTAAAAGTTTGACACAGGGTTACAGTAAGGCCGATCATTTTGTACCCGCCCTGGGCATATACCCGGCTCCTCTGTTCAATAAAACGCTGGTAAGGTTCAATGAAATCACTAATAATCGCTGAGCCGGATAGATCGTATTTCATAAGGTAGCGAATAAATTCTAAAATAGTCTCCCGGTTATCGGCAAAGAGCAGATAAGCGCTCAGAGCTTCTCCCAGCCAGGAACTGTAGCAGCCATCAGCAATTTTTTTAACATTATCGTAAGATAAGTACCTGCATACTTCCAGGTGATCATGAAAGGTTTGGATATCAATACGAAAGGAGCTGTTTTTCTTTAAATAAGCGGCCAGCGCTTCAATTTGAATCGAAGGTCTATATGGACTGTGCCAGGGCAGTGAAACTAAGGCAATTTTCATCAAAGCAAAGCTCCCTCTAAATCTTGTAAAACTCAAACGGGCATTTGGGAAGATTAATGAGTCGTGCCCAATTTATTTTAGTATCATCTAAAGCTTCTTTTAACGATATGTGACCCTTATTTTGGACAAACTTAACAGCTTTTTGAATTTCCTGGTCGTAGACTTCCACAACAAAATCAATCTCCTTTATTTCACATGTATGCTCGTTAAATTGAACTATATATTGCTTTTGGGGAGCTTTTATAGCGAGGTTCTCGATTATTTTTTCAAAATCTGTCTGCCGAATACGGCTATGGTCTAGAGTCTTGGAGGCATAAAGTGAAAAGTATGGAGAAAAATCGTAATCGAGACTGCATACGATTTCATATTTTTCAAACGGGGTCAAATATTTATATTGTTCCAAAATCTCAGAATTATTAATTCTTGTTTCCAAATTCCATGATTCTGGATTTCGCCAGGATAAAAATTCAAATCCTCCTGATTCGAGGAAAGCAAACAATTCTTGTAAATCATATGAGACCTCTCTGGGGTTCATATAGACATCTAAAAAGGTTGCAAAGTCATGATCAAGCAGACTAATCGCCTCGTCGACATAATACTTTACCGCAGGTGATTTTGTCTCTGCATTTAACAGCGTTTGGAAAAACTGTTTTAACTCATTTCTTTTGCAGTCAGGATATTGGGGCATTAGCAAGCGAAGAAGCTTTTTTAATTCGCCGTAATACTGGCGGTGGCTTTTGTTATATACCATTGTCTCCAGGATTCCCTCGGATTTTAAAGCCTGATTGAGAATTTTTAGGCCTTGCCCAGGATTATTCATATGATGAAGCACTCCGGTGGCCACAATATAATCAAATTCCTGATAATATAAGGAGGATTCGATACTTTCCACACCAATATCCATCCTGGCCTGTAAATCCGGATAGGACTCGAGAGCTTTTATTACATAATCTATGGTGCTTTTACTAATGTCGCTGGCTCTTATTATAGCATCAGGGAATTCGAGGAGCAGATAAATAGGCAGTAAGGTGCCGCAGCCAGGCGCCCAAATTTTAAAAGGCATATTAATCTCAGTCAAACCAGGCATTCCCGCTTTATAGGCAAGGTCAAACAAATAATTCTTGGCTGGGATCAATGCTTTCTCTACGGGTTGAGGATAAGGATTTTGATTATAAAAGAGCTCGATACAATCCATAAACACCATTCCAATTAATATTGTTAAAATTCCTATAAATAATTCTTGGATACGTTGACAATGCTATTGAGAATATTGTCCAGACCCCGGTTCAATTCCCTATTTTGGGACCTTAAATAGCCGAGATCCAGTAACTTTGAATCGTTTCCTGCAAGAATGATTAGATTCTGGGATTGCTTTGCATCAGGACTGCTTCTTAGAAGACATGCGCAGGGGAAAATTTTCTTTATATTTTCGTACTCTTTATGTGTGACTTCTCCATCAGCTTGCTCAAAAAAATCTAAAACATTGATAATAAGCAATCCGTCTTCGCTTAGCAACGATTTCATCATAATAAAATTGTCTATTCCCAAAAAGCGTTGTTTGGATTCTTGATTCAAACAGGGTATGTCAAAGAATATAATACTATATTTTTTGGGGGTCCGCCGCAGATGTGAATAGGCGTCGTCAATGACAATATCGATATTTGAAGACGGTTCAAAGAAGAAATGTTTTTGCGCCGTCATAAGCATTTCCCTATCAATTTCACATACCTCTACATTAACATCAGGAAATACAATTTTAAAATATGCTGGAATGACCATCACACCGCCACCCAGAATCAGTATTTCCCGGGGAGAAAAGTCAATCAACTCGACCAATCTCACAGGCAGTTGATGTGCTTGCAGATAAAATGACTGACGCTTTATATCCATGGTCGCACTGATGGAATAATCGGTAAAAAGATATCTGATTTCATTGGCTTCAATGATAGTTATGGTTTGATATTGACTCCGGGTAATATCAATCACGTTTTCGGTATTGAATATCTCATCGTTTATTTGCAGGCTACCCGTACAATCTTGAACACCTATTTGTCGGCCATAGTTAATTATAGCCTCTTGAATATCAATAGCTGCTGCTGGCGTTCCATCCGGTTTATGGATCAGCGGCGCATCTAATTGGTCGATGGTGCGCCTGCCCGGGCCCAGAAAATAGTCTGCTAATTCATCCACCAGTGGAACTTGAACAAATGAATTTTTAGATTTCAAATAATACTTTAGATAAGTTTGGCCGTCCTTAAAAATCAAATCTGAATACTTCAATAATGATACCTGAGAAGGGGTGAAATAATAATAAACCATCAGCAAAAATGCGGTTCTAACGTACGGGGGCGTATTCTGCAATGATAAAAGCATGGATATTTCGGTTGTGGTAAGTACTCTATTATTAGCTGACATACCCAGCAGTTTCCTCTCTTTCGCACTTTAAGCGAACCTGTACTGGGGTTATAAAACCCTGATTAAATAAAAAGAGCAAGCTATAAGCTCACTCCCAAGGTGTTACTTATTTAATTATAGAAATTATTATTCTTCTTCATCAGGAGCTTCAACGGGCTGACTTGCCTTAAGAATCGCGCTGAGATCGAATAGGTTAACTGGCAATAGGTGATCAAATTCTCTTCTGTTATCAGCGGGCATCAATCTTCCTCCTCTGGCAAATTTATCATATCTATATTAAGGTACCATAACGGCAGGATTTTCACAATGAAATTATGACTTAATTAAACGCACTTTCTTCCAATAGGGCTCTCATCTGTAGACACAAAAGTCAAGTTTCACTTTCTGGATGGAATATGGGGTTGCTCGCCTTGTTCAGGCGAGAAATTTCTCCGGATCAGTAAGAAGCTCACTGAACTGGCCTTCACTCATAATCCTAACCCCCAGCTGGACCGCTTTGTCATACTTGCTGCCCGGCTCGGAACCCACGACTACAAAGCTGGTTTTTTTGCTTACGCTGCTGCTGACTTTGCCGCCTAATGCCTGGATTTTCTCGCCGGCTTCATCACGGGTCATAGCCTCCAGGGCTCCGGTAAGCACGAAGCTCATTCCTTTTAACGGCTGGATTCCTTGGGATGCCTGGGCTTCTTTTAAGTTGAGTCCAACTTTTTCTAAAGCCTCCAGGGTGTCCAGGTTGCGCTGCTCCTGGAAGAATAACTTAAGGCTTTCAGCCATTTTAGGTCCTATTTCAGGTATGGTGAGCAGTTCCTCTACCTGCAGTTTTCTAAAATCATCGAGATGATGATAATGCTCGGTTAAGAGGCGTGCGCTCTTGGCGCCTATGTGTTTGATGCCCAGTGCGGTTATCAGACGGTGGAGCGGTTTTTCTTTGCTGGTTTCAATCGCCCCGATAATATTAGCGGCCGACTTTTCTCCCATCCGTTCCAATGCTGACAGGTCTGCATCCTGGAGCTGGTACAGGTCTTCTATCTTGCTCACCAGGCCCTTCTCTACCAGTTGGTCGACCAGACTGGGACCCAGCCCCTCTATGTCCATAGCCGAGCGGGAGGCGAAGAATATCAGGCTTTCTTTAATGCGCGAGGGGCAGTTTATATTTTCGCAGCGGTAGGCCACCTCTCCTTCCAGCCGTACTGCCGGGCTGGCACAGGTTGGGCAGCATTCAGGAGGAGTGATCTCTATTTCCTGTCCGCTCCTCTTCTCGGTTAGCGGACGAATTATTTCCGGGATGATATCGCCGGCTTTGTGAACCAGCACTGTGTCGCCGATCCTTATATCTTTTTCTTTCACCAGATCATAATTGTGCAGGGTGGCGCGGCTTACGGTGGTACCGGCCAGCTGCACCGGCTCCAGAATGGCTGTGGGAGCTATTATGCCGGTCCTGCCGACATTTACCTCCACCGACAGCAGGCGGCTCTCTTTTTCCTCGGCCGGGAATTTATAGGCGATGGCCCAGCGCGGGCTCTTGATGGTTTCTCCCAGGGCATACCTCTCATTAATCCGGTTGAGTTTCACGACTATACCGTCTATCTCATACGGAAGATTGTGGCGCTTTTCTTTGAATATGTCGGTTTGAGCCAGTACATCCTCAATACTTTTACAAAAGTGGGCCTGATCATTGACTGGCAGACCCAGCTCTTTCAGAAGCTCCAATGCCTGCACCTGGGTCGATACCTGTTCTCCTTCCAGGTATAGTATATCGTAGAAAAAAGCGGCCAGCTTACGCTTAGCGGTTATGGCAGGATTCAGCTGGCGCAGCGATCCTGCGGCCGCATTGCGCGGATTGGCAAAAACCCGCTCGCCATTATCCTCTTTTTCCTGGTTAATGCGCAAAAACTCTCTTTTGGGGAGGTAAATTTCACCGCGAACCACTAGATTAGATACAACCCGGTGAAGCATCAGCGGGATCTGTTTGATGGTCCTGATATTGGAGGTGACATCTTCTCCAACCTGACCATCTCCTCGGGTAGCAGCACTCTGCAGCACCCCGTCTATGTAGGTGAGAGCAATAGACACTCCATCGATTTTCATCTCACTCATGTAGTCTGGATTGTCTACCGCTTTGCGGACTCGGCGGTCAAAGTCGAGCAGATCCTGATGGGAAAATGCATTGTCGAGGCTTAGAAGCGTGCTTCTATGGCGGATTGGGGAGAATTTCTCCAGAGCCTGTCCGCCCACCCTCTGGGTTGGTGAATCCGGGCTTATCAGCTCAGGGTGTAGTTGTTCAAGCTCTGCCAGTTCCCGCATAAGCCGGTCATATTCTGCGTCGCTTATTAGAGGTTCATCAAGGACATAATATCTATGATCGTGACTCCTGATTTCATTACGCAGTTCTTCTATCCTCAACTGCGAATCGGACACTATTATCACTCCTGCACAAGTCATTCTTCTTGGCTGCAAAATAGCAAAGCGAGCAAGAAAGTTAAGCACCGTCGACAGCGCTCTATCATTTCGCTTCGCTTAAGAATAATATTGACAGTCTGCCATTTAGCTCATTTTTTCAAGCGGTGCCAAATCTAACCTGAGCATTTTAACGCCACCGCGTTCAAAATCGACCATCACCACCTGCTCATCTTCTATGAGCTGGAGAATGACACCCATACCGAATTTACGATGCCTCACCATGTCTCCTTCACCTATCTTGCCCGGGAGTGGCGTTCGCGATGCCGGAATGTAGAATAGATCATCCGGAATCTCTGCCAGGAAGCGTGAAGGCGCATTGTTTCTCTCATAACCATAGAGCAAACGCGTAATGGTGTTGGTCAGGTAAAGTTTCTGGCGTGCCCTGGTGATCCCCACATAACATAAACGCCGCTCTTCTTCCATTTCCTCCGGGCTTTCACTGCGGTAGGAAGGAAAAACTCCTTCTTCCAGGCCGGTCATAAAAACTGCCGGGAATTCCAGCCCCTTGGCTCCATGCAGCGTCATCAGGAATACTGTATCAGAGTGGTCCAGGTCATCAGTGTCCTGGACCAGTGCTATCCCGGCTAAAAATTCTTCCAGCCCGGATCCGCCCTGTTTTTCATACTCCACAGCCAGGGATCTTAATTCGTAGAGGTTCTCCAGGCGCGCTTCGGCCTCATGACGTTCCTGTTTCTGGAGATCGTCAACGTAGCCGCTGCTTTCCAGTATTTCGTCAATCAACTGGGCTATGGAAGCACCAGACTTCAACAGTGAGGAGTAATAAGCAATAAGACCATAAAACTCCTCCAGCTGCGAGCGGGCCTTTTTGTGGACGGTTAACAGGTTTTCCTCGTCTTTTAAGACATCGAGAATGGGGCTGCCTTTCTCGCGAGCGATATTTTCAACTTTCTCCAGGGTTTTATCGCCGATGCCCCGCCGGGGGATATTGATTGCCCGCCTGAAACTCAGCACGTCACTGGGATTTCCGGTAAGCTTGAGATACGCCAGCAAATCGCGGATTTCTTTTCTTTCGTAGAATTTGCGGGCCCCGACGATGCGATAAGGTATGTTATTTCTTACCAGGGCTTCTTCGATGGCCCGGGACTGGGCATGGGTGCGATAGAAGACCGCAAAATCTTTGTAGCTCAGTCCAGTTTTAAGCAGTTCACTAATATTCTCAGCTACGAATCGGGCTTCCTGGTAGCTGTCCCCGGCGCAGAATCGCACGATTTTTTCACCTTCGCCAGCTTCGGTATATAGTTCCTTTTCCTCGCGGTCCTGGTTGTTTCTTATAACATAGTTGGCCGCTGCCAGAATATTCCCGGTCGAGCGGTAATTCTTCTCCAGCTTGATTATCTTCGCTTCCGGGTAGTCCTTGAGAAAGCGCTTCAGGTTATAGGGTTCTGCACCTCTCCAGCTGTAGATGGACTGGTCAGGATCGCCGACTACGAAGAGATTCCGGTGCTCCTGGGCGAGTAATTTTGTCCAGGTATATTGCGAATAGTTGGTATCCTGATATTCGTCAACCATGATATATCGGAACCATCTCTGGTATTTGTGCAGGATGTCCGGATGTTCTTTGAAAAGCTGAATCGACAGTGAAATGAGATCCTCAAAGTCCAGTGCGTTCAACTCCTGCATTCGCGACCTGTAGATCTTAAAAATGCGCAGGCTGCTTTCCCGAGCAGCCTGGGGAAGCTTCTGGTTCAAGAAAAAAGCCTCGGGGTTGGACAGGGTGTTCTTCAATTTTTTAAATTGATAGAGCAGTTCTTCAGGCCGGTTCTGAAAATCCTGGTATTCTTTCTGAATGGTCTTCAGCAGTGCCTTGCTCTCATTATCGTCCATGATAGTAAAGTTACTGTCATAGCCGAGAAGCTTTATGTCACTGCGCAGCATCCGATAGCATGCAGCGTGAAATGTCTGAATCCACTGTCCGTTAAAGCCGGGGATCAGTCTGCTGATCCTGGTCCTCATCTCCTGGGCCGCTTTATTGGTAAAGGTTATGGCCAGGATTGAATCCGCTGAAACTCCCTCACTCACCAGATGCGCTATACGCCCGGTAAGCACCCTGGTTTTTCCGCTTCCTGCACCGGCCAGCACCATACATGGTGATTCACCATGAAGTACGGCCTCCTCCTGGGCCTGATTGAGCCCGCTTAATATTTCTACCACAGGGTTAGCCCACCTTATAAATGAATTTATATCTATAAGAAGCCTCGCTATTTTAAAGCAGGATTATTATATGATGTATACTAATAATATCATAAATCAGGACCGGCTTTCACATGAAGCCTCAGAAAGCTTCCGGGAGCTATAGAGATTAACCGGTCCATAATATCTATCCATCCGTCCAAGTAATAAATGCTTTTATAGGAGATCAGTCAGAGTCATGAAATTCGAAAGTCTCGACCTGCACGGGTTAAACGTTGATGAGGCACTGCTAAAAACCAGGCAGAACCTTTCATGGTGCTTTCAGCACCAGGTCGCCGTTATAGACATCAACCATGGTAAAGGGCGCCATAGCCAGCTGGGCTTTTCGGTCCTCAAACAGGAGATAAGACGCTATCTCAGGGAGGAAAGCATGCTGAAAGAATACGGTTACCGGATCGTACCGGGTGAGTCAGACCTGCCTATAGCCTTGTCCTTTGATGATGGCCACACTCTGGTGGTGCTGCGGGGTTATGAGACTGATTACCTGGGAGGGCGCAGCCAGCAGGAAAAGAATAAACAGGTATTCTCCGCCGAAGGCCGCCAGCAGCGAAAAGCAGAGAAGAATCTGCGCAAGGATAAGAAGAAACGCTCCTGATGAAAGCAGGGGGCCGGGATCGTTCTCACCCAGACAGCAGCGACCCCGTCAGACTGTACCTCCTGTTATCTTCCCTGGCCGCATACGGTTCTGACCAAATTATCGATAATCTTCAGGCCATTATCTTGCGACGAAGTCAGGATGGATTCAGGATGGAACTGCACCGCGTATACGGGGAGATCTCTGTGCTCGATAGCCATAGGCACCCCGTCCTGAGTGCTGGCCGCCACCTTTAGGCAGTCGGGGATTTCTTTTCCGTAAAGCGAATGATACCGCCCCACCTTGAATTGAGAAGGTAGACCCACCCACAGCGGCGAATTCTGGTCATTTTCTATTACTGATGCCTTGCCGTGATGCGGAAAAGGCAGTTGGTCCAGGGTTCCTCCAAAAAACTCCACCAATCCCTGCAGACCCAGGCAGACCCCAAAGATAGGCAGCTTCCTCTCCAGACTCAAGCGTATGGTATCATTCATATCGAAGTCCCGGGGTCTTCCCGGACCTGGAGACAGCACCATGAGGTCAAACCGTTTCCCTGACTGAAGGACATCCCGGGCCAGATCCGGTCGGGCTACTGATACCCGGGCCCCCAGCGTCCGGAAATAAGAGGCCAGAGTATGCACAAAGGAATCCTCATGGTCAACCAGCAGCACTTTTTTACCCTGACCGGGCAAAGTCATATGTTCGCTGTTCTCGCGGGCAGAATCGTGCATTTGATAGCTGATCGCTTTTTTTAAAGCGGCTGCTTTCAGATAAGTCTCCTCTTCCTCGGCTTCCGGTATGGAATCAGCCAGCAGGGTCGCTCCGACCCGTATCTCCGCCAGCCCATCCTTGAGGCTGATGGTTCGCAGCGTAAGTCCGGTATTCAGATCACCATTGAAGGCAAAATAGCCAACCGCTCCAGCATACCACCCGCGCGGCTTTTCTTCATGATCTTCGACCCACTGCAATGCAGCTTTTTTAGGCGCACCGGTTACGGTTACCGCCCACATGTGAGTCAGAAAGGCATCCAGGCTGTCATAACCGCTTTGCAGCCTGCCCTGGACATGGTCGACGGTATGAATCAGATGCGAATATAGTTCGATCTGGCGGCGTCCGATCACCTGGACGCTTCCCGGTACGCAGATTCTGGATTTGTCATTGCGGTCCACATCGGTGCACATTGTCAATTCGGATTCGTCTTTGTACGAATTAAGAAGAGTTCTAATTTGTTCAGCATCTTCCAGAGCGTTCCCTCCCCGGGCGATGGTCCCAGATATTGGGCAGGTCTCTACACGGTCTTTTTCCACACGCACATACATTTCTGGTGAAGCTCCGATGAGATGCTCATCGCCGAGATTTATCATGAACCCGTACGGGCTGGGATTGATGGACCTCAGCGTTTCGAACACCAGTGAAGGTTTTTTTTCACAGGGCTCGTAGAGGGCTTGTGAAGGCACTACTTCAAAAAGGTCCCCACGGAAGAAATATTCCTTGGCCTCTCTAACCAGACCCGCGTAGCGCCCCTTCTGTAGCGGGAGTACGCTGCGCGCCGCCGATTTGTTTGTTGAGGCTGATTTAGCTGATTGCGAGAAGCTCAAGCCATCATTTATATCCGGGATTTCAAAGTCATATGACAGTTCAAACGCTTTTACCATGCGGTGGTCGATGATTAAGATCTGGTCAGGCAGATAGAGGCACAAGTCGGCCGAATCATCATCCCGCCGGTGCTTCATTTTTAAATCTTCAAACTGGAAAACCAGGTCATAACCAAAAGCCCCGTAAAACCCCAGGAATTGATCGTGTTCGCTTCCCAGAAGTTTTTTGCTGCTGCGCAGCACTGAGAAAATGCTGGGTTGGCGGCTGCGTTCTTCCTCCGGGAACCTACCAGGGGAAGGCTTGATGCGGCCTTCTAAATGATCAGAAAAAACCAGCAGTTCTTCCATATCTGATGAGGCAGCCAGAGCCCTGTACATCGGCTTCAGAAGCGGGATTCCCTTCTCTTTCAGGGCCTTGAGCGTGAAATGACGACCGCAGCTCCTGAGTTCCAGGCAGGGATCGACAAATCCTATATCCCATCGGGTATACCGCCCCGGATAATCATAACTGCTGGAAAAGAGGGCGCCTTTTTTATAATTCAAATTCTCCAAAATTTCCTGCGTTCCATCTTCAAAAGGCTGCAAAGTGATATGTCGAAAGACCGTGACCCCCCCGGCTGTAGTATAAATAGCCGGACTGAATCGCGCGCTTATATTAGCTGCTCTATTCATCAATATTTTCTCCTCTGCTCTACTAGTATATGGAGTATCCCGTTATGCTCATTCTACGACTCCACTCTCTCGAATAACTCTCGATCTAAATCCTGGTATTGTTCTCCTTGCTATAGAATAAGGCCATAGCCCTGACTTCTTCGGCAAGACGCCTGAATGCTTCTGGAGTAAGGGATTGTTTGCCGTCCGAGAAAGCCTCATCAGGATTCTGGTGCACTTCCACCATAAGGCCGTCCGCACCGGCAGCGATAGCAGCTCGCGCTACAGGACGAACCAAAGAGCGCCGGCCGGTTGCGTGGCTGGGGTCGACGATGACTGGTAGATGCGAAAGTTCCTTGACCAGCGCCACCGCGCCGATATCCACAGTGTTGCGGGTCATTTCCTCAAAGGTGCGTATTCCCCGCTCACATAAGATCACCTGCTGATTGCCTTCGCTTAAAATATACTCACAGGCCAGCAGCCATTCTTCGATGGTGGCAGCCAAGCCTCTCTTTAACATCACCGGTTTATCGATCCGCCCTACTTCCCTTAGCAAGGGATAATTCTGCATGTTGCGGCTGCCTACTTGCATTATGTCACTGTAATAATAGACTTTCTCAAGGTCCCTGACATCAACCACTTCGGTAACTACCGGCAGTCCTGTCAATTCTCTGGCCTCGGCTAATATCTTGAGGCCCTCTACCCCCAGCCCGGCGAAAGTATATGGAGAAGTCCTCGGTTTGAACGCTCCACCGCGCAGGATATTAACTCCCATATCTTTGATCTGGGCGGTTATCTGCAGGTATTTGTCCCGGGATTCAACTGAGCAGGGTCCTGCAATTATCGTCAAGTACCCTTCCCCGATTTTTACATTGCCATGCTTTGATGGGATATCTATTATAGTGTTGGTGCGGCTTCCGCTCCGCACCGCCAGTTTATATGCGTTCATCAGTACACCTCCTGCTTTTGCCCGTTCTTGTTGAGCTTCGCTGCCGGATTTCCGCTGGCTTGGACGGTGCCATGGCTTTTATCGCTGCTTTTATAATCTTGGAACATCCGCCTCCGCCTCCTTAACCTGCTTGACAAACTCGGCCATAGCAGCCGGGTCTTTGCCTCCCCCGGGGTATTCCACACCGCTTGACACATCAACCGCCCAGGGTCTAACTTTTTTGACTGCCCGGCTGACATTATCCGGAGCCAGCCCGCCGGCCAGCATGATGCGGACTGAAGACGTCGATGGGCCAAGGTAGTCCCAGTTAAACGTATTTCCAGTACCCCCCCTGATGGGTCCGGTACTCTTGCTGTCGAAATGAAATGCCCAGGGCTTCCAGATTTCAAGCAATTTTACGTTCAGCGGCCCTTCAAGAGAGAAGCTTTTTATCACAGGAATGCTTAGCTTCTTGATGATTTCCGGCTCTTCATCGCCATGCAGCTGCACCGCGTTAAGAGCACAATGATCAACTATGTCACGAATAATCTCCGGCTTCTCGTCGACAAATACCCCAATTTTGAAAAGAGAAGGAATACTTTGGTTGATACTGGCAGCTTGTTCCGGATTTATCCGCCGCTTGGATGGAGCAAAAACCTGCCCTATCGCCCAAGCACCCGCTTTATGAGCCGCAGCGGCTTCCTCTATCGTTTTGATTCCACAAATCTTGACCAGGGTCATTACTGCACCTCGCGATACTTCAGCATTTGGGAAAGCCTAGCTCCGGGATCTGCGGCGGTTACCAGTCCCTCCCCGATTAAGGCTGCATGGTAACCGCTTCCTTCCAACAATGCCATATCGTTTACTTCTTTTATCCCGCTCTCGCTGACTTTTATATATCTGCTGTCCAGGAGGTCTCCCAATTTCAAACTGGTTTTCAAACTGACTTCAAATGTTTTTAGGTTACGGTTGTTGACGCCGACTATCTGCACGGGCAGGTCCCTTATCATATCGATCTCTGCGCTATCATGCACCTCTACCAGCGGCTCCAATCCCAGCTCCAGGCTGACCTCCGCCAGGTGCAGAAGACTGGCGTAGTCATGGAGCGCCGCAATCAGCAGGACCAGGCGCGCTCCCATATTCCGGCTTTCATAGAGCTGTATTTCATGCAGGATAAAGTCTTTGCGCAGCACGGGTACTTCAAGGGAAGATGATACTGAAGCGACAAAGTCCTTGCTGCCGGCGAAAAACTGTTTATCACTTAGTACTGAGATCACTGCAGCACCATGTTCCTGGTATTGCACGGCCAGTGCCACCGGATCAGAGAAATTTCTCAAAAGCCCCCTGGTTGGTGAAGCCTTTTTAAGTTCAGCGATAACCTGCAGATGCCCGGCAGGATGGCAGAGGACTTCTCTTGCCAGCCTGGATGGAGGTGCATCCACCGGCTTGATTATGGAATCGCTGTGCTTTATCAGTTCTTGGACTTCCAGGTGCTTGGCCTGAATTATTCTGTCTAACATACCATTACCCGATCCCGGCTGTAACTGATCATATTCTGCAGAACCGCCCTGGTTCTGCCGGAATCCAGACTCTCCATGGCGATTTGGGCCGCTTCCTTCATATCGCGGCCCTTCCCAGCCGTCATCAGCGCCGCAGCGGCATTTAGTACGGCAGCATCCCTGTAGGGACTGGGTTTGCCGTTGACGATGTCGTTCATGATTCCGGCGTTGAACCCGGCATTACCGCCCTTGATTGATTCCATGGGCAGAGTTTTCAATCCGGCATCGGACGGATGCAGGTCATATATTTCGATGTTTTCTTGTTTGATATCGTATACCCGTGTGTAAGAAGCCGGGCTCACTTCATCCATTCCGTTATCAGCATGCACTACCATGGCTCTCTTTCTGCCCTGACTGACGATAGTCTGCGATACTGCCTCTTGAAGTGATGCATCGGCCAGGCCCATCACTTGATATGTCAATTTGCAGGGATTGAGCAGGGGGCCCAGGAAATTGAATATCGTTGCCACCCCTATCTCGCGCCTCAGCGGAACTACTTGTTTCAAAATGGGGTGGTAAAAAGGGGCAAAAAGGAATGTTATTCCCACCTTGTCGAGCATTCGGCGTGCATGATCTGGCTCTAACTGAACATTCACCCCCAGGGCTTCCAGAATATCAGCACTGCCAACCGTACCGCTCATAGCCCGGTTGCCGTGTTTAGCTACAGCCACACCAGAGGATGCAACGATAAGAGCCGCCGCCGTGGAAATATTGAAAGTCCCCAGACCGTCTCCTCCAGTGCCGCAGGTATCGATAAGTTCTTGATCAGCATCAATTTTTACTGCTTCTTCATATATTGCTTCGACGAATCCGGAGAGTTCCTCAAAGCTCTCTTTACGGATACGCAGTGCTCCCAGCAGGGCCGCCGCCTGGGTGGGTGGCACCTTTTCATGGATCAACATACGGGCTGTGCTGTAGGCCTCATTAGTTTTGAGTGAGTTTCCCTCGATTACAGATTTTAAATAAGTTCCAAACATATTAATAACTCCTTTCCTCGTACAAAAACTCTCCCCATTGGGGAGCAATAGACTATAAAATTACTGATAATACTTCTTGTCAATGATGATTAGTTTGAAAATATGAAGGGCATGGTGGCCCACCATGCTGCTGCATTGGAGAGTCGCCAATAATTTTGTGAACTTTGCAGATCAGGTTTGAAATTGGTTGTGTTGTTGGAAAGCGCAGGGGAATTCGGGCCCATGGTATTCTTACCCGATTGCGCCAGGATGAAATGGTTTGATTCCCTTGTAAAAGCAATAATACCGGCACCACTAAACATGCCGGTACAATTCAAACAGTACCTGCTCATCTCGTCATACTCTCCTATACTCATCTAACTCTGCTCATCTTATGCGATTAATATAAGTATATCTGGCGTCAATATTTTGTCAATAGTAATCATCTCCTCCTTCTTCCGCATTATGCAGGTCATGTCTAAAAAAATAATATATAATATAAGAAAACTATGAGATTCCCCCTGGAAAGAGGAGGATTTTTTATTGTCGGCCATTGTACTTGATCGAAGTCTAACTGCTCTATTGCTTGTTCTCCCCATATTGGCTATGGTCTTTACCCGGGGATTAAACTTCGAGTCATCCAATCTCACCCATCAGAGTTCGTTGCTGGCTTTTCCACTGGCAGCCGGAGCTTATTTGCTGTATATGCCTGAAAGCGACTTGAGGGGAATTATCCTAGCCTCCTCCCAAACCTTGATGATGCTCGGACTGCTGCTCATGCGCCTTCCGGCAATACAGGAAAAAACACTAAACTGGGGAGAAAAATCCTTCTATGTCCTGGCCCTGATTCCTCTGCTTTTTCTTATCAAACCGTCATATGTTCAAACTCATTTTTGGCCCTCTTACCTAGCTATAATAGCCGGTATGCTGGCTGTGCTGGCATCTCTGTTAGTTCCGGCATTAAAGCTGATCGAACAAAAATATCATAAGCTGGCAGTTATGTTTTTATTTGGAGCGCAGCTGAGCTTGCTGCCCGCTTTTCACTGGGCAAATTTTGCATCAATATTAATGCACGGTGCATGCTACCTGTGCTTTTTTATTCATTTTTACCATGCTTCTGTCGACCATTTACGTGCCAGGACTATTGAAGCGGATACGCGTTTGATGGAATGGGAGCGCTCTATTCGCCGCGAGGTTAACAAACGCATTTACGAGATTGAAAAATCGAATTCCCGCTTGATCGATATGGCAAAAGTCGATTCCATGACCCAGGTTTATAACAAGGTCAATATAATAAACATAATCACTGCGCTTACCGATGATCGCCAGCAGCGGCCCTTCACTATTCTGATGTTTGATATTGACAATTTCAAGCAGATCAATGACACCAGAGGGCATCTTACCGGAGATATGATAATCAAGCAGGTAGCCAATACAGCGTGCTCATCCGTCCGAGGGATAGATAGTGTCGGTCGTTACGGCGGTGATGAATTTATAATCGCACTGCCCAACACCAATGTATCCGATGCCCAGTTCGTCGCGGAACGCCTGCGGAAGAAAGTTGCCGAGAACGAGAGCCTGGCTTGCACCATTTCAATCGGTCTGGCTACTTTCCCGTTGGATGGGACAAGTGCTCGTGATTTGATTCAAGCTGCCGATGAAGGGCTGTATATATCCAAACAGCGGGGCCGCAACACAGTTTCACGCCGCGATACGGCTGTCGGAGAATAGGAGCGATCCGTTTTCTAGTTACTGCTCATGAGGCTTTGAGTCAAGCGCTATGTTTAACAGAATAATCATGGCTTTCATATAATTCCTCGCTGCTTCCATGTCGCTCCCGGGACCGGGCTCAGATCCCATAATCCATAGATACTCACTATCTTTGTTGATTCTCTCCAGGTAAACCAGCAATTCTTCATCCCATTGATAGTTATCTTCACTTCTAATCCGCAGGTTCAGCTCCGACTTTACCTCGCTTATTCTTTTAATGCTGGCTTCGATCGCTATTTCGTCTTTCTCCATGTGTTCCAGAATACTCTCGACCATTTCGGCACTCAAGCGCCGGTGATGATTGAATTTGTCCCGGTACATCTTGTCATCTGCATCTTTAAATACATCAATCATTTTTTGATCTTCGAGTCCCCTCACCGAATAGCCCAAAGAAACACCAAGCGGAACTGATGGTGCACCCTGGTTATATTCCTTGATCGTATTACGGATACGCTGGCAGGTGCTCTCCAGGGCAGTTTCGTCACTATCGGGAAGTAGGATGGCAAATTCATCTCCCCCAATTCGGGCTATGACATCCTGCTTTCGCAGGGATTGGCGAAGCACTCTGGCTAGTTCCATTAAAAGCTCATCCCCGGCATCATGCCCGCAGGTGTCGTTAACGGTCTTTAGGTTGTCCACATCACAGACGATCAGCCCGACCACATCCTTTTGCTGGGTCTGGAAGCGGTGCATTTCCTTTTCAAAATAGGCGCGGTTGTAAAGGTTGGTAAGCGGATCGAA
Organism: uncultured Syntrophomonas sp.; assembly: GCA_964635975.1. Taxonomy (GTDB): domain Bacteria; phylum Bacillota; class Syntrophomonadia; order Syntrophomonadales; family Syntrophomonadaceae; genus UBA5314. The sequence continues at coordinate 108,554 of CAZWPO010000007.1, forward strand.
CAAACTGTAATAGATTAGTTGTTCTTCAGCCATCTTTCGCTCAGTTATATCGCGGATTATCACAAAAATCTGTTTTTCATCCATAGGCAGCAGGCGGATCTCATAATACTTCAGGTCGTTTTCATAATCCAAGGATATTTCTATGTTCTGCATTATTTGCGTCTCCAACACCTGCTTGAAAACCTGCGTCAACTTATCCCGCCGGGATTCTCCAAAAATGTCGTAAAAATACTTGCCTTTCAAATGGTCAGCCCAGGGGTATTTATCTTCTGAATCTCCGCTCTTATAAACCAGGATCCTTCCCGCCCGGTCCAAACGCAGAAATACATCGGGAAAACCTTTTATTATTGCCTGCAGCTCGGTATTGGCTTGAAGTAATTCAAGAGAACTGAGATCCAACGCCCTTTCCAGCATCTTTCTATCAGTGTCGGAATCCCAGTAGGCCTGATTAACAGCATCCACAAACTTGCTCAATTCTTCCGGCAAGCCCTGTTCAGGAACATTATGCCTTTTAAATTGGCGACGCAGCAAGCTGTGTTTTTTATCCATCAGTATTATTCCTCCGAAAAAGTGGTGATGGTCATGGTCTGGTTATGGAACTGGGCCTCAGCTCCCTTGGTATGGGGGCATATTTCCCCGTAGGAGTAGAATCCGCATAAAACGCTAGAGGTTCCCAGAACCTCCTGAACGGCTTCTATTTCTTCTTCTGTCCTTTGCTTCATGACCGCTTTGCGAGCTGCGCAGGAAATCATCAGAGTAAGATCGGCTGTATCCGAATGCCGCCGGCTAAGTTCCGCAGCCGTCACAGCCCCCTCTATAAGTCGATCGATATTGGCTTTCATTAATCGGACATAGGTCCCCTCCGGTACATCTCCGAAAAAAATGAGACTATCATGCTCCTCATCAGTTTTCATGATTGCCCTGACGACTGGTACCACACTGTCCTTGTCACGCAGGTTCAGTGGGAAATACAAACCAGTAGCGGGTAGGCCTTTAGCGTATTCGCCCAAATAAGTCTTGTATAGTCCCAGCGCAGAACGTCCATCCATCTCATATAATACGTTTCCATCAGATCTAGTTACCTTTCGTTCCGGCCCGAAGGGGTCCCATCCTCCCCAGGAACCGCATCCGATATTTAATTTGCTGCCATAAAACCCAACAGCGGCGGCCTTACCTGTCTGGGACGGACCATCTGCTATCACATAAGTTTGCGCAAAGTTATTGCCATCTCCTGCCAGACCACCCGTAAGCGATACGCTGCCAGGTAGAACGCTGACCAGGCCTTTAACCAGTTCACTCCCGTTCACGCGCAAGCCATCGGATAATAATAGCACATGGACCAGGTCTTCCGCCGATATAGAACGGGCAAGCGTTTGCCCCGCTTCAAAACTACTGGCGAAATCGTCTACATTGACCTGCACGCCGCAAATGTTAGAATGTTCAAAATGTACTGCAGTTGCGACCAGGTAATCATCAAACACCCGTATACCGCAAATTTCTCCGGCTGTTGAACAGCCAAAAATGAATGCATGGGGGTAGAAATCGCGTATCTCATCAAAGACCCAGGGCTGCTTGAATAATTCACTTGCTCCGAAAACCAGCACTAATTGTGCTAGATACTTCAAACTGCCGCTGGAGGCCAGCGTCCAACCCATGCTGTGAGACCAGGTCTTTTGTTCTATTTTCATTCTCCCATCCACCTCAAAGAGCAATTATTATTTTCTTTCTATATATTATTTATCGACAAATATCGCAAATTGCATTATTCAATATATGGAGTTTCTTAGGTTAGGTTAATTTAATTACCTATTTTTCTATGGTTACTTTTTATGTCGACATTTGTATGACAAAATGCATGAGCACTCTATTTTACATTAATTCATGGGGAGGATTTATCAGTTCTCTTGCCGAAAGAGAGCCTAAGAGGTGACCATTATAATCAAGCGGAAGGAGTGGGTCTCATGGCAGCAGATCCGGGAATCGGCTATAAAATCAAGGCCACTATCACAGGAGTAAAAGGAGAATGCAGTGCGGGCCACAAGGAAGGAGAAACGTTTGAAATCAGCTGTTATAACTGCGGTGGTTTGTGCGGATTCTTTTACCACGACCTTTTTCCCAACCTGATGACTTTTCAATTCGGAGGAGCACTTCCCTGGTGGGAGGGAGACTCTATCGATGTGCAGTGCCCGGATCCGGATAATCTTGTAACGATGAGACTGGAGAGGATTCCAAGAGAATAAAGATTTAGGGGAACAAGGGGACGGTTCGAAACCACTCGAAGACGGGTTTCGGGCCATCCCCTTGTCATACCTATTTTGGGGTACCTATTTTAGAATCTGGCCGGATAGAATCATGCGCAGGGCTTCTCCAGTGCCTTCATAAATCGAAATAATCCTGGAATCACGCATCAATCTTTCCACTTTAACCCCTTTTGTATAGCCATATCCGCCATGAATCTGAACCGCATTGGAGGTATGTTTAAATACCATCTCCGATGCAAATATTTTGGCCATGCTTGACTCTTTGCCGAAAGGTAATCCCTTATCTTTAAGGTTAGCGGCATGATAGTACATCAACCTGGCTGCGGCGATGTCAGTGGCCATCTCGGCAATCATCCACCCAATGGCCTGGTTGCTGGCAATAGGTTTTCCAAATTGTATTCGCCCTTTGGCATAGACGATGGATTCGTCGAGTGCAGCCTGGGCTATTCCCACTGCCTGGGCAGCCATAATGATGCGACCGTGGTCTAAAGCTGTCATGGCAATCTTCATGCCCATGCCTTCCTGGCCCAAAAGATTTTCCCTGGGAATCCGGCAGTTCCGCAGAATCAATTCTGAAGTCTGCGAAGCCCTGAGGCCCATCTTGGCAAAGTGAGCGCCCACGTTGAAACCAGGAGTCTCCCTGGGAATTATAAAAGCACTCATCCCTTTGGAACCCTGGCTCTGGTCTGTATAGGCAACCAGCATAAAGACATCTGCTACCGGGCCATTGGTTATAAATGTCTTGGTTCCGTTTATAATATAATCATTGCCTTCTAAAACCGCTGTTGTGGAAAGAGAAGCCATATCCGTACCCGCTCCCGGTTCCGTTATGGCAAAAGCTCCGAACCATTCCCCTGTGGTCATGCGGCTCAAGAATTGCTGTTTTTGCTCTTCACTGCCATAATTGTTGATTGCCAGACTGGTCAAAATATGGCTGGCTAGATCAACACAAACAGCGGCGCTCGAATAAGCAATTTCCTCCATAACGATGGCATAAGTTAGATACTCCAGTCCCGCTCCTCCATATTGGCATTCAAAAGGCATTCCCATCCAGCCCATTTCCCCCAGCTTGGCAAATACTTCTGCCGGGAAACGGCTATTTTCATCAGTCTCCTGGGCAATAGGTTCTATATAACGGTCGCAGAACTCCCGCATGTTTTTCTTGATCAGTTCCTGTTCGTCACTAAGTCTGTAACCCACTTCTCCACCTCCATAGTCAAATACAGCTTCAACTGCATTCCAGCTGCAGATGTTCCATTGAGCAAATATTGCATGCGTAAAAGATAATCTTTCCCTCCCAATTTGTCATATACGGGAAAAACTCGGCATGAAGGATTAGCAGTCTGGTCTTAAAGAATTTGTATAGAATGCAGTAAATCGTTCAGTTTTGTTATATTTTCCGTACTAATGAAGATGGTAAAGAAGCTTTCGAATATAGATATGACTATCAGCCCGACTAACAAAGCAGGGCCAGGCTCTAACCTTAATTATTCTGCAAGGTTCGTCCTAATCCTGCCGTGTTAGATAATATCTTGTTTGGCTGTTTGATCTTAGCGCAGCAATTGGCCAGATACAATCATACGCTGTGCCTCAGAGGTGCCTTCATAAATTTCGGTTATTTTTGCATCACGCATTAAACGCTCAACTTTAACTCCCTGGGTATATCCATAACCTCCGTGCATCTGTACCGCCATAGAGGTATGCCGGGTAGCCGCTTCCGCCGCGAATATCTTGGCTATACTGGTCTCCTTTGTAAATGGCTTGCCATGATCCTTGAATGAAGCTGCCTGACAGTAAAGCAAGCGGGCGGCTGAGACATCTTTGGCCATATCTGCCAGCATCCATTGAATAGCCTGATTATCAGCAATAGGTTTGCCAAACTGAATTCTTTGTTTAGTATAAGCCAGACACTCATCCAGGGCTGCCTGTGCAATGCCGACTGCCTGAGCAGCTACAATGATTCGCCCATGGTCCAGAGACGCCAGGGCCACTTTCAAACCCATCCCTTCTTCTCCTATGAGGTTTTCTTTGGGAACGCGGCAGTCCTTGAAAATCAGATCAGAAGTCTGGGAAGCTTTCATCCCCATCTTCTTGTATCGGGTGCCGACACTAAAACCCGGGGACTCTTTAGGAACAACAAAAGCACTCATCCCCCGCGAACCTTTTGACTTATCGCTTACCGCTACCATCATAAAAACATCTGCCACCGGCCCGTTGGTGATGAATGTTTTTCTGCCGTTTATCACATATTCATCACCCTCAAGTGATGCAGTAGTAGACATGGCGGCCATATCAGTGCCCGCCCCTGGTTCAGTGACTGCAAAAGCGCCCATTTTTTTGCCCTGACAAAGGGGCTTAAGATATTTTTCCTTTTGTTCTTCAGTCCCCCAGTTGTTTATTCCGAGGCTGGCCAGTATATGACAGGCTAAATCCAGCATTACTGAAGCGCTGGACTGCGCCAGCTGTTCCATAACTAAAGCATAGGTTAGATAATCCAATCCCGCGCCCCCGTACTTAACCGGGAAGGGCATCCCCATCCAACCCTGCTCGCCTAATTTTTCAAACACCTCTACCGGGAAACGGCTGTTCTGGTCGATTTCAACAGCAATGGGATCAACATAAAGAGCACAGAATTCTCTCATTCTTTCCAGAACCAGTTGTTGTTCTTCGTTTAGTGTAAAATCCATAACCCCCATCCCTTCAAACAATGTCGAAATATATCTATTCATTTGAAGTGTAGGGCATGTGTCAAAACCTTGTCAATATTGCTTTGTCTACAAACCATTTGAATCGGGATATTCAATCTTTCCGGTATTTTTTCTGACCAGCTGCCCATAATCTTTTCCAGGAGTTAAATTCCTTCTTCACTCTTCCTTGTTTTTGTCTATATTAATAAACTTTTGATGGCTAACTTTCCATGCTGGAGTTGAGGTTCTTTTGCATCCATACCACATCAAATTCCTGACCGAATTTTTTTCCTACTTTTTCAAATAATCCGCACTTCTTGAATCCGTTTCTCACATGAAAGTTAATACTGCTTTCATTCAAAGAACTGATACTGGCTAAGATGATTTCAATTCCGGTTTGGGCTGCCTCAATTTCCAGCTTATCCAGCACCGCTTTTCCCAACCCCCGAGCAGTATGCTCCGGTTTAATAAAGCAGCTTATTTCAGCCGTCCTCTTAAAGCTGGGAATCGCATTGTGCGCTCGCAGGAAAGCAAATCCTATCAGCTCGCCATTATCATCTCTTATGGAAGTCCGCGGGTAGCCCTGTGTTGCATTCCATATAAAGTCATAAAATTCGTAATTCACTTTATTCTCCGGGTATGCAGCCATGGTATTCTCAATATAGTAGTTGAATAAGTCAATTACCTGTTTTCTATCATCCATGATAAATTCCGCAAAGTAATAAGGCATATTAATTCCTCCTTTATGTTTGTCGGGCTGGCCAGCTTGAGGTTTATTGAAATATCATATATCATGTTTTGCCGCTATTTACAGATATAGTTAGGCACTAATCTTTCTATAACAGTTCCAATCTAATATAATTGTACTAATATATTAAGTAATTTGATTTGAAACAAGGCGGCTATATGTATGGAAAGAGTAAAAAAATATGAAATAGTGGCAAAGCGACTGGAAAATCTTATAAGCTCAGGAACTCTACAAGCAGGTCAAAGGATCCCGTCTATCCGTTCTACAGCCCACCAGACAGGCTTTAGCCTGATGACCGTTTTGGAAGCTTACCGGCACTTAGAGGATCAGGGTTTTATCGAAAGCAGACCGCAGTCCGGCTTCTTCGTCCGCCCTGTACACTATCATTTATCTAGCACCGGTGTACCACTGCCTAACGCCGAGTTAGAACCAATTAATACGGGTCCTGAGGAAGTTAGAATTCCACAAATTATTGAAAAATTAATCAGTGATGCTTACCATCCTGATTTGGTTCCACTGGGCGCCGGCATACCGGACCAGTACTATCTGCCCAGTGAACAGCTGAGCATACGTATGGCAAGGGTAATTAGAAGCGATTCCGCCGGTTTAAACCGATATTGTTTTACCCCCGGCCATGAATATCTCCGTCATGAATTGGCCCGGCGTATGATCGAGGCAGGCTGCGGCATTTGCCCTGATGATATCCTGGTTACGGATGGTGCTACTCACGCTCTTTCCCTGTGCCTGCAGGCTGTAACCCGCCCGGGTGACGCGGTGGCCATTGAATCCCCGGGCTATTATGGATTCTATGCTCTATTACAGCACCTGCATCTAAAAGTTGCCGAAATACCCTGCGACCCCCAGACCGGCATATCATTGAATGTATTAGAGGATGTTCTAGAAAGGTTTGGAAACATCAAATGTCTATTACTGTCGCCTAATTACTCGAATCCAACCGGAGCAGTTCTTCCGGATGAAAACAAGCAAGATTTGATCGGACTTTGCGCTAAACATAACGTCTTGATCATTGAAGATGACACTTATGGTGAGCTGACTTTCGATGCCCGGCGGCCTCGCGCTCTTAAATCATATGATACAGATAGGGTGCTGTTTGTAGGCAGTGTGAGCAAGACGCTGGCCCCCGGCTATAGGATCGGCTGGATTGCGGCAGGACCGTATCACAAGAATATTCTTCAAACCTGTCGAACCACTTTTCTAGCATCGCCGCTGCCCACTCAGATGGCCGTAGCTTCCTTTTTAAAAGACGGTGGCATGGCTCACCATTTGCGTCGTATAAGAAAGCATTACCGGCAGAACATCAAGCTCTTCTCAAAGCAGATCGCGGCATCCTTTCCGCCCGGCACCAGAATCAGCAGGCCGAGGGGAGGGTACTTCATATGGTTGGAATGTCCAGACACTGTTGACTCTATGAAATTAGCTGAGCAATCACTCCTGCAGGGTATTTCCATAGCTCCGGGAGTTCTTTTCTCATCAGCACACAATTACCGGCGCTTCATCCGTCTAAATTGTGCTGTTCCCTGGAGTCCAAGGATTGAACAGGCTATCGAAATACTTGGTTCACTGGCGAAATTTGCTCAAGAACAGGCATAGATCAAACTTTGGGAGCATTAGCGTATTGTCTAATGATTTCACGGTTAACATAATAAGCTACTGAGATAAGCTGATAAGATGAGAATTTTAAACTTTACCTGTCATGCATCCGATCAGTCTTCTGAAAAATTGCAGTTTTTCTTTAAACCATCCGGGATTGACCTCCCTAACGTCCACATTGTATATCAGAGCGATGGCAACAGTGCCATAAACGATAAAACTTCTAAAATACTCTCCCAGGGCTGCATTACCGAAAATATTTTGTCCCGCTTGGGGGGAGACGATAAAGAGTGTATGGAATAAAAAAATTCCTATGATCGCATTTCTGACCCGAGCTTGCTTAACCGATGCACCACCGGCCAGTAAAGCCGCCGCCGAAACAACATCTGTATTCAAGTGTGCTGTATATACATTAAGCATACCTATATTCTGCAAAAAAATCAGTTGTCCTATGGCAGCAATGAAAGTAGACATCATCATCGCTTGTATTCTCACGCGGTTTACATCCACACCTAAAATCTCTGCCTTTTCCCTTCCCGCGCCTATGGCCTTTATTTTAAGCCCCAGGCGGGTGTGGAAAAGAAAGGTCAGTAGTAAACAGAACACAACAACAAGCAGGATCATAAAAGCAGGTATCTTGATTTCACCTATTCTTAGCTGAATCAAAATATCCAATATGTTTCGATATGAAGCCAAATCGACCATATTTCTCACCCCAACCCCTCTGGATAACAGTATCTCGTTATTCAGGGCAGGTATCCACGAACCATAACCGGTCATGAAGATGAATTGATAGATTCCGTTGGCTAAAAAACCAATCACTATAGTGGCAATCATTTCTCGTCCTCTGACACGATTAAGTAGCTTGCCGATAATATATCCGAACATTATTGCTAAAAGGCCTGCCATCAGCAAAGCCAGACCCAATCCGGGAAATCCACCTATTTGAAGAATAAGGGCCGATAATATTCCTATTTGAGCTGCCATAGCTCCCACCGTTACTGCAAAATTTATTCCCATCCCAGCAGAAATAGGGATAATCAGCGCAAGAACCATTATCCCATCCCGTGCCAGCCGGGTTAGAACTTCGTTAACTACAAACACCGGATTCATTTCCGAGTAATATATCCCCAGCAGAGCTAGAAGGAGAAAGGATATGGGAACAGGATTAACTCTGGTCAAATTTGTGTCTTCCTCCTCTTTCATTCAAAATAGCGTAAAGAATGATACTACTGCTCAAGATCACTCGTACTATCTCTGACAGCTCCGGAACCAATATCGTATTGGCCAGCGGCCCGCTCACAACGTAGACGCTCTGAAAGAGAAATGTTCCAACTATGGCTGTTGCTATTCCAGCCCTTCCGGCAGTTGTCCCTCCTAACAGAATTGCTGATGCAGCTGGAAAAGCCATCATAAGCGGAGCCTCATAAAGCTCAACAAACCCATATCCCTGGGCATATGTGCAAATTCCAATAGCGGCCATGGCAGTAGATAACATGGTAGCGTGAGTTCTAGTTCTCTTCAGGTCGATTCCAGAAAGCCTGGCAAAATCAGGGTTTTCCCCAACCGCAATAAATCCCAGCCCGGTGCGGGTTTTGAAAAAAAAGTGCAACAGCCCGCCAAGGCCAAAAAGAAACAAAATTCCTCCCACCGGAATCAGGAAATCACCAATATTAAAAGCCCACAGTACGTTTAGGGCTTTGGCAAAATAATTACTTAAACCGATAGTAGGACGCAAGCCGTAGCCTCCTATAGGCCACAGCATTTCGGGGTTTTTAAACGGGGCCACCGCCCAAAAGAAGCTCATAGCATAAACGGAGGAATAGCCGCAAAATATTCCTGCCGTTTCCTCTCTTCCCGGAACACGCTTGAGGATGTTTGCGTAAACAAGGCCGAAAATAGCTCCAATGAGTCCGGCCAATGTTACAGAAGCAAAAAATCCTCCTATACCTACAACCTTATAATTGACTATCAGGCATATAGCCAGTAGTCCTGCCAGAACGCCTACCGGCAGACCATAATTGATTCCCATTCCGGTTCTGAGCATAGGGAGAAGGGATAAGACCAGCACGCCATTCATAATCAGACGCACTAATGAATCGTTGACTAATTGGGGGATAGGAATGTGCAAGTATACAGCAGCGAACATCATTACCACGATGAATATAAGCACCAAGATTTGCGGAAAGTATTCTCTAGCTAATCGGATTTTCATCCCATTTCCCCCCCAAGGCCAGGGCAAAATCCGCATCAGGTGCTGTAGGCGGCAAGATGCACTGTTGCTGTCCTTCATATAAGACCAAAATTCTGTCACATATGCTTTTTAACTCATTGATTTCGCTGGAAGCACATATAATTGTGCTTCCCAGTTCTTCGTTTATTTGCAGCAGTGACTCTAAAATCCTCTGCTTGGATCCGATATCCACGCCTCGTGTCGGTTCATTTACGAAAAGAACCTTGGGTTTGAGAGATAAAGCCCGGGCCAAACACACTTTTTGCTGGTTTCCTCCGCTAAGCTCCTGCACCTTTTGCTCAATATCCCGGCAGCGAATATCAAGCTTGTCCACCATATTTGAGCAGTGGGAATCGGCCTTTTTCCGGTCGATGGGTGCCAGAAAAGCTGGCCAGTATTTTCTTAAAAAATCTTTCTTAAGCTGCACAACGGGGAAAATAATATTATCAGCGATAGTATGATGCATTAGAAGGCCTGTCTCGCGCCTCTCTTCCGGTAAAAGAACAGCTCCCCGCCTCATCACTTCCTTCGTATTCTGGTTATTAAGATTCTGACCATTAATGATAATTTTCCCTCTAGAAGGATAAAGTCCTAAAGCCCCATTGCCAAGAGCCGTTTTCCCCTGCCCGGAAAGACTTGCCACACCCATTATTTCTCCCGAATATACCTTGAGGTTCAGTTTTTTCAATGTTTCACCGGGCATATCTACTGAGAAATCTTGAAACTCGATTTGCACCGCATCATTACCCTTACGCATTTTTCTAACTCTTAATCCTCGGGCTTCTCGCCCAATCATATCAACAGCCAGTTGTTTTGCAGACACTTTGTCGCGCACATAGGTATTTACAAGTTTTCCGTTGCGCAGGACACTGATCCGGTCACATATGCTGAGTACTTCCTCCAGGCGATGGGAGATAAAAAGCACAGCAATTCCCCGGTCAGCTAATTCTCTCGTGGCATCAGCAACCTGTTTAGACTCTTTTTCTCCCAGGGTTGCGGTAGGTTCGTCCATCAGCAGAAGCCGCAGATCCCCTCTATCCAATTCCCTGGCCAGTTCCACAAATTGTTTTAAGCTTAATGGCAGATTTAACACCGGCCATCTAGGATTGAGAGAAACGCCTATTCTATCCAGAACACGAGCCGACTCATATATATCCTTTGCTCTATTAATGGGAAGCAGGTTCTCAGAAAATAAGGGTAAAAAAGTATGCAGGTTTTCCCTTCCGAACTTGATGTTTTCTGCCACACTCAAATTTGAAATCAAGGCAAATTCCTGGTGCACCATTCCGATGCCTGCTCTGATCGAATCAGCTGGAGTATTGGATGCTACGAGCTCGCCGTCAATTCTTACAGTGCCTGTATATCCTCCGCTTTCGTTAATGTCGATACTGCCCAATAGTATCTTCAATAATGTGGTTTTGCCGGCTCCATTTTCACCTATCAAACCATGAATCTCGCCCGCTTTGATATCAAGGTTGATATTATGCAAAGCTTCGTGATGTCCATATTTCTTTGAGAGATTACGTATCTCAACGAGCATAGATTTCCCTCATACGCAATGAGGTACTGGTTAATAACCAGTACCTCATTGCATCTTTAGCATTAATAAATTATTGAATCCATGATAATGAGATAATAGTTGTTCAAGTTGGGTTTCATTTTGTTAAATGTTACCGGCACTCCGGCCACTTTCTGGGCAATAGGTTGAAGCTGATCAACCGTGAGATTGCTTTTGTCAAGCTTGCCTTCGATAATAGCCTTGGCCACTTCAACGCCGAACTCAGGGAAGAAATATCCAACCGCCACCGGCCAGGTCGATAACCGGCCAGTCATACCTGCCTGGGCGGTTTTGTCTTTTATCTGTTGATTTATCTTGTCAAAGTTGCCCGCATCCTGCGGATCGATAGTCAAGCTCATGGCAGCTGGAAAACCCTGTGTAGGCGTCGGGCAGCACTGCTCAGCCATAATGAATTTGAGTTCCAGAGCTTTCGCTATTATCACATCCTGCATTGGGCAATTCGTGCCAAAAATACAGGTATCTTTGCCATATTTTGCTATCTGTCGAGGAATGTCTTCCTGCAGGAACTGCAGCATAGCACTGGGACCACTCCCGGTCTGGGGGTCCGGAGTGCTCACATCAACAAAAGTCATTCCTAACTTTTCACTGGTTTCTTTCATTTTATCTCTACGATTGGCCAGAAGTTCCTTGGCCATATGAGTAGGAAACGAATAATGAATAAATGTCTTGGCTCCCATCTGATGAGCTTTTGTGGGAATGGTTACGCCTCTTTGCAGCCAATCGGTGTCAAGGCACAGGTCAACATACTTTGACATCAAATCCGGATCATCCCAAATTGGCGCTGTAACAACAATGATATCCGGCCGCTTTTCTTTCAACTTTTGAATAGCTGGCAAAATACCTGAATAACCAGCACAAATCACAACTGCTTTAACATCTTTGTCATCTCCCAGACTGGTGATTTGTGAGATGGCGGTCTCCTGTTCAGATTCAAAATTATCAGGCAATACGATATGTTTAATCATTCCCGGATTATGATTGGAAGCAAGGACAGCTCCTCTAAATTCGTCCTCACTTGCTGACAGGCTGGGTGTTACAACGCCGATTTTATAGGCAGGCTGGTTTTGCGTAGCCTGACTACCTGTTGTGGGTTCGCTTTTTCTACTACAGGCACTAATAGATGATACCAGCAACATCAAAATCAGTAACAACGAAATTCTCTTTTTCACCGGTCCACTTCCTTCAACAAGTTATTCGCCAATATGCCTTTTGCGTCCTATACGCTGCTCCGTCTCTTCTGTTGCCCGGTTATGGTACACCCCCTTTACCACGGCTAATAAAAATTCATATCATGTCCAGCAGTGCTTCAATTCTTATACGCAGACTTTCCTTATCCGAACCAGAAAAGTCGGTTTCGATTTGTAGAAATGGGAGTCCAAACTCCTTTTTTACAAGTTCGGCAACCGAATTAGATTCGATATTGTATGTATGGCAGGCCTGCCAGGTAAGATCAATAACCGCATCAATTTGGAAGTCGACTATCATCTTCCTCAATATTTCTATTCTTCCCCTATTCGGCGACATAACAGAACACGGTATTTTTAAGTACTTCTCCGCTAGCAAAAGCAGCGGATCGCGCTGATCGTTCTCATCTATATTAAGATCCAGGGTTTTATAGCCACCACAGTTTTCCATCGCAACAACCACGCCCCCGCTTTCTTCTACCAGAGAAACTACCTTACCGTTCTCCAGGCTTACTGGAGTTCCGGTTAAAAGAATGCGCGGAGTTGAAAAGTCGCAAACGCTGTATCCTTCATGGCTCATCGAGCTAATTTCCTCAATAATCGTTCTCATAATTCTGACGTTCTGATGACTATCTAATTCAAAATCCAGTGGATAGCTTATTTCCAATAGTTCGTTTCCTTTAATCAGGGCTGGTTTTTTACGGTTAAGATCAAAAAACTCTTTGAGGACCCGGTTTTCTAGATTGCACAGAGCGATCGCTTCTCTCAGATCGCCGTCTGTAATTTCAATAGCAAAAAAACCTTCCAAGCGTTCTTTCAGCCTCTGCAGCTCTTTATACCAAAGACTCAGTGACGACTGGTATTCCGGCATGTGAGGAAGATTCATGACATGCAGTGGTTTAATCCTGCCTAGCAATTCAAACATTTTCTTTTTTCCGTCGCAAGTTGTTTCGCCTATCAGGAAGTCACTGAAATGAAAAAATGGGCAGGTATCAGTGCGAGCAAAGCCATAAGATGACTTAATAAGCGGGCAAAGATTGCGGGGAAGTTCCTCCTCAGCAAAAGGAATGGGGGCTTCACTGCTGCCGCACAAAGAAACCACAATCGCCTGAGAAGCCAGCACTAATTCACGCGGTGTAAATGCGCAGTATACCCCTATTACTGCCCGCCCAGCCTCTTTTGCTTCCTTCAGCGCAATAATTCTTTGCTCTCTAATATCTGTGTATTTCGCTAATAATGGTAGGTGCAAATGGTTCTCCTTGTATTACGTATTTTTATATTTTATATAACCTACTGAGTCTATTCTAGTTGAATCTAACACATATATCAATCCATTCCTGAAAAACGTCGTATTATGAAATTCTGATTACCCTGTTTCATACTAGACCTCTTGCTGCGCTATAATTGGATTAGGGATAGAATTTGAGGGCTAAATTTTTAGATCGTGGGAGTAGACAAATATGAAAAGTTTTGTGGTTGATTTTCATGTTCATCATACCAGCTACCAGGCCATTACCGAAAGCGCGTTGGAATTCGCTGCAAGTGCTTTTTCATCGCAAGAAGAATACCTTAGTTTTTCCGAAAAATACAGTAGACATGATAGCTTTGTGCAATTGATGGATCAAAACGGAGTGGATTATTCCATCATTTTGTCAGAATATGCGCCTCTAACAACCGGTATTTGTACAAATGAAGCGGTAGAAGCTTTTTGCCAGGATAATCCTAGATTAATTCCTTTTTGCTCACTAAATCCGTATCTGCACCCAGAAATGAGCAAAACATTAGAGGATCTATGCATAAATCATGGATTTAAGGGACTTAAGCTTTATCCAACCTACAACTATTTCTATCCCAATGACAGTTTTATGTACCCTTTATATGCTGCTGCCCAAAGACTTGGCATACCCGTTTTATTCCATACCGGCTCTTCAGTTTTTGCAAACTCCCGTATAAAATATGGTAATCCACTTTTTTTTGATGATGTAGCTGTAGATTTTCCAGACCTTAAAATCATTATGGCACACGGCGGACGTGGACCATGGTACAATGAGGCGCTCGCCATGGTGCGCCTTCACAGGAATATATATATAGATATTTCAGGTCTCCCACCTAAGAATCTTTTAGAGAACTTCCCGGATATGCCCCGGTTTGCCCATAAGTTTATTTTCGGCAGTGACTGGCCCAGTGTAGTCCCCCAAAAGAACATCGAAATTATTAGAACTCTAAATATGTCTCAAGAGGCCATTTCAAAAATACTGGGAGAAAACGCTGCTAAGCTTCTAGGATTAGTCTGAAATACATCTCTTTAGCACCATACTACTATTGTCTTTGGCAGCCATCGCAATAATAAATGCTGCCCCCCAGATAGCTTTCTTTTTTAATGGTGCCTTTACACCTTGTGCAGGCTTGGCCAACGGTATTTTTGCTCAAGCTGGTTTGATATCCCCCCGGACGCCCGTACAGGTCTTTTTCGGTATCTCTTCCTCCCTGGCCAGCCATTTGGGACAGAACGGTCTTTATTGATTTAAAAAGTCTGGCTCTTTCATTTTCTGTCAGCGAATCTATTTTTCTTTTGGGATGAATACCGGAGTGATAGAGAATATCCTGTAAGACCCCGTTGCCCAATCCCGGAATACGCTGTTCAGTGGCTAAAAAGGCTTTGGCGCTGAGTTTTTGCGCTTCCGGGGCTGAAATCATATCAGCAAAATATTTATCATCAAAGCTTTCCGTTAATGGTGAAGGTTTTTCCCGGGCTACTAGATAGTAGGGATTATCAAGGTTTCCGTCAAGGAAAGCACCTAACCCTCCATACATCTGAACCGACGCAGAAAGTGCGGTATCATCCTCAAATTCGATCAGCATCTGGTGTTTCTTGGTGCGAGGTTCGCCCTTTTGATGGTAGCGCAGATTCACCCCATCCCCAAAAAGCATCTTGACCGTACCAGCCTCAATTTCTACCAGTCCTCCATATCCCACGGCACCATCGATTGTCTTTCCCTGCAAAAGGCCTTCAAATCCTTCTGGATCCCCGTAAAACCAGGCCAACTTATGGGGTGTATGGCCAGTGATCACTTTGGTGATTTTCTTTCCAGACAGCTCCTTGCGAATTTGACCTGCTATGGATAAAGCTTCAGGTAATTCCAGCATTATATCCCCTCTTTTTAATTCTTAGTTTATACCTATGTTACCACTATTCGCATAAACTTCGGCACTGGTATTCCGATGTTTTCCTTTTATAACTCCGTTTTCATATATTTTTGAAATTGATTGAAAAAGAGAACGGGATTGGGTGTAAACCTAATCCCGTTCTCCAAGTCCTTAAAATTAAATTGATTGAAGTATAGTCCCAAAATCTCCGACTAAAATATAGCTGCTACCAATACAGTTCACGTCATTCAAGAAATGGCCAGTGACAGTATCGTGAACCACCCATTCTGCACCATCATCAGACAAAGCCACCTTTCCGGGCGGGCCAACTGCGACAAAAGTATTCAGACAGTATCGGACTCCCTGCCAAAAGGGCCCCTCGTCAATGGAATTATCTACCCAGGTTTTGCCGTCGCTTGAAGTAAGAATCAGACCGAAATCACCTACTGCAACAAAAGTTCCCTGTCCGTAGGCAACTGACGCAATGGAGTCTAAACCAGGCCCACTGATTTCAGCATTCCATGTTTCACCACCATCGGATGAACTGAGAATAGTTTTATTATTTCCAACTGCAATAAAAATACCATCACCATAAGCCACTCCAAAGAGGTCCGCAAAGGTGCCCGAAGACTGTAAATCCCAGCTTTTTTGTTCTGTAGACGTCAATATTATCCCCTTCTCTCCCACTATCGCAAACCTGCCAGCACCATAGGCGACCCCATTCAAATTATTACTTGGTTCTATCGGTCTAATTACCCAGTTTGTGCCGTCTGGAGAAACAGCAATGGTTCCGCCATTCCCCACAGCTAAGAAACTGCTTGATGCGTAGACAACATCCTGGAGGATTTCATTGCCGACTTGCTCCTGCTTCGTCCAGTCATCACCATTGGATGAAGATGCAATGGTTCCATCGGTTCCTACTGCCACAAAAATGTTAGCCCCGTAGCTAATGGCGAATAAGTCATTATAAAAACCTGAGCTCCTTTCCGTCCACTGGCTTCCATCATTTGAGGTCAGAATAAATCCCCCAAGCCCGACTGCCGCAAAAAGTCCCGGACTGCCTGTGACACCTAATAAAAGCCTGTAATCATCTGATAGAACGGCATCCCATTGCAAGCCATTTGTGGATGTGATTATCACTCCGGTATTCAAATCAAAATCACTTCCAACTGCCAAATAAAGCCCATTTCCGAAAGTGATCTCTTCCAGGTAAGCAGTTGTATTAGAGTTCGAAAGAGCCCAAATCTCACCATCACTAGAAGTAAGGATAATTCCTCCGCCCCCGGCTGCCACAAACAGATTTTCTCCATAAGCAACGCTGTTCAATGGAAACTGGGTAAAGGATCCTTTGCTGTTCCATGCAACACCATCGGTGGAGGTGAATATAGACCCGTTGGTTCCCACTGCTACAAATATCCCGTTGCCATAAGATACCCCAGTAAGCCAGAATACATCTACACTGCTGCCAGACCAGTTCTCCCCATCCTGGGAAACCAAGATTATACCGAACTGACCGACCGCCACAAATAAGCCATTCCCATAAGTAACATCATCAATCCAGTTAGAGGTACCGGATTGAATAGAAGTCCAATTTTCTACGTCCTGGGAAATCATAATTGTGCCTGAGCTCCCTACAACTAAGAATAAGCCATTTCCAAATCCTGCCCCGGAAAGGTATTCACTCTTGAAGCTCTCCCTTTGGGTCCAGTTAATTCCGTCTTCAGAACTTAGAATCGTTCCATACTCCCCTGCAGCCACATATTTATCTTCCCCATGAGTAACTGCTCGCAAAACATTGCCCTGGGGCAGGGGATTTCTCCATTCCCAGCCTATCGTCGATATCATAACGTATCACTTCCTCAATGTAATTAGCTCAAAAGACATTTTTTGTGTATCTGAACTATACATATTTATGCGAGAAAGAGATATTTTGAGAACATGAGCGTCCTTAGAGCTTTTTACCGGTAGCGTCTTGACGAACAAACAGGGGGACGGTTCTCCTGTTTGTCTCATAAACCATAAATGAGGGAACAAACAAGAGAACCGTCCCCCTGTTTGTCATAAAAATCGAAAAGAGCCCTGCTTTTTAAAACA